>CAZLFB010000083.1:0-23885 GCA_964558695.1 uncultured Orrella sp.
TGACAACATCCCTTTATCCTGAGTGATGAAGTCCACCATAAAGCCATCTTGATTGATGGCACGAAACGCATCCGACGAAGATATGGCAAAGCTATTGTCCGCTTTACGCAGTAACTCTATCAAACCCTGGTTCTCAAGCTTCTTAGCCAGCAAGGCTATTTTCTTGCGACCGTCAAAAGGCAAGTCAACAACCCCCGAGGCCAGCAGCTCGACCTTGAACTCAGCACCTGCCATCGACTCATAGGCAAAGAGCGCGTGAGTACCAATCACGCGAAGATCCTTCAACGCTCGGGTCTCATCCAATCGCAGCAAAATACTGCCAACAATCGTTGGCATTCGTCCAAGGCGTAATGCCCTATTCATCCGGCTTTGCGTCTGCAGTCGCTGCGCCAGGCCCTGCAATGTCTGCTCGGCCAGTTGCTTGCCCGTGATGAAGCGCTCGTATAGGTCTTCTGTCTGAGCACTGCGACGCCCCAGCGACTTGCCGTTGCCCTTGGCATCGCGCAATCGAACCAAATACTCGGCGTTATTCACGGTTTTCCATCGCATGCCATAGCGATAGTCATGACTGCGCCATCGGGCTTGCCGCGAGGCCCTGTACAGTTGGTCCGACTCGACTAAGTTGAGCCGCTGTTGATCGCTCAAGGGTTTCAGTTTTTGCCGGTATTTCTTAAAAATTAATTTTTACAGGCAAAAACCATATAAATCATAAGATTAAGACAAATATCGCTTCCGGACCAAATCTTTCGGATAGCCTGAGCCAGAAAAGCGAGAAGATCAACAAAGGGCCAACAAACAGCGATCCATCACCCACTTCGATCGATTAACGCCAAGCGATATCTAGCCTACGACCGGTTTGGGCACAATCACGCAGATACATGTTGATTAGCGTTTGATAGGGAACGCCAGACTCTTCAGCCATTCGCTTGAAATAATCCAGTGACGAATCATCCAATCGGATGGTCACCGTTTTTTTGAGTCGTTTGGCATATGGGTTTGGAACGGCCTTGGAGAAGTCATATTCTTTACGCATCAAAGTCACCCTAAATAGTTACGTGCGGCATGGCCAAGGGCCTGTCGCATTAAGGGCCGAAATGATCCTGCCACGCAAAACCACAGTGCCATATTTGCGATCACAGTGACACACCACCAGTAACCGATGCAAATGGCTTATACCCAAAACCAGAAACCGGCGCTCGTACACTGAATGATCTGGATCTGGCAACAGCCTTGCAAAGTCATCCAGGAAAACCGAGCTTGCCTCCTCGAATGTCACTTGATGTTTGTGCCAGTTGCTTTTGGCTTTGTCTGAATCCCACTCAAAAGTGATGGACATATATTTACACCGTATTTACGAAAAATCAAGTCAATATTCTGACCATCTATTCGAAACGATGTCAATAAACTGGGCAAAAACACCCTATCGCAGGGGGGGAAGGCAACTGACTTCAACGTTGACGGCAACGGGTTAATCGCGCCGACAGCTGCACCAGTCATCATCGCCTGTCATGCCGAATGACCGATAACAGCTTACCGTCGAAGACCTAACGATAGCCGTCTGGATTCATCTGCTGCCAGCGCCAGGCATCCGCGCACATGGCATCAATGCCAAGCTTGGCTTGCCAACCAAGTACTTGGTGAGCAAGCGTCGGATCCGCAAAACACACCGCCACGTCCCCAGGGCGACGATCAACGATCTCAAACGGCACTGGCTTACCGCACGCCAGACCAAACGCCTTCACCATCTCAAGAACACTGCAAGGACTGCCCGTGCCCAAGTTAACCGTCAGTGGCATGGTGAGATCGTCACGTTGCAGAGCATTGAGCGCCGCCAAATGCCCCGCTGCCAGATCCTGCACATGGATGTAGTCACGCAAACCGGTGCCATCTGGCGTGGGGTAATCGTTGCCAAACACAGAGAGCTTGGCACGCTTGCCCACGGCCACTTGCGCGATGAAGGGCATGAGGTTGTTGGGGATGCCATTAGGATCCTCACCGATCAAACCGGACGGGTGTGCACCCACCGGATTGAAGTAACGCAACAGTGCCACACGCCAGTTAGGGTCAGCAGCACACAGGTCACGCAAAATATCTTCCACCATGCGCTTGGTGCGTCCATACACACTCATGGGCGCCAGAGGCGCGTCTTCTCGGTATTGCCCAGTGCCCTGCTCGCCGTAAACGGTCGCCGACGAAGAAAAAACCACTGAATAAACACCGGCACGCTGCATTTCTTCAAAAAGGCAAAGACTGCCTGCAATGTTGTTGTCGTAGTAACGCAAGGGCTGGCTTTGTGACTCACCCACGGCCTTTAAGGCAGCAAAATGAATCACAGAGGAAATTGGGTATTTTGCAAACACATCACGCAAAGCCTGCCGGTCGCACACATCGGCCTGAAAAAAAATCGCGCCTCGCCCAGTGATCTCACGCACACGATCCAGGCTTTTGAGATGACTGTTGGACAAATTGTCCAACACCACCACATCCATGCCCGCTTCAAGCAACTGCACTGTGGTGTGCGAACCGATGTAGCCCGCACCACCCGTGACTAGAATTGTTTTGTGGGGCAGTTCATTTGCTAGCATGCTATTTCACCATACCCATCATCAACATTTTTTCAACCCACTGATCTGCCATGCCCGCCATGATATCTAATGACTCGGCATAGGTTCGATCTGAACGCCCCACTGGGTCGTCAACCTCGGACTGTTGCTGCCAGTGACCAAATAAGCGGGTCTTATTTGATGCGTATGGGTTGAGTCGCTGCACACGCTCAATATGGTCTCGCTCCATGCACAGCACCAAGTCGTACTGGGTCACATGCGAAGGCATCAGGGCCCTCGAACGATGACCTTCAATATCCGGGTAGCCACGCTCAAGCATCATTTCACGAATGGTGGCATCAGCCTGGTTGCCATCGATGGCAAGCGTGCCGGCCGAATCCACCACCACCTCGTTACCATCTAAACGTTGCCGCAAAAACTGTTGGCCAGCCGGGCCGCGACAAATATTGGCTGTGCAAACCACCAGAATCTTGAACATCAATTGCCCTTATTACTTTGTCAATGATTGCGATCGCCCGTGCTGCGCTTAGAGACGATTAGCGACGCTTAGCGACGATTGCGCCCGAGCCTTGCCTTGCGTCTGGCATGGTGCGCAGAAAACCGACGTCTGACCCACGGTAAAAACCACGCTGAGGCTGCCATCAACAGCAGCGCCCCAACCAAGAGCCAAATCATTCCAGCGTTGCTCTTGGGGTTCGCGCCCGCCTGGATTCACAGCCAGTATCGCGAATAAATAGATAATGAGCCCGACAATCGCGCCCACAAAACGGGTCGTGCCGCTGCGAAGCTTGGAGCGCGTGGCCATCGCTTTACCTATGCCTCAGCCTGCAAAAGTGTTGCGTGAAAGCCGATTTCATCGAGTGCGGCAATGACTTTGTCCGGTGCTGTCTCGACCATGTTGGCAATGTCCACGACGTGATCCTGCAAGTCGCACGCCACGTGGGCGTCCGAAGAGATCTCTTTGACGACTTTGGTGATGCTTGCCACGCAGTGCTTACATGTCATGTCCGGTACGTGCAGTTTCATGGCTGGCTCCGGCAAGGGCTAGACCCATACACGGGGCGTTGCGCTTGCTAAAAATATTCACACATACATTTCTTAGCCCAGAGCATAACTCGACTTGCACCCCTGTTGCTGCCATGGCTTTGTTACGATCCGGTTTATGGCAATTTTCTCTGTCGATACATTCCTGCGTTCATTCCATTCATGCCGAGCTCAACCACAACCGTAGCCGCAACTGCTATCACGTCGGGTCAAACAGCCAGCCTGTCCACTGATATCCTGATCGTGGGCGCGGGCCCCGCAGGCTGCGCGGCTGCCATCACACTGGCCCAAGCTGGCCGCCGAGTGCTCCTCATTGATCAGCATGACTTCCCACGCGACAAAACCTGTGGCGATGGTTTGATCCCCGACTCCATGCACGCACTTGAGCGACTCGGCGTGCTGAGCACCGTCAGGCAAGCCGCAACGACGGTTAAGGGAGTGGCGTGTCACGGCCCAAAGGGCGGCACGCTTTACATTCCTGGCGATCTCGCCGTCTTGCCCCGAAAAGCGCTTGACCAGTGCCTGTTTGAACGAGCCAAAGCAGTCGGTGCGACTGCCATGACGGGGGTGCGTTATCTTGAGCCAATCAAAGATTTAAATGGGCGCACCGCCGGTGCGTGCGTCGATATCAAAGGTCAGCGCCACGAAATCATGGCCAATTGGACCGTGCTGGCCACAGGCGCCACCGTCAACGCCCTACAAGCGACTGGCCTTTGCAGCCAGACGCTGCCATCTGCCATGGCGTTGCGTGCCTACGTCCATCATCCAGACTTTATTGACGAGAACGGCAAGCCGATCGAACACCTGCACATCAGCTGGCACAAGTCCTACGCGCCCGGTTATGGCTGGGTTTTCCCCTGCCCCAATGGGGTTTACAACATCGGCGTCGGACTTTACGGCATGCATGAGACTGGTTTTTGCGCCAAGTTAGCCAAGCTGCCGGGCCTGAAGCGACTCTCGAATTTCAAGCCCAAAAAACTTAACCTAGCGCAGCTCTTTAAACAGTTCAGCGACAGCAACCCTTTAGCCAAACGACTGCTTGAGTCTGGCACGCTTGTCAGTGAGATCAAAGGTGCGCCCTTGCGCTGTTCACTTGAAGGCGCCAAGCCTGCCGCGCCAGGAATACTTGTGACGGGTGAAGCGATGGGCAGCACCTATGCCTTAACCGGCGAGGGCATCGGTAAAGCCATGGAGACCGGCATCTTAAGTGCCCAAGCGCTGCTAGATGATTCGGATGACACGGATACCTGCCGCGCCTATGAGCAAATGCTCAAAGACCTGGCACCGAAATTCAGCATTTACCAACAAGCCAACAAGATCAACCGTGCGCCTTGGCTCATTGATCTAGCGATTGCGCGCGGCAACAAAAGCCCGCGGCTGGTCAAACGCATGAGCATGATGCTGGAAGAAAAAGCCAACCCCGCCAAACTCTTCACGTTCAAGGGTGCCTGGAAGTTTCTGACCGAATAGCCAGGCCTTCAAAACCAACCGTTCAAAACCAACCGTTCAAAACCACCCCTGACCACCCCCTTAAATCAATCACGCGAACCGCCATTGTCAAGGACAAGCGCAAACCCCGGGCACTAACATCCTACAATGCTCGCATGAGCAAACTTGATCTCTCCATTGATGGCATGACCTGCGCGGCTTGCGTGCGCCGCCTTGAAACGGTACTAAAAAAAGTCCCTGGCGTGACTGAGGCCAGCGTGAACCTGGCGGCCAGACGCGCCGCGCTTGAGATCGATGAAACGCCGTTAAACCCTGATGAGCGCGCGGCGCTCAAAACCAAACTGCTAGCCGCTGTCGAGAAAGCCGGGTTTGTCGGGCAGGTACAGCAGCCCGATACCGCTGCCCAATCGCTAATCGATCAATCCAAGCGGGAAGTGCAGGGGCTTGCGCACCAATTCTGGATTGCAGCGCTGCTGACGTTGCCCGTGTTTGTGATGGAAATGGGTAGCCACCTGATTGGCCCATTTCATCACTGGCTCAATAGCGTCATGAGCCTAGGCGCGCAGCACGTCATCCAAGCCGTGCTCACTACCCTGGTCTTGGCCTGGCCTGGCAGACATTTTTTTACCCACGGCTTTAAAGCCTTATTTCAGGGCCAGCCCGAGATGAACTCACTCGTTGCCGTGGGCGCGGGCAGCGCTTGGCTCTACTCGATGGTGGTGATCATGGCACCTGCTCTGATTCCCGAGTCCTCTAGGCATGTTTATTTTGAGGCGGCAGCTGTCATTGTGACGTTAATACTGTTAGGGAGATTATTTGAAGCACGCGCGCGCGGTAAAACAGGCGCTGCAATTGAGCACCTGATTGGCCTGCAACCGAGACAAGCCCGACGCATCGATCCGATCGATAGAACCGAGTCCGATGTGGCGATCGAATGGGTGAAACCCGGCGACCTGCTGCGTGTGCGTCCCGGCGAAAAAATTCCCGTCGACGGTGAGATTCTCGAAGGCTATCCCTTCATCGACCAGGCAATGATCACTGGCGAACCGATACCCGTTGAGCTCAAACCCGGCGATTCGGTTTCAGGTGGCACCATCAACACCACGATTGGGTTTGTACTAAAGGCCACGCACACCGGTGCTGACACGGTTTTAGCCCGCATCATCCGCATGGTTCAGTCTGCCCAGAACGCCAAGCTGCCAATCCAGGCCACCATCGACAAAGTCACCTCCGTCTTCGTGCCAGTCATCATGGTGATTGCGCTGCTGACTTTCATTGTCTGGTTCGGCTTTACACAGGACATCAGCAACGCTTTAGTCAACGCCGTGGCTGTGCTCATCATCGCCTGCCCCTGCGCCATGGGCTTAGCAACCCCCACGTCCATTATGGTGGGCACAGGGCGTGCAGCCCAACTCGGTGTGCTGTTTCGCCAAGGTGACGCCTTGCAGCAGTTGAAATCCACATCAGTCGTGGCCTTTGACAAGACTGGCACGCTAACGCAAGGACACCCAAGCCTGACACAACTCGAGTTGCTTAACTTGGCCGACTCAAGCACGCTCTGGACTGCAGACCAAACACTGGCGATGGTGGCTGCGGTCCAGCGCCAGTCTGAACATCCAATTGCCCGCGCGATTTTGACAGCCGCTGACGAACGCCTAGCCGGCCAAATCAATCAACCAGAACCCATGCCAGCCATTAATGTGCAGGGTTTCGAAGCACTCAAAGGTCTAGGGATCCAATCCACCGTTTGTATCACCACGGGCAACCATACAGTCGAGCACACAGTCGCAGTCGGTTCGGCTGCACTGATGCAACACCTTGGCATGCCAACCCAAGCATTTGAGCCCACCATCAATGCTTGGGCTGAACTTGGACAAACACCGATCCACGTGGCGATTGACGGACAAATTGTGGCGCTCATGGCGGTGTCTGATCCCCTGAAAACCGAGGCCAAGCAGACCATCGAACAACTGAACTCTCGAGGAATTCAGTGCGTCATGATCACGGGCGACCATGAGCGCACCGCTTACGCGGTTGCCAGACAACTCGGTATTGATCAGGTTCGCGCCCAAGTCAGGCCCGAAGACAAAGCCGCGGTTGTCAAATCGCTGCAGAGCTTGTCGGACAAAGGATCCAAACGGATCGTCACCTTCGTGGGTGACGGCATCAATGATGCACCGGCCTTGGCCACCGCAGACGTGGGCATGGCCATTGGCACAGGCACCGATGTCGCCATCGAGTCTGCTTCCGTGGTTCTGATGTCAGGTGATCTCTCAAAGGTGGTGACAGCCATTGACCTGTCGAGAGCCACGCTCAGAAACATTCATCAGAATCTCTTCTGGGCGTTTGCCTACAACGTGGCACTGGTGCCCGTAGCCGCAGGCGTGCTGTACCCAATCAACGGCATGTTGCTCTCGCCCATGCTCGCTGCTGGTGCCATGGCATTCTCGAGCCTGTTTGTGGTGAGCAACGCCTTACGTTTGCGGTTGATAAAAACAAAAGTTAATTAGTAAAAATTTTTTATGCTTCACTGCAACAAAAGTCGATTGCCATGTGTATACTGCACCGAAATTTAGTCACGCCGCATAAGGTGACCTCAGTAGCGTCCGTCATTCAGCGGCCCGAGGAAGGCTTAGGGCAATGCAAGCCTGCATCGCTTCTCCTTTTGTTTTGTGGGCTGAGTTGCTTCGTGCTAACGATGACGTTAGCAGGGGCTGGATATTGAAGTTGTTTGTTAATCGGTACCGTATTTGCCTGCTCGATCGACCACATCTTTTGAAATGCGAATGCAGTTAGCGATCATGATGACACTAGCCTCAACCAAACCGCCAGCCAGATTTTTCGACATGAGATGTCCATCGAATCAATTAATCTGTCTAGCTGATTATCCCTGCCTGAAGAATCTGTATGCTTAGTACAGCCGACATCAACATAGCACTCGTAGGCAGTTTGTTGACCTCAGTCAGCTTGGCTGGATTGGTCGTGATGACCGGGCGCTGGCATCAAGTGGTGACCGCCGATTCCGTGGATGGCATTCAAAAAGTTCACCAAGGTGCCACGCCACGAATTGGTGGGTTGGGGATTTACCTAAGCTTGTGGGTCGCTGTTCTTTTGCTCGATGACGGTCGACAAAGCCCGTTACAACTCATATTGCTGGCCGCCCTGCCAGCGCTGGTGTTTGGTTTGGCCGAAGACATGACCAAGCGCGTGGGCATCAAAGTGCGACTCTTAGCGACCATGGCCAGCGGATTGCTCGCCTGGTGGCTAACTGGCTATGCGCTTTGGCGACTCGACCTGCCCGTGATCGATTCCCTTTTGGCGTACGCACCCATTGCTGTAATCTTCACGGCGTTTGCCGTGGGTGGTGTGGCCAACGCGATTAACCTCATCGACGGATTTAATGGCCTGGCATCCGGTACGCTGCTGATTTGTCTGGCAGGCTTAGGTCTACTGGCTGGCAGTCAAGGTGACTGGGAATTGGCGCGCCTGACGATTATGGTCGCTGTGGCAACGCTAGGATTTTTTATGCTGAACTTCCCATTTGGTCGCTTGTTCTTGGGTGACGGTGGCGCCTATATGTTGGGCTTCATATTGGCCTGGATAGCCGTTATGGTCGCCATGAGGCACCCAGACACCATCTCTCCGGCTGCCGTTTTGCTGATCTGTAGTTATCCTGTGCTGGAGACTGTGTTCTCCATGGCTAGGCGTGCACGTCGTGGGCAGTCAGTTGATCGCCCTGACCTCATGCATTTGCACAGTTTGGTGTATCGGCGCGTAGTCCCCAAGGTCATGCGTCGATTTTACAATAGCCGCCAGGGCGCTTTGTGCAACGCAGCCACGGCGCCTTTCCTTTGGACATTCTGTGCCGTGCCCGTGACACTGGGAGTGCTGCTCAAGGACAATACGCTTGCGTGCTGGATTGCCATTGGCGCAACAGCAATTGCCTACGACTCGATTTATCGCAGACTGTCGCAGTTTCGCTGGACTCTAATCGGCATCCCTCTAAGCGCCAGGCGCCGCCCAACGTCGCGCCACTGACCAAGGTTCTGGCCGCTGAACCGACGGCAGCATATTTCTAGGTGTGCCCACGGCCAAAAAACCCACGAACTGCTGCTCCAGTGTGTCAAACCCCAAGTACGCTGGCATCTCTTCCGTGAAAGTTGCCAACCCAGTACTCCAGTAGGCAGCAAAGCCCATGGCATGCATGGCATTCTGAAAATTCATCACCCCCGCACCCATGGCCAATGTCTGTTCGATCTCAGGCACTTTGGGATGATCGTGGTGAATCTGGTAGGCCAAACCCACTAGCAGTGGCACCTGCGCTAACCAAGCGCGAGTAGACGCCTGCTTGTCTTCTGACATCGGACGCCCAAGATCAGCCAGAATCGCGATCGCCTTATCACCGAGTGCCACAATGTCTGGTTGCCTGATCAAAACCAATCGCCAGACGCAAAGCTTGGCATGATCTGGCGCACGCACCACGCACGCCAATGCAGTTTCGATTTGGGCGTCTGAAGGTCCTGGTGCGCCAACCAGTTTGACCGAGCGGCGCGAAAGTAAATGATCGAGTGTGGGATTTGACATGCTCATATCCAAAGATGGCGTTTGAAACAATGGAATCAATCGTGTTGAGTCGTAAGCTTAAGCGCTAAACGGCGTACAAATCGTGTGAGGCAAGCGATTTGAACAACACGCCTGGCAATTAAAAAACCCACGGTGCAGTCGCCTGCAGCGTGGGCTCTCACAAACTAGCCTAGCGATTTATTCGATCGGCTGAATGTTGGTTGCGCTTGGGCCTTTAGCGCCCTGGCCAATCTCGAAAGAGACCTTTTGGTTCTCTTGGAGGGTCTTGTAGCCGTCGGAACGGATTTCCGAGTAGTGAGCAAACAGGTCTTTGCCACCGCCATCGGGCATAATGAAACCGTAGCCTTTCTCTGAGTTGAACCACTTAACGACACCAGTTGCCATGATAGTACTTCCTTGAAATAAAGATAAAAAGTGCTAGACGATCAAGGAAGGGACTGAGTACCACTGGTAACGCCATGGGCGACAGTTAAAACTGCAACCGCGTCGCTTGAAAATCTTGCAAATTCAGTGTAACGCGGAAATCACCGTTGTCAAACAACTTATGGCAGATATCTGCATAAATCGCACTGGCTATATCAGAAATCCGCAAAAAACAACTAAATAAAATCAACTTCTTACGGACGAACCACGTCGAATTGACGAACGTCAATTCGACAGGAGCCCAGTTACCCCTTGTCACCATCGGCCGAATCATAGTGTTGACCGGACTTGTCATAGGTCGCGTGCTTGCCGTAGTGACCATGGCGACGGAAACGACCAAATTTGCCGAGCTTGCCCTGATCGCCATAATCGAAGCCATAGCCATACCGAATGCGCGATGGAATAAAACCGTTAAAGATCACTCCATCAAACCGGTTACCCGACTTGTTAAAGACATCGATGCCGTCCTGCACCTCGAACAAGCTCAGGGCATCTTGACGCGCTACAAACAGGGACACATCGGCCGCTTTACCCAAAGCGCGCGCGTCATGCACCGGCAATAGCGGCGGGGAGTCAATCAACACAAAATCATAGCGATCGGCTAGGATGTGGATGATTTCCTGGATTTTTTCACCAGCCAAGAGATCACCCGGGTTACGTTCCCACGGGCCAGGAGGCAAAAAGTCCAGGTTCTCGTAGGCGTTCGGAATAATGGCCTTATCCAATGGCGTTTCACCCCGCAACACAGATGACAAACCAACACCCTTCGGATCAAACTCAAGGTACCGGTGCAGCGACGATTTGCGGATATCGGCATCGATCAAAAGCACCCGCTTGCCGGTTGCACCCATCAAAAAAGACAGGTTTGCCGACACAAAACTCTTGCCCTGTAAAGGCACAGCGGATGTGATCAAGATAACTTTGGATCGTGGCTTTTCCGATAAAGCAAACAGTAAGGCGGTGCACAAACTCCGCAAGGCTTCAGTACCTCGCCCGTTTGGTGCTTCCCTGGCAAGCATGTAAACCGACTGATTACCGGACTCAGCGCGTGAGATCTGCTCGCGATCGAGCGGCAAGATCGACAGCGTGGGTATGCCAATATCCAACTCCAGCTTCTTGGGGTCACGCACGACTTTATTCATGAAAGCCATTAATTGCACCAATAGAAAACCCAACAGGATGCCAATAAAAATTCCGATGACCACAATTTGCGTCTTATTGGGTTTGGACGGTGCGCGCGGCAAAATAGGCCGGTCAATGATTGCAACATTGCCAACCGTGCCAGCCTTTGCAATTTCAAGCTGCTGAACGCTATTTAACAAACTGACGTACAGCTGGTTATTAACGTCCACATCACGCGCAAGCCTGATGTAGTCCTGTTGGATGGCTGGCAATTTTTTGATCCGGCCCGACACAACGTCTCTTTCAGACTGCAGCAAACGCAACTGGTCAGCTATCGTTTGCATGGCGGGATAAGTTTGGTCGTAGCGCTGAGAAAGTTCGCGCTGCTTAAGTTTAAGCTCGAACAATCTTGTTTCCAACGCAGTCGAGAGCGACAACAGCTCTTGAAGTTCATAGCTGATATCGAGCGTCTCAGTATCAATTCGGAAGTTGTTTAATGCTAGCTCCGCGCCATCGAGCTGCGCGCGCAGCTTGGGAAGCTCGATACGAAGAAACTCAAGCGTTTTTTCTGCTTCTGCCGAACGCCTTTCAAGATTTTGCTCTACGTACACTTCCGCTATCGCATTTAGGATACGCATGGCCTCAAGCGGATTCGGATGATTGAAGACTATGTCGATGAGGTTTGTTCCGCGCACCGATGTCGCCTGAAGCCCCCCCAAAACTGCACCCACCCGGTTGAAAGGTGACGTCACAACCAAACGAAACAACGTCCCAGACCTTGCACGCAACGCTTCAATCTCGAGCTTGACGCTCCCATCCTTTGATGTCGCTAACTGACCAAATCCCTGTCCACTAATGAGTTCTCTGCCATCACTCGCAACCTCCAACACCCAGGATTGCGCCTCACCAACACGCAAAACTAACGGCTCATCCACAAGACGATCTGGAACGCGGATATGCGAGAGCACCAAAGACTCTCCGCCCCAAGAATAGGAACCTAATGCAGCCATGCCAAACAACGGATCGGTCAGTCCGTCCTTACTTTTCGGTAGAACACGGGTGAGCCAATCACCAATCAGCGGTAACCGATTATCAACACCAATGACTACATTCAATTGCAGTTTCTCTACAACCCTCGATATGACCGAACGGGACCGGATGATCTCGATCTCTTCCGGCACTGCCGATGCACCACCTAAACCTCCGCCACCCACCTCGGAGAAAGCCGCCAAAGAGGAAACGCCTGCATTTTGACTATCAACTTGAAGTAACGCATCGGCGGTATATATCGGAGTGGCCGTCCAAGCGTGAATAATAGCTGCGACTGAACAAACCAAAACAACCACAAAAAAATAGACTCGATAAAAAAGTAAATGATAAAGCAACTCTAAAAGGTTGATGCCCCCTTCCTCCTGCATCAAGGCGCCTTGGTCTTGCTGCGTTCCTCGCCGTCTGTCGCTTGTCATTTAAAGTGTCCGATCATTCAAACTAGCCAACTGGCCCTCTTAGAAGGAGCTGTTGGAGACTGTTACAGCTGTGTTGTAGAAGGGGAAAAACTGACCAATGAATCGTCCAATAACGGCTGGGCCGGTTGGGTTCACAAAAACAACGTCCCTTGGTTGCATGGGGAACTGGTCAGCGAGCACTAAAGAATCAGGGTTGCGAGCATTTAGCTGATAAACAATCGGATTCATCGCTGCTTGAGTTGGAGAAGCGATGTCTTGGTTTGCACGAATAACGTACACCTGGCTCGATGCTGAAGTGAAAGGATTAAGGCCATCAGCATCTGATAACACCTCTGTCAAGCTCATACGACCTCTACGCATCACGTAAGCCCGCGCTTGATTGACACCAGCTGAACCGCCCACCTCACCCAAGATAAAAACTTTCCGGTCTAGCCCATCCGGGACGGATACGACATCACCGTCCTGCAATAACACGTTGATGCTGGTATCACCTTCAAAGTACAGGCGGTCTATGTTGACTAGCACCCGAGTATCGCCTCGGGTTAACCTGACGCCATAGAAATCTGCTTTTTCAGTGGGCCCCCCTACCTGGCTCAAAGCATCAACCAAGGTCAGTGGTTGGTCGGTGATTGGCACGATGCCAGGTTGCCCCACCTCACCAGCGATGAAGACTCGCTGGCTTCGATAAGCCACGACGTTTACTTCAATTTGAGGATCCTTTATGTACTTTCCGAAACGGCGAACAAGTTCCTTTCTGAACTCCTCGAGGGTTAAACCAGCAGCCTTCACCCGTCCAACCAAAGGTACATACACAAACCCGGCAGGATCAACGACCCGCCCTCCCCCACCATTCGCAGAAGATCCGCTTGAGATCCCACCAGACCTGTTTTGAGCCCCGGAGGTTGCCCCTCCGGTACCGACGGAAGCTTGACTTGGTAGGGCTTGTCCGCCAAGCTCTCCATAATCCCAAACAACAATGCTGACCACATCCTGAGGACCAAACCGATACGGGTAACTAAGCACTTTGGGGGCAGGCAATTGCCCCGAAATACCAAACCGAGCCCTCTTTTCCTCTTCAATCAGTTCACTTACAACGAGAGGTGTGACTTGCAAAAGCTCATAATTCAGTTCGTTCGGCTCCTCCGGCGACTCACGCACTTCCGCCATCTTGCCGTAGGAAGCATACTGACCAGGAAGAATCGCACAACCGACGACGGAAACCGCAAAACCCAACACCAATATGCCGCGAAACATGCGAAACCAACCCGTGCAATCTCGTAAACCACTGCTCATACTTGGAAACCCAGAAGCAACATTTCAACCGACCAGTGTGTATCCGATCACCATCAGCCAAACGCGTCATTATATGGCAAGCAGACCGCTTTCTAACTCGTTTGAGTCTTTGGAGCACCTATTCAGTGACAACCACTTTTGCAAGCGGCTGACACAGATCAATCGGTGCTGCACCGCTTGCGATATTTCGCTCGCAAAACATAAATTGGTATCACCAAACACCGTAGCGAAACATTGCACTTAGTGTAACCTAACTTTTACTTATATCGCCCCTAGAGACAATGGGCTGATCCAACACAGGTAGCCGCAGTGAAACCAACGCAACACAGCCTTACAATTCACTTGACGATCACTCAAACAAACCGCCCCACCAAACCACCAAACCACCAAACCCATGCCTTGGCACAAACGACTTTTTGATCTGACGCTGGCCATAATCGCCACGATCTTTCTAACAATACCATTCGTCTTCGTTGCCATGGCAGTCAAACTTACCTCGCGAGGACCCATACTCTACTGGAGCCAGCGTGTGGGCAGGCATAACCAATTATTTGCCATGCCCAAATTCAGAAGTATGCGCATCGACACGCCGGTGGTAGCCACCCACCTGCTGTCTAACCCAGATACTTATCTAACCCCAATTGGCTCGCTGCTCAGGCGCACGAGTCTAGATGAGCTGCCTCAACTTATAAGCATCCTCAAAGGTGACATGAGTTTTGTGGGTCCACGCCCGGCGCTCTTTAACCAAGATGACCTGATCGCTGCCAGAACCGCATTGGGCATTGATGCGCTTACGCCTGGCCTGACGGGCTGGGCGCAAGTCAACGGCCGGGATGATCTGCCAATTCCGGTCAAAGTTGAGTTTGATCGTCAATACTTGGAGCGCCAATCGCTGTCGTTTGATATCAAAATCATTTGGTTGACGTTTTTAAACGTCATCAAATCAGACGGTGTGGCCCACTAAACCACTAAACCTTCCACCCTAGCTGGACAACCGGTCATGTATGCCTGACGCGCGCTGACACGCGCTCTTAAATCGACACCGATTTCCTATACCAACCGGGCTAAGGCTAAACTGGTGCCATCGCCAAATTGATGACGTAGTTCACGCATGAGTTCCAAGCCGCTCCTCGATCTCGTTGATCCGCTACTGGCCCTGCCGCGGCCGGTCAAGCGCCTTTTGGTGGTGACGGTCGACGCACTCATGTGCGTGGTGTGCGTCTGGCTGGCATTTTTCTTAAGACTAGATGAATGGACCCGTCTTTATGACGATCCATTTTGGCATGCTGATTGGGCGTCACTCATTTCCGTGGCCATCGCCATACCACTGTTTGTCACACACGGCTTTTACCGCGTGATCTTTCGCCATGCGAATTTAGTAGCAGTCAGCATGGTGGCGCGCGCATTTTTGCTGTACTGGGTGATTTATGCTGCGATCATTACTGTTGTTGGCATTCCCGGTATCCCGAGAACCGTTGGCATCATTCAACCCCTGCTATTGATTGTTGGCGTGGGTCTGACGCGAGCGATTGCACACTATTGGCTTGGCGGTGCCTATCATCAGATACTGAGACGCGCATCACTGCCCAAGGCATTGATCTATGGTTCAGGCGACGCAGGCAGGCAACTGGCCATGGCCATGATCGGCAGCACAGAGTTACGGGTGGTGGGTTTTTTGGATGACGACACCCGGCTACAAGGTCACGTGCTGCATGGCTTAAAAATTCACGATCCGCAAGACCTGCAGGCAATCGCCCATGACAATGGGGTGTCCACCGTGTTGCTGGCCTTGCCTTCCATTTCCCGTCATCGCCGCAACGAAATTCTGGCAGCGGTCAAGGCGGCTAAGGTGGCTGTACGCACACTGCCAAGCATGACTGACTTGGCGCAAGGCAAAGTCACGGTCTCAGACCTTCGCGAACTTGACATCGAAGACCTGCTCGGACGTGATCCCGTGCCGCCCAATGAAATTCTTATATCCAGGAACATATTTGAGAAAGTGGTTTTAGTCACAGGCGCTGGCGGCTCCATTGGCAGTGAGCTTTCCCGCCAAATTGTCGATGTAGGTCCCAAGCGCTTGATTTTGCTCGAACAAAGTGAGTTTGCGCTTTATCAGATTCACGCTGAACTGGAGCGGCGTCTGCAAAACAGGGACTCAAATCAAAACAGGGGCCCAATGGATTTGGTGGCAGTGCTTGGCTCAGTCCAGGATGGGCGACACATGACCGAGGTCATGACGCAGTTTCAGCCCGACACGGTTTACCATGCCGCAGCGTACAAGCATGTGCCCCTAGTAGAAGACAACCCCACCGAAGGCATTAAAAATAATGTCTTCGGCACCATGACAACCGCAAAAGCCGCTCTCGCCGCCAATGTCAGTGATTTTGTGCTGATCAGCACAGACAAGGCGGTGCGGCCCACCAACGTCATGGGTGCGAGCAAACGCTTAGCCGAGATGGTGCTCCAAGCCATGGCAGCACAACACACCGGCTCAAACAAAAGCACTCGGTTTTCCATGGTGCGCTTTGGTAACGTGCTCGGCTCCTCTGGCTCTGTGGTGCCGAAGTTTCGTCAGCAGATTCGCGATGGGGGTCCTGTGACCGTCACCGACCCCGAAGTGACACGCTACTTCATGACGATACCAGAGGCCGCGCAACTGGTGATTCAGGCCGGCGCCATGGCCAAAGGGGGTGATGTGTATGTGCTGGACATGGGCGAGTCAGTCAAGATTATTGATTTGGCTAGGCGCATGATTGATCTCTCGGGTTTGACCCTCAAAACACCCGCCAACCCCAATGGCGACATTGAGATTGAAATCACAGGCTTGCGCCCCGGAGAAAAGCTCTACGAGGAGCTTTTGATCGGTGATAACCCACAAAGCACCACACATCCGCGCATTATGCGTGCGAACGAGGAATATTTGAGCTGGCCGATCCTGAAAGCCAAACTCGATACCCTAGCCGACCATATTGAAGACAACGATCGCGAAACCATCAAGGGTCTGCTACAAGAGCTAGTCTCTGGTTACCAACCCTATCCGACGCAATCAAGCCAGGCGTAAATCTCGCTATAGTGAAATCGGTGCATCCTTCACTATGGCACCACGGGTGCCGGCATCTGCTGACCAGGCACGGATTTCTCAGGGCGACCGTCGATTAGCCAGTCTGTCACGCCAGCGCCTAACCACATGCCAACCAGCGTAATCCAAGCCGTTACAGCAAATATCGCCCCACCCGTAATACCCGCCCCCACCGCACAACCACCAGCCAGCATCGAGCCAAACCCCATGAAAACCGCACCGGCAATGTAACGGCGCATGCTGTAGCCGTCCTTGAAACCTTCCAGCTTTAGATCTTTGCCCACCCAGGCACCGATTAACGAGCCCAGAAACACGCCTGGCAGCATCCCGGCATCAAACCCAAACTCTGGCAACGGGGTGTCAACCACACGCATGAGCCACTCTGCCGATGGCCCGCTGAAGGTCAGACCCTGAATTTGGATTGCATCAAACGAGTAATTGAGCACCAACTGCGTAAACCCCCAGGCAGCAGCGACCATCAGTCCCGTACCAATGCCAGCGATCCAGACCCACTTGGAAATGTTGCGATTCATACGCACAAAGTAGAGCGCCGCAATCGCCCAGATCACGCCAAACACCAAACCAGCGACGTGGTTGAGCTCCAAGCTCGCCAAAATGTCACGTGACACACCCCCATCAATCGTCCACCATGAAGCCATCTCTTCTCTAAGTGGCGAGAGCACTCCACCGAGTGAAGCCTGAGCCGTGACCGCAAAGATGAGCCCGGCCAACAATGCCCTTAAGTTGCCATTGGCTGACAACACCAAAAGCCTGCTCGCACAACCCCGCGTCAAAATCATCCCCACACCGAACAAGAGCCCACCGAGCAAAGCCCCCGACAAACTGCCTGTCGCCGAGATCTGACGCGCATTGTTGCTCTCGAGCCAGCCTGTCAACACCATCAACTGAACCGCAATCACCGCCGAAGAAAACGTCAACAACCATATCGACAGTTTCTCGCCAAAGCGCATGTGCCAGAAGTCAATGACCGCTGCTCGTAAACAAAACTTCGATCGTTGCGCAAAAAATCCAAACAAAATGCCGACAATCGCGCCACCACCAGCAAGTACGGTGCTGGCGCCGTAGGTTTCAACCAGGGATTCAATCAGTGTTCCGAGCATGGCTAGCCTGTATGTTTTTCCGTATCTGGGCGTGCCGGGGTAACTTCCCCTTCGATGCAACCTTCAGCATCGCTCGGATCGTGGTCGTTAATTTGAGCTAATTCGTGACAAGTAAATGCTGATAAATAAACAGTCACATCATGCTAGAACGTTTCATTAAAATTGGAATTGATTGGAATCAATAATCCCTGATTTTGTCGGGCGTCTGTACCGCGGCAGTTTAAGCAGCGCTGTTTAACTCCACCGTTAGGCCCTTGCTCAACCAGTACTGGGCCTTGGTCAACTGTTGCAGCGCTCGCCGTTCATTGCTAGCGCCTCTTAACGCCCGCTCCATGCGCTCAAGCCGCCAGCGACCATCCGCACCCGCCTGCAGCATGGCATGCTTTAAGGCCTGGTAAGCTGAGTCGTAGGCTCTGGCCTCTTTGAGCTCACTTTGCTCCTGAACTTGCATCTGAACTTGCCCCTGAACTTGCTCGTCACTGACCTGATCTGCGGGAACCATCTGCTGCGTTTGCTCAGCTTGCTGCGTATTCTTTATCGGTTCAGCCCCCATGGCGCTAAGCCACGCCCGCACACTCTGCAGGTAGTTGCCATACTCAACTCGCAAGCTCGGCATCGGAGCCAGCTCGTTACCCAACACCATCGCTTCAACCTCACCCTCAACGACATTGTCCAGATAGCGACGCACGCGCAGCAGACAAGCGAGTCGTTCCCCGGTGTCAGCATCCATGGCTGCTCGGTTCATCTGCTCGACAAACTCCTCGCTGGCCGCGAGCAATCGCTTTAGATCTTGCCTAGCCTGCTCAGCCTTTTGTAGGTTTTGTTGGTACTCGTTGGGTAGCGCAACCGCCGTGGGCAAAGACCACCAGATCGACTCACGTGCGAGCCCCAACATACGTTCAAGCTCTGAGGCCAAGGCCCTAACCGCCAACCCCGGCACAGGCAAAGTTGTCCGATCCAGAAACCGCGGCTT
Organism: uncultured Orrella sp.; assembly: GCA_964558695.1. Lineage (GTDB taxonomy): Bacteria > Pseudomonadota > Gammaproteobacteria > Burkholderiales > Burkholderiaceae_B > Algicoccus. Next base: position 19,119 of record CAZLFB010000083.1, read on the forward strand.
GGCCCCCGCACTCAGGTCACCTGCAAAATGCCTTTGCAACCAGCGCGTCATCACAGGAACCAGTGGCCAAATCAACAAGATGCCCAAGGCATTGAACAGTGTGTTGAAAATAGCCAGTGTCGTCGCCGGTACCTGACCCGCCCCGAACCAGGCAATCGCACGAACGATCGCGGGAATCAGCCAAGGCAACACCACAAACGCAGCAAGTGCGGTGATCACGTTAAAGAGAACATGTGCACCAGCCACCCGCTTGGCATTCGGTGTCGCACCCAAACTAGCCAGCACAGCAGTCACCGTCGTGCCGATATTGGCACCGATCACCACAGCCGCTGCCCCAGTCACATCAATCAGGCCAGACTGTGCGGCCGTTAATGCAATGGCCGTTGACGCACTCGAAGACTGCATGATGACCGTCATGGCTACACCCACCAAGGCTTGAAGCGCCATGCCAGCAACGCCATCAACTCGCGGAATCTGCCAACTCCCAGACAGATCAGCAAACCCCGACTGCATGAGTACGATGCCGTAGAACAACATACCAAATCCTGCCAGCGCCTCACCCCACGCCGCAAGATGGCGTCCTTGTCCGGTCAGCTTGAACGCCGCCCCAACCGCGATCAAGGGCAAAGCCAAAACCGAGAAGTCAACCTTCAGGCCAGCGAACGCCACAATCCAGCCAGTGGCAGTGGTGCCCAGGTTTGCCCCAAACAACACCCAGATTGCCGCGCCCAAGGAAAGTAAGCTCGCATTCACAAATCCAATGGTGGCAACCGTCACGGCACTCGATGACTGCACAATGGCTGTTGTGAGCGCACCCGATACCAACCCCCGAAAGCGAGTCTCAGTCGCACGTGCAAGAACCGCCTCTAGCCCGGACCCGGCAGCAAGCCTTAAGCCCTGCGAGAGCATGTGCATACCCCACAGAAACAGCCCTAAACCACCAAACAGTGCTGACCATTGCATAGACATCGTACAATCCAGTCTGCGATATAGCTCCATGACAGCAAATCGCTTGCCGCATCCAACCGCCATCCAACCGCGATAGATTCATCATACCCGTGTAACTATTTTCTGCCCTAGCGCCATACTTGCCACGCGCACCACAGCGGCCTAACTCCTTGGTAGCAAGCCTCAGTTGAAATGCCAGGCGATAGCCCTGATGCATCGATTTGAGTGAAAGCGAGCGATTCATGCAGGCAAGCACGCTTCGGTTCCATTCGGGGCAGATCACGCCACGGTGAGGCCAGATGCCATCCAGGCCACTGTTTCTAGGTTCTTTTAATCTGTTTATTTCATCGCATTTGGTTCAGCTCATTTGCTCCACCCCGTTTGTTTCAGTTCGTTTATCTAAGCCCGCTCATGAAATCTCTCCAGCAAGAATGGTTCTCCAACACTCGCAATGACCTGCTCGCCGGTCTGGTGGTGGCCCTGGCGCTTATCCCGGAAGCCATTGCTTTTTCCATCATCGCAGGCGTTGATCCCAAAGTCGGGCTGTACGCCTCGTTCTGTATTGCCACCATCATTGCCTTTACGGGCGGGCAGCCGCAAAGGCGGTAGCTGCAACACGAACCATACTTGGGTGCAAAGTGCCTAATTTTGGGATCTGGCCATAGGGTGCCCGAGGTGGCACAGAAAAATAGTCATCGTTGTATGGCAAGTCCAGTATTTTGCTCAAATCAAATTTGGTGTCGTAACTTAACCCGGCACTGACGTAAGCAGCGGGATGCTCAGCCTTGCTGATACGGAACTCACCTGTGTAAAGTCGATCGGTTTTTTGACCGGTTCCATATCCGACAGCCACAAAGATCCTGTTTTCGTCGTCTAGCTTGACCGACGTGATCAAGCCAGGGCGCGGCTTGGGTTTAGGTTGGATGTTGTCAGGAAAATGACACCAGGCAATGTCGCCTGCAGTCGGCTCAGGCCACCAACGCATTATTCGCTCTCCACATCAAACAAGCTACTGCGCACATTGCCACCTTTGGCCTTGGGCACTGACTTTTTAATTTGACCAACTTGGGCTTTGGTCAGCGTACCTTCATCGGCTTCGTATTGAGGCAGAAACTTGCTTGCTAGCTCATGCAAGGCCATATGAATGACTTGTGTTTCATCCACGCCAAGAACTTCAGCCAAACGCTTGGCAGTGGCTCGTGTCACGCCGGTCGCGCTATCCTGCAAGCGGTAACGAAAGGCAATTTGAGCAGTAGCAGCTTTCATAGCAGACTCTCCGGAAAGATATCTAAAAGATATCTGAAAAATTCAGCTCTGTCAAATGTGTATGTTGGTGTGTTCTGCGTGTTCGTTCTGTTTTTTCGTACTGTGTGTTCGTTCTGTTCTGGGCTTTGTTGTGCAATGTTGCGCTATTTTTTCTAGCTTGCTGCGTGAGACGCCGCATCGGCTTAGTCCATTCCTCAAAACAACTCTAACGGCCGCATCCCCTCGTATCCGCGAGGCCGGCTAGTTCTGTCGGTCAGCAAATGTTGCTCGCAACGGTACGATGATGAGTAACTTGATTCACTTTACACGAATCAAATACCTGCAGCCGCTTTGGGTCCGCCCGAGGCGGCTTTGTCATTTCTAGCGACCCATAGTTGCAACGATTAGTTGCAACGATTAGTTACGACGATCATGTACAACGATCAGTTGCTTCTATTCGTCGTCGCATCAAGAAACCTCAATACGACGCCTCAATAAAATTAACAAATTTGTTACTATTGCGGCTAATCGATATGACATCCAGTATTACAGTGATCGCGTGCAAGCGGATATCCTCGGGCTACCGGACACTTTGGCGGCGCGATACATTTTCTTGACTCGTCGGATGCTGGCAATAGGTCCAAATCTTGGCGAGCCACACACCAAAGCGATCAAGGGTGGATTGTTCGAGCTACGCCTTAAAGGTTAGGAGGGCATCGCCAGGATTTTTTACTGCACGTTATTGGGCAAGCGAATCGTGATGCTACATAGTTTCATCAAAAAGACTGATCGAATTCCACCGCGGGAGTTAGAAACAGCAATGCATCGGTTAAGGGAGTGCAAACATGCAAAAACATGAGGATATCGTCAAAACTCTGATGCGTCGACAAGGCGTCAAAGCCGAGCTCGAGCGCATCGAACAAGAAGAAGGCGAGCTACTAGACGCATTGCTTAAAGCCAGGCAAGATGCCGGACTAACTCAAGCTGAACTGGCCAAACGCATGGGCACGCAAGCACCCGCCGTGGCACGACTCGAACGCGCGCTCGCCACGGGCAAACATTCGCCTTCGTTGGCCACCTTGCGACGGTACGTTCAGGCTTGCGGCAGAAATCTAGAGCTTCGGGTCAGTTGAAACATATCCTACTTTCGCTGCAACGAGGTAGCCTCGACGACCCTGGCCTGTTGGCTTTACGGTGATCACGGACAACGCAACAAAGCCAAGTGCTAGGATCCGATTCGCCAGCACAGGGGTTTACGCATGACACGTTGAATACTGCCTTGCAGCAAATCACCGGCGAACGACCTTGTTCGGACAACACGATGCATGGCCAACGATTGCTCGCTTCGCTAAAATAACGAATAGATTGATTTGCCGTAGGCGAGTCAAACACCTGTAGCCGCTTGGGGTTCGCCCGAGGCGGCTTTGTCGTTTCTGGAGACCCATAGTTGCAAAATTCAGTCACACCCCAAATCGCTGATGGCCTGACATCCCACGTCACAGAGCCAACACATCCAACTGCTGACTACGATTCAGTGCATCGCGATATCGTCACGCTACTTGAAGATGCTCGTCAAACCGCGGCACGTAGCGTGAACTCGATCATGACGGCCACTTACTGGTTGATTGGTCGCTGCATCGTCGAGTTTGAGCAGAACGGTCAAGCGCGAGCGCAATACGGCGAGACTTTGTTATTACGGCTGGCAAAAGATCTTTCCACTAAATTTGGTGCTGGCTTTAGCAGACGCAATTTGCAGCAAATGCGTTTGTTTTACTTCGCGTGGCCGATCGAACGAATTTGGCAGACAGTGTCTGCTAAATCAGAGCCTGCCAAAAGCAAGCCGATTACCATCACAACAATCAGCGAAGCAGTCAGCCCTAGCGCGAGGATTTCAACTTTATCGCAAGCCTTCCCCCTGCCCTGGTCAGCTTACGTTCGTCTGCTGTCGGTCAAAAATGAGTCTGCTCGTCAGTTCTATGAAACCGAGGCCTTGCGCTGCGGCTGGTCTGTTCGCCAACTCGACCGTCAGATTGGTAGTCAGTTTTACGAGCGTGCTGTGATGTCAAAGAACCAAACTGCCATGCTGGAGAAAGCGGCAGTGGCCGAACCCAGTGACATCTTGACAGCCGAACAAGCGATCAGAGATCCATTTGTGCTCGAATTTCTCAACCTGAAAGATGACTACAACGAGACCGAGCTTGAAGATGCACTGGTGCATCACTTAACCGACTTTATGCTTGAGCTCGGGGATGACTTTGCCTTTGTTGGCCGTCAACGACGATTAAGACTCGACGATAGCTGGTTTCGGGTTGACCTCTTGTTGTTTCACCGCGTGCTGAAGTGCCTGGTCATCATCGACTTGAAAGTCGGCAACTTCAGTTACGCTGATGCCGGTCAAATGCACATGTACTTAAACTACGCCAAAAACCATTGGATCAAGCCCGGTGAAAATCCACCGGTTGGCTTGATTCTGTGCACCCACAAAGGTGCTGCACAAGCTCACTACGCGCTTGACGGCCTACCTAACAAAGTCATGGCAGCGCAGTACCAAACCGTGTTGCCAGACGAACAAGT
>CAZLFB010000084.1:0-20994 GCA_964558695.1 uncultured Orrella sp.
TGATTGCCCCGATCGCCATGGAAGAAGGCCTGCGCTTCGCAATCCGCGAAGGTGGCCGTACCGTGGGCGCCGGCGTCGTCGCTAAAATCTTGAAGTAAATACAGAAGGAGCTACCGAGGCATTGCTTCGGTAGCATCTCCTAACGCGCTCTTTGGAACCTACAAATGAAGAATCAAAAAATCCGCATTCGCCTAAAAGCGTTTGATTACAAGCTGATCGATCAGTCTGCAGCTGAGATTGTTGATACGGCTAAACGCACTGGCGCGGTTGTTCGTGGACCGGTGCCTTTACCAACCCGGATTCGCCGCTACGATATTTTGCGCTCCCCGCACGTGAATAAATCATCACGTGACCAGCTGGAGATGCGTACTCATCAGCGACTTATGGATATTGTTGACCCGACCGACAAAACGGTTGATGCGTTGATGCGTCTTGACTTGCCAGCTGGCGTGGATGTTGAGATCGCGTTGCAATAATTATTGCTCGGCAAAAGGCTCACTCTTGCAGTAAACCCTTATGCCGTGTTAGTATGTCAGACTCACTTTTGTGAGATGAATAGCGGTCCAGAAAGTCTATTAGATCTTATCTGGATTTTTATTAGCCCCGGCCAATCGAAGTCGGGAATCGGGTAACACCCGGGAGAATATGATGTCGAAATCGACACCTACGCCTGCCGCGCATCGGCTTGGCCTTGTGGGTCGGAAAGTCGGCATGACTCGCCTGTTCACGGATGAGGGAGAATCCATCCCCGTGACAGTGCTAGACGTGTCGAACAACCGTGTCACTCAGGTCAAGACACCAGAAACTGATGGTTATGCGGCGGTACAACTGACATACGGCACTCGCCGTGCGTCAAGAGTCAATAAGCCCCTCGCAGGACATTTTGCCAAAGCCGGTGTTGAGTCTGGCAGCGTGCTTAAAGAGTTCCGCCTTGATCCCGCCAAAGCCGCAGAGTTTGCCCCCGGCGCCATCGTTGCTGTGGAAAGTGTTTTTGAAGCTGGCCAGCAAGTTGATGTAACGGGAACGACGATTGGTAAAGGTTTCGCCGGTTCTATCAAGCGACACCACTTTGCGTCGCAACGCGCATCCCACGGTAACTCGGTTTCGCACCGGGCACCTGGCTCAATCGGTCAGGCACAAGATCCAGGTCGCATTTTCCCTGGTAAGAAAATGGCTGGCCATTTGGGTGATGTGACCCGCACGGTTCAAAACCTCGACGTGGTTCGCGTGGATGTTGAGCGCGGCTTGTTGATGGTCAAAGGTGCTGTCCCCGGACACGCTGGTGCAAACATCATTGTGCATCCGGCTGTAAAAGCAACTGTCAAGAAGGGGGCATAAGGCAATGGATATCAAGCTCCTGAACGATCAAGGTAAGTCTGAGAGCACCGTCAGTGTGCCGGATACTGTGTTTGGACGTGACTACAACGAGGCGTTAATTCACCAGATCGTTGTTGCATACCAAGCGAATGCCCGCATGGGGAACCGTGCTCAGAAAGATCGCGCTGAGGTCAAGCACTCGACCAAGAAGCCGTTCAAACAAAAGGGTACAGGTCGTGCCCGTGCGGGTATGACATCCTCGCCACTGTGGCGTGGGGGTGGTCGCGTATTCCCGAACTCGCCAGACGAGAATTTCAGCCACAAGGTCAATAAGAAAATGTATCGCGCGGGCATCCGATCGATCCTTTCTCAATTGGCTCGCGAAAATCGTATAGCCATTGTCGATGCTTTCACGCTCGAGGCGCCCAAGACCAAGTTAGCCGCGCAAAAGTTGCGTGATATGGGTATGGATTCCGTTCTGATCATTACCGACGAGGTTGATGAGAACGTCTACCTGGCCACCCGTAACCTGCCACACGTGGCGGTTATTGAGACCCGGTATGCTGATCCTTTGTCCCTGATTCATTACAAAACCGTACTGATCACCAAACCGGCGGTTGCTCAACTTGAGGAGATGCTGGGATGAACAATGATCGCTTGATGCAGGTAATCCTCGCCCCGATCGTGACTGAGAAAGCCACCGAGGTTGCTGAGCGTAACAATCAGATCGCGTTTCGTGTTGCACCTGATGCAACGAAACCGGAAATCAAGGCAGCGGTTGAGCTGCTGTTCAAGGTTGAAGTTGACTCAGTTCAGGTCTTGAACCGTAAAGGCAAAGAAAAGCGTTTTGGTCGTTTCATGGGCCGTCGTCGCAATGAGCGCAAAGCCTACGTGGTTCTAAAGGCTGGTCAAGAGCTCAACTTTGCGGAGGTAAATTAAATGGCCCTCGTAAAAGTTAAACCAACATCGCCAGGTCGCCGTGGCATGCTCAAGGTCGTCACATCGACTTTGCACAAAGGTGCGCCAGTCGCGTCGCTTGTTGAAAAGCAAAAGCGTGGTTCAGGCCGTAACAACAATGGCCACATCACAGTGCGTCATCGCGGTGGTGGTCACAAACAGCATTATCGTTTGATTGATTTCCGCCGCAATAAAGACGGTATTCCTGCAAAGGTTGAGCGTCTTGAGTATGACCCAAACCGTTCGGCACACATCGCTCTATTGTGTTACGCCGATGGTGAGCGTCGTTACATCATTGCACCCCGTGGTTTGGAAGTGGGTACGACTTTGTTATCCGGCAGCGAAGCGCCGATCAAAGTAGGCAACACCTTGCCAATCCGCAACATTCCGGTTGGTTCGACCATTCATTGTGTTGAAATGATCCCCGGAAAAGGTGCCCAGATGGTTCGTGCAGCTGGCGCATCGGCCGTTCTGCTTGCCCGCGAAGGTGTTTACGCCCAGGTGCGCTTGCGCTCCGGTGAAGTGCGTCGTGTGCACATTGAATGTCGTGCGACTATTGGCGAAGTTGGCAATGAAGAACACAGCCTGCGTCAGATCGGTAAGGCTGGTGCAATGCGCTGGCGTGGTATCCGGCCGACTGTCCGAGGCGTCGCTATGAACCCAATCGATCACCCGCACGGTGGTGGTGAAGGTCGTACCGGTGAAGCTCGTGAGCCAGTCAGCCCCTGGGGTACCCCATCGAAGGGTTATAAGACCCGTCGCAACAAGCGGACGAACAATATGATCGTCCAGCGTCGCAAGCGTAAGTAAGAGGGCGAATCATGTCACGTTCGATTAAAAAAGGCCCGTTCGTAGATGCTCATCTGCTTAAGAAAGTAGAAGCGTCTGTCGCCGAGCAAGGAAAGAAGCCGATCAAAACCTGGTCGCGCCGCTCCACCATCCTGCCCGAATTTATTGGGCTTACCATCGCCGTCCACAATGGCCGTCAACATGTTCCTGTCTATATCAACGAGAACATGGTCGGTCACAAGCTCGGTGAATTTGCGCTGACCCGTACATTCAAAGGTCACGCAGCCGATAAGAAGGCGAAGAGGTAAATCATGGAAACGACAGCTAATATTCGTGGCGTCCACATTTCCGCGCAAAAGACCCGATTGGTCGCTGATATGATCAGAGGCAAGCCGGTTGCTCAGGCGCTGAATATCTTGACTTTTACGAACAAGAAAGCCGCTGGCATTCTGAAAAAGGCCGTGGAATCGGCAATCGCCAATGCTGAGCACAATGATGGTGCCGACATTGATGAATTGAAGGTTTCCACGATTTATGTTGATAAGGCACAGTCCATGAAACGGTTTTCCGCCCGTGCAAAGGGTCGGGGAAATCGTATCGAAAAGCAGACTTGCCATATCACCGTCAAAGTCAGCGCTTAAGGGGTCAAGATGGGTCAGAAAATTAACCCGATTGGGTTCCGTCTCGCAGTTACACGTAACTGGGCTTCGCGTTGGTATGCATCCGAGAAAGATTTCGGTGGCTTGCTGGCTTCGGACATCCGCGTGCGCGAGTACCTGAAAAAGAAGCTCAAGAATGCTTCGGTTGGGCGTATTGTCATCGAGCGTCCCGCTAAAAATGCCCGTATCACCGTCTACTCAGCTCGCCCAGGCGTGGTGATTGGCAAGCGTGGGGAGGACATTGAAGGCTTGAAGTCAGACCTGCAACGCTTGATGGGTGTGCCGGTTCACGTGAACATCGAGGAAATTCGCAAGCCAGAGGTTGATGCTCAGCTGATCGCTGATTCTATCGCCCAGCAGCTTGAGAAGCGGATTATGTTCCGCCGTGCGATGAAACGAGCCATGCAAAATGCGATGCGCCTAGGTGCACAAGGCATCAAGATCATGAGCGCGGGTCGTCTGAACGGGATTGAAATTGCTCGTACAGAGTGGTACCGAGAAGGCCGTGTGCCGCTTCATACCTTGCGTGCTCACATCGACTATGGCACATCAGAAGCCCATACAACGTATGGTGTGATTGGTATCAAAGTCTGGGTTTACAAGGGTGACATGTTGCCTAACGGGGAAATGCCAGCTGAAACGGCGGCACCTCCTCGTGAAGAAGAGCGTCGTCCTCGTCGCGCACCCCGTGGTGATCGGCCCGACGCTAAGGCTGGGCGCCCGGCAGGTCGTACCCGTGCCCCGAAAAAGAGTGCTGAGGCCGCAACGCCTGATGCTGCACCAGCACCTGAGGGAGAATAAATATGTTGCAACCTTCACGTAGAAAATATCGTAAAGAGCAAAAGGGCCGTAACACAGGCTTGGCTACCCGCGGTGCAAGTGTGTCGTTTGGTGAGTTTGGCTTGAAGGCGACCGGCCGTGGTCGTTTAACCGCCCGACAAATTGAATCTGCACGTCGCGCAATTAACCGTCACATCAAGCGTGGTGGCCGCATTTGGATCCGTATCTTCCCGGACAAGCCGATTTCACAAAAGCCGGCTGAGGTTCGTATGGGTAACGGTAAAGGTAATCCAGAGTACTGGGTTGCTGAGATACAGCCGGGCAAAGTGCTGTACGAGATGGAAGGGGTGAGCGAGGAGATAGCACGAGAGGCGTTTCGCCTAGCTGCCGCCAAGCTTCCGATTTCGACGACCTTCGTCTCGCGCCATCTTGGTGCCTGAGCGGAAAGATAAAAGGAATTGAAATGAAAGCAAGTGAATTGCGTAGCAAGGACGTTGCGGAACTGAAGCAAGAGCTCGAGAGCTTGCTCAAGGCACAGTTTGGCCTGCGCATGCAAAAAGCCACGCAACAGCTAACCAATAACAGTGAGATTTGCAAAGTGCGTCGCGATATCGCTCGCGTGCGTACCGTGCTGACTCAGAAAGCTGGAGCCTGAACATGACAGAAGCACAAACCCCCGCAAAACGCCAGCGTAAGCTGGTTGGGAAGATTGTCAGTGACAAGATGGATAAGACGGTTGTGGTGCTTGTCGAGCGACGCGTTAAACACCCCTTGCTTGGCAAGGTCGTAATGCGTTCGGCAAAGTACAAAGCCCATGATGAGGCCAACGAGTTTAAAGCAGGTGACACAGTCGAGATCGCTGAGTCCCGTCCGATTTCTCGTGACAAAGCATGGCGTGTGACGCGTTTGGTCGAGGCTGCCCGCATTATTTAAATTCGGGTGTCGACAAGACACGCAGCGTTAGTATTGTTGAAAACAAATGCGACACTCACAAGGTGTCGCATTTGTTTTGTTGGGTAACAAACAACGTCTTTTATAGGTGGGTCACAAACTTAGTGACTAAGTAGCCATCAAACGTCTCGCTACCGCCTTCACTACCGATGCCACTCTCTTTGACGCCACCAAACGGTGTCTCTGGCAAAGCGCTACCGAAGTGGTTGATGTTCACCATGCCCGCCTCAAGCGCGTTTGACACCTTGGTCGCAGTTTGCAAAGAGTTCGTAAATACATATGACGACAAGCCGAATGGCAGACTGTTTGCCTTGCGGATAACCTCTTGCGGGTCGTCAAATGCCACAACGGGGGCCACTGGCCCGAATGGCTCCTGAGTCATCAACATCGAGTCATCGGGAAGTCCCGCAATCACCGTCGGCGCAAAAAAGTACCCGTTACCATCAAGTGGCCCGCCGCCAACAAGCACTTTGCCACCCCGACTCACCGCGTCTTCAACAAACTGTGACATGATCGGGACGCGCCGCTCGTGAGCCAGAGGCCCCATTTCTGTGCCCTCAACCAAACCATCACCAACCTTGGTGTTACCCATGACCTCGGTGAACTTCTCCAGGAACTTATCATAAGCACCCTTCTGAACGTAGAACCGAGTCGGCGACACACAGACCTGCCCCGCATTACGAACTTTGAATTTAGCGAGCATCGTTGCAGCTTTCTCGATGTTAGCGTCTTCGAACACAAGAACCGGCGAATGCCCGCCTAGCTCCATCGTGACACGTTTCATGTGTTGACCTGCAAGTCCGGCCAAGTGCTTACCGACTGCGACTGATCCGGTGAACGAAACTTTGCGGGTGATGGGTGAGCGGATTAGGTAATCCGAGACCTTTGGTGGATCGCCCCATACAACGTTAAGCACCCCAGGTGGCAAGCCAGCATCATGGAACATTTGAGCAATTGCCATGACAGCACTCGGTGCGTCCTCAGGCCCCTTCAAAACGATCGTACAACCCGCTCCAATTGCTGCAGTGATCTTTCGAATGGCTTGGTTATAGGGGAAGTTCCAAGGTGTAAATGCAGCGCAAACACCAATTGGCTCACGAAGCACAAACTGACGCACATCGGGGTTGCGTGGTGGGATAACCCGACCGTAAATGCGACGGCACTCCTCAGCATGCCAGTCACAGTGATCAGCGCACGAGACCAACTCTCCCATCGACTCTGCAAGTGGTTTGCCCATGTCTAAGGTCATGTTGCGAGCAATCTGTGGTGCTCGCTCGCGGGTCAGTTCGCCGACTTTTCTGAGAATGGCTGCACGGTCCATTGGTGACGATTTACGCCATGATCTAAATGCCTTATCAGCGGCTTGAAGCGCGGCCTCAAGATCGGCTTCAGTGGCATGAGGCAGCTGCCCGAGCACCTCCCGATTGGCAGGATTAATAACGTTCTGCGTGGTGCGCCCTTCGGCTTCAAGGAACTTGCCATCGATATAAAGAGAGAGTTTTTGATACATGACTGCCCCGTTGTTATTAGAGATAGACCATCACGAAATTGAATCCATAGTCTAGCGAAAATGATGTGTGAGCGGGTGACTTGATATCTAGAAAACCGAAACGACACTAGCATCGAACAGTGTCCAGATCCCCAGAAGCATAAAGAGTACCGCCGTTACGCGGCGAATTGTTTGCAAAGGAATACGCGACAGTAACTGATCCCCTAGAAAGACGGCTGGGACATTAGCCACTAGCATCCCAATCGTTGTGCCAAACACCACGGCAATTGGGACTGGATAGTGAGCGGCCAGTGCGATCGTTGCTAGCTGGGTTTTATCACCTATTTCAGCGATGAAAAAAAGTGCGAACGTCACCCCGAACACGCCAAAGCGGCCGTTAAGTCGCGTTTGCTCGCTCTCGATCTTATCCGGGAGGAGTGTCCAGAAGCCCATCATGACAAAGGAAATACCTAACCCCCAGCGCAACCAGCCAGGATCGACATTTGCGGTGATCCAAGCCCCAAGGGCACCGGCTAGACCGTGATTTAGCACCGTGGCCACCAATATGCCTGAGATAATTGGAAGAGGTCTTTTGAAGCGAGCAGCCAGAATTAAAGCAAGCAGTTGGGTTTTGTCACCCATTTCTGCCAAGGCAACAATGCCCGTTGATACCCAGAAAGCTTCCACAGAACAGTCCTTGGCCGAAAACGCAATGACCAAAACGCACCCCGGCCGTTATGGCGGCGTTTTGGTCAAAGGTCTTGCCAAGAGCGAACCCTAGAGGGTTCGGACCGATTGCGCCATGACCAATAGGGCCAAGTATGTTGACGCAAACCACTCAAATCCGAGCGCGGCTACTCCCCAATGACGATTAAAGTGTAACAAACTCGCATCACACGCTAGGGTGTTAGCGCCCACTCACTCAATTGCTTGGGGTGATCTACGCTCAGCGTATGCAAATCGCGCAACAAATGAACGCTCTAATTCCTGCATGACGCTGCTCCACGCGGTTTGGAATTGCTCGGTAGGCACGCAAAGGCGCGTGCGCTTGTCATCGTCAGCCGGCTTGAGCTCAAGCCAACCGTCCGCAATGAGCTTTTTGAGGTGATAGCGGATACCCATGTCTGAGTAGGGAATGCCAGCAAACAAGGTCTTGATAGTAACCTCTTCTCCACGTGCGTGGTGCAAGTAGAGGTTGAGTAACAACTCATATGCAACCAGTGAACCACCTAATGGTAGGTGCGCCGCAGTCAGGCCGTTTGCTTTTTTTAGTAACTCGGCAAGTTCTTGTTGCATTGGGAAAGCGACGGCCGTCGCCAAAAACAAAACAAACCAAAGCTTAGGCTTTATCCATGGCAAAAGCTAAGATTTTTATCTACGAAATTAATATAAATAATTCAGCGTTCAATTTTCTATTGACCCAGTGTTAGCTAAAATCAATAATCAGCGTCTAAAAGCACTCTAACTTCATCAAATATAGACAAAGTCCCGAAACTTATCTCTGGGCCACCGATTGCGCAACCCTAACGTATTTTTGGAGATTTTTAAGTACTCGTTTCAAACAACGCTGTCGATGCCGGTCGAGCAAGCAATGTCGGTCGTGTTGGAGCAGCTAAAGCAAGAAGGTTTCGGTGTACTAATGGATCTCGATATACAGTCGACGATGAAGCAGAAAATGGCTGTGGACATTCCTACTTATCACATTCTGGGTGCTTGTAATCCACAGCTCGCGCACCAGGCCCTGATGGCAGAGCCAGAAGTCGGCGCGCTACTTCCCTGCAACGTGGTTGTGCGCGCAGAGGGCGACAACACGGTTGTAAGCTTCATGGATCCTAAGGTTTTGACGCAACTATCAAAAAACCCAGACGTTCAATTGGTTGCGAGCGAAGCGCATGCGCGGTTGGAACGCGTATGCGCTTCGCTTGCTCTCCACGCATAAGCGCTCGTCGCCAATTGAGTCTCCCGGGTTAGCCAGACTAAGCAAACCGATCAGGCAAGAAAAAGGGCTCGGAGAGTATTCGAGCACCCGAGCCTCCGTGAGTGTTGCATGATGTCGACGAACTCGGTATCGTGGCGACAAATGGGTTGCGACAACGCGGCTGGCGCTGGGCTTGCGGGACTACGGGAGCCCTTCTGCTTTTTGGGCGCCAAAACTTTAAGCGCACTTGGCATCACGATTGTCGCCAATTCAACGCATTTAGCTAGCCAGCCACCCTTGCCCGCTATTGGGTCATCATTGCTAGGCCTTTGCTAGTTCTTTGCTAAATAAGCGGAAAACTATTCAATTAATTCAATATGTTAGAAACCATCCGGACATGCTTCTTTGCTAAAAAATGAGTGCTAGCAAAGAAACAGTCGCTGCGCCTGCGGCAATTGTCAAACCGCATTGAGTAGCCGAATCCGCTCCGCTTTGCGCGGATTAATGCAGGTAACATAGCTCATCCACCGTCAAGCACCCGCGCCACATCGCCTTGGCATTCGGCACATTTGCCCACCAACAACAGGTTGCTGCCACTCATGGTCACATTGAAATTGATGATCGTCACTGCGTGACGGCATTGCGAACACCAGACGTTAGTCAACAATCGTTGGCGGATATCGGCGGGAATGGACTCCCAGCGCTGGCCCGCGGGGCCACTGAAATCGGGAAGCGATTCAATAGTCATGGCGCATTCCTCCGGGTTCTCAACGTGCATCACTGGACTGTTTGTCTAGCCAGCGTTGCCTGTGGGCCGCTAGGCGATAGCGCTGCTTACTGCTACGTGGTTTGTCTGGCAGGGTCATTTCTATTATGCCTGCATCAAGTGCGGGTTTTAGATATGCATTGCAGAAATGCTCGCGGTGGGTCATCCCGAGGGCATTAATCAACTCTTGTCTAGACATCTCGCCGTTTAAGGCACACAGCAGTCGCTCGACTTCCTCGGTGACTTGCGCGGTAGAACTTGCTTTGTCGATCGCAAGGGGATGCCGCGGCAAGCGAATCACGAACGCCAGCCTATCATCATCGGTCTCAAACAACGGTGCCGGCGATCCGTTTGCCCGCATCTCTTTCAATATTTTTGGGATGCCTGTGGACCGGCCCTCGGTCATGTCCAGCTCTCTCAAGAACTCACCGATGCGCCGGTCGCGATAGCGGCGACTGACTGCGCGCCCAGCTTTGAGGTTTGCTGCGTAAAACGATATTCCGACTTGATCATTGAAACCAGACTTGAGTCAGCTGGTTGATCCGCCGCCCGGTTCTTGCATCCATGCGGGAATATCACGTTGCCCATGAAGCACTCGCCAGACATCGATGTAATCGGGCTGTTCAACATAGAAAATAATGTCGGGGTAACGGCTGAGTGACCACGAGCGCAGGCCAGGCAGATCTAATTCATGAGCGTAGCGCAGGGAACCAGTTGCTGGGTGGCGACGAATGTGATCGTACGCTGTCTCAAGCGCATCAATAAACCCGAGCGCCACAGCCCCGCTTGCATTTTCAAGATAATGAGTGACTGCTTCATCTACATCCCGGTGAGCCACTTCGCGCGGAATGATTTCCTTTGCCCTCACTCCTGGGCGCCGGGCTTGGGGCTCTTGCGTACCTGGTCGCGCAGACTTTCAAAGTAGCTGGCGTTGGCCGGTGCGCCTAGCGCAGAGGTACCACCCGAGAGGAGCAAATCACGAAGTTGGAGTCGATCTTGATCTTTTCGGATCAGCTCGCGTACGTATTCGCTACTGGTGCTATACCCCCGCTGGCTGACCTGTTGATCAACAAATGACTTCAGGCTTTCGGGAAGAGAAATATTCATGGTGCTCATGCGGGGAGTCTAGCGGATTTCCCAATGTTTGGCAAAATTTGCCAAACATATCGACCTAGCAGGACGCAAGTGGGGAATATGAAGTCTGCTGTTGTCGGCATTGCCAACCACCAGCCCTCGTCGCTGTTAGTTTCGCCCAGTATTTGATTGATCCCTTAACCAATGCTGGCCTAATGGGGTCAGCCGGTAACGCTGCGCACGGCTTTTCGGCTTATCGGGAAGAGTCATTTCAATTAGGCCAATTTCTAAAGCTGGTTTCAAGTATGCAACCCTAAAATGTTCCTCCCCAGTTAGGCCGAGTGATTCCCTAATCTGACGGCGAGACATAGACCCTGTTAGAACACTGAGAAGTTTTGCTACCGGTTCGGTCATATCCCCTGTGACATCCCCCGTGACTTGCACGGCACTTGTACGGTACTTGTACGGTGACTTGTACGGTGACTTGTACGGTGACTTGTACGGTGACTTGTACGGTGACTTGCGCGGTGACTTGCGCGGTAGAACTTGCTTTGTCGATGGCAAGGGGATGCCGCGGCGAGCGAATCACGAATGCCAGCGTGTTCGCATCACGCCCATAGCCCCGTCAACCATGGTGAGTATGGTTGACTGCGAAACACCCTCTGGAGAACCCCATATTTGCTCACCCAGGGGTTGCGGGTATCCGCAGCCCAAACGGAGAATAGAGAACAAATGGGGGCGAATTGGGGGTAAAAGACGGTCATTTCGCACAAGTTCATCCGCAAGCCCCATTGCGTGAGGCCCGCTGTTTGTGGGTCTTTGGGGCAAAAAAAGGGCCCGGAGATTATCCGAGCCCTTCGGGATTGGTGGAGCCGGGGGGAATTGAACCCCCGTCCGAAAGCCCGCCGCAGGCAGTTCTACATGCTTAGTCGACCTATTTTAATTTAACCCGGAACTTAGCCAGCCGACAGGCCGGTTCAAGGCGATTCACGTAGCTTTAGCCCTTTACTGTGTGACCCAGCAAAGGCCGATTCTTTGTATATGACGCTGCTGTGGTTTTACCCACCTGACCCAAAGACAAATCAGTGCAGCGGCCTAGCTTAAGCAGCTATAGCGAAACGCTCGTCGTTGGCGTTTATTGGTTTTCCAGTGGATTTACGAGCGAACTGGTGCTCGGCATGCCCTACGCTGTTTTGTGACCCCCGTCGAATCCGGATCGGCCCCTAAACTGTCACCATTGTACGCCACATAGACAAGACAACGCCAAAATAGTTTGTAGCGCTATATCGCTATATCTCTACCGACCCACTTAAAGTGGCAAAAATCTAGCGGTTGTATCGCCGCCACAATCGTAGAGCTGCAAGTGGACCGTTAAATAGACTTGCGCCAGATAAAAAACCGGTATAGAATACACGGCTTTCCCGCATTAATTGGACTGCAACTTGGCCAACGTGGGGGGAGAACGAAGACTTGGGGGCTAGTTTATTGACTAGTCTTCGCGTTATTAAACAGATTTCGACCCAGGGTGTAAAAGCCTAACGGGACCAAAACTGATCTGCTGAATTCGTTTTGCAGATTAAGTTGGGAACAGGAAAAATCATGATTCAGATGCAGACCACGCTAGACGTGGCCGACAACACAGGTGCACGCTCAGTGATGTGCATTAAGGTGTTGGGAGGCTCGAAGCGCCGCTACGCCGCTATTGGCGACATCATCAAGGTTAGTGTCAAAGAAGCCGCACCACGCGGCCGTGTCAAGAAAGGCGAGATCTACAACGCCGTTGTCGTGCGCACCGCAAAAGGCGTGCGTCGCAAGGATGGCTCCCTGATCCGTTTTGGTGGAAACGCAGCCGTGCTGCTAAACGCCAAGCTTGAGCCGATTGGCACCCGTATTTTTGGCCCGGTGACCCGTGAACTTCGTACTGAGAAGTTCATGAAGATTGTGTCCCTGGCGCCTGAAGTGCTCTAAAAGGCGAGAACCATGGAAAAAATTCGCAAAGGTGACGAAGTAATTGTGCTGACTGGCCGTGACAAAAACCGTCGCGGTACGGTGTTGCAACGTGTTGACGCTGACCATGTTCTTGTGGAAGGCATCAATGTCGTCAAAAAGCATACCCGTCCAAATCCCATGCAAGGAACGACGGGCGGCATCATTGAAAAGTCGATGCCGATTCATATTTCGAATGTGGCTGTCTTTAACCCCGCCACCGGCAAAGGTGATCGGGTTGGGATCAAGCTAGAAGACGGTGGCCGTAAAGTGCGCGTGTTTCGCTCTAACGGCGAAGCCGTTGGTGCCAAGGCTTAAGGAGCAATCAGATGGCACGTTTACAAGACATTTACTTGGAAAAAATTGCCCCCCAGCTCAAAGAGCAGTTTGGCTACAAGAGCGTGATGGAAGTTCCGCGTATCAGCAAGATTACGTTGAACATGGGTGTGTCAGAGGCTGTTGCTGATAAGAAGGTTATCGAGCACGCGGTTTCCGATATGACCAAGATTGCAGGACAAAAGCCTGTTGTTACTAAAACACGCAAATCAATCGCCGGCTTCAAGATTCGTGAAGACTACCCGATTGGTTGCATGGTGACTTTGCGCGGTCAGCGTATGTACGAATTCCTTGACCGTTTCGTCAATGTTGCACTGCCGCGTGTTCGCGATTTCCGTGGTATTTCCGGCAAGGCGTTCGATGGCCGTGGTAACTACAACGTAGGTATCAAGGAACAGATCATTTTTCCGGAAGTTGAATACGACAAGATTGACACGCTTCGTGGAATGAATATCAGCATTACCACGACAGCAAAAACGGACGATGAAGCAAAAGCGCTGTTGACAGCGTTCAGCTTCCCGTTTCGCAACTAAAGGGGCGATAACGTGGCAAAACTTTCACTGATCAATCGAGACATCAAGCGCGTAAAGCTGGCTGAAAAGTATGCAGCTAAACGCGCTGAGCTGAAGGCCATCATTGATAACTTCAGCAAGTCAGATGAAGAGCGTTACGAGGCTCGCCTGAAGCTGCAGCAGCTGCCCCGCAATGCTAATCCAACACGCCAGCGTAATCGCTGCGCAATCACTGGCCGGCCCCGCGGAGTATTCCGCAAGTTCGGTTTGGCTCGCAACAAACTGCGTGATTTGGCCATGAAGGGAGAAATTCCCGGCGTGACCAAGGGCAGCTGGTAGGAGAATAGAACATGAGCATGAGCGATCCCATCGCAGATATGCTGACCCGCATTCGCAATGCGCAGCAGGTGGATAAGCCCACCGTGTCTATGCCTTGCTCCAAGCTGAAGATGGCAATTGCTAACGTCTTGAAGGACGAAGGCTACATCGAAAGCTATGAGGTCAAGGGCACATCAACAAAGCCAGAGCTTGAAATAACCCTCAAGTACTACGCTGGCCGTCCCGTGATTGAGCGCATCGAACGGGTTTCGCGACCAGGTCTGCGTATTTATAAAGGCCGTGGCGCCATTCCTCAGGTGATGAATGGTTTGGGTGTTGCGATTGTGTCAACCTCTCGTGGTGTCATGACTGACCGTAAGGCCCGTGCAACGGGTGTTGGCGGTGAAGTTTTGTGCTACGTGGCTTAAGGAGAGGAACATGTCACGTATCGCTAAATATCCGGTTGAGCTTCCTAAAGGCGTCGAAGCCAAGGTTGCCGCCGATGCCATTACGGTTAAGGGTCCTTTGGGTACATTGAGCCAAGCCCTGACTGGCGAAGTCATTGTCAACGAAAACGAAGGCAAGCTGTCGTTTGTTGTTGCTAATGACTCCAAGCAAGCGAAGGCTATGTCAGGAACCTTGCGTGCATTGGTTGCCAACATGGTTAAGGGTGTCAGCGCTGGTTTTGAGCGCCGCTTGAACCTTGTGGGTGTGGGATACCGTGCCCAGGTTCAAGGCACACAAATTAAATTGCAACTTGGTTTCTCCCACGACGTTTTGCATGACTTGCCGGCTGGCATCAAGGCTGAGTGCCCGACCCAGACTGAGGTGATCATCAAAGGCATCGACAAGCAGATCGTTGGTCAGGTCGCTGCTGAGATTCGTGCGTACCGTCCTCCAGAGCCTTACAAGGGCAAAGGCGTTCGTTATGCCGATGAGAGAGTGGTGATCAAGGAAACCAAGAAGAAGTAATCGCACCGACAAGGATAGATCATGGACAAGAAAGTTTCCCGTTTGCGTCGTGCGATTCCGACTCGTCGAAAGATCGCGCAGTTGCGCGTTAATCGACTCACGGTTTTTCGTTCGAACCAACATATTTACGCCAGTATCATTTCACCGGAAGGTGATCGTGTCTTGGTGTCAGCATCTACGGTCGAGCCAGAGGTTCGCCAGCAGTTGTCTGCACAGACCGGTCGTGGTGGCAACGTTTCGGCCGCTTCAGTGGTCGGCAAGCGAGTGGCTGAGAAAGCCAAAGCGGCCGGCATAGAGCTAGTGGCGTTCGATCGAGCTGGCTTTCGTTACCACGGCCGTGTGAAAGCATTGGCAGATGCGGCTCGTGAAGCCGGTCTTAAGTTTTAAGCGAGGATAGGTCAAATGGCTAAAGTACAAGGCAAGAGTGCTGCGGAAGAGCGTGATGACGGTCTTCGCGAGAAGATGATCGCTGTTAATCGTGTCAGCAAAGTGGTTAAGGGTGGTCGTACCATGAGTTTCGCCGCACTGACCGTGGTGGGTGATGGCGATGGTCGCGTCGGTATGGGCAAGGGTAAAGCACGCGAGGTTCCGGTGGCCGTTCAAAAGGCCATGGAACAGGCCCGTCGTGACTTATTCAAAGTGCCGCTGAAAAACGGTACTGTGTATCACACCGTTGTTGGCCAACATGGCGCCTCCAAGGTGCTGATTGCGCCAGCTGCTGAAGGTACTGGTGTGATTGCAGGCGGCCCGATGCGCGCTATTTTTGAGGTTTTGGGTGTGCGCAACGTGGTTGCCAAGAGCTTGGGCTCAAGCAACCCTTACAACCTGGTCCGAGCAACGCTCAATGGTTTGCGTGCTGCGGTGACTCCGTCTGAAGTTGCCGCTAAGCGTGGCAAGACAGTTGAAGAGATTCTGGGGTAAGTCATGGCACAAAAGCAAATCAAAGTAACGCTAGTGCGTTCGGTTATCGGCACCCGGGAAGACCATCGTGCGACAGTGCGTGGTTTGGGGCTGGGTCGTTTGAACAGCTCACGTGTGCTTAACGACACGCCTGAGATTCGTGGGATGATCCGTAAGGTCGATTATCTCGTTCGTGTCTCAGAGGTTTGAGAGGAATCATCATGACGATGGAATTGAATAGCATCAAGCCAGCAGAAGGCGCTAAGCACGCCAAGCGACGTGTTGGTCGTGGTATCGGCTCTGGCTTGGGTAAAACCGCCGGACGTGGTCACAAAGGCCAAAAGTCACGTGCGGGCGGCTTCCACAAAGTGGGTTTTGAGGGTGGTCAAATGCCCCTCTATCGCCGTTTGCCAAAGCGTGGCTTCACAAGTCGCGACCAACATTTGCATGCTCAGGTTCGTTTGGCGGATCTGCAAAAAATGCCCGTCGATGAGATCGACGTGCAAGCTTTGAAGCAGGCCGGTGTGATTGGTCAAGCAGTGAAATTTGTGAAAGTGTTTAGGTCCGGTGAGTTGACTCGCAAAGTGACGCTTCAGGGTATGGTTGCAACCGCTGGTGCGAAAGCCGCGATTGAAGCCGCGGGCGGCACGGTTGCCTGAGGACGGGGTGTAACTTGGCTACTCAGGCTCTAGGCAAAGCAGGACCTCGATACGGCGACTTAGGTCGTCGACTCGGGTTTCTGATACTTGCACTGATTGTTTTCCGGTTAGGGACTCACATTCCTGTACCTGGAATCAATCCGGAGGTGCTCGCTGATTTGTTCCGACAGAATCAGGGCGGCATTTTGGGCTTGTTTAATATGTTCTCTGGTGGCGCGTTATCGAGGTTCTCGATTTTTGCGCTTGGGATCATGCCTTACATTTCTGCATCCATCATCATGCAGTTGATGTCGGTGGTGGTGCCATCGCTTGAGGCGATCAAGAAAGAGGGTGAGGCCGGTCGTCGGAAGATCACTCAGTACACGCGTTACGGTACGGTTTTGCTGGCACTGGTTCAGGCAATAGGTATTTCGGTTGCGCTTGAAGCTCAACCTGGTCTGGTCATCGAGCCCGGCATCATTTTCAGGGTAACGACTGTTGTGACGCTTGTGACTGGAACGATGTTCGTGATGTGGTTAGGTGAGCAGATTACTGAGCGCGGCATTGGCAACGGAATTTCGATCATTATCTTTGCGGGTATTGTGGCTGGGTTGCCATCCGCGCTGGCAGGGTTGTTTGATTTAGTACGCACCAATGCAATGTCTATTCTGTCTGCCCTGTTCATCTTGGTGGTGGTGGTTCTGGTGACGGCATTTGTAGTTCTGGTTGAGCGTGGTCAGCGGAAGATCACAGTGAATTACGCGAAGCGTCAAGTTGGCAATAAGTTGTACGGTGGCCAATCCTCGCATTTGCCGCTGAAGTTGAATATGGCTGGTGTGATTCCACCGATCTTTGCATCGTCAATCATTCTGTTCCCGGCAACGGTTAGTAGCTGGTTTGCCAGTGGTGAGAACTTAACGTGGCTCGGTGACTTGGCAGCGGCGCTTGCGCCTCAGCAGCCTTTGTACATCACGCTGTATGCGACTGCGATTATTTTCTTTTGCTTTTTTTACACCGCTCTTGTGTTTAACAGTCGTGAGACGGCAGATAACCTGAAGCGTAGCGGTGCGTTTGTGCCCGGTATTCGTCCTGGAGATCAAACTGCACGCTTCATTGATAAGATTTTGACCCGCTTGACTTTGGCCGGTGCGATTTACATCACCTTGGTCTGCTTGTTGCCCGAATTTATGGTGATGCGCTGGAATGTTCCGTTTTATTTTGGTGGAACATCCTTGTTGATCATCGTGATCGTAACAATGGATTTCATGGCCCAGGTTCAGGCCTACATGATGTCCCAACAGTATGATTCCCTGCTCAAGAAGGCAAGCTTCAAGGGTGGGACTCTACCAACGAGATAAGTAGCAGATGTCCAAGGACGACGTTATTCAAATGCAGGGGGAGGTTCTGGAGAACCTGCCAAACGCGACATTCCGCGTCAAGCTTGAGAATGGCCATGTGGTGTTGGGTCATATCTCCGGCAAGATGCGAATGCACTACATCAGGATTTTGCCTGGAGATAAGGTGACTGTGGAACTCACGCCATACGATCTCTCTAGGGCAAGGATTGTGTTTCGCTCCAAGTGAGCGGGGCATAGAAAGGACTATAGGAGTCAACCATGAAAGTAATGGCATCGGTTAAGCGAATTTGCAGAAATTGCAAAATTATTAAGCGTCACGGCGTTGTACGTGTAATTTGCACGGATCCACGTCACAAGCAGCGTCAGGGCTAATCCTGGTCGCGACACGTATTTATCTGAGGAAAAGCCATGGCCCGTATTGCTGGCATCAATATTCCGCCACATCAGCACGCTGAGATCGGTCTGACCGCCATTTTTGGCATCGGACGCACTCGCGCTCGCAAAATTTGTGAGGCAGCTGGTGTGCCACTGTTCAAGAAAGTCAAGGACCTGAGTGACGCTGAGCTTGAGCGCATTCGTGAGCACGTTGGCGTGTTCACCACGGAAGGTGACTTGCGCCGCGAGGTTCAGTTGTCGATCAAGCGGTTGATTGACTTGGGAACCTATCGCGGTATGCGTCACAAGCGCGGCCTGCCGGTTCGCGGACAACGTACCCGCACTAACGCGCGGACCCGTAAAGGTCCTCGTCGTGCCGCGGCCAGCCTGAAGAAATAAGGGGATTGCAAAATGGCAAAAGCCAGTGCAGGCGCATCGCGAGTGCGCAAGAAGGTAAAGAAGAATGTGTCCGACGGCATTGCCCACGTACATGCTTCTTTTAACAACACAATCATTACCATCACGGATCGCCAAGGCAATGCGTTGTCATGGGCGACCTCAGGTGGTGCCGGCTTTAAGGGATCACGAAAGTCAACCCCGTTTGCAGCTCAGGTCGCCGCTGAATCGGCTGGACGAGTTGCAATTGAGTGTGGCATTAAAACGCTCGAGGTTCGCATTAAGGGCCCAGGCCCAGGACGTGAGTCTTCAGTGCGTGCCTTGAACGCATTGGGAATCAAGATTTCAAGCATCGCGGATATCACGCCCGTGCCCCATAACGGTTGCCGTCCGCCCAAGCGCCGTCGTATTTAAGGAATAGAGACATGGCACGTTACATTGGACCTAAATGCAAACTCTCTCGTCGCGAGGGAACGGACCTGTTTCTCAAGAGCGCCCGTCGCTCGCTGGATTCGAAGTGCAAACTCGACTCAAAGCCCGGTCAGCATGGCCGCACGTCTGGTGCGCGCTTGTCCGACTACGGCTTGCAGCTGCGTGAGAAGCAGAAACTCAAGCGCATGTATGGCGTACTGGAAAAGCAGTTTCGCAAGTACTTTGCGGAAGCCGAGCGTCGTCGTGGTAACACCGGCGAAACGTTGATTCAGTTGCTTGAGTCGCGTCTTGATAATGTTGTGTACCGCATGGGCTTTGGCTCGACCCGCGCAGAAGCGCGCCAACTCGTTGCTCACCGCGCGATCGAAGTTAACGGTCATACCGCTGACATTCCCTCGATGATGATCAAAGCTGGCGATGTGGTTTCTATCCGCGAAAAAGCGAAGAAGCAATCCCGCATCAAAGAGTCGATGGACCTTGCAACGGATATCGGTTTGCCGCAATGGGTTGAAGTTGACGCTGCCAAAATGGCTGGTGTCTTCAAACAAGTTCCTGATCGCAGCGATGTCGCTCGTGATGTTAACGAGTCGATGGTCGTTGAATTGTATTCACGATAATTAGAGGAGGCTTGGCCTGTATGCAGGCCAAGCTTTTTTGTTTTTTGTTTCCATCAGCCTTATCGGTGTAACGAACCGAGGGTATTGAAAAAGGAATCGCATCAATGTCATCCCAAAATTTTCTGAAGCCACGCTCCATCGAAGTCGAGTCAGTTGGCCCCAACCACGCCAAAGTGGTGATGGAGCCGTTTGAGCGAGGCTACGGCCATACGCTTGGTAACGCCTTGCGCCGTATTCTTCTGTCATCCATGAACGGTTTTGCGCCAACGGAAGTTCAGATCACAGGCGTTGTGCATGAGTATTCGACGATTAACGGTGTACGTGAAGACGTTGTTGACATTCTGCTGAACTTGAAAGGTATTGTGTTTAAGCTCAACACGCGTGACGAAGTGTCTTTGGTGCTGCGCAAGCAAGGCGAAGGCCCAGTTTTGGCGTCTGATATTGAATTGCCGCACGATGTTGAAATCGTGAACCCGCATCACGTGATTGCTCACTTGACTGACGGTGGTCGCCTTGAGATGCAAATCAAGGTTGAGAAGGGACGCGGTTACGTGCCTGGCAACGTGCGCGCGCTTGCCGACGATCGTAGTCAGTCCATTGGCCGTATTGTTTTGGATGCATCGTTCAGCCCTGTTCGTCGCGTGAGCTACAACGTTGAAAACGCCCGCGTTGAACAACGTACTGATCTGGACAAGCTGGTGCTGGATGTTGAAACCAACGGTGTGATTTCTCCCGAAGAAGCAGTTCGCCAGTCGGCCCGTATCTTGATGGATCAGATCTCGGTGTTCGCAGCGCTTGAAGGCGCAGGCGACTCGTTTGAGGCACCTGCTCGTGGCGCACCGCAAATTGACCCGGTCTTGTTGCGTCCGGTCGATGATCTTGAGTTGACGGTTCGCTCTGCAAATTGTCTCAAGGCCGAAAATATTTATTACATCGGCGATTTGATTCAGCGCACAGAAAACGAGTTGCTCAAGACCCCGAACTTGGGTCGCAAGTCGCTGAATGAGATAAAGGAAGTGCTGGCCGCACGCGGTCTCACATTGGGCATGAAGCTAGAGAACTGGCCACCAGCTGGTCTAGAGCGCCCTTGATTGTAGGGATTTGCAGGGAGTCGAATGACTTCCTGCATGTATTTAGTTAATTAATATTGCCCCGCGACTTGTTCGATAGAAGAGGCAACATTTAGATTCGAAAAGGAAATTGAAATGCGTCACGGACACGGATTACGTAAATTAAATCGTACGAGCAGTCATCGCTTGGCGATGTTTCGCAACATGGCAGTCGCGTTGCTAACCCACGAAGCGATTAAGACCACGCTGCCTAAGGCCAAGGAGCTGCGCCGAGTCGTAGAGCCTCTGATCACGCTTGGTAAGAACCCAACGCTGGCAAATAAGCGGTTGGCGTTTGCCCGTCTTCGCGATCGCGACGTCGTCGTTAAATTGTTTGCCGAAATT
>CAZLFB010000085.1:0-15814 GCA_964558695.1 uncultured Orrella sp.
TGATTGCCCCGATCGCCATGGAAGAAGGCCTGCGCTTCGCAATCCGCGAAGGTGGCCGTACCGTGGGCGCCGGCGTCGTCGCTAAAATCTTGAAGTAAACGTTAGCAACTGGGCTCCATGAGTGATAGCTCGGGAGCCTGTCAGGGGTTTAGGGGCATAGCTCAATTGGCAGAGCGTCGGTCTCCAAAACCGAAGGTTGGGGGTTCGATTCCCTCTGCCCCTGCCAGAGTAGTTTTGAAACGGCTTAATTTGTTTCGGCGTCAGCCGACCTATTGTTGGTAAAGAGAATGTCTAACCAAAACGTGCATACAGTAAGCAGCATGGCCGACCGCATAAAGTTGGTCGTTGCTGTGTTGGTTATCGTTGGTGGCATCGTAGCGTTCTCAGTCCTTGACCCGCAACTTGCTGCGCCAGTCCGTGTTGCAATTTTTATTGTTAGTTTGCTTGTGGCTGCTGGCATTGCTGCCATTAGTGAACCAGGTCGCCGATTCATTGGTTTTGCACAAGAGTCTTATTACGAAGTGCGCAAAGTCGTTTGGCCGACACGTAAAGAAACCGTGCAAATGACTGGCATCGTATTCGCCTTTGTCGCGGTTATGGGTATTTTTCTTTGGCTACTGGACAAGAGCATGGAGTGGTTGCTCTTTAGCGTTGTGCTCGGCTGGAGATAACAGGAACAACGATGAGTAAGAAATGGTACGTGGTTCATGTTTACTCTGGCATGGAAAAAAGTGTTTCCAAGGCCATGATCGAGCGCATTGATCGTGCGGGCTTGCAGGCCCACTTCGGACAAATTCTAGTGCCTTCCGAAGAGGTTGTTGAAGTAAAAGGTGGGCAGAAGTCAATTAGCGAGCGTCGAATTTTCCCGGGCTACGTCCTGGTTGAGATGGAGCTAACCGACGAAACATGGCATCTGGTTAAGAGCACGCCGCGGGTTACCGGTTTTCTAGGCGGCTCAGGCAATCGCCCCACGCCCATTTCAGAAAATGAAGTAAAGAAGATTCTGTCCCAGATTGAAGAGGGTGTTGAAAAGCCAAGACCCAAAATTCTGTTTGAAGTTGGTGAAATGGTTCGTGTCAAAGAAGGACCGTTCGCTGACTTCAATGGCAACGTTGAAGAAGTGAATTACGAAAAGAGCAAGGTTAGAGTGTCTGTAACGATTTTCGGTCGTTCAACACCCGTCGAGCTCGATTTCAGCCAGGTTGAGAAAACCTGATTTTTAACCCCCGGGGAGTCGCTCATTGGCGACGTGTGTACCCGCAAGGAGCATTGTAAATGGCGAAGAAAATCGTCGGCTTCATCAAGCTGCAAGTGCCAGCTGGTAAGGCCAACCCATCCCCCCCAATTGGCCCTGCCCTCGGTCAGCGTGGCTTGAATATTATGGAGTTCTGCAAGGCGTTTAACGCGCAGACGCAGAGCTTAGAGCCTGGTTTGCCGATCCCGGTTGTTATTACGGCGTTTGCGGACAAGAGCTTTACTTTTGTGATGAAAACGCCTCCGGCGTCCATCCTGATTAAGAAAGCTGCCGGCATTCAAAAGGGTTCACCGAAGCCGCACACAGACAAGGTCGGAAAGCTGACACGTGCGCAGGCTGAGGAAATCGCTAAAACGAAAGCCCCCGACCTGACGGCAAGTGATCTAGATGCAGCAGTTCGCACCATTGCTGGTAGCGCACGCAGCATGGGCATTACGGTGGAGGGACTCTGAGATGGCTAAATTATCAAAGCGCATGGCTGCTGTCGCGCAGAAGATTGATCGCAGCAAGTTGTACCCAGTTTCAGAGGCCCTTACTTTGGTTAAAGAATGTGCCACTGCAAAGTTCGACGAGTCCATCGATGTGGCAGTTCAGTTGGGAATTGACCCCAAGAAGTCTGACCAGTTGGTTCGTGGATCTGTTGTCATGCCTGCCGGTACCGGCAAAACCATGCGAGTAGCGGTGTTTGCTCAAGGCGAAAAAGCAGAGCAAGCCAAAGCAGCTGGGGCAGACATTGTCGGCATGGAAGACCTGGCTGAGCAGATTAAAGGTGGCAATATCAACTTTGACGTCGTGATTGCATCTCCGGACGCCATGCGAGTTGTTGGAGCCCTAGGTCAGGTACTCGGCCCACGCGGACTAATGCCAAACCCAAAGGTTGGCACGGTTACACCGGATGTGGCGCAAGCGGTGAAAAATGCTAAAGCCGGTCAGGTTCAGTATCGGACGGACAAGGCTGGCATTATTCACGCCACGATTGGCCGTGCCTCGTTTGGTGTGGAACAGTTGCATAGCAACTTGTCTGCGTTAGTTGAAGCTTTAAATAAAGCCAAGCCTCCTGCAGCCAAGGGCGTGTATCTGCGCAAAGTGGCGATATCTTCAACCATGGGCGGTGGTGCTCGAGTTGAGGTTGCGTCGGTCACTTCGCCGCAGTCGTAAACGGATTATGTAAAGACTTTGGGCTGTGCCTGCCGTTGTAAGCAGGCATTGCTGTCAAAGACCGCTGGAGCATAGAGTTTGTTTTTTAACGAAGTGCTTAATACCGGAAACGGATCCAGCGCAGACGGCGTCCATGGAAGATTTCTTAACTGAACTCAACCAGGTTCGCCGCATTCGGCCGACACGGAGATTTTTTCGAAGTGTCATTTGATGGAGTGTTCAAACCGTGAGTCTCAATCGTCAAGAGAAAGCGATCGTCATCGAAGAAGTTACCGCCCAGCTGGTCGGTGCCCAATCGATCGTGGTTGCTGAGTATCGTGGTCTGGATGTTGCTACCGTCACCGTACTGCGCAAAACTGCGCGTGAGTCAGGCGTTTACTTGCGTGTTCTAAAGAACACGTTGGCGCGCCGTGCTTTGACAGGCACCTCGTTTGAGGGTTTGTCCGAGCAGCTGACGGGTCCGCTAATTTATGGAATTAGCAAAGATCCCGTCGGTGCTGCGAAAGTGCTGTCTACATTTGGAAAAACAAACGAAAAGCTGGTTATCAAAGCTGGTGCGCTGCCCAACAGCGTACTTGACGCCAACGGCGTGAAGGCTTTGGCCACCATGCCTTCTCGTGAAGAGTTGCTTTCCAAACTGCTGGGCACAATGCAAGCACCGGTTGCACAGTTTGTTCGTACGCTTAATGAAGTTCCAACCAAGTTTGTTCGCGGCTTGGCCGCTGTTCGTGATCAAAAGCAAGCTGCTTAAGATCGCAGACACATGACAAATAAGGTGGAATTGACGAGAACAACGTCTCTTACCTGGTTAAATAAATTTATTGGAGTTCAAAATGGATAAAGCTGCAATCCTCGACGCAATCGCTGGCATGACCGTGCTGGAGTTGTCAGAGATGATCAAAGAAATGGAAGAAAAGTTCGGCGTTTCGGCTGCCGCTGCTGCTGTCGCTGTAGCTGCCCCCGCCGCTGGTGGTGCAGATGCAGGCGGCGCTGCTGCTGAGCAGACTGAGTTCAGCGTCATCTTGACCGAGGTTGGCGCAAACAAGGTCAGCGTCATTAAGGCCGTTCGCGAATTGACTGGTCTGGGCTTGAAAGAAGCCAAAGACTTGGTTGATGGTGCACCTAAGCCAGTCAAAGAAGGCGTTGCCAAGGCTGAAGCCGAAGAAGCAAAGAAGAAACTCGAAGAGGCTGGTGCCAAGGTCGAGCTCAAGTAACTGTTGTTTTACGTTGCCCGGAGAGGCCTGCAGGCGTCTCCGGGTTTCGCGCCTTCAGGAAACCCGTTTGCACATACCGTAACGGGCAGTCGAGTTTCCTGAAGTCGTACCTCCGGGCCGTGGTTGACGGCCCCTGTAACCTCGAGTCGGAGTGCTCATGCCATACTCGTTCACCGAAAAAAAGCGCATCCGCAAAAGCTTCGCAAAGCGTGAGGACGTGCAGGACGTTCCATTTCTCTTAGCGACACAGCTTCAATCCTACCTGACATTCCTGCAAGCAGACGTTCCATCATCGCAGCGGCATGATGAGGGTCTGCAATCTGCATTTACCTCTATATTCCCGATCGTTAGCCACAACAACATGGCGCGCCTGGAGTTCGTGAGCTATTCGCTTGGCGAACCCGTGTTTGACGTCAAAGAGTGTCAACAACGGGGGTTGACGTATGCTTCTGCATTGCGTGCCAAGGTTCGCCTGGTCTTAATGGATCGCGAAGCGAGCAAACCCACGACCAAAGAGATCAAAGAGCAAGAAGTGTATATGGGCGAAATGCCCTTGATGACAAGCACCGGCTCTTTTGTGATCAATGGCACCGAGCGCGTGATTGTGTCGCAATTGCATCGCTCGCCGGGCGTGTTTTTTGAGCATGATCGTGGCAAGACGCACAGCTCGGGCAAGCTTTTGTTCTCAGCGCGCATCATTCCTTACCGTGGTTCATGGCTGGACTTTGAGTTTGATCCGAAAGACGTTTTGTTTTTCCGCGTCGACCGCCGCCGCAAGATGCCTGTCACGATTTTGCTCAAAGCAATCGGAATGACACCTGAAGCAATATTGGCGCACTTCTTTGATTTTGACCAGTTCGAGCTCCAGGCTGATGGTGCCTATGTAGATTATGTTCCGGAGCGCTGGAAGGGTGAGGTCGCTCGCTTTGACATCACCGATAAAAGCGGCACTGTCATTGTTGAGAAAGATAAGCGGATTAACGCAAAACACTTGCGTGATATCGCAGCTGCTGGCATCACGCGGATCTCGGTCACGGATGATTTCCTGATTGGTCGAGTCTTGGCAACCAAGATCGTTGACGCTGAAACCGGTGAACTCGTCGCTGCGGCGAACGATGAAATCACCGAAGGTGTTTTGGTTAACATTCGCGCTGCTGGTGTTCGTGAGATTCAGACTTTGTTCATTAACGATTTGGACAAAGGCCCTTACATTTCACAGACCCTGCGTACAGATGAAACGGCTGACCAAATGGCCGCACGTGTTGCCATCTACCGGATGATGCGTCCTGGCGAGCCGCCAACCGAAGATGCAGTCGAAGCACTGTTCCAGCGCTTGTTCTACAGTGAAGAAACATACGATCTTTCACGCGTTGGCCGGATGAAGGTCAATAGTCGTTTGGGACGTGGTGACGACTCATCGGGTTCGATGACTTTGACTGACGAAGACATTCTCGAAACGATCAAGCTTTTGGTTGAATTGCGAAATGGCCGCGGAAATATCGACGATATCGACCATTTGGGTAATCGCCGTGTGCGTTGTGTCGGCGAATTGGCTGAGAATCAATTCCGCGCCGGCTTGGTCCGTGTGGAACGTGCAGTCAAGGAACGTCTAGGCCAAGCTGAGACAGAGAATCTGATGCCGCATGACTTGATTAACTCCAAGCCGATATCGGCCGCGATCAAGGAGTTTTTTGGTTCCAGTCAGCTCTCGCAGTTTATGGACCAGACCAATCCATTGTCAGAGATTACGCACAAGCGTCGAGTTTCTGCACTCGGACCGGGTGGTTTGACGCGTGAACGTGCGGGCTTCGAGGTCCGTGACGTTCACCCAACACACTATGGTCGTGTGTGTCCAATCGAAACGCCGGAAGGCCCAAACATTGGTCTGATTAACTCGATGGCGCTTTATGCCCGTCTGAACGAATATGGTTTTCTTGAGACGCCATACCGCAAGGTTGTTGATCGTCAGGTTACCGACGAAATTGATTATTTGTCGGCTATTGAAGAGAGCAAGTTTGTCATCGCACAGGCTAACGCCCAGCTCAATGACAAAGGTGTATTTGTTGACGATCTAGTTGCGTGTCGCCAGGCCGGTGAAACGCTGCTAACAGCACCGGCCAATATCAACTATATCGACGTTGCGCCATCGCAAATCGTTTCAGTTGCGGCATCGCTAATTCCCTTCCTTGAGCATGACGATGCAAACCGGGCGCTAATGGGTGCCAACATGCAACGCCAGGCCGTTCCATGCTTGCGTCCCCAGAAGCCTTTGGTCGGAACGGGTGTTGAGCGTACTGTTGCTGTCGACTCGGGCACAACGGTCCAGGCATTGCGTGGCGGCGTTGTGGATTATGTTGATGCTGAACGAGTTGTGATTCGGGTTAACGACGACGAGAACGTGGCTGGCGAGGTTGGTGTTGATATCTACAACCTGATCAAGTACACGCGTTCTAACCAGAATACCAATATCAACCAACGTCCTATTGTTGGGCGCGGTGATCGAGTGAGAAAGGGCGATGTGCTAGCTGATGGAGCCTCCACCGATCTGGGAGAGCTTGCGCTTGGCCAAAACATGCTGATCGCGTTCATGCCATGGAACGGCTACAACTTTGAAGATTCAATTTTGATCTCTGAAAAAGTCGTGGCGGAGGATCGTTACACATCGATTCACATCGAGGAGCTGACGGTTGTCGCTCGTGACACCAAGTTGGGACCTGAGGAAATCACTCGGGACATCAGCAACTTGGCCGAAACCCAGCTAAATCGTTTGGACGAGTCAGGCATTGTTCACATTGGCGCAGAGGTTCGCGCAGACGACGTTTTGGTTGGAAAAGTAACGCCGAAAGGCGAAACCCAACTGACACCCGAAGAAAAGCTGCTACGTGCAATCTTTGGTGAAAAAGCATCCGATGTGAAAGACACTTCACTACGCGTGCCTTCCGGCATGGTTGGAACAGTCATTGATGTTCAAGTCTTCACCCGTGAGGGCATACCGCGAGACAAGCGCGCTCAGTCAATTATTGATGATGAGCTTAGACGCTATCGCCAAGACCTCAACGATCAGCTGCGAATTGTTGAGAACGATACGTTTGATCGTATCGAAAAAGTTCTCATCGGTAAGATCGTTAATGGTGGTCCGCGCAAACTGGCGAAGGGTACTGCTATTACGAAAGAGTACCTTACAGAGCTCGATCGTTGGCAATGGTTTGATATCCGTCTGTCAGATGAAAATCACGCCATCACACTCGAGCAAGCCAAGGAGTCGCTAGAGGCCAAGCGCCATCAGTTCGATTTGGCGTTTGAAGAAAAGCGTAAGAAGCTGACCCAGGGTGACGAATTGCCCGCGGGTGTGCTCAAGATGATCAAGGTCTATCTAGCGGTTAAGCGCCGTTTGCAGCCTGGTGACAAAATGGCTGGTCGCCATGGTAACAAAGGCGTGGTGTCAAAAATTGTGCCGGTCGAAGACATGCCTCACATGGCTGACGGAACGACGGTTGACATCGTTCTCAATCCGCTTGGTGTGCCATCTCGGATGAACGTTGGGCAGGTGCTCGAGGTTCACCTCGGTTGGGCGGCCAAGGGAATTGGCAACCGGATCAACGATTTGTTGCGCGAGCAACAGAAAGTTGAGGCTAAGCCTCTGCGTGCTTACCTTGACCGTGTTTACAACGAAACGGGTGCTGGTGCTCAGATCGAAAAGCTAACTGATGCCGAAGTGATCGAGCTCGCTCGTAATTTGGCTGATGGTGTGCCGTTTGCGACGCCGGTTTTTGACGGGGCTTCAGAGGCTGAGATTGGCAAAATGCTTGAGATGGCCTATCCGGAAGAAGTGACCAAGCGAGTTGGCTTGACCGAGACGAAGACACAGGCTTGGCTGTATGACGGCCGTACGGGCGATCAGTTTGAGCGTCCAGTCACTGTCGGATACATGCACTACCTGAAGTTGCACCACCTGGTTGACGACAAGATGCACGCTCGTTCGACTGGTCCATATTCGCTCGTTACTCAGCAGCCACTAGGCGGTAAGGCTCAGTTCGGTGGTCAGCGTTTTGGGGAGATGGAAGTCTGGGCACTCGAAGCTTATGGTGCTTCGTACACCTTGCAGGAAATGCTTACCGTCAAGTCCGATGATATCGGTGGTCGTACCAAGCTTTACGAGAATATCGTTAAGGGTGACCATACGATCGATGCAGGCATGCCGGAGTCCTTTAACGTGCTTGTCAAGGAGATTCGCTCCTTGGCATTGGACATGGATTTGGAGCGTAAATAATGAAAGCGCTACTAGACCTCTTTAAACAAGTCTCGCAAGACGACCGGTTTGATGCCATCAAAATTGGCATTGCATCACCGGAAAAAATCCGCTCTTGGTCTTACGGTGAGGTCCGTAAGCCCGAGACGATTAACTATCGCACGTTCAAACCCGAGCGCGATGGACTGTTTTGCGCCAAGATCTTTGGCCCGATCAAAGATTACGAATGCTTGTGTGGCAAGTACAAACGCTTGAAGCACCGTGGTGTTATCTGCGAAAAATGCGGCGTTGAAGTGACCGTTGCCAAGGTTCGCCGCGAGCGCATGGGTCACATTGAGCTTGCAAGCCCAGTGGCACACATTTGGTTCTTAAAGAGCTTGCCCTCGCGTTTGGGCATGGTTCTGGACATGACGCTGCGTGACATTGAGCGGGTCTTGTACTTTGAAGCATGGTGTGTGATTGAGCCAGGCATGACGCCTTTAAAGCGTGGTCAGATTATGTCTGATGACGATTTTCTGGCTAAAACTGAAGAGTACGGCGACGAGTTCAAAGCCCTAATGGGTGCTGAAGCCGTTCGCGAGTTGCTGCGTACGATCGATATTGATCGTGAGGTTGAGACACTTCGTGCCGAACTCAAGGCGACTTCATCAGACGCAAAGATCAAAAAGATCTCCAAGCGTTTGAAGGTTCTTGAAGGTTTCCAGAAGTCCGGTATCAAGCCTGACTGGATGGTGATGGAAGTGCTACCCGTTCTTCCGCCTGATCTGCGCCCGCTCGTGCCGCTTGACGGTGGACGTTTTGCGACATCAGATCTTAACGATTTGTATCGTCGCGTCATTAACCGCAACAACCGCTTGAAGCGCTTGCTTGAGCTTAAGGCGCCAGAAATTATTCTGCGCAACGAAAAGCGCATGTTGCAGGAATCGGTTGATTCCTTGTTGGATAACGGCCGTCGTGGTAAGGCCATGACTGGTGCAAACAAGCGCCAGCTCAAGTCTCTTGCAGACATGATTAAAGGTAAAAGCGGTCGTTTCCGCCAGAACCTGTTGGGCAAGCGCGTTGACTACTCCGGTCGCTCCGTTATCGTGGTTGGCCCGACGCTTAAATTGCACCAGTGTGGTTTGCCCAAGCTGATGGCGCTTGAGCTTTTCAAGCCATTTATTTTTAACCGTTTGGAAATGATGGGCTTGGCCGCCACGATTAAAGCGGCCAAAAAACTCGTCGAAAGCCAAGAGCCTGTGGTTTGGGACATCCTTGAAGAGGTCATTCGCGAGCACCCGGTTCTGTTAAACCGTGCGCCAACGTTGCACCGCTTAGGTATTCAAGCGTTCGAGCCGGTTTTGATTGAAGGCAAAGCCATCCAGTTGCATCCGCTGGTGTGTGCGGCGTTCAACGCTGACTTTGACGGCGACCAAATGGCTGTGCACGTGCCTTTGTCACTCGAGGCACAGCTTGAAGCACGCACGTTGATGTTGGCTTCGAACAATGTCTTGTTCCCTGCCAATGGTGAGCCCTCGATTGTTCCATCACAGGATATTGTGTTGGGTCTTTATTACGCTACACGCGAACGCGTCAACGGCAAAGGCGAAGGCATGTTCTTCGCGGATGTTGCTGAGGTTCAGCGTGCGTATGACAACAAAGAGGTTGAGCTGCAAAGCCGTATTACGGTGCGGTTAGCACAGTGGTCACATGACGCACATGGTGAGTGGGTGTCCGAGACTAAACGTGTTGAAACAACAGTTGGTCGCGCTTTGTTGTCGGAGATCATGCCACGAGGTTTGCCGTTTGAAGCGATGAACCGTGCGCTGAAAAAGAAAGAGATTTCTCGCTTGATTAATCAGTCTTTCCGCCGTTGCGGTTTGAGGGACACGGTTATCTTTGCAGACAAACTGATGCAGTCTGGTTTCAGACTCGCAACTCGTGGCGGGATTTCCATTGCCATGGGTGATATGTTGGTGCCGCAGGTCAAGGCCGAGATTCTTGCACAAGCAAGCACCGAAGTTAAGGAAATCGATAAACAGTATTCCTCCGGTCTAGTCACGGCCCAGGAGCGTTACAACAACGTCGTCGATATCTGGGGCAAAGCGGGTGATAAGGTTGGTAAGGCAATGATGGAGCAATTGGCCACAGAGCCAGTTGTTGACCGTCATGGCAATGCAACTCGTCAAGAGTCATTCAACTCCATTTACATGATGGCTGACTCAGGCGCTCGTGGTTCGGCTGCACAGATTCGTCAGCTCGCTGGGATGCGTGGTCTGATGGCTAAGCCTGACGGTTCTATCATTGAGACGCCGATTACGGCAAACTTCCGTGAGGGATTGAACGTTCTGCAGTACTTCATTTCTACTCACGGCGCACGTAAAGGCTTGGCTGATACGGCGTTGAAGACCGCCAACTCCGGGTATCTAACCCGTCGCCTGGTCGATGTGACTCAGGATTTGGTGATTACCGAAGACGATTGCGGTACAACCCACGGCTATGCCATGAAGGCACTTGTTGAGGGCGGCGAAGTGATTGAGCCGTTGCGCGAGCGCATTTTGGGCCGAGTCGCTGCTGTCGATATCGTCGATCCAGACTCTCAGGAAACCGCCATTTCAGCAGGCACATTGCTTGATGAAGACATGGTTGATTACATTGACCGTTTGGGTATTGACGAGGTGCGTGTGCGCACGCCGCTGACTTGTGAAACTCGTCATGGCCTGTGCGCGCATTGTTATGGGCGTGATCTCGGTAGGGGCTATTTGGTTAACGTTGGTGAGGCCGTTGGTGTGATCGCGGCGCAATCGATTGGTGAACCAGGCACCCAGCTGACCATGCGTACGTTCCACATCGGTGGCGCGGCATCACGCGCTGCGATGGCTAGTAGCGTGGAGACTAAGTCAGCAGGTTCGGTTGGTTTTGCAAGCACGATTCGTTACGTTACCAACCCCAAGGGTGAGCGCGTGGCAATTTCCCGTTCGGGCGAGATCATCATCTTCGGTGATAACGACCGTGAGCGCGAGCGTCACAAAGTGCCCTACGGTGCAACGCTGCAGGTCAACGATGGAGAGGCCGTAAAGGCCGGAGCTCGGTTGGCCACTTGGGACCCATTGACGCGCCCAATCATTTCTGAGTATGCCGGCAAAATCCGATTCGAGAATATCGAGGAAGGGGTTACGGTTGCTAAGCAGGTTGACGATGTCACCGGACTTTCCACACTGGTTGTTATCACGCCAAAGACGCGTGGGGGCAAAGCTGCACAGCGCCCACAAATCAAATTGATTGCTGAGAATGGCGAAGAAGTCAAGATCGCGGGCACTGACCACTCGGTCAACATTTCTTTCCCAGTCGGTGCATTGATTACCGTTCGTGACGGACAGGCTGTACACATCGGTGAAGTACTGGCTCGTATTCCGCAGGAGTCGCAGAAGACGCGTGACATTACCGGTGGTCTACCGCGGGTTGCCGAGTTGTTCGAGGCACGATCACCCAAAGATGCTGGCATGCTAGCTGAGGTGACTGGTACCGTTTCGTTTGGCAAAGACACCAAAGGCAAGCAGCGTCTGGTCATTACAGACCTTGATGGTGTCTCACACGAGTTCTTGATTTCCAAAGACAAACAGGTATTGGTGCACGACGGTCAGGTGGTTAACAAAGGCGAAGTCATTGTTGATGGCCCGCCAGATCCACATGACATTTTGCGTTTGAAAGGCATCGAGCAGCTTGCAAATTATGTCGTCGATGAGGTTCAGGATGTTTATCGTCTGCAAGGCGTGAAGATCAACGACAAGCATATTGAAGTGATTGTGCGTCAAATGTTGCGCCGTGTGTTGATCGTTGATGCTGGTGATGCGTCCTTTATTCCTGGTGAGCAGGTCGAGCGTTCGGAGTTGCTCAATGAGAATGATCGTGTGACGGCCGACGGTAAGCTGCCTGCAACATATGAAAATGTGTTGCTTGGTATTACGAAAGCGTCGCTATCGACCGACTCATTCATCTCGGCAGCATCGTTCCAAGAGACAACGCGCGTTCTCACGGAGGCTGCCATCATGGGCAAACGCGATGAGTTGCGTGGCTTGAAAGAGAACGTCATTGTTGGCCGCCTCATCCCCGCAGGTACGGGCATGGCGTATCACGATGCACGTCGCGATAAGGAAGTCTTCGAACAAGCAGAGCGCGAGGCCGCACGTGCACTAGCCAATCCGTTTGAGGACAGTCCGGTTGCGATTGAAGAAGGTGTAGCAGATTCGTCAGAGTCCAACGAGGAACCCACTGACGATCCGGCAGCGTAGTGATCGATCAGAGGCTTAGGAAAACCTGAGCCTCTGATTAATTGAGGCAGTTTTAAAGCATTTTGTAGATTTGACAAATAATTCCGCCTAAGATATGCTGTCGGGCTCTGTCAAATCAGGACGGACGCTTGCTTAATTACTTGTGAACAACGTGCGTCAGTTTGTTGTTCGTGTGCATTTAAAAGCAAGCGGTCGGCTGTTTGAAACAAAGTTTACTAGTCTCACCGGTTTAGCCGGGCCTAACGGGTGAGGCGTTTGGCATACCTGCTCTTTAACGGTTCTCCGTCGGGGGTGGGCATGCGTCAAACTTGGCCCGCAACTGGATTCGGAAGTTCCGCCAGTCAGTCAAA
This sequence comes from uncultured Orrella sp., assembly GCA_964558695.1. Taxonomy (GTDB): domain Bacteria; phylum Pseudomonadota; class Gammaproteobacteria; order Burkholderiales; family Burkholderiaceae_B; genus Algicoccus. The sequence continues at coordinate 12,498 of CAZLFB010000085.1, forward strand.
TGACGACGGTTTTATAGGAAAGAGGTATGCCAACCATCAACCAACTAGTGCGCAAGCCGCGTGCCGTTGCAATTACCAAGAGCAAAAGCCCTGCACTGGAAGATTGCCCTCAGCGCCGTGGTGTTTGCACGCGCGTCTACACGACGACCCCAAAGAAGCCAAACTCGGCTCTGCGTAAAGTTGCCAAAGTGCGACTCACGAACGGCTTCGAAGTAATTTCCTACATCGGTGGTGAAGGTCACAACCTGCAGGAACACTCGGTTGTGCTGGTTCGTGGCGGCCGTGTTAAGGATCTTCCTGGCGTTCGTTACCACATTGTCCGTGGTTCGCTTGACCTTCAGGGTGTTAAGGATCGTAAGCAGGCGCGCTCCAAGTACGGTGCAAAACGACCGAAGAAGGCTTAATTGCCAAGGTGCGAGTGTCGGCTGTTTGCCGCCACTCGCGCGTTAGCGCAAAAAAGGCGCTAGCAAGGATCACTGCAACATTCGATTGAGTAGCGTGGTGAGTGCAACCGGAATTGACCGGGAACGTAAGTTGCTACCAATTGTGTAGCTGAGGGATGACAAAATCGTCACCCAACTGAACTGACACAAAGGAAATAGATATGCCGCGTCGTCGTGAAGTCCCCAAGCGCGATATTCTGCCGGACCCAAAGTTCGGCAGCGTTGAGCTTGCAAAATTTATGAACGTTGTAATGCTCTCGGGCAAAAAAGCAGTTGCCGAGCGTATTGTTTATGGCGCCTTTGAGCAAATCCAGACCAAGTCTGGTAAAGACCCGCTCGAGGTCTTTGACACAGCAATCAACAATGTTAAGCCACTGGTGGAAGTTAAGAGTCGCCGCGTTGGCGGTGCCAACTACCAGGTGCCGGTTGAGGTCCGTCCGGTGCGTCGTTTGGCTTTGGCCATGCGCTGGGTGAGAGAAGCCGCCAAGAAGCGCGGAGAGAAGTCTATGGACCTGCGCTTGGCTGGAGAGCTGCTCGATGCAGCTGAAGGTCGTGGCGCGGCCATGAAAAAGCGTGAAGACACGCACAAGATGGCCGAAGCCAACAAAGCTTTCAGCCATTTCCGTTGGTAATTTTAGGAAGTCATCATCATGTCCCGTAAAACCCCGATTGAGCGCTACCGCAACATCGGTATTTCTGCGCACATCGACGCCGGAAAGACCACCACGACCGAACGTATCTTGTTTTACACCGGCGTCAATCATAAGATTGGTGAGGTGCATGACGGCGCTGCAACCATGGACTGGATGGAGCAAGAGCAAGAGCGTGGCATTACGATCACTTCGGCTGCCACAACGGCCTTCTGGCGTGGAATGGGTAATAACTTCCCAGAACACCGTATCAATGTTATTGATACACCGGGACACGTTGACTTCACGATCGAAGTAGAGCGCTCAATGCGCGTGCTTGACGGCGCGTGTATGGTCTATTGTGCTGTGGGCGGTGTTCAGCCCCAGTCAGAAACTGTATGGCGCCAGGCTAACAAGTACGGCGTGCCGCGTCTGGCTTTTGTGAACAAAATGGACCGCACCGGCGCGAACTTTTTTAAGGTCTATGACCAGTTAAAGACTCGTCTGAAAGCCAATCCAGTGCCGGTGGTGATCCCAATTGGCGCGGAAGAGAATTTCAAGGGTGTGGTTGATCTCATCAAAATGAAAGCCATCATTTGGGATGAAGCCAGCCAGGGCACAAAGTTTGATTACATCGACATCCCTGCTGAGCTGCAGGCTCAAGCAAACGAATGGCGTGAAAAGCTGGTTGAAACGGCCGCTGAATCCTCCGAAGACCTGATGAATAAGTATCTTGAAACAGGTGATCTGAGCGAAGAAGAAATTAACCAAGCGTTGCGTACACGTACGATCGCCAACGAAATTCAGCCAATGCTGTGTGGAACTGCGTTCAAGAACAAGGGTGTTCAGCGCATGCTCGATGCCGTCATCGAATTCTTGCCATCGCCAATCGATATTCCACCGGTCGAAGGTGAACTCGATGACGAGACCAAGACAACGCGTAAAGCCGATGACAGCGAAAAGTTCTCGGCGTTGGCGTTTAAATTAATGACCGACCCGTACGTCGGCCAGCTTACTTTTGTGCGCGTCTACTCTGGCGTACTGAAGTCTGGCGATACGGTATACAACCCCATTAAAGGTAAAAAAGAGCGTATCGGCCGTATCCTGCAGATGCACGCCAATAACCGCGAAGAGATCAAAGAAGTCGTGGCTGGTGACATTGCGGCTGTTGTGGGCTTGAAAGACGTCACAACTGGCGAAACACTGTGCGACATTGACTCACACATCATGCTGGAGCGCATGGTTTTCCCAGAGCCCGTGATTTCGCAGGCTGTGGAGCCAAAGACCAAGGCCGACCAGGAAAAAATGGGCATGGCTCTATCTCGCCTTGCTCAAGAAGATCCCTCCTTCCGCGTCCGTACGGACGAAGAGTCCGGTCAGACCATTATTTCAGGCATGGGTGAGTTACACCTTGAAATTATTGTAGATCGCATGCGTCGCGAGTTTAATGTTGAGGCCAATGTTGGCAAACCACAGGTTGCCTACCGCGAGACGATTCGTAAGGTCTGCGAAGAAATCGAAGGCAAATTCGTTAAGCAGTCAGGTGGTCGTGGTCAGTACGGTCACGTTGTGTTGAAGATCGAGCCCTTGCCTCCAGGCGGTGGTTATGAGTTCATAGACGCAATTAAAGGTGGTGTGGTGCCTCGTGAATACATCCCAGCGGTTGACAAGGGTATTCAAGAGACATTGCCAGCGGGTGTATTGGCCGGCTATCCGGTAGTTGATGTCAAGGCAACGTTGTTTTTTGGTTCATATCACGACGTTGACTCGAACGAAAACGCCTTCCGCATGGCCGCTTCAATGGCCTTCAAGGATGGTATGCGTAAAGCCAGCCCGGTTCTACTTGAGCCGATGATGGCTGTGGAAGTGGAAACGCCTGAAGACTACGCTGGTACCGTGATGGGTGATTTGTCCTCACGTCGTGGCATGGTTCAGGGCATGGATGACATGGTTGGCGGTGGCAAAATCATTCGTGCCGAAGTTCCGCTAGCTGAAATGTTTGGTTACGCCACCAACCTGCGTTCATTGACTCAGGGTCGCGCAACTTACACGATGGAATTCAAGCACTACGCCGAAGCTCCGAAAAATGTGGCCGACGAGATCATCGCGGCTCGTGGCAAATAATCAAATTTAAGAGGAAATTATCATGGCAAAAGGCAAGTTTGAGCGTACCAAGCCCCACGTGAACGTGGGCACGATTGGTCACGTGGATCACGGCAAGACGACGTTGACGGCGGCGATCACG
>CAZLFB010000086.1:0-13220 GCA_964558695.1 uncultured Orrella sp.
CGAATAGTCGCTCGCGCCGAGCACCACATTCGCGTTGTTAATGGCATCAATTAGATTAACGCCAGTGATTGCATTGTCAAAACTCGCGCTCGAATCAGCGACAAATCCATCGAACACCAGTTTTTCTGAGGTTTTATTGGTATCAAACGCAATACCGCCAACCAGACTGGCGCCGAATTTTAATGTGACCGTATTTGATAATGAATTAGAGGTTGTCGGATCAAAATAAACCGCATAAGTATCGGAGGAAGAAATCGTTCCAGAGACGGTCAGATCAGCAGCGCCAGTCACATAAACGCCATACGAGCCAGCACCAGTGACTGTAATTTCGCCATCGTTCACCACAGTCGCTCGTGTTGCTGTGGTACGAACGTTAATACCCTGTGCAAGCGCCCCACTCGTTTGAATAATGCCGCTGCTCGTGTTGTTAACAATATTCTCAATGCTTTGCGTAGAACTCGAAATCAACCTGATACCGTCGGCGTCGGCACCTGACGTCAAAATACTGCCTCGATTGGTCACAGAGTTCCCAGCAGAAGAGGCCAATGTCGCATTGACAACCACACCAGCACCATTGGTACCAGCTGTTTCAATGACGCCTGTCGTGTCATTGAGAAATATGTTGCCACCGCCACCCGATCTACCATTGACCCCGGACGAAATTCCATAACCATTAAAGAAACTTCGCGTATTGAGGCTGCCTTGATTGGTCACGGTTGATGTATTGCCAAGTCCAACTGTAGAGCCATTGATGTTCAAAACCACGCCCGTCAGAATATTGACAGTCACGTTGTTAACCGTGGTGTTTTGTGGCGCTTGCACACCATTGGAATCTGGATTGGAGCCCGTGATGGCACAAGTCACCGTCTGGCCTTGAGTGGGCGCGTACGTGTCACACCCACCCACCGACGTTTGCGCACTCGCCCGCTCTGCCCCCACCATCGACAACGCACCAATGACCGCAAGCGCGACCACACTTTGCTTGAAACGCATGTGTACTTTATTCACAACCCAAACTTCCCCGAAAATACTTTCTCTTGGTCAAGGCTAACCAATACTCAGTCTCAACGACAGTCACATGAAAATGTGGCGGATAAATCAAGCAGATGGACAGCGAGACAAAATCTGATTACACCCATAAATCAGTAGCCTATTGTCTTCAATAGGACTCAATTCATGCGAATCTGCATGAGTGCGATGACTTACAGAAGCACTCCGATCACCACACGAACGGCACAAATCGCTTGCTACGTTGCCGATACACCACGTACTCAGGGAATTGCTTAGTCAGAAAAAGCTCCTCAACCTCGGACTTAAACCACAACACCACCAGCAATGCACCCCATGTGTACCAGGCCCACCAACCATCGATGACCACGGCGCAGCCTGCTGCAAACAGCAATAGACTCGTATACATCGGATGACGGATCCAGTGATACGGCCCTAGGGTCACTAGTTGGGCGTTATCTCGGGGTTCAGGGGTGACGTTGAAGTTGCCTGGACGGTTCAGGGTCAACGTCCAGATACCCAAGGCAATCGATGTGGCAAAAAGGGCAGCCCCAAGCGTGCCGAATGTCAGATCCGGCCAGGCCTTATAAACCTGCCATAACAAAGCAGCGAGCAAACCAAACTGCGCAAACACTAGCCCATAAGACATTCAGCACCTCCCATCTCTTTAGCCCCCTGCCATCGGCTGCCCTCAATCAGCGGCTTTTAATCCGCGCGCAACCAGAAACGTCTCCGACGACTTGTCGCGCGAAGCCTTGGGCTTGCGCTCGACCACTTTAACAAACTGGGCCTTCAGGTTCTGGACAATCTGGGAGAACCCGCTGCCGTGAAACGCTTTCATAATCAGCGCACCGTCAGGCTTGAGATGTCTCGCCGCAAAATCCTGCGCCAATTCACAGACATGCCCAATGCGCGCAGAATCCGCACTGGCCACCCCAGTCAGGTTGGGTGCCATGTCAGAAATCACCAGATCAACAGACTTGCCTTGAAGCGACTCCTCCAGCACGCGCAACACACTGTCCTCCCGGAAGTCCCCCAGAATGAACTGCACGCCAGCAACGGGCTCCATCTCCAACATGTCCAAGGCAATCACTTGGCCGTTGATCGTGCCATCAGCCCGCTTTAAGCGCTCGCGCGCCACCTGCGACCAACTGCCAGGCGTGGAGCCCAGATCAACAACGACATCACCTGGCTGCAGCAAGTTTTCTGTGTCGACGATCTCGAGCAGCTTAAAAGCCGCACGAGCCCGATAACCCTTTTGTTGGGCTAGCTTCACATAGGGGTCCTGAATATGTTGATTTACCCAGTTTTTTGAGAATTTATTCTTGGCCATTAACGTACAATCTCGACATGTCAGAAACACACACACCCATTAGCCTGACCAGTCAGGCACGCAGCACGCTCAAAGGCGCTGCACATTCCTTGCGCCCGGTCGTTCTGATTGGCGACCAAGGTCTCACGCCAGCCGTGCTAAAAGAAATCGACCTTGCGCTGAACGCCCATGAACTCATCAAAGTTCGGGCCGGTTCTCAAGAGCGCGAAGATCGCAACACAATGCTGACTCAAATCTGCGATGAACTGGGTTGTGCACCCGTGCATCACCTGGGCAAAACCCTGATCCTCTATCGACCGGGTAAAAAGGGATTGTATTCCGTTGCGATCGGCCTGGCGCCTGCCAAAGAACCGCGCACCAGTCGCAAAGCAAGCGAACCGCACACCCCGAAGAAATTAGCGGCTCAGGGCAAGAAAGTTGTCCGTAAAAGCGCGGGTAAAGCCGTCAGCAAGACCACCGCCAAATCAGATGGTGCGGTACGCTCAACGCGCAAGTCCGATTCTGACAAGCCGACACTCAGAGCTTTCTCGGCTGAACGCGCAGAACCGTCGTCCAAACCAAAACGCCCTGCCAGTGCTGGCAAACCTGGCTCGCGCTCACGCACGCCCGCCAAGAAATCCGTCCGTAGTGCGCTTAGCCTGCGCGCGGGCGCAAGGCGTGGCGCCAAATAAGTGAGCCCTACTCAGTAAGGCCAAAGCCAGTTAGCGCTTTGGCCCTACTCGCTTTGACCTTACTCGCTTTGACCTTACTCGCTTTAGCCTTACTCGTACAGCACCGAGAGGATTTCGTACTCACGCTGGCCAGACGGTGCGTTGACCACGACCACATCGCCTTCGCTCTTGCCAATCAACGCACGAGCAACCGGGCTGGAAACCGAAATCTTGTTGTGTCGGATATCCGCTTCAATATCACCCACGATTTGATAGACGACCTTGTCACCCGACTCGAGGTCTTCAATTTCAACGGTGGCTCCAAAGACGATACGACCATCGGTGTCGAGCTCTTTGGGATTGATCACCTGTGCATTGGAAAGCACCCCATCAAGCTCGCTGATGCGTCCCTCCACAAAACCCTGTCGCTCACGCGCGGCGTCATATTCAGCGTTCTCTGACAGATCGCCCTGCGCACGCGCTTCAGCGATGGCTTCAATGACAGCCGGACGTTCAACATGCTTTAGATGATGGAGCTCTTTTTGCAGGCGCTCAAACCCTACCGTGGTAATTGGGATAGCAGACATAACTTTTCCAGCCTCAAAATAAAACCCCGGTCAACATGAACCGGGGTGCGACTTATTAAGCGTATTTTGTGGGAAGTTAAGGAAGTTTGCAAGTGGGCTGTGATAAGCACCTGCACTCTCGCCCATTACAAAAAATACGCCTAGGATTGCGCTAACTGCTGCAACAGATGCCCGAAAGCCTGAATGCACAGTTGTGCATCATCATTGGTCGTCATCTCCAGCGGGTTGTGACTAATTCCGCTATTTAGGCCGCGTACAAACAGCATGGCTTGGGGCATGATGTCGTGCAGTTTCATGGCATCATGGCCTGCGCCACTGGGCATCCGAAACACCGGCAAACCCTGAGCCATGACGGCGACTTCCCAACGGGCCTGCCAGTCGGGCGAGGACGGCGCTGCGGCGGCACGCATGATTTCTTCAAGCTCGAACTGCAAACCACGACGCTCGCAGATCTTTGCAAGCTCAGCCTTGACATCAGCCAGGCAGGCATCGCGTACCTCATTGGTCGTGGCACGAATATCCAAACTAAACCGACAACGGCCGGGCACCACATTGACCGAGCCGCTCGTGACTTCCAGCATGCCCATCGTGCCCACCAAATCCGAAACTGATGCGGCACGCTTTTCCAGATAAAGAGCCAGTTCCGCGACTGCGGTCGCAGCGTCTCGGCGCATGCCCATGGGCGTGGTGCCTGCGTGACTGGTCATGCCACGAACTTCACCCATGAGTCGCACACTGCCATTAATCGAGGTCACAACACCCAAGGGCAAATCGAGCTCATTTAAGACTGGCCCCTGCTCGATGTGCACTTCCACAAACCCCAAGTACTGACTCGGGTCTCGTTTCAATGAATCGATGGCTTGGATCGACAAGCCAGCATTCTGCATCGCATCTCGCATGCTAATGCCTTGAGCATCCAGCTGATTGAGCCATCCCATGTCAAATTGGCCAGTCAGTGCGCCAGACCCCAGAAACACAGCTTTGTAGCGCTGACCTTCTTCCTCGGAAAACGCCACCACCTCAATGCCAAAAGGCAGACGTATACCTTGCCTGGCGAGCTCGCGCACGCACAGCATGGGCGCAAAAATGCCCAACCGTCCGTCGTACTTGCCACCATTGCGTACCGTGTCATAGTGACTACCAGTCAGCAGTCGCTTCGCGCTTGGATCGCTACCGTGATAAACACCAACGACATTACCAACCGCATCGATCTGAACCACGTCAAACCCGCAATCTTCTCGCATTAACTGCGCAATGTGCTTTGCGCATGCCCGGTGCGCATCGCTTAAGTAAGTCACCGTGAGTTCGCCGCGCCGGGCGTATTCGGGCTCGCTGTGAACCGCCAGATCTTCACACCAATCCCACAGTTGATTGCCAAGCGTGGGCACGAAACCAAAGCTGTCGTTCAAACGAAGCTCGGCAATTCGATCAAGGTTGCGCAATGCCTCGCACCGCTCAAAATCAACCGGATTGTTCAAGCGCCGCTGCAAAGTCGCCAAAACATCCGATTTGTTTAGCCCGATCCCCCTTGGACCTGCTAAAGCCAACACAAACGGGAAACCAAACCGGGTGCGATAGGCTTGCTCGAGTTGGCTGAGCACCTCAAGCTCATCTGGCGAACATGCACGGACCACCAGATCATCAGACACGAGGCTTGACTGAGATCGAATCAACACCAGCTGCTGAGCCGGTGTTGATTGCCTGACAGCGCCAGACAGTGCGAGCTTAACTGCTGCCAGCGTTGCAAACGGCCGTGCGCTTGCCGCTGACTCAGCTATCCAGGCGGCTTGGCCATAAACACCAGCAAGCAAGTCACTGAATTGCGACATGCTTGCGTTGTTTAATTTGTCCAGGGTCAAGGTCATGTTGTGCAGTCTCCGCACCCACCAGGATGGCCATCCGGAGGGACTTGCCATCATGCTGCGCTTGTTTCAGATTGTATACAGTCAAGCACGGACCCACAAATGACCACGAGCACAATGACCACGAGCACAGCACGCAGACGTTGCGTCTGACCAGAGGCGGCAGTCTATGCCCCCGCCACACCCAGATACCGTTGGCTGATCGCTGAATCAGCCAACAGCTCACGCATCTGACCCTCAAACTGAACCTGTCCCTGTTCAAGCAAATAGACCCTGTCACTGACCGCTTGCGCAAAGGCCAAGTTCTGCTCGGAAAGCAGCACACTGACGCCTTGCGATTTAAGTATGGCTACCATTTCAAGCATGCGATCGACCACCACCGGCGCCACCCCTTCAGATGGCTCATCGAGCAATAGCACTAGCGGGTTGCCCATGAGGGTTCGCGCCAAGCTCAGCATCTGCTGCTCGCCACCGCTAATCTGGTTACCCATGCGATCCATTAAGCCCGCCAGGTTAGGTAGGTGTTCTAGCAACAAGGACTCATTCCATTGCGGCCCCATTGACCCGTCAGGCCAACGATGCGCCTGTTGCACGCCCATCCGCAGATTCTCGCGCACCGTGAGCCCCGTAAAAATCCGACGCTCTTGCGGCACATATCCCAGGCCAGCCCGAGCCAGCATGTGCGTGGGTCGACCAAGCATCGGCTGACCAAACAAGTGGGCATTGCCTCGGGACTTGGGCACGAGCCCCATCAGGGTTTTAAGGAGCGTACTTTTGCCGGCGCCGTTGCGGCCCATGATGGCAACCACCTCACCCTGATTGAGGGTCAGATCAACATCAAACAGGGCCTGCGCACGGCCATACCAAGCGCTAAGCCCAGAGACAGTGAGCACTGGCACCGTCATGGGACAGCTCCTAAGACGCTCGCTGGCGTACCCTCTGCACCCTTTGCCGCCATGGCCACCTGCGAGCCAGAACGCCCAAAGTAGGCTTCGCCAACCTTGGGGTCTGCCTGCACCTGGCTGGGCAAACCCTGCGCGATCAACTCGCCTTGCGCCATCACCAACACCCTGTCAGCAAAACCAAACACCACGTCCATGCTGTGTTCAGTAAAAAGCACCCCCATCTGCTTGTCTTTGGCCAACTGGCGCGTAAGCGCCATCAGTGACTGGCGCTCGGCTGGTGCCATGCCAGCGGTGGGCTCATCCATCAGCAACAACTTCGGGCCATTGGCAATCGCCATGGCTAGCTCGACACGCTTTAAATCAGCATAAGCCAGGCTTTGACAGGCTCGATCCACTTGACTGGCGAGCCCAACCAATTCAAGGATCTTCAGCGCCTCATCGCAACGATATCGGCTCGCCCGGGCAAACACCCTGCCCAAACGCCGGTCATGGGAAAGCATCACCATCTGCACGTTCTCGCGTACTGTCATGGATGCAAACACTGCCGCCGTCTGAAACGTGCGACCGACACCGAGCCGCCAAATCGCACGCGCGGGCAACCCAAGCAAACTTCGCCCTTCATAGTCAATAGCGCCAGCATCTGGCGTCAGTTGCCCATTGATCATATTGAAGGTCGTTGACTTGCCAGCGCCATTGGGACCGATCAATGCCACCAGTTCACCGGCCTTGACCACCAGGTCAACACCACGCACGGCTTGCACGCCGCCAAACGACTTCGACAGGCCGCGCACGCGAAGCAAACTCATGGCTCACCTCGTCTACCCAGCAACAGGCGCCCGTAGCCCGCGAGCCCGCGCGGAAACAAAAGCACCAACAACAAAATCACTGACCCCAAGGCGGCGCGCCAGTAATCTGAATGCTGTGAAACGGTATCGGAGAGCCACACAAAGGTGGAGGCGCCCACCACGGGCCCAGCCAAAGTTTGCACGCCACCCAGCATGACCATCACCAGGCCATTGATCGATTGCGCCACCCCAAGCACGTCTGGTGCGATACTGCCCTTGGAAAACGCAAACAAGGCGCCAGCCAGTCCAGCCACCGTGCCAGTCACCACAAATCCCATCCACTGGATGCGGTGCACATTGATGCCAATGGCTTGCGCCCGAATCGTAGAGTCGCGTGCTGCTCGCAGCGCATAACCGAACGGTGAGAACAGCACCCGGCGCAACACCCAGATGCCACCCGCCATACACCCCAGCGCCAGCCAATAGTAGGCTTGCGGCTCAGCCAGCCAATCCACGGGCCACAGCCCAATGATGCCATTGCTGCCGCCAGTGACCCCATCCCATTGAAAGGCAATCGACCAGACGATCTGCGCAAATGCCAGGGTCAGCATGGCGAGATACACCCCAGAGAGTCGGACACTGAACCAGCCAAACAGCAACGCCCCCATGGTGGCAGCCATTGGCGCGAGCACCAACGCCAATGGCATGGGCAAACCAGCCGATGTCACCAGAAGGGCTGCACCATAAGCACCCAAGCCATAATAGGCTGCATGGCCAAACGAATGCATGCCAGCCGGGCCCATCAGCAAATGCAGACTGGCCGCAAACAAGACCGCCACGGCCATGTCCGTGGCAAGCACCACCACGTAGGGAAACGCCTGACTCCACCATGGCAATGCGGCGGCCACTGCCAGCATGATCAGTGTGAGCGCACTTTGCGCTGACGTTGGTAAACGCCACGGCTCTTCTGGATCCGCATAGCTTGATGCCGTCTGCGGCTTGCCAAACAATCCCCAGGGTCGCCAGATCAGCACAGCCGCCATCACTAAAAACTCAGCCACCAGGGTGAGCTTTGGAAACGCCAGCTCAACACCCAATACGGTCACCACACCCAGCCAAATACAAAGCGCTTTAATCACACAAACCAGTACCGCAGCCACAAAGGCGCCGGTCAATGAGCCCATGCCACCCACCACCACCACCACAAACGCCGACCCCAGGATCGTGAGGTCAAGCTCCAGACTTGCAGGTTCGCGTGGCAATTGCAAAGCACCACCCAAACCCGCCAAGCCAGCGCCCAGCGCAAAGACTGCGGTGAACAGCCACGCCTGATTGATCCCCAGCGCAGCCACCATCTCGCGGTCTTGCGTTGCCGCACGCACCGCCCGCCCCCAGGCAGTCTGGTGCATCAGCCACCACAGCGCGGCCAACACAGTCGGGCCGACCACCAACAAAAACAAGTCATACGCCGGGAAAGGCTGCCCAAGCAACAACACCGCCCCCTCCAGGCCCGGTGCCCTGGGCCCGAGCAACTCCTCTGGCCCCCAGACAATCAACACCAAATCCTTCACCACCAGAACAACCGCAAACGTGGCCAACAACTGAAATAGCTCGGGCGAGCGGTAGATGCGACGCAGCAGCAACATCTCCACCAAAGCGCCAAACACAGCGACCATGACCGCCGCAAGCGGCAAAGCCACCCAAAAGCCCAGCGGCCCAGCAAGCGCGCAGACCAAGCTGTAGGCTAGATAAACCCCGAGCATAAAGAAAGAGCCATGCGCAAAATTCACAATGCGCATGACCCCAAAAATCAGTGACAAACCCACCGCCACTAAAAACAGTGAGGAGGCACTGGCCAGTCCGGTCAGCAACTGAAGTGCAAGGCCGGTCAATTCAGTCTCGACAGTTCATGGCTGACATCAGGGCTTGGGACGCATGCCAGCTGCCTGTTCGCCGGGCGGCAAGACCTCAGCGCCGTCCACATACCGAAATCCGTCCATGACCCCTTGGCCATCGACTTGCTTGGTGCGCCCCACAAAGCTGCCCATGGTCGACTGATGGTCTTCGGCCCGATAGGTGATCTCGCCAAACGGGGTTTGCACCGTCAAACCCTTAAAAGCCTGAACCAGCTTGTCGGTGTCGACGCTGCCAGCTTTCTCAATGCCAGCGGCCAGCGACACGATGGTCGAGTAACCAACAATAGAGCCCAAGCGCGGGTAGTCATTGAATTTGTCCTGATACGCTTTCAGAAAGGCTTGGTGCTCGGGCGTATCAATGCCATACCAGGGATAGCCTGTCACCAACCATCCCTCCGGTGTCTCAGTTTTTAGAGGATCCAGATACTCAGGCTCACCAGTTAACAGACTGACCACTTCAACCCCATTGAACAGTCCGCGGGTATTGCCTTCACGTACAAACTTGGCCAAGTCTGCCGCGAACAGCATGTTAAAGATCGCATCTGGCTTGGCATCAGCCAAGGCTTGCGTCACACTGCCTGCATCGATTTTATTGAGCGGTGTAGCCTGCTCGGCCACAAACTCGATGTCAGGCTGTGCTGCACGCATCAACGCCTTAAAGGTCTCAACCCCGGACTGACCATATTCGTAGTTGGGGTAGACCAGTGCCCAGCGCTTTTTGTTCATCGCCACGGCCTCGGGTACGAGCATGGCCACCTGCATATAGGTCGAAGGCCGAAGCCGGAAGGTGTATTCGTTGCCCTGCTCCCACACCAATTTGTCCGTTAACGGCTCACTGGCCAGAAAAAACACTTTGCGCTGGCGCGCAAAGTCACTCACCGCCAAACCAATGTGCGACAAAAACGTGCCGGCCAGTACATCGACCCGATCACGGGTAACCAGAGCCTGTGCCACCCGGACCGCATCCCCGGGCGTGGCGCTGTCGTCGCGCGTGATCAACTCCAGCGGTCGACCAATGACACCACCTTTGGCGTTGACCTGATCCACCGCGAGCTCCATGCCCTTTTTATAGGGCTCCAGAAACGCTGGCAAAGCTTTGTAACTGTTAATCTCGCCAATGCGAATGGGCGCCTGGGCAAAAGCCGCGCTGGCGACCAAAGCCGCTGAAATTGCCACCGTACCCTTTAAAATCACGCGAAACACTTGATCTATCTCCTGAGTTGGTCGAGTTTTTAGTCAGCGACCAAAGTTTGAGCGGTTACAGTGAAGCCTTGATGAAAATCGAGTAATGTAGTGATTGCTACATTTTAGTGTAGACCGATGCTGCGTCACGCGCAAGGTTGATCAAGATTTTTCGATTGAATGACATAGCCCTTGGGCCTACTTGGAACGATTCATGAGTGCATTTTGCGAGGAACGCGTCTTAAGCGTTCACCACTGGACCGACCGTCTTTTTTCATTCACAACTACCCGCGATACGTCACTGCGCTTTAGCAATGGGCACTTCACCATGATTGGTTTGCGTGTGAACGACAAGCCACTGCTGCGCGCCTACAGCATCGCGAGCGCCAACTACCAAGAGCACTTGGAATTCTTCAGCATCAAAGTGCCCGATGGCCCACTGACCTCGAGACTGCAGCACATCCAGCCGGGCGACACCGTCATCGTCGGTCGCAAACCCACAGGCACGCTGCTCATTGACTATTTGCTGCCTGGTAAGCGCCTGTATCTGCTTGGCACTGGCACGGGACTCGCGCCCTACCTGAGCATCGTACGCGACCCGGAAACCTACGAGAAGTTTGAAGAAGTGGTCGTGGTGCATGGGGTGCGCGAAGTGGCTGAACTCGCTTATCGCGACCTTTTCACCCGCGAACTACCAGAGCATGAGTTTTTAGGTGAAATGGTGCGAGACAAACTGCACTACTACCCCACGGTCACACGAGAGCCATTCGAACACCAAGGTCGCATCACCGACCTGATCGAGTCGGGCAAACTTTTTGAGGATCTCGGTGTGCCCGCACTCGACCCTGCCATCGATCGCGCCATGATTTGCGGCAGTCCAGCCATGCTGCGAGACTTGAAAGCCATGTTTGAAGCGCGTGGTTTTAAGGAAGGTAACACCACCAAGCCAGGTGACTTTGTGATCGAACGGGCATTTGCCGAACAGTGAACCAGCCCATCGGTCGCGCACCACGTCAAGTCAGGGCGCAAGACACGCGCGCCAGTCTTTTGCAGGCTGCTATCTCAGTGTTTGCCGAGTCTGGCCTGCACGGCGGCAGTGTCTCCAGGATTGCCAGGCTCGCCAATTCGCACGACCGCATGATCTATTACTACTTTGGCAGCAAAGAAGGGTTGTTTATCGCCACGCTCGAAGAGATATACCGGCAATACAACGCGGCTGAAGCTTCGGTTGAACTCGACCTTGAACAACCCGTTCAAGCGCTCAAGGCAGCCGTGATGTTTTTTGTGCGCTATTTCCGTGACCATCCGGAGTTTGTGACAGTACTCAATAGTGAGAACCTGCATCGCGGCAAACACATTAGCCAATCCTTACTCGCCAGTCAGTTCTCTAAACCTGCCATCGGATTGGTGCAGCGCGCACTCGCGGCTGGCCAGGCCAGTGGTGAATTTCGCGCCGAAGTGTCCTCTAGGGACATTTATGTCATGATTTCGGCCATGGGTTACTTTTACCAGTCGAATCAACACACGCTGTCGGCGTTTTTGGGTGAGCAGCTCAATGATCCCCAACTGTTTAATCAGTGGGAAGGATTTGTGATTGACGCGGTACTGCGCACCGTACAAGGCTGACCTAGACACGCTGGCAACTAAACAAGCACCACACATGAGCACTGAGTTTCTGATCGTTCGCCACGGGCAAACCCCTTGGAATGTTGAGCGCCGCATACAAGGCTGGCGCGACATTGCGCTAAACCAGCATGGACGTGCCCAGGCTGAGCAACTGGCCACTTATCTAGCCAAACAGGACGGTCAATACACACCTTTGCATGCCATTTACAGCAGCGATCTGGCCCGCGCTCGCGAAACCGCCCAGGCAGTGGCCAACCGGCTAGATCTGCCGGTAGAACAAATCCAAGGCGTGCGTGAACGCAACTACGGCATTCTCGAAGGCGTTCTATTCGATCACATGCACGAACATCACCCTGAAGTCGCCCGCATCTGGCAGTCGCGTGATCCCGATGGCATCATTCCCGAGGGAGAAACACTGCGGACATTTCATGCGCGTGTAACTCAATCACTCGAGGCCTTGGCCGCACGACATCCGCAAGAACGTGTACTTGTAGTCACTCACGGTGGTGCCATGGACATCATCTGGCGCGCTGCCACCGGCGAACCCATTGAAGCGCCTCGTAAAACTGTCTTTTTAAACGCCAGCATTAACCGAATACAGATTACGGCAAACGAACGTGGGTTTGAGTGGTCACTGCTCGATTGGGGTGACGTGCGCCACCTACAAAGCTCGGACAACGATGCCGTTGCCTAGGTTGCCGGGGCTGGCTGGGCTGCCTACGCTTTTTTAGCCTGATTGATTTCGTCTGGGCTTGCGCGGTGCATTCATGGCCAACCGGTCATAAAGCCATGGTGGCAGCCATTTCATGATTCTTGCCACGATGGCCATCTGCCAGGGGATCACGGCATACCGTCGCTTGGCGCCGATCGCCTTGGCGGCCCGTTGCGCGAACTCATCTGTGTCGAGTAAAAATGGCATGCTGTAGGGGTTTTTGGCGGTCATCTCGCTTTTAACGTACCCAGGTGCTACGGTCACCACATCAATTCCCTTGGGCTTAAGCTCCAAGCGCAGGCTTTCGCAATAGGTTGCGACCGCAGATTTTGATGCGCTGTAGGCGCCTGCACCGGGCAAACCACGCACCCCGGCCACGCTCGCAATGCCCACTAGCGTACCTGACCCCTGCTGTACCATGATCGGGATAAACGGCTCAAACGTTGCTACCATGGCCAACACGTTGATGTCGAAGATGTCTTTGAACACATCAAAGTCTTCATCGCATTCCGTTAGGGTACCCGCGCTCACACCCGCGTTGGCAATCACCATATCGACTGTTCCAACCTGCTCGATGAAGTGCGATGCAGCGGCGTGCAACGCCGTGCGATCACGGACATCGACGCTATAGATGTGAACACGGCCAGGCAGATC
>CAZLFB010000087.1:0-1870 GCA_964558695.1 uncultured Orrella sp.
GCCACTGCGCTGACCTTCGGTCACTTGTGCGGAACGGCGAGCCATCCACCCAGCCACAAAAGCACCCGGCAAAAAACCGATTAGAAAACCACCCGTTGGTCCAGCAAAGACGGCCAGACCGCTGCGCCCGCCTGGCAAAACCGGAAAGCCAACCAGCGCGATCAACAAATATAGGCCAATCGAGAACATCGCCAGCCGAGGCCCGAGCACCAAGCCAGCCAGCATCACCCCCAGCGTCTGCAAGGTCAGCGGCACGGGCACCAAGGGCATTGGAATGGGCGGAATGATCGCAAATACGATGGTCAGCGCAGTGAAGAGCGCAATGTGTGTAATGTCTTTAGAGGAAAGTGGCTGAGGCATGGCAGATGAACACAAAAATCAGATTGCCAAGCTTAACGCATGTTGTTCGAATCGGCATGGTTTGAGGCAGCCACCTAATACAACTCAGACCTTGCATCGATCGCCTCAGCAATCTCATCGGCTCGCTTGATTGTCCGAGCTAGCATGGGCACCAGCAAAGCATGCGGCCAAACCGATGCACCACGCGCAGCTTGCGCCTCACGAATTTCTTGCCACTGCTCCATTAAGACTGGGACCATGCGCACTGACAAGCCAAATGCCAGCGCCACTTTCTCCGGATCGATCCAACCGCGGCGCCCTAAGGGCGCAAGCGCCTGCTCAAGGGCCTGCATCATGGCGCTAATCGGGGTGCTGGCGACCACCGCCAACGAAGCAAACAACAGTGCCAAGAGCCGAAACAACACCACCATGGCTTGGCCGATACCGCTTAAGACAGCCACATAGGCCACCACAACGGCAATCGTCACCGCGAGCCACACCGCCTGTTTCCATGCCGGCCAGTCAATGCGACCCACTGCACTGCGCCACGCAATGAACATCGCCAAAGCGCTCACGCTTAACACCCAGGGATTGGGCACCAGCACAAAGCCAGTGGCCATGACCACCAAAATCAAAAGCTTTAAACCAGCCGGCCATCGGTGTAGCCAAGAATTGCGCGACACACTATCTGCGGTACCGTAGCCCAAAATCATGCCTGACACCTGCGTTCGTACCAGGCGATTGCCGCTGCTGGGGTCGCGTCATGCACGATCCTGCCTCGGTCGACCACCAGCACTCGATCAAACTCGCCCAACATGCCCAAGTCATGAGTGAGCACAATCGCTTGCTGCGGCAATTGCGCCAAGATGCTGATCAGCCGATTGCGATAACGCAGGTCCAATTGCGCAGTGGGCTCATCGAGCACCAGCAGCTTGGGAGATCGACACAAAGCACCGGCTAGGCTGACGAGTTGCTTTTGCCCACCAGACAGTTGTGCGATGGGGCGTTTAGCCAGATCATCCATGTCTAGCGAGCCCAGTACCTCAGCAATGCGGGCTTGTCGTTCAGTAACATCCGGCAATAGGCCTTTTAAGCCAAACGCGAGATCTTCGTCCACCACCGGAAACACAATCTGGTTATCCGGATTCTGAAACACAAAGGCCACTTGCTGGCGTACGGCCTTGAGATTGCCTTGTATATTCAAGCCATCGATCCATACCTCACCCGAGCCAGGCACTAGCAGGCCATTAATCAAACGCGCGAGAGAGCTTTTACCCGCACCGTTAACCCCAATAATGCCAATCCTGTGCTCGACAAGGCTAAGATTCAGTTCTTGCAACACGGCGCGGCCAGACCGTTCGAGCGTGACCGCTTTAAACTCGATTAACATGGCTGCTCGCTAAAAGTGCTGGATTAACAAGGGATTACTACCAAAACAGACGATGAACAAAATCAAAAAATCCGATGATCAGTGGCGTGCCGTTCTAACGCCAGAAAGCTTTTATGTTACTCGCCAGAAAGGCACTGAGCG
>CAZLFB010000088.1:0-7977 GCA_964558695.1 uncultured Orrella sp.
TCCTTATCGATTTTCTAATGCGGGCCCCGCCCTGAAAGCCTACGACGGCAGCCCGATTCTGGTTCATCTGGTTGTCAATGTCGAGAACTGGAGCTTTGATGCCGCCATGCCGCGCACCATCATCACTCCCCCGCACGGCAAGGAGACTATTCCAGACGTACCCAATTTTGCTTGGGTCGATTACGGAATGCGTGCCGGTTTGCCGCGCATGATCGAGGCGATACGTGCGCGCGGCCTGCCGGCTTCAACCAGCATTAACGCCAGTGTCATCGATGCCTACCCGGCAGCGGCTGAAGCCATGCTTGAGGCGGGATGGGAATTTATCGGCCACGGCCTGCACCAAAAGTCGGTGCAGCAGGCGGGCAAGGAAGAGGATGTGGTTGAGCAAACACTGACCAAGCTGCGTGGCTTTAGCGGCCAGGCTGTTGGGGGATGGCTCAGTCCAGGGCTGCGAGAGACTGAGCGCAGTTTGGATATTTTTAAGGCAGCTGGTGTTCGCTATGTGTTTGACTGGTGCATGGATGACGTCCCGAACTGGATGCGCACCGAACATGGGCCCATCATGAGCATGCCATACAACCTGGAGCTTAATGACTCGGTGATCTATGCAATCGAAAAGCATGCCACTGGTCAGTTTCTGGATCGCACCCAACGCACACTGAGTCTGTTTGAACGCGAGAGTGATGCGCATCCACGGGTGCTGGCAATCGGTTTGCATCCGCATTTAATGGGCGTGCCGCATCGCTTTAGTGAGTTTGAAGCGATGCTCGACGGTCTGATGGCCAGCACCAACACGGTGTTTCTCGAACCGGCTCAGATCGCCGCATGGTTCGAAGCGCAAGTGCCAGCTGTCTAGAGAGTCTCGGTGTGGCGGTTTCGCAACCATGGCCAGTGGCCGTGTGCGATGATCAGACTGCCACCGAGCATGACTGAAGCAGCAACTGCAATGGGTGTTGTGTAGCCGCCGGTGCTGTCGTGTAAGAAGCCAAACAACGCTGGCCCGCAGGCATTGATCAGTTGCATGAATGTGCCGGTAATGCCGAACACCTTGCCAAAGGATGTGGCGCCAAACTCGCGGCGCACGATCAGCGCTGGCAAAGTTGTCAGGTTGCCGACATTAAAGCCAAATAGCAGCACGCCGATGACAAGCCACGTGGCCGTGGTGGCCGTGGTGGCCATGGTGCCCAAGGCTGCTACCAACAAGCCAGCCGCGGCTAGCCAAAGCACCAAAGCTGCTGCCAGTCGTATGTTCACTCGGTCGGCCACGCGCGCTAGCATCACGCGACCGACGAATGCCAGTGAGCCTGAGGCCAGAATGGTTAATCCAGTCAGTGCGGGTGAGATCTCGGTTTGTAATAGTTTGACTTGCTGGCTCAAGAACCCCAACTGAACCATCAGAGCCAAGCCAAACGTAATGATGGTTGAGCGCAGAGCAAATGTTTTAAGCGCTTGTGCTCGGGTCCATTGACGATCATGGATGGGGACCTCACGCACCTCAGGTGCCAAACCGTCTGGCCAAAGTCCGAGGTCCTGAGGACGGCGGCGCAAGACCAACAGACTAATGGGCACGATCGTGAATACCACCACCGCACCGATCATGCTCATCGCGTGTGTAAACCCGAAGCTTTGTACCAACCAGAGCGTGATCGGTATGCCCAGCATGCCGCCTAGGCTCGCACCTAAAAGCGCCGTGGAAATCGCTTTGCCCTGGTACTTCTCAAACCAGGGCGCAATCGTGGCGGATACCGCGATGGTCGACAAGCACGACCAGCCGAGCCCCATGGTCACAAATGCTGCCACCATTTGCCATTGTTCAGTGACTTGCCCGAGCGCAACGATACCGGTGGCCATGATTAAGGCACCGACAGTCATCACCGCTTGTGGGCCATGACGGCCAATCAAAGTACCAACAAATCCAATGGACAACGCATTGACCAGAAATGCCATGCTCAACGCCATCGACACGCTCGAGGTCGACCAGCCGTGGGTGCGGCTGAGTGCATCGATGTAGACACTTGGTCCGTAAAGCGCAAATCCCCAGGCCACGAACGCCACCACGAGCGTTCCCTGGACGACACGCCAGCCGTAAAACGGTGGCGTGCCGTTACTCACGCTTGGAACATGATTCACACTTGGAACATGCAGGTTTTAAAGGCGTCAGTCTGTTCAAACTCACTGGCAAATTTGGCGAGCGCGGGATGGTGCTCCGCGTTGCAAGCCTGTGGCAACATGGCATTCATAAACGTGTAACCCACCGCGGCCGTGATGTCGGCCACGGTCGGATCTTTAACACCCTCAAACTTGCCCGCTGCGACTTGTTCGTTGATTTGATCCATGCCTGCTTTTGCCTGAGCAATCAGGGTGTCTAGAAAGGGCTGATGAATTTTGTCTTTGGGGCGCTTGATTTGTTCGTAGACCGCTGCGACTGATTTGTCGAGTGCGTTGGTTGTAATGCCGCACTGCTGCAGAACCTTGCGCCGCGCCAAACCACTGGTGGGTAACATCGTTTGCCCCGGGACGGTTTCAAGAATGCTGTCAAGAATGGCGCTGCTCTCGATCAGGATTTCTCCGTCATCGAGCACCAATGCCGGTACCTTGATCATCGGGTTAAAAGGCCGTACCGCGTCGGCATCCAAGGCCGGTGATAATGAGCGATGTTCATACGGGATATTGAGCCACTGCAAAGTGACGCCCACGCGGCGCACAAAGGGTGAGAGGTAGCGTCCAACCAGAATCATGTCTGCTCCAATGTTTTTGGTGAGTTCTCTAGAGACTCGAAGTATCACGCAAAGCAGGACTTGCGGCAATTTGTCTTTTTGAAAAGGGTGAGGCCATGTGTCATATTCGCGGATGGAGGCTCATTGTGTGCTTGATGGGATTTGCGCCGTTGGCGCCCCTGACGCTTGCTGCAGAGCGTCTGCCCATCGGGCAGCCCCCTGAGTTTTGGATTGACAGTACTGAGGTGACGGTGGGCGAGTTTGATCAGTTTGCCCAACAAAACAATGTGCAAACGGCCGCTGAACGTGACGGTGGGGGCTACGAGTACCGTTTTGGGTGGCAGCAGCGCGACGGTTGGAACTTTCGCGCGCCCTTTGGTGCGCCGGCTACAGCGAAAGAGCCTGCGGTACACCTGAGCTGGTTTGAAGCCCAGCAATATTGTCAGCAGCAGGGTGGCAGCTTGCCAACACGGGCGCAGTGGTCGCGCGCTGCCTATGAGGAAATGCGGACCGATCCGCCGCAACCGTTTCAGGTTGGTCAGGTCTATCAATACCCAACGGGCGTCGACGGTAAAGCGGCTAATACGGTGGGCGATGAGGACGGTTGGTCCGTGCACGCGCCCGTTGCCAGTTTTCCACCGGGGGTCAATGGTTTGTATGACATGGGTGCCAACGTATGGGAGTGGTTGGCTGATGCTCGCGGCAACGACAGACTAACGGCTGGTGGCTCTTGGTGGTACGGGCCAGAGAAAATGACTCAGTCTGGCATGCAATACAAACCGGCGGATTTTTATGCAGTGTATGTTGGGTTTCGGTGCGTGCATGACAGCCCGCAATAAGCTATTTTTGAATCGCAGTGAGTCTGGTTTTAATTTTAACTTATTGCTAATTCCCAGTTCTCAGTCCCCAGTCCCCAATCCCCAATCCTCTGCCGACCAGGCTCGAAGGTCGATTTCAACAGCTGCCCCGAGCCTGGCTGAAAAGGCCACGCTGAGCAAGTGATCTGAGGTGACGGCACAGTGGTGAAACCGCCACGGCTGGGTTGGACTCAATTTGGCATCGAGCACGCGTAATCGTATGCGTTGCGCTGAGCTGTAAACCGGTGGCGTGAACTCAAACTCAAAACCATTGAGGCTGTCGACAATACCCCAGGCTTGGGCCTTCAGAAATGCCTCTTTGAGTGTCCAGTAGGTCAGAAACCTTTGTTTTTGTTGAGCTTGTGGCTGGTTTTGTATATCCGCCTGCTCAGCCAAAGTGAAATAACGTTGCGCTAATTCAGGGCCGGGTGTGTTGCGCACGAGGCACTCGACGTCTACGCCGATCGGGTCTGTGCTGAGTGCAACAGCCGCTAAACCGCGTGTGTGTGTGAGGTTAAAGTGCAGCGGCTTTGTTGAGGTTGGGGCTGTCAGGATTGGTTTTTCGCGGCCCGTGACTCCAAAGCGAATTTCCGCTGGCGAGCAGAATAATTGATCGGCAAGCATCTTGCGGGTTAAGGCATGGCTGACCAAAAACGCATGGCGATGCTCAGACTGTTTGAAGCGCTGATAACGGGCTTGCTCTGTTTGATCGAGCCAACTCATCATTGCCTCAGTCAGCGCGGGATCAGTCACGGTCTCAGGATCGATGTAGCGAATCTGAATGCTTGAATCGTTGGTTTGACGAGGATTTAGTGACATAAGCCCAAAATTTTCGGGAATTGCGTGACTGAAAGCTGATGTATTAGTAATCTACGGCATTGGTGATCATACGGAGTTTTTTATGTCTACCCCCATTCAGCGTCTAACCCCTGATTTCGCAGTTGCTCCACAGCTTAGCCCTGAAGACATGGCTGCCGTGGCGCAAGCTGGCTACAAAAGTGTCATTATTAACCGACCTGACTATGAGGGCGGCGCTGACCAGCCTACCGCCGAGGCGGTCAGCACCGCCGCCCGTGAAGCGGGGCTGCGTGTGGCTTATCAGCCCGTGGTCAGTGGCTCGATTAGCGCCGATGATGTGTCCAAGTTTGCTGAGCTGCTGCAGACGTTACCAAGCCCGGTTTTGGCGTATTGTCGCTCGGGTGCGCGCTGCACGGTGTTGTTTCAGTCAGCGACAGCGAAGGGTTAGGTCCTGAGTCAAGTTTTATGAAAGCTATAAAAGCATTCGCCAGTACTGTGTTTGTCATCGAGGGCCTGTATTTTATTGACTGAAATCAAGGTTGACTTTCACTGTCATAACTGAGTACGAGTATTTGAGCTAGGATAAAGTGTTGGCGTGGCTTAAACCGGTCCGCATAATAATCACAGGGAGTTCAAAATGTTTAAAAAAGTCCTGATTCCGACAGACGGTTCGGCTTTGTCTGGCCAAGCGGCCAATGCCGGCGTGACTTTCGCGCGCTCGGTTGGCGCTGAAGTCGTGGCACTCTACGTTGGTCAGCCGTTTGCTGCCACCATCGGATTTGATGGTATGGCCGCTGCCTATGCGATCACTGACGAAGATTATGAGAAAGCCTCGGCTCAGCAGGCCAAGAAGTACCTGCAGGCGGTGGTGGACCGTGCTGAAACCGCCGGTGTCACAGTCTCATCTGAATCGGTCACCAACTTTAACGTGGCCGACGGTATCGTGGATGCGGCCACCAAGCACGGTTGCGACCTCATTTTTATGGGTAGTCATGGACGCAGTGGTCTCTCGCGTCTATTGCTTGGTAGCGTGACAGCGAAGGTGTTGTCGCTGGCGCACGTGGCAGTACTGGTTTATCGCGTTAAAGAAGACTAAGTCTGTTTCAGGCTTGTTTTGGAGTCTCAAACGCTGCCATGGCAGCGTTTTTGGTTTTGGTGCGCGCTTTTGGAGGTTTTCTGAATCCCTGATGGCGATGATGGAAAACCTAGCCAGAAGCTTGCGACGTGTCCTATCATGTCATGCTTGAACAATCGCCAGCGCATGGCAAATAAGGAGAACAAACAATGACTGTCAAAGTTGGAGATCGCGTGCCCGAGGGGACGTTGACCGAGTTTATCGAAAACGAGACCGCAGGTTGCGCCCTTGGTCCAAACGATTTCAAGGTGTCAGAGCTGACCAAAGGTAAAAAAATTCTCATGTTTGCACTGCCGGGTGCATACACCCCCACTTGCTCGGCCAAACATGTCCCCAGTTACCTTGAGAACCACGATGCGCTCAAGGCCAAGGGCGTGGATGAAATTTGGTGCGTTGCGGTTAACGACGCCTTCGTGATGGGTGCTTGGGGTCGTGATCAGGGCGTGGCCGGCAAGGTTCGCATGCTCGGTGATGGTTCCGCAGCCTGGACCAAGGCGATGGGCCTAGAGCTGGATCTGACTGCGCGCAACATGGGTCTTCGCTCACAGCGCTATGCCGCGGTGATTGAGGATGGCGTGATCACGGCGTTGGAAGTTGAGGCGCCTGGTGCATTTGAGGTCAGTTCCGGTCCGGCGATGATGAAGCACTTGTAATGTCGCTTTAACCGTATTTCTGTGAAAAAAGCCGGCCAAATGCCGGCTTTTTTCTTTGGCGTACGCGCAACACTCCTGTGCGGGCTCCAAGATTTACTTTGTCAGTGGGTGTGGGCGCGAGCTATTCTGTCAGTTGCAACTGCCTGCCGACATGTTCCCCACTCTCGCCTCCTTCTCTTCCCTGTTTCTGTCCACGCTGGTCATGCTGGTTGGGGTGGGCTTGTTTAATGTGTTCATGGCATTAAAGCTGAGCGCGGACGGCGTGAGCGAAGTCTGGATTGGTGCCTTGTTGTCGGCCTATTATCTGGGACTTGTCATTGGCAGTCGTATGGGGCATCGCATGATCGTGCGCGTGGGTCATGTGCGTGCCTTTGCTGCGGCAGCGGCGGCTTGCTCAGTCATGGTGTTGGCCCAGTCACTTGTCTCAGAAAAAGAAGTGTGGCTGCTCTTCAGAGTCGTGGCTGGTGCAGGCATGGCCGTGCAGTTCATGGTGCTTGAGAGCTGGCTCAATGAGCAAATAGAAAACGAGCGCCGTGGTCAAATATTTTCTGTCTACCTGGGGATGTCTGGCTTGGGGACCGCCATCGGTCAGATGGCGATCACCCTTTACCCAACGTTGGATTTAAGGCCACTGATTTTGGTGGCCATTTGCCATGTGGTGGGATTGATCCCGATTGTCTGGACGGTGCGATTGCATCCGGCGCCACAACTACCGGCGCCACTTGATTTTGGTTACTTTTTGCGTCGAGCACCGTCAGCCTTGGTCACCATGTTTTTGGCTGGAAGTATTTGCGCTTCTTTTTATGCACTGGCGCCTGTGTATGTCATCGAGAAAAATTTCACCACGACAGAAGTTGCTGCATTCATGTCTGTCGCGGTTTTCGCGGGCTTATTGGCTCAATGGCCTATGGGCTGGATGTCCGACCGCATCCCGCGCAAACGGTTAATTCTATTTAATGGCGGGGTGTTGACGTTTGTCACCTTGCTATTGTGGGGCTGGCTGCTGATTCCTTTCTGGTTGCTGATGGTGATATCGGCCGTCAGTGGAGTGACGCAGTTCACGCTGTATGCCCTGGCGGGCTCTTATGCCAATGATGTGGTCAGCGCCGACAGACGAGTCAGTCTGAGTGCGGTGTTGCTGATGTCGTTCGGCGTTGGTGCTTGTTTGGGTCCGTTGCTAGCAGGGTGGTTAATGAGGTTGGCAGGCGTCAACATGCTGTACGTATTCTTTAGTGTATGTGCAGCGACCCTGATACTGACCTCACTAACGAGAAGGAAATCCGATGCTAGAAAGTATGACAGTCCGTGAGAAAGTTAACGCGATCTATATCGCTTATCTTGCGAGCTTTGTGATTGCGCCCCTGTCTTTCGTGGCCGTGTTTTTTACCTACAAGATCCGGCAAGCTGCTCGAGATACCTGGCTAGAGAGCCATTGTAATTGGCTCATACAGACGTTTTGGGTCAGCTTTGCGGTATTTGTGGTGGGTATGTTTACGACGACTTTGTATATTGGCTATATGCTGATGTTATTGGCTGGCCTCTGGTTTTTTTATCGGACGATTAAGGGCTGGATCAGGCTCTCAGAAAATCAAACCACTGAGCCCAAGGGCTTTGGCCTAACTTAATGGCCAAAACAGCGTGACCGCGCCAGCCGTGACCAGGGCTAGCCGCTGAGTCCAGCGACCTGGCGCGATCACGCCGTAGGCGGCCAGTGTGGTGGCTGCACCGATTTTCAGCATGGCGATGACAGCACCTATTGGGTTATTGCCCAACTCGATCAAGTCTGGCGTGGAGATCATGCCAAGCGGAATCAGGTA
>CAZLFB010000089.1:0-1870 GCA_964558695.1 uncultured Orrella sp.
GCCACTGCGCTGACCTTCGGTCACTTGTGCGGAACGGCGAGCCATCCACCCAGCCACAAAAGCACCCGGCAAAAAACCGATTAGAAAACCACCCGTTGGACCAGCAAATACGGCCAGACCGCTGCGCCCGCCGGGCAGGACTGGAAAGCCAACCAACGCAATCAGCAAATACAGGCCGATTGAGAACATCGCCAGCCGAGGCCCGAGCACCAAGCCAGCCAGCATCACGCCCAGTGTCTGCAAGGTCAGTGGCACAGGCACCAAGGGCATTGGTATGGGCGGAATGATCGCAAACACAATGGTCAGCGCGGTAAATAGCGCTATGTGGGTAATGTCTTTAGAGGAAAGTGACTGAGTCATGACACATGGACACATAAATCGGATTGCCAAGCTTAACGCATGTTGTGCGAACCGGCATGGTTTGAGGCAGCCACCTAATACAACTCAGACCTTACATCAATCGCCTCGGCAATCTCGTCAGCTCGTCGGATTGTCCGAGCCAGCATGGGCACCAGCAAAGCATGCGGCCAAGCCGATGCACCTCGCGCAGCTTGCGCTTCACGAATTTCTTGCCACTGCTCAATTAACACGGGCACCATGCGCACTGACAAGCCAAATGCGAGTGCCACTTTCTGCGGATCAATCCAACCGCGGCGCCCTAAGGGCGCAAGCGCCTGTTCAAGTGCCCCCATCATGGCGCTAATCGGGGTGCTCGCCATCACCGCCAATGAAGCCAACAACATCGCCAAGAGCCTAAACAAAACCACGATGGCTTGGTCGGTACCGTTAAAGAAAGCCACATAGGCCACCAAAACCGCAATGGTCACCGCCAGCCACACCGCCTTTTTCCAGGACTGCCAGTCGATGCGCCCCACCGCACTGAGCCAGACAAACAACATGGCCAAAGCGCTCACACTTAACACCCAAGGGTTGGTCACCAGCACAAAACCAGTGGCCATCACCACCAAAATCAAAAGCTTTAGACCAGCCGGCCATCGGTGTAGCCAGGAATTACGCGACACGCCATCCGCGGCACTTTGCTCCAAAATCATGCCTGACACCTACGTTCGTACCAAGCGATGGCCGCCGCTGGGGTCGCATCATGCACGATCCTGCCGCGGTCGACCACCAGCACCCGATCAAACTCGGCCAACATCCCCAAATCATGAGTGAGCACAATCGCTTGCTGCGGCAACTGCGCCAAGATGCTGATTAGCCGATTGCGATAACGCAAGTCCAGTTGCGCGGTGGGCTCATCAAGCACCAGCAGTTTGGGAGATCGACACAAAGCGCCGGCTAGGCTCACGAGCTGCTTTTGTCCACCAGACAACTGGGCGACGGGGCGTTTAGCCAGATCACCCATATCCAGCGAGCGTAATACCTCATCAATGCGGGCTTGTCGTTCAGTGACATTCGGCAAAAGGCCTTTTAAGCCAAACGCGAGGTCTTCATCGACGACCGGAAAAACAATCTGGTTATCCGGATTCTGAAACACAAAGGCCACTTGCTGGCGTACGGCCTTGAGGTTGCCCTGAATGTTCAAGCCATCGATCCAAACCTCGCCCGAGCCAGGCACCAGCAGACCATTAATCAAACGTGCCAGCGAACTTTTGCCCGCACCGTTAACCCCGATAATGCCAATTCTGTGCTCGAGAAGGCTAAGATTCAGGTCTTGCAGTACGGTGCGGCCAGAACGTTCGAGCGTGACCGCTTTAAACTCGATTAACATGGCTGCTCGCTAAAAGTTCTTGATTAACAAGGGATTACTACAAAAACAGACGATGAACAAAATCAAAAAATCCGATGATCAGTGGCGTGCCGTTCTAACGCCAGAAAGCTTTTATGTTACTCGCCAGAAAGGCACTGAGCG
>CAZLFB010000090.1:0-11989 GCA_964558695.1 uncultured Orrella sp.
TGGCGACCGCCACTGCACCAGTGCCAAACGGCCCATTGGTCACGCTACCCGAGCTCGAGGCTCCGGCTTTCAAGATACCTGAATTGACATTCGTGCCGCTCGTGTAAGTGCTGGCACCTGACAGTGTGAGCGTCTCCGTACCGAACTTGTTCAGACCAAGGGTATTCGTCGCGCTACCATCTTGGATAACCCCGCTAACCAGGGTCTGCGCATGGCTAACGATGTCGAGTACTTTAGCCTTTACTGAATTACTAATCGTTCCCGACAACGTCAATACACCGCCGCCCGTAATGCTGTTTGTGATGGTGTGCGCGGTGCGAGTGCCACCCAGATTAAGGTCGCCACCGATATCCAAACTATTGGACCCAACAACCGTTAGATGCGAGGACTTGCCAGACAAACTCAAATCATTGAGTATCTTATCCGTCCCGCTCAAATCGACGAGCGCCTCGATGTACCCCGTCTGATCCAATGTGACCGTGCCCGTGCCCAAGGCATTTTTGTGGCCAAGCCTCAAAACACTCGTGGCAGTGCCGGTCCGCACTCTCGTTCCACCAGAGTAGGTGTTATCGCCCATGAGGGTTAGCCCGCCAGCTCCGTTCTGGGTGACCCCACCCGTGCCTGATATCACGCCGCTGATGCTTGCACTACTTGACGCCGATACGGTTAGTCCATACACCCCCAGGTTCAATGTCGAACTCGCCGACAAAACTGTTCCTGTCAGCGTTGTATGAGCTCCCAACACCACTGCACCCGTGTACGACTGACTACCATCGCTCGTAACGTTGGCGTTCAAGTTGATCGTGGAACCCCAAACCTGCACAGCACCCGTGACGTCAATGGCATTGGCCAAGGTTATGGTGCTGGTGTTGCCTGACTGACCGATCTCAACGTCGTTGACATGGGTAGAAAGCGTCAGATTTGCGGTACTAACACCTGAGGTGAAAGAGCCTGCTTTTGGTTGCAGAACAAAATCACCAGACGTGTTGATTCGCACGTCTTTGTTGACTGACAAATTATCCGTAATGATCCGCACATTACCTTGCATCCCCAAACCGCCAAAGGTTGCAGATGAGTCACCACTCACAAAAATTTGGCCATCGCCGTCCAATGTGATACCACCAAGCACTGAGCTAACTTGCTCACCTGTGCCACCGAAAGCGATAGCCTGACCGCCAGGGCTTACGCCTTGAATAACAATCGAACCGTTCTCGCTGGAAATGTTGGAGGCTGGGATCGACACCCCCCTGGATGAGCCCGAGCCTGCTATCAAAATTTGCCCTGCTCCGGTTGTCCGAATGTCCGAGCTAGACAAATCGACACCAGTGCCGCCCATGTATCCGCCGGATTGCCCACGCAACGAGATATCACCGCCGCCAGCATTCAGGGTCGCTGCGAACAAACGAACGCCTTGACTGTCTTGCGCCACTGCCGCTCCTGTCAGCGGGTCGGCACCACCACCAAAAACGATGTCCCCGCCATTAGAGGTGATTCTCAGTCTGGGGTTTGAATAAATGTTACCTGTTCCGTTTGCGTCACTATCGGACCAGAAGGTGACATCAAGCTCGCCAACTGTCGACGAGATAGTGACATCACTGTCAGGACGAATGTTCTCAGTCGCCTTGAACACCAGACTGGCATCGCCCACGCCTGTTTTTTCGATCTTGACACCGACCGCAATTGAAATCGTGCCAATCACCTCATTTAGAACACTGGTACCCGTGTTCAACGTTGTTACGTAGGTATCTGCAACAGCCTGATTGACGGTGCTGTCTGAGGGGTCTAACAGCCACAATCCACCCACACCGGCAGACGCCCCTGCGTTCACGGCTGCGCCAGCGATTTCGAGTAGATAGCCCGACGTCTCAATCTGCCCACCATCGCCCCCATTCTCACCACCGCGGGCCAGCATCTCGCCTTGAACGGTGGTCACCGAATCCGAGTCCTTGGCATCACTCCACACCACCACTGTTCCACCATCACCGCTGTCTGTGGCACTGGCATCAATCTTGGTGTTGGTCTGGACAGTGACCGTGGTCGCCTGGTGAACAGCTTTGGGGTTGTCAAACACGCGCCGCTTTTCGTTTGCCCCACCCTGCCAGTCACCACCGATGAGCACCTCACCACCGCCCTTGGGGCCAGTGGCAATGATTTGCGCACCTTCAGTGACCTCAATGGTGTTGCCTTCAAGGATGATCCGGCCACCTTGCTGGGTCACGGTATTGGCACCGGCGCTGGCCACAATCTGGCCACTGTTCTTAATAACTGATGCTCTAAGCTCTGCCGTGGCTCTGGCTGACAGAATCACCAAGCCGCCTTCGGCAATGATGGCGTGACGGTTTTCTATTTGCGCATCAAAGTCCTGTTCCGTGACCGTGATGCCTTGCAGCTTGTGACCAGTCCCAAAATCCAGCTGAATGTGTTCACCACTGGCCAGTGCCACGGTTCCGCGCTCGGCAATGATCACACCCTGGTTACGGACCTCGGGCGCCATCAAGGCAATGTAGCCATCAAGCTTGGCTTTTAGTTCACCCTCGTTAATGATTTTGCCAGTCGCGCCATTGCGCTTGAACTGGTAATTGCCATCCAGGAAGTCTTTGTCTGCCAGTTCGTGGGTAGTCGCGATCAAGCCACCGACATCCACGCTGGCCGAGGGTGCAAAGTACGCGCCATTGGGGTTGATGAGAATCACCTGGCCTGGCGCCACAATCCGGCCAAAGATCTGGCTGGGGTTTGAATCCAAGACCCGGTTGAGCGTCGCTGCACTGGCATTCGGTTGATTGAAATTCACCGTGGCGTCTTGGCCAACATTGAACTCCTGCCAATTGATGATCGCCTTCTGTGTGCTCTGGTCAATGTTCATGACATTGCCAGCACGGTTGATCTGGGCATCACCCGAGGTGACGTTACCGCCCTGCGGCAGCTGATTTGGGCCTGGGGCAGTTTGTGCATGGGCAGAGCCAGCGCCACCACCTGTACCTGCAGCCATGGCCGCAAGCGTCGTTAATTTGGCCAGGTTTTGTTTCGCATTCGCTCGAGCATTTTTTTTGAGTGAGCCTCCGAGTTTGCCCGAACTCTTGGCGAGCTCAGCCACCGCCTGCCAACAACCTAAGGCGCAGTTAAAAACAACCCGGAATACATGGTTCATCGATGTAGTTCTCTAGGAACTTGCACACCGATCATTGAACCTCTTAGCTCGCATGAAAGCTTGCGATAGCTTGCACAATCATGCGATTAAGGCTAATTAATATTTGGCATTTCCATCATATGAAAAATCGAGGGAAATATTTTGTTCAGAAAACCAAACTTAGCCTTTTAAACGATTAAAAGCGCATCAACCAACTGATAGCCTTCATTGCGAACAGCCTTGATGGCCGGCGCTGAAAAACCGGCTTGAACCAGTTTTTTGCGAAGCCGCGCCATGTGAACTTCCAAGCTTGCTTTGCCCTTGGCATCGAGATCGTGATCAATTAATTCCATCAACCGAAAATACTCGAGCTTTAATCCAGGCGCCAGACTCAATCCCTGTAACAGTCGCACCTCCAAGGCACTGAGCGCAACCGTCTCACGGCCACGCAACTCGCGGCTTTGTACGCTCAACAAAATGCCGGACTGCAATTGCTGTTGCGCATCATTGCGACGACGCCAGCTCTTGATCGCTGCCAAGAGCTCCTCACCCGATGAGGGCTTTGAAATATAGACATCTGCCCCACTTTCATAACCGGCCACCCGGTCAGCAGGGCTGCTGCGAGCGGTCATGATCACAATGAAGAGGTCTGGGTGTGTGGCTCGCAGACGTCTGGCAATGGTCAGCCCGTCCTCATCTGGCAAATTCAGATCAAGCACCACCACATCGAACGACACGCGTGACATTGACTCATGCAAGCCTTCCGCATCGGCCACGCCCAAGGCAGGGCAACCGTGCTGCACCAAATGCTGCACCAAAATCTCGCGTAAGCGATCGTGGTCTTCAACAATCAGAACATTTAAAGTGGCAACCATAATTCGAAACATACCTTCTCAGATGCCCGATGGTAGTTCAAATGACCACCCAACTTGATTGCAAACGAGCGCGCCACATAAAGCCCTAGGCCGGAACCTGTGCGAATGTGTGCGCGTGGTGCCCGGTAGTATTTCTCAAACACACGGTTTTCATCGGGAAACCCGGCCAAGCCTGGTGAGTTGCTAACGGTGACCATAAAACCTGCTTGGCCATCCTGGCCACCCATGTCTTGCCGGCAAATCCGTACCTGGACGGGTTCATCGTTCGGTGCATACTTCAACGCGTTATCGATCAAATTATTCAGCACCACATCAAACAGCGTGAGATCAGTCCTAACTTTAAAATTCTCTGGCATCACGCCAGACAAGTCGATGTCCCACTGAACGCGGTCGCTGATAAACCGAGCCCTTGGTAAACGTAACAATTCGTCAAGCATGGTGTCAGTGAGCGCCAGTGGCAAGCCAGCCTGGTCGGCACGATCTGCTTGCACACACCGCTCGATCAACTCATCAATTTCCCGAATGCCCGCGTTCACGTGTTCACCCAATTGCCCTTGGGGCAAGTCAGTTTTGGCGGCGTAGGCCATCACGGTCAGTGGCGTGCGGATCTCGTGCGTGAGCATGGCCAGAAACTGCTCGCTGTCTTCGCGACGACTTTTTTCTGAGGCCGCCATTTGCTCAGCTCTGACCACCTGGCGTTGCTGTTCACGCTCAATGCGTCGGTTACGCATATGCACGATCACGGCCATCAATAAAAATGGCACCGCCCCCTGAATGATGCTGCGATATAACGATGTTTGAGTGGCGGGAATCAGTCCCAAGGCCGGCAACGTCAAGGCCCCAAACAAAAATACCAACAAGAGGCTGTAGCCAAGCACCCAGCCCCTCGAAATCAATGGTTCACGCAGTTGATTAGCCTGGCTTGCACTAACCCCAAACATCAGAGTGATGCAAACCCAAAGCTGACCAACAAAGGCCAAAGCTGCATTGACTGGCAAAGCCACACCCTCATACCCAAGAAACAGCAAGGCCCAACCAACCAGAAAATAATACTGCGTAGGTAACAGCACTCGCATCATCCAGACGCGGGGACGATAGTCTTGCAATAGCCAACGGCTAAAGAGCATGTAGACAGCGGGCAACAGAATGACCAAAGCTGAGTGCAAATCATCGAGCGCTTGTGGGCCAATCCAATGCCCCATGTAAATCCGGTAGTAACCCATGTAGTTAGTGGCGTACACGAATGACACCAACATCACGAGCAGAAATGCGCCAATCAGCCGGTCAGGCCGCATCGCAAACAAAAGCCCTGCCCAAACAATGAAGAACAGGTTCAGCGCCGCATCGAGCGTGTTGAGCATCTCCTGGCGTTTCTCAGACGCACGCATCTGGTCGTATGGCAACACATCCACACCCACGATCAGCGTGCTAGTTGCGGCCACTCTTAACCAAACATCGCGCGGCGCATCGCCCTTGGGAATCACAAATCCGTGGTTAAGTGACCCAAACTCGCTATCACGCCACGGCATGATGTTGCCCGTGACCCGGTCGCCTTTGTCTGGCTCCAAAGGATCAAACAGCTCGACCTGATCGAGGTACGGCGGCCGCACACGGAGCACGAGCTTGTCAGTACCAACATCTGACGGGCGAATCGTTGGTGGGAAGCCCCCTGCCAGTTCATTTGAGTTTTGAGCAAGTCCGGGGTCAATGCGCAGACGCAACCAATACACCGAATCAACAAACCCCTCGGTGAGAATGCCGGTGTATGGCGTAAACGTCTTGGTTTGCACTTGGGCAAACGTAAGCTTGCCAGTTTGGTCTTGGTAGTAAGCCCGAGACTCAATGAGATCCACTGCCCAAAGGCGCAATGGCAACGCCATCAGCACAAGCGTCAGGGCAACTTGCAGCAAGCGCCCTAATCTCATGAGATAGGTTCCAGTCTCTAGCGCGCCCGCGAGATGCGAACTTCTGCGCCTCGGCGTTTAACTTCCAAGCCTTCAGAAGGAAGGATCTTCAACCCTTCAAGACCCTTGATGTAGCTTGAGCCCTGCATTTGCATGACCCGGATTTTGTTGCGCATGACCACCGGGTTGTGGATCGGCATGCCAAACATCCAGACCTCATCGAGCAACTTGGCCGAGTTAAATTCAGCCGTGCTACGGGTCGCAGGCCCCAAGCAAAGCATATGTCCCTCGCGGCCAAACACCGGGATGACATCCAGCCCAGCTTGTATCTCAATGGTCTGACCACCCTCATAGCGCCAGCCCGTGCGCAAATCCCACCAGCCCTCTGAATGCGGCAAGTAAACCTGCACTGTGTTGCCGGGCTCAGTCACGGGCGCCACCAGCAAAGCCGGCCCACACATGTACTGGGTATCCCAACGATGAGCTTCCTTGTCTTGAGGGAAACACATGGCCATGGGTCTTTGCACTGGCAGACCGGTGCGTGCCGCGTCTTCGATCGCGCCGAGAATGTAGGGAATCAAGCGGTAGCGCCACTGCATCCAGTGCGCCACGAGCTCTTTGTGTTGGGCATCGAGCTTGGCACCCGTCAAATGCTCAGCACTCTCAAACTGGAAGTTGCCTGAGAAAGCACACATCGCCAGCCAGCGCAGGTACAGCACGGGATCGACCTGCGCTTGCGCGCCGTCACCCACGTCGCCCAAGGCATGCATTTGCAGGGGCAAGCCACTGGCACTGACCGATAAAGCGGCGCGAATGCTTTGCCTCAGGCCATCCCATGAGAACTCAGTTTTGATGGGTGCCTGCCACGGGTAACGTTGCCCAGCGGGCATCAGATCATGCGTCAACACCAAACCTTCAGGTGGCACTTTGTGTCCAGCACATGCTTCATAGAGCGCCTGACGCGCCAGCATTGGGTAAAGTGTGCGCAGCTGCTCACCAGACTCGCCGCCGCGGCAAGTCACGTCATCGGGAAAATCAACCTGCACATCACAAAGCACCGCACCCACGCCATCATCAGCCAATTGGCGGTGACGCTCAACCCACTGTCGATAGACATCTTTGTGCGTCAAATCCAGCAAACCATAGTCCTGGCCACCGGTTACCTCGTTGCCACGACAAACAAACGCCTCACCATCGTCTTTGGCAAGCAACCAACCACGGTCTTCGAGTTCTTCAAATGTCGGGCTGCCAACTAGCACGGCAGGCAAGGCAGGCAAAGCGATTTGGATCGACTTGGCCGCAAATAGATCCAGAACCTGTTTCGGATCCGGGAATCTGTGACTGTCCCAGTCGATCGTGAGTTTGGACTCTTGCAAACACCACGCCATCGGCGCGCACAACATCACGTTGTCCAGCGCGATGCCATCGGCCCGCAGTCGCTCTACCTGCTCCACGACTTGGGTGAGCGACGTACCAACTGATTGCTTAAGCCACGCGCCCATCGACCAAAGCGATACCTGCCCGGCACGCCCCGTAATCGCCGTGTATTGGTTAAGAATTTCAGCAGGCTCACCTGCAAACACGAACAGGTCCAGCACCGGCGCCTGCGCGTGTACCTCATAAACGCCCGAGTCGCTGGATGCAACATCGTGATCGACACGACCGATCGTGTTGACATATAGACCCCACCCTTTGGGGCTCCAGGCAAGCGGCAAGGCCATGTGCGCGGGGTCGTCAGAGACCACATATTCGCCACGCCTGTTTAAGTCTGTAACGGTCTGACCCAGTCCATAAACCGTGTCGTCTTGTGCCAAGGTAATGCCGAACGCCCAAGTGTCATCGTCATGCGCAAGGCCGTCAGGCGTAAACGCCATGACCAACTCGTCAGCTTTGAGCAGGCTCAGGCCAAACCCTTGTTTACCAACCCGCAAGACCGTATCGCCTTGTATCACTTCCCAATACTGGCCGTCATCCGACACCTTGGTCTCGGCCTCACTAATGGCCTCGCCCCGCGCTACCAACATTTCTGCGTGCACTTTGGCGCGGCCAGAAGCGGGCATGTCATGGGCAACCGCGTCCGAAGATCCGAGCCTGATCCTGAAAACCCCGGGGGCGTGTGGTTCTACAACCAACTTGAATCCGGCGCCTGCATCAAAGACAGTCTTAACCGGATTGCTCTGGAAGAGTTTGAGTGAATCAAGGTTCATGAGAAGGGCGTTCAATCCAACAGCAAAACCGCTATTTTGACGGATTTATCGGTTTTTATAAACTCACGCCCCACTTTTAACTGCAAAAATGCGGGTAAAACCCGGTATAACAGGCTCAAAATGCCCTGCGAACGACCTTGCAGTGCCTAAAAAACGGGCTGAATCCCCACTAACCACCCACTAAATACTAGTGACGCACTAAATTTTAGTTTGTCAGAGAAAATTGCGGCTCAATTTTACGGCTTAATTTCACGGCTCAATCGCGGCCAACATGTCCGCATCAAGCGCGCTTGGCTGACCCAACAAACCATCTCGAATCAAAGTTGCCCCCAACACCGACCAAGTTAATCCGCGTGACGCCCCGGCGGTAAAAACCCAAAGGTCTGGTGCATGCGGCAACTGGCCAATGGCCGGCAGTCGACCCGGCAACACAGCCCGCCAGCCCGCCCAGCCCGCCAAACTCGAGGGCTCAACCGACAACTCGGGCTTGCGTCCCAAGAGCTCATGCGCCCGGGTGACATTGGCTTGGCGACCCGCCTCGGAACATTGCGCCCGTTCAGTGCCTCGCACATAGGTGCCGCCCGAAACGCACCAACCGTCAATGGCTGGCAACACATAACCATCGCCCCCCACAATGCAGGTCGGACCCCCGGCAAGCGCCTTGGCGGGCAAGAACGTGACCTCACCAGCCAAGCGATGCAACGCAGGCAAGCGTTTGCAAGCACTTAAAACTGGATCAAGCCCAGAGCCTGTGAGTAACTGCAATACCCCAAACGCATTGGCCAGCACAGCCACATTGCCCTGCCCCGTGATTTGTCCTTGTTCATCGAACACCTGCCAATGCTGACCGGCGCGCTCAATCCGAGCCACTCTCTGGTTGACCACCTGCACATTCGGCGTTGCTTGCAATACTTTAATGAGCTTGGCCACCCGAACCAGCCAGGCACCGCTAAACCAAATGCCACCGCGCGGCATTTCCATGCCAGCCAAAACACTGGCCTTCTCGCGCTCGACCCAGCAAGCCCAGTCAGGCT
Source organism: uncultured Orrella sp. (assembly GCA_964558695.1). Taxonomy (GTDB): domain Bacteria; phylum Pseudomonadota; class Gammaproteobacteria; order Burkholderiales; family Burkholderiaceae_B; genus Algicoccus. Next base: position 9,148 of record CAZLFB010000090.1, read on the forward strand.
GATTAAACGTCTGAACCTGCGCTTGCAAGTCTTGCACCCGCTTGGCACCCTCTGGGCGTTGCAATTGCATCGCCCCACAAGGCCAACCAATGGAAGGATCCAGAGTTTGCCAGTAGCGCGCGGCCGTGCTCGCGCCCAGGCGTGACAAACGCGAACGGACGTTGTCATCGCTGGAAATCACCGGCGTCAGAGCAGCTGCCAAGTGGTGCTGATGGGTGGGGTCCGAATCGAGCAACGTCACTTTCATACCAGCCTGCGCCAGCACAGCGGCCGTGGTTGATCCGCAGATGCCACCACCGATGACAAGCACTTCTTTTGGGCGCGCGTGACTAGATTGTGGGTTACTTGCCATGGGGTGTGGGTTTATCCGTGACGCAAATGAAGTGAAACATCGTGCTTTTAGCATTACAGTAACCTAACGAACCAACAGGAACCCTAGCCCATGCTGCCCTATGCCAAGTACCTTGATGTTGCCGTGCGCGCAGCCCACGCAGGTGCGGCCGTGCTACAGCGCCACCGGCTCTCGCGCGCCAACCTAGTGATCGACCACAAAGGCCGCAACGACTTGGTGTCGCAGGCCGACCGCGAGGCGGAAGAGGCGGTGATTGACATCTTGCAATCAGAAACGCCCGAGCTTGGCATCATCGGCGAAGAGTCCGGTGGCATGCGCGGCGAATTTGCCACCTGGTATGTCGACCCGCTTGACGGCACCACCAACTACCTGCATGGCATGGAACACTACGCTGTGTCCATTGGCTTGGTCGCGCACGCGGGTGCGCCAGATGCCATGGGCGAGCCCTTGGCCCATGACCAACCCGTGGTTGGTGTGGTGTATGACCCCAGCCGGGAAGAGCTCTTTACTGCGCTGCAAGGCGTGGGCACCTGGCTAAACGGTCATCGGATTAAACGTCCCGATGTCAAGGACCTGGGTCAGGCACTGATTGCCACGGGCATTCCGGTGCGCACGTTTGATTATTTGGATCAGTACCTGAGCACACTAAAAGAGCTGGTTCTGAACACCCGAGGCATTCGCCGTCAAGGTTCGGCCGCACTAGATCTTTGCTGGCTGGCCGCAGGCCGCGTGGACGCCTATTGGGAACAAGGCATTCAGAGTTGGGATGTGGCTGCTGGCACGGTCATCGCCCGCGAAGCAGGCGCACAGGTGACAGACCCCTATGACCGACAAGCGCCTTGGCCAGAAACTGGACGCATCCTGGCTTGCGCACCCGGCATCGAGCAAGCCCTGCTGGATCTGATCCTGCCGCACATGCAAGATGCGCCGGGGTTGTAATACCGGAACGCATCAGTGACCTCACCATAGTGAACCCGACATCAGTGATCACGCAATAGGCGACGCAAGGTCTTGCCCACCGTGTTCTTGGGCAAGGACTGCACCAACACGATGTCGCGTGGCCGCTTATAGCCCGTTAGGCGTTCTCTTGCCCAAGCCTGCATGGCCGGTATATCAACATCGGGTTTGGCTGGCACCACAAAGAGCTTGATCGCCTCGCCCCCCTCACCATCAGGTACTCCAACGGCTGCGCACTCGGTTACATCCGGATGACTGACAAAGACGGCATCGATTTCGGCGGGGTACACGTTAAACCCTGACACCAAAATCATGTCTTTTTTACGGTCAACGATACTTACTTCACCATTCTCATGACGCACACCAACGTCACCGGTGAGCAGGTACCCTGCGGCGGTCATGGCATGCTCAGTCATCTCTGGCGCTTGCCAGTAGCCAAGCATCACTTGCGGACCCTTGACCGCAATTTCACCGGGCTGACCATCGGCCACTGGCTGCCTGTCATCATCGAGGATCTGGATGTCGGTGGCGGGCAACGGCAAACCAACGGTCCCGGTAAAGTCAGTGGCGTCCGTGCGATTGGCACAGATCACCGGTGAGGTCTCTGACATGCCATAACCCTCGACGATGGTGCGACCAGTCAATTTCCGCCATTGGGTAGCCACTGGCTCATGAATGGCCATGCCGCCACCAAGCGCAATGCGCAGATTGGAGAAATCAAGCTTGGTAAATGGCTCGTGGCGCAAGAGCGCAGCAAACAAGGTGTTGACCGCCGGAAAAATATGCGGCCGCTCTGTGCGCCAGATTTTGGTGAGCGTCTTCAGGTCACGCGGATTGATAACGAGCACCACCCGCATGCCGGCATACAAGGCATACAACTCACACACCGTCATGGCGAACACGTGATAGAGCGGCAAGGCGGTCAGCATGGTCAGTGGCTTAGGCAACAAATCACCCAAAGCCGGCTGGGCGATCTCATGAACCTGCAAAATATTCGCAACCACATTACGGTGACTGAGCATCGCCGCCCTGGGCTCGCCGGTGGTGCCGCCCGTATATTGCAGGAAAGCCAGATCATCTGGCGCCAGGCGCGGCGGGCTGAATGCCAGAGTGGCCCCTTGCTTGAGTGTCGAAGACAGTCGTTGCGTACCAACCATGCTCCAGGGAGGCACCTTGCGCTGCACATGCCGCACCACCAAGTTGACTAACCCCCGCTTCAAGCCTGGCATGAGGTCCCCAGCAGCGGCAACCACCACGTGCTTGGGGCGATCAGACACCGGCACTTGTTGCAAGGTGGCGGCAAAGGCCTCAAATAACACGATCACATCCGGGCGGCTATCGCGCAACTGGGCCTGTAACTCGCGCGCGGTGTACAGCGGGTTGACATTGACCACCACACAGCCGGCACGAAGCGTGCCAATAAGAGTGACTGGACTGGCCAGCATATTGGGAAGCATGATGGCCACGCGCGCGCCCAGAGACAGATTGAGCGACTGCAGCCAAGCTGCCCAGTTGCGAGCCTGTCGATCCAAC
>CAZLFB010000091.1:0-82137 GCA_964558695.1 uncultured Orrella sp.
GCGTTGGGTCGTTGCCTGAATGAAGCGGGCAGAGCTTAAGGGATCCTGCTATGTCATCGGGCTCTCCTGCGGCGCCATCGGTGTTGGCACAGCTAACACTCATCGTGGGAGCCTGGGTGTTTCTTTACATCGTAAACGACTGGCTTTTTGACGACGTTGCGATCTCACAGTATGCCTGCTGGATCTTTTTGCCTGCAGCTTTGCGAATGCTTGCCGTGTTGCTTTGTGGCTGGGTCGGTGTTTTTGGATTGTTTATCGGCAGCTTGATTACGGGTTACTACACACACGCATTCTCGGACCCGAGTATGGTCATTGTTCTGGCTGGTTTGTCGGCACTTTCGCCCATGGTGGCTTATTTAGTGTGCGCTCGCTGGTTCGGTTTGCGCTCAGACCTACAGGGACTGAGCGCATCGCAGTTGGTCTTTTTAAGTGTGGTGGTAGCGCTTGCAGGGTCGGTATTTCACAACTTGCACTTTACTGCCATTGGTGCGGTTGATGCGTTTAGTGACACGTTTGTCACCATGTTTGTGGGCGACTTGATTGGCACGTTCTTCATGCTGTATGCGGCCAAGCTATTGATTGGCTTTTTTGTCCCCCCGAAGTCCCCGGCAACCTAAGCATTGCAGTTCAACTCTGCCAACGATAACCAGTCACAAAAACCAACAATAAAAATAAGCGACCACAACCACCAATAACAAAAACGCCACTCGATAAAGTGGCGTTTTTGTTATCTTGGACCAGAGTCTGGATTAGCCCACAGTATCATTCCAGATGTTCTTGGCCCAACCCCAGGCATAAATGCCTTCGATCTGGCTTGGCTCTGGTGATAAACCGCCAGCGCCTTTGACGGGTAGGAATGTTTTCTTTTCCGCGTCATATTGGTGCACGCTTGCCACGTGAACGACTTCACGATCATTAACAAAGCTGTAGCATGTGTTGGTGACCACAGGATTCGGGTTGACGGGAAAGTTGTTCAACTCAGCCACAATCGCAGCGGCCGCCACTTTGGCATGCTGGTTGGCCATATGTCCTGATTTAGGCATGGCAGGTGCAATTTGGATTGAGTCACCAATGATGTGTACGTCCTTGGCCTGGGTTGACTCGAAGTTCAGGAACGCGACTTCTGCCCAGCGGTTGTTCATGTTCGCGAAACCCGAATCCACCACAAGTGAGCCTGCGCTCATTTCTGGAAGCACGTTCAGTACATCGGCTTTGAAGTCATCGGAGAGCTCGAATTTCAATGTGCGCGTCTTGCCGTCAACGCCGACCACTTTGTGTGCCGGACGGTAGTCGATGTAGCCGTCGTACATCTCGGCCCAAACCTTCTTGAAGAGTTTGCCTTTTGAAGTGACGTCTTCGTTGGCATCAAACACCACGATCTTGGACTTGGGCTTGTTGTTCTTGAAGTAGTTTGCGATCTGGCAGGTCCGCTCATACGGTCCTGGCGGACAACGATAGGGCGCTAGCGGAATTGTCAATGCAACGACACCGCCATCGGGCATGTCGGCAATTTGCTTGTGTAACGCGACTGTCTCTGGGCCGGCCTTCCAGGCTTGCAGGGTAATACCCTCGGCATTTGCTTGTGCCAGACCTTCAACGCTAGCCATGTTCATCGAGATGCCGGGCGCGAGGATCAGTTTGTCGTAGGCAATCGTGTTGCCACCAGCGGTGGTAACGGTCTTCTTCTTGGAGTCAACTTTGGTGACCATGTCTTTAACCATGGTGACACCGTATTTGTCAGGCAGGCCTTTGTAGGAAGTGGTCAGGGCGCCCAACTTTTCTTCACCGCCAACAACGAGGTTCGACATTGGGCAAGAGATGAAGTTGTCGTTGGGCTCGATCAGCGTGACGCTGATCGAGTTGTTTGACAGCATGCGAATGTACTTCGCGGCGGTGGCACCACCGTATCCAGCACCGACAACCACCACCTGGGCTTTGCTCGGTGCACTGGCGAGGGCGAGTTTGTTAATTCCAACGGTCGTGCCAAACAGGGCAGCACTTTGGCCGAGAAACAAGCGACGATTCATAGTGTTCTCCTCGAGGATAGTCTTTTAGTTATGGCCAAGTACTTTGGCGATGATGTCGATTTGTTCCTCGGTGTAGCCTTTGGCAATCTGAGGCATGATCGTGCCGGACCTCTCGCCAGATTTGTATTGACGCAACATCTGCGCGATCTGATCGTGCGTTAAGTCGTTGATTTTTGGCATGCGGTCCCCAGCCACGCTCACCCCGTTTGTGCCGTGGCAGTTGGCACAGGTTGCTGCAAGGCTTAAGTGATAGACGCGTTCCGCATTGACGTCGCTGGCCAATGCAATGCCACTCGAACCAAATGTTAACGCTGCGCTGGCCAAGGCAAGTCCAACAGCCCTTTGAGCTACCTTCATCGTGAGTCTCCTTTGATTTCGCCAACATAGGCTTTTTGTAATCACTTTGATTTATATCAAGAAAAGCCGTCTCGTGAAACATTTTTCTTGCGACCGGTTTATTCGGTTTGACGACACTCTTTGTCGCATGCACGTCGTCATGCCCAGCCGACTTACTTTTGTTGACCGCTCATACGCCATGCTCGGCAAACCAAGCCAGACATTTTTGCCAGCCGTCTTTGGCGGGGCCTTCTCGATAAGTTGCACGGTAATCGGCGTGAAATGCGTGGGGCGCATCTGGGTAAATTTCGAACTTCGAACCCTGCGCTGAAGGGTTGCCAGTGGCGGCTGCAAGTGCCTTCTTCATTTGCTCTACTGACTCAAGTGAAATGCCATCGTCTTTCTCGCCATAAAGGCCAAGCACCGGGGCTTTTAAATCTTTGGCCAGGTCAACTGGGTGAGCCGGGAAGTTCGCACTTTTTTCGCCAACCAAGCGCCCATACCATGCCACGCCTGCTTTAATCTGCGGGATATTGGCGCATGCCAACCATGTGATGCGTCCTCCCCAGCAAAACCCGGTGATGCCAACCCGGTTTGGATCACCGCCATTTCTGGCGGCCCAGGTCAGGCTTGCGCGAATGTCATCCATGACCTGAGCGTCTGGGGTTTTACCCACAATTTCTTTGAGAATCTCAGCGAAAGTGCCCAGCGAGGTTGGGTCGCCAGCCCGTGTGAAGAATTCAGGTGCAATCGCGAGGTAGCCTTGTTTGGCGAATCGCCGCGCTGTGTCGGCGATGTACTCATGCACGCCGAATATTTCGCTGCAGACGATAACCGTCGGCAAGGGGCCTTTGGCATCTTTGGGCTTGGCGTAATAGGCATATAACTCGATGCCGTTTTCCTCAATGCTGGCCTCACCGGTATCTAGACCGTCGAAATCGGTACTGATGACTTGCTGTGCCTGAATTGGGCGAGCAGCCACAGCAAAGCCGCCCACAAGACCGGCTGCTGTGGTGTTGCGCAAAAATGCACGACGTGTGGTGTCTGATCGGCCGCCAAGAGCCTTGCCGTCGGCATAAAGGTCATCCGACGCTTTCGTTGGCTTGGAATCGTGACTTTTTTCTGACATAGATGCCACCTCTGTTTATAAGTTTTACTTTACTTTCCGATGATATTTGTCCCCATTACACCTTGCACGAATGGAAATAAGAGGGCTATTAGGGTTTGTATTGATCTTGCGCAATTATCAGATTTTTATTACTTTATCGAATGACCAAATAACCACATTAACGAAGCCCCACTGCAGCTAGGGTAAATCCTTGGAGATTGTCTTGAGCAAGTCAAAGCTTTCTGAAATACCCGGGCAGGTGCGCAGAGCGCCCGAGAATTTTTTGCCCGCCGATTTTGTGGCTGATGTGTCAGCTAATGGAATGAGTGAAGAGCGCAGAGGCTTTTTGCGCAAAAGTTTCCTAGGAGCGATTAGCGCGGGTCTGGCCACGGGCGTTGGCGCCAAGGCCATGGCGCAAGCCGGCCCGGATGATCCTGCCATCATTGAAAAACAGATTTGGCAAACCACGCTTGGTCAGCCAGTGGCGGTTAAGCCCTACGGCGAGCCATCGATTTACGAAAAGTATTTGCAGCGTCGCCAGTCGCCTGGTCTGACGGCTGTGGATGCAGCATCGGTTGCGTTTTCACCGCTGCAGGGCTTCTTTGGAATCATTACCCCCAACGGTCTGCACTTTGAGCGTCACCATCAAGGTTGGTACGACATTGATCCGAACAAGCATCGCTTGATGATCAATGGCATGGTTAAAAAAGAACTCGTCTTTACGATGGATGATTTGTTGCGTCTGCCACGCACATCCAAGTTTTACTTCATTGAGTGCGGTGCTAACACCGGCATGGAGTGGGGCAACGTGGCCGTGCCCACCGTGCAATATACCCACGGCATGCTGTCCTGTTGCGAGTTCACCGGCGTGCCATTGTCGCTGCTACTTGAGATGGCTGGCGCGGACTTGAAGAAAGGCAAGTACATTTTGGCCGAAGGCAATGATGGCTCGGGCATGACGCGTACCATTCCGATGGATATCGCACTCGATGATGTGATGGTTGCATTTGGTATGAACGGCGAAATGCTGCGCCCCGAAAACGGTTACCCCTTGCGTCTGGTTGTGCCAGGCGTGCAGGGCGTGAGTTGGGTGAAGTGGTTGCGTCGTATTGAGGTCGGTGACAAGCCCTACGCCGCGAAAGATGAGGCAGTGCACTACATTGACTTAATGCCTGATGGCCTGCATCGTCAGTACACCACCATCCAGGAAGTCAAGTCGGTGATTACGACGCCATCTGGTGGTCAGCAGCTGCTTAACACGGGCTTTTACGCGATCAGTGGCTTGGCATGGTCTGGTCGCGGAAAAATTGAGCGCGTTGATGTCTCGGTTGATGGCGGTAAAAACTGGAGTCAGGCTCGTCTAGAGACGCCCGTCATGGATAAGTGTTTGACACGCTTTAGCATCGATTGGGTTTGGGACGGTAAGCCAGCGATTCTGCAGTCACGCGCGGTTGACAGTACGGGACATGTGCAGCCTGCGTCGCGTCAATTGCGCGAAGTGCGTGGTACCCGCTCGATCTATCACAACAACGCCATCCAGTCCTGGAAGGTTGACACAAACGGAGAGGTGAGCAATGTTCAAGTTGGCTAAGCTTGTCGGATCTTTTGCGCTGGCTGGGATAGCTGGCGTTGCATTGGCGCAAGATGCTAAAACGTACGAAGGGATCGGTCGACTCGCGACCCCCAATGAAGTGATTGCTTGGGATATCGATGTTCGGCCTGATTTTGTGGGTTTGCCCAAGGGCTCGGGCTCGGTGGACGATGGCATGGGCATCTGGGATGCTCAGTGCGCGAGCTGCCACGGCTCATTTGGTGAGTCCAATGAAGTGTTTACCCCCATCGTTGGAGGAACCACTTTGGAGGATCAAGAGACCGGGCGTGTAGCCTCACTGACTGATCCTAATCAACCCCAGCGAAGCACGCTCATGAAGGTGCCTACGGTATCGACGCTCTGGGACTACATCCATCGTGCAATGCCATGGACCAACCCTCGCACTTTGTCGGCCGACGACACGTATGCGGTGCTGGCCTACATTTTGTATCTCGGTGAGATCGTCCCGGAAGACTTTGTCTTGTCTAACGAGACCATTGCTGAGGTCCAAGAACGGATGCCCAACCGCAATGGCATGACCCTTGAGCACGGCATGTGGGAGCGCAACGCCAAGCCCGATGTCAACGGCAGCACTTGCATGACCAACTGCGTTGAGACCGTGACCATCACGTCGTCGTTGCCCGATTATGCTCGTAACGCGCACTACAACATTGCAGAGCAGAACCGTATTTTTGGGCCCTACCGTGGTGCTGATACGACCAAGCCGCCATTGTCATCTTTGCCTGGTGCTGACTACCAGCCCGTGGCCATGACTGCCGTAACTGCCTCCGATTCTTCAGCGGGCACCATTGATGCAAAGGCTTTGTTCGCTAAGAATAATTGTGCCGCTTGTCATGCCGCTAACACTAAGATGGTAGGGCCCTCGATTGCAGATGTGGCAGCCAAGTACAAGGATCAGCCCGATGCACTGCCGATGTTAGAGGCAAAGGTCAAGAACGGCGCCGTTGGCACATGGGGGCAAATACCCATGCCGCCACACCCTCAGGTATCGAATGAGGACATCGCGGTGATGGTGAAGTGGATGGTTTCGGGCTCGTAATTTTTGCGTGCTGGCAGGTTTAACAAAGTAGTTTTTATATCTGAGAGGAGTCAACAAATGAATCAACAACGACGTACGCTGATGCAAATGACCGCGTTGGTCGGTCTGATGGCCGGTGCTGGCTTGATGACCCAAGCTGAAGCCGCTGCTTGGAACGAAGCGGCATTCAAAGCCAAGACGGTGGAAGATGTGGCCAAGGTGCTCGGTTCATCTGATCTGCCCCAGGTCTCGGACAAAGTTCAAGTGCGTGCACCTGACATTGCTGAGAACGGTGCCGTGGTGCCAGTTGGTGTGGAAAGTTCGCTTAAAGCCACTGAAATGGCTATCTTGGTTGAGAAGAACCCCAGCGCCCTGGCTGCGATGTTCATTTTGCCTGAGGGTGCCGAGTCTTTCGCGACCACTCGCGTGAAAATGGGTCAGACCTCTAACGTCATCGCGATGGTGAAGTCTGATGGCAAGTGGCTCATGGCTTCCAAGGAAGTGAAGGTCACCTTGGGCGGTTGCGGCGGCTAATGACTGACGCTAACCAGGCATGATTTTGAATTCGCGCTAAGCGATATAAGAGATAAAGAGAGGCACAAAATGGCAAGTCCAATGCGTATTCGAGCAACAACTGAACAAGGTGGTGTGGTTGACGTCAAGATTTTGATGCGTCACGCCATGGAAACGGGCCAACGCAAGGGCCCTGATGGTAAGGTGATTCCTGCTTGGTACATCGAAACGGTAGAGGCCAAGATTGGTGACAAGGTTGTGTTCACCGCACTGTTTGGCCCGGCTGTTTCAAAGGATCCGTTCCTTAATTTCAAGCTCAAAGGCTCAGCCAAAGCGGGTGATGAGCTCGTGGTGACCTGGAAAGACAACAAGGGCGAATCACGCACTGATAAAACGGCCATCAAATAATTCGAGGCACGAGCGCTCGGGAGGAGACAAAATGAAATCAGGTGTAAGCAAGTATGCCGCAGCCTTTGCGGTCAGCGGTCTGATGAGTTTTTCTGCGTTTGCGCAGACCGCATCAGACCAATTGAAAGAGTATAGGGACATGCTGGCCGACGGCAACCCGGCTGAACTCTATGAAATGGAAGGCCAGGAGTTGTGGGCAACACCCATGGGCCCCAAAAACGCAACGCTCGAGATGTGCGATTTGGGTCTCGGACCTGGTGTGGTTGAGGGTGCTGCTGCTCAATTGCCGCGATACTTTGCCGATACGGACAGGGTGCAAGACCTCGAGTCACGCTTGATGACCTGCATGGAAACCCTGCAAGGTATTCCTTCAGAAGAGGTAATCAAAGCCGGTTTTAGTAAAGGCCCGCGTAAGCCCATGGAAGCGGTTGTGGCGTACATCGTTGGTCAGTCCAAAGGTGTACCCATTAACGTTCCAGCCAATCACCCCAAAGAAAAAGAGATGCTCGCTATTGGCGAGAAGCTGTTTTTCCTGGAAGGCGGACCCTTTGACTTCTCCTGTGCATCTTGCCACGCAGTCGATGGCCAACGCATTCGTATGCAGGATTTGCCGAATTTGACTGAGGCCAAGGGTGCGGTTGAGGGTTGGGGTAATTGGCCCGCCTATCGTGTATCTAGCGGCACCTTCTGGACCATGCAACGGCGCTTAAATGACTGCTATCGTCAGCAGCGCGCTGCGTTCCCGATCTACGCTTCCGATGCCACGATTGCTTTGTCGCTTTACATGGCAAACCAAGCAAACGGCGCAGGTGAAATGAACACCCCGGGTTTGAAGCGTTAATTGGCTAGGAGACACACATGAAAAATACATATAAAGCAGTTGCGGGTCTGGCGGGGTCTTTGGCTCTGGCTACTTCGATTGGCGTTCAGGCTCAAACCGTTGATCCAGCCGTGATGGCTGTTTTGGAATCTAGCTTTCGTTCGCAAGGCATTGCAGACAAGAGCCGGATGATTCCAGATGAGGTTCAAATTCTTTGCGCCGATCAAGCGTACTTTACGTCGCCCGAAGGCCAGAAGAAAGCGATTGAGTTACAAGAAGCTGCGCTTAAGGCTATCAAGCCTCCCTCAGACGGCAAGTACCTGGGTGACTGGAAGGCCGGTGAGAAGGTCGCTCAAAGTGGTCGGGGGATGACTTGGAGCGACAGTCTGGATAAACCCAACGGTGGCTCTTGCTACAACTGCCATCAAGTGACTAAGGAAGAAATTTCTTACGGCACGATTGGTCCATCACTGCTGGGCTACGGTAAGTTGCGTGGTAATAGCCAGGAAATCATTGAGTACACCTGGAATCGCATCAACAACTCCAAGGCCTACAACTTGTGCAGCAACATGCCCCGCTTCACGCACTTCAATATTTTGACTGAACAGCAAATCAAGGACGTCATGGCTTTGTTGCTGGACCCCAATTCGCCAGTCAACCAGTAAGCAGTTCCTTTCCCAAAGGGTCTTCGGACCCTTTTTCTATTTCTAGGTTGGGTTTGATATGAGTATGAATCGTCGTGAATTTATGCAGATTTTGGCGCTTGCTTCCGCAGCAGGCATGGTACTGAAGCCTGGCATGTCGCAAGCGCAAGCTGCGGCCAATGCGTTTTATGACCTGCCCAAGTTTGGCAACGTGCACTTCCTGCATTTCACCGACTGTCACGCTCAGTTAAACCCGATTTATTTCCGTGAGCCGAACGTCAATTTGGGCTTTGGCATCATGTACGACCGCCCGCCCCACTTGGTGGGCGAATATCTCTTGAAGCACTACGGTATTTCGCCCGATACCCGCGATGCTCACGCGTTTACTTACTTGAACTTTACCGACGCTGCCAAGCAGTATGGGAAGGTGGGCGGTTTTGCACATCTGGCTACACTGGTCAAGCAAATGAAGGCATCACGCCCTGGCGCCTTGTTGCTTGACGGTGGCGACACTTGGCAAGGTTCGGGTACGGCCTTGTGGACCAACGGGCAGGACATGGTTGATGCCTGTTTGGCGCTTGGCGTGGACATCATGACAGCGCACTGGGAAATGACCCTCGGTGAGGAACGTGTGATGCAAATCGTGCAAAACGATTTTGCTGACAAGGTTTCTTTCATTGCCCAGAACATCAAGACCACAGACTTTGAAGATCCCGTCTTTGATGCTTATACGATGCGTGAAATGAACGGCGTCAAAGTCGCCGTTATTGGGCAGGCTTTCCCGTACACACCGATTGCAAACCCGCGTTACCTAGTAGAGAACTGGTCGTTCGGCATTGATGAAGAGAACATGCAAAAGACCGTGGACGAGGCGCGACAGGCGGGTGCACAAGTCGTGGTGGTGATCTCTCACAACGGCATGGACGTGGATTTGAAGATGGCCAGCCGTGTGACTGGCATCGATGCGATTTTTGGTGGTCATACGCACGACGGCGTGCCGGCACCAGTCAAAGTACAAAACCCAGGTGGCGTGACGTTGGTCACCAACGCAGGTTCAAACGGTAAATTTCTCGGCGTGATGGATTTTGATGTCAAGGACGGCAAGGTTTCAGACTTCCGGTACAAGTTGTTGCCAGTGTTCTCTGATCTGCTGCCCGCAGACCCCGATATGACTGCCTTGATTAAGCGGGTGCGTGAGCCTCATGAGGCCAAGCTCAACGAGGTGCTTGCCACCACTGAGGGTCTCTTGTATCGCCGCGGAAACTTCAATGGCACGTTTGACCAGGTCATCTGCGAGGCGCTCATGAAGGGCAAGGATGCCCAGATTGCCTTTTCACCAGGCTTCCGTTGGGGGACGTCACTGTTGCCAGGGCAGGATATTTTGATGGAGAACGTTCTCGATCAAACCGCCATCACTTACCCGTGGACAACGGTGACCAACATGTCGGGTGAGATGATTAAGGTCATTTTGGAAGATGTGGCCGATAACCTCTTTAATCCGGATCCGTACTACCAGCAAGGTGGTGACATGGTTCGTGTGGGTGGCTTGGAGTACACTATCAACCCGACCGCTGATTTTGGCAATCGTATTTCAGACATGACCTTGGATGGTGAGTTGATCGATGCGAGCAAGAACTACAAGGTCGCCGGCTGGGCTCCTGTATCGGTCGAGGCACGCGACGCGGGTGGTGAGCCGATCTGGGATGTGGTCGCGGGCTACTTGCGTGATCAAAAAGTTGTTAAAGACGTCAAGCTCAATGAGCCCAAGATCATTGGGGCCGAGAATAACCCAGGGTATGCACCCCTGAGTTGAGGATGGTCTGCTGCTTAGACCTTTCTTAAGTCAACGGCGGGGCCTAGCCCCGCCGTGCCATTTGGGTTCACAGAGACTCAAGTGCATCAACAATAAAGGAGACAAGCATGAAAGCAATTTTTACATTGGTGTTAGCGGCTGTCATTGGCTGGATGGGACTGACGCCTGAAGTGGCTCAGGCTCAAGACAACTACAAGCCCAAGGTGGTTTATCACTTGGATGACGCGTTTGGTAGCGGGCTGAAAGCGTTACGTAACATGCGCAATCATTTGGACACAGCACCCGAGACTGATATCGTTTTGGTGATGCACTCTGGTGGTGTTGACCTGATGTTTGAGGGGGCCACTCACGGTCAATCTGAAACAGCGTATGGTCCATTGATTGCGGACTTGCGATCAAAGGGGGTTCGCTTCCTCGTTTGCGAAATCACGCTTCAGCGTCGTAATTTAAGCAAGGACCAGTTCATACTTGAGACTGAATACACGCCCTCTGGCGTGGTTGCTTTGACTGATTTGCAATTGAAGGATGGTCGCGCTTACATTAAGCCTTAAGCCATTTCACCTCGCGCTAGAGCAAGCCCCGGATCGAGATTGCTTGGTTCGGGGTTTTGTTCAGGTCAGTTCGAGGGTACGCGGCAAAAAAGGAGTGGGGTGATGAGACATTGGTTTGCAAGCGTTGCTTTGTTGTTTGCTTCAGTGGTCGTGGCCAGCGAGCCACCGAAAGTGACTCTCAAGCAAGTCAGTGCACATGCCTATTATGTCGAGGGCTTGTTTGAGCTTGGTACACCCTTGAATCAGAACTTCATTTCCAACGCGGGTGTGGTGGTAGCACCTGAGGGTGTGGTTGTGATTGACGCGCTCGGTTCGCCTTCTTTGGCCGAGCGCCTGGTTGCTGAAATTCGCAAGATCACCGACAAGCCAATTCAGTACGTCATCGTCACCCATTTTCATGCCGATCACGTGTACGGTTTGCAGGTATTCAAAGACCTTGGTGCCAAGGTTATCGCCCAAGAAGAAGGTAAGCTTTATCTGACATCTGATACCGCCAAGCTTAGGCTTGAGGTTTCACGCGAGGAGCTTGCGCCCTGGGTAGACGATAAGACACGCCTGGAAGGCGCCGATATCTGGGTGATCGATGACGAGCAGATGATGCTCAGTGGTTGGCAATTTGATTTACTCAAAGTCGGTCCAGCACACACGCCAGATGACTTGTCGGTCTATGTGCCTGCTGAGAACGTCCTGTTTGCAGGTGACCTCATGTTTCAAGGCCGGATCCCATTCGTGGGCAATGCTGATAGTGCTGGCTGGATTGCGTCACTCGATCGTTTGTTGACACTTACGCCAGCGGTTGTGGTCCCAGGTCATGGTCCTCACTCGACCAACCCCGGGCAAGACCTTCAATTCACGCGTGACTATCTTAAATATCTGCGCGATACCATGCGCGAGCCAGCGGTGAATCTGGATGATTTTGATCAGGCGTATGAGGACGCAGATTGGTCACCGTACGAGGGCTACCCGCTGTTCAAAGCGGCCAACCGGATGAACGCCTATAACGTCTTCTTGTCCATTCAGTCGGCCGAGTAAATTGTTTTCTGATCGCTATCGTTTGGCGTAGTCAGCTAGGTCGTAAATATCAAGGTCGATCATTTCACCGTAGTCCTTTTGTATGACTTTGCCTGAGGGATCAACGACATAGAGTTCAGGGATGCCTTGGCGTTTGCCGATGGTTTTCTCGAGTTCGGGTGTCATCATCGCCACGGGGAAATTCAGGCCGTGCTTTTTAACGTAAGGCGGTACGTCTGCGGCTTTGCGGTCAATCGACAGGCCAATAACCTGTATCGGCATGCCTTCGGTGCGCTTGACCAGTTCGACCAAGTTGACATTCTGGCGGTGGCAAAAGGGGCACCAGGTTGCCCAAACCTGAACCACCACATGTTTGCCAGTCAGGTTTTCGCGAGTGATGGTCTGGCCATCGATGGTGGTGAGGTTATCGATGATGAGTGTGTCGCCGACTTCAATGGCTTGGGCCGTGACCGAAACAAACCCAATTGCCATGGCCAAAATCCATTGACGAGCGCTTTGCGCCATCTGGCTTACCGATCGACGCCAGAAATCTGCCGATTGCTGCACTGTAATGTCCTGCATGCTGTAAACCCTCATGTTTGGCTCAGTCATCAACGCTCGAACTGCACATTACTCAATTCAAGCATACGACAAATCCCGTAAAAACAGTGACTGCTTCAACCTTCAATTGACCACGTTAATTGGTGTGCCCGCATGGAATGCCTCGAGATTGGCTTGGATGCCTTTAACCAGCCTGCTTTGCCCATCGGTGGCTGCCCAGGCAATGTGCGGTGTGATGATGAGATTGGGGTGCTTGAAGTTCAGTAATGGCTCATAACCAGTTGGTGGCTCTTTAACCAGCACGTCTAGAGCTGCGCCGCCCAAGTGACCAGTTTTTAGCCCGTCGAGCACGGCGTCTTCATTGACCAAAGGCCCACGCGCCGTATTAATCAACAGTGCGCCAGGTTTCATGTGGGCGATCTCGGCTTGGCCAATCAGGCCCTGAGTGGCCGGTGTTAGCGGGCAGTGCAAGGTGATGACATCCGCTTGTGCGATGACGGTTTCAAATCGTGTGTATCCCTCACGGATTTCCGCTTTGCCACGGTGCTCGGCAAACAGGACTTTCATCCCCAGCGCTTGCGCAAGGCGCGCTACCTCAGCGCCAATGGCGCCCTGACCAACAATGCCCAGTGTTGCGCCCGCAATATCGAGAATTGGCCGATCGTGCACACAAAAGTGTGAGGACTCGGACCAGGATTGGGGACCGATGGCAGCGTACGACAGCAGGTTGCGCCTGAGCGCAAAAATATTGGCGATGACATTTTCTGCCACACTTTGCTTGGAATAGCCCGGTACATTACTGACCACCACACCATGCTCGCGACAGGCTTGCAGATCAACGCAGTCATAGCCTGTGGCAGCAACGCAGACAAATTTTAGCTTGGGGCATTGCGCCAGAATGGCAGGCGTGATGCGTATCTTGTTGGTGATGCAGATCTCGGCGCCGTCCAACGCTTTGACCACGGCCTCGGTGGTTTGATCGGTGGCAGGCAGATTGACCCAAGCTTGCGCCCAGGCAGGGTGCTTGATTGAGTGGGGCAGGGTGTCGCTGTCAAGAAAAACGATTTTCATGGTCTGTTGGGCCGTATTGGGAGTTGCTAATCAATATGGGGGCATTTTGGCATAGGTTCTAGGTCGACAAGCCGTGAACTTTATAGTGTCCAGCTGTTCAAAAAAATCATGTGAATCATCAGGCGTTCAGATGAACCCGATAGGCGGTCATCCCACCAACTCGTTTGGTGGCATCATCGATGTCTGCCGCCAGATTGAGGTAATCTTGTGAGCACGGCGAGCAGATGGGTGCCATCTTGTTCAAGCCGGCCTTGGGTTTTGTCATTAGGATCATGAAAAATTGCTGCAGTGATACGAGAAACTGTTTTGTGAGGAAGGGTTGGGCAACCAAACTGCCCGGATTGCTGCTGCTATGGCTTGTAGCCGGTTGGCAGTCGGCAGTTGCTTATGAACTTAATGGGAAAGTGGTGAGTGTGGCCGACGGCGACACCATCACCGTGCGCGATGCAGGGGAAAACTACCGCATACGGCTTGCCAGCATCGATGCGCCAGAAAAAGGCAACGGTGGTAACCAACCCGGTCAGCCTTATGGTGAAGCGGCCAGGCGATTTCTGGCTGATCAAGTGGCTGGAAAGACAGTCACGTTGACGTGTTTTGAAGAGGACCGGTTTGGCCGGCACATCTGTGATGTGTTGCTCGATGATGTCACGGCCAACCAACTTCTGGTTTATGCGGGCATGGCATGGGCCAATCGGCAGGGCAAAGACAAGTATCTTCGCGATCGCAGGCTCTTGGCGTTGCAAGACGATGCCAGAGCCAACAAACGCGGACTCTGGGCTGAACCTGAGCCGGTGGCGCCTTGGGTTTGGCGATATCAGTGCTGGAGGCAAGGCCAGTGCGGGAAATAATTCATGGGTTTTGGCGGCGATCGGCCCTTGCGGCTCTGTGTGGGTTCGTGTTCGGATTAGCGGGTTGCGACTGGATTGCCGAGCCAATCAATAGTCCTTATCAGGCAGGTGCCGAGGCGCAAAACACGCTATACACAGCTTTTACACAGCGCTCTCCGCGTTACCTCGATCCAGCCAAGTCGTATTCCAGCGATGAGACCCCATACACCTACAGCATCTATGAACCGCTTTATGGCTACCATTACCTAAAGCGCCCTTATGAACTCAATGCCCGTGCTGCCGAGCAGGTGGCTACCCCGGTCTTGCTCGATGCCGCCGGCAACGTCTTGCCCGATACGGCGCCACCTGATTTGGTGCATGAGAGCATCCACGAAATCAAGCTCAGGCCTGGCATCTTGTTTCAGCCGCACCCCGCCTTCGCGAAGAAGGCTGACGGGCAATACACTTACTATCCCTTGGCGCCAGGTGCGCTTGATGATCGCTACGCCATCACGGATTTTTCTCAGACGGGTACGCGTGAGCTGACTGCGCATGATTATGTTTATGGGTTTCGGCGATTAGCAAGCCCGCGTGTGGCCTCGCCAATTTATTCGACGCTGGCACAGCATGTGGTGGGCTTTGCGCAATATGGCGATGAGCTGAAAACAGCGGACGCGCAACTGCGAGAGCAGTCTGGTGACAGTGAGCCGCCTTGGCTCGATCTACGAGATTTTGGTTTTGATGGGGTTCAGGCAATTGACGACCACACCTTGCGTATTCGGGTCAAAGGAAGCTACCCACAGTTCAAATATTGGTTGTCGATGACATTCACGGCCCCAGTGCCGTGGGAGGCTGATCGGTTCTACAGTCAGCCCGGCATGGCAACCAATAGTCTGTCGCTCAATACATGGCCTGTGGGCACCGGGGCGTTCATGATGGTGGAGTCCCTGCAAAATCGCCGCCACGTGTTGGCACGTAATCCAAACTTTCGCGGTGAGCCATATCCGTGCGAGGGCGAGCCTGGTGATCGAGAGGCGGGGCTGCTCGATGACTGCGGCAAGATGACACCGTTTGTTGACCGCATGGTGTTCAACATCGAAAAGGAGTCGATTCCACTGCAAGGCAAATTTATGCAAGGCTATTACGATTTGCCTCAGGCCAACCGTGGCGACGTGGGCGTGGCTATGTTGGTTGCTGCTGGGGACTCTTCCGAGAAAGCAGCGCTTTATGCTGAGCACGGCATACAGTTGCCGACCACAGTTGAAGCATCGATTTTTTATCTTGGCTTTAATTGGCTTGACCCCGTCGTTGGACAAGGTGATACGCCTGAACAACAAGAAAAGAATCGCAAGCTGCGCCAAGCGCTTAGCATTGCTTTCAATTGGGAAGAGTACATCGCGATTTTTCAGCAGGGGCAGGCGCAACCATCTTTTGGGCCAGTGCCACCTGGCATTCTGGGGTATCAAGCCGCTCCGCAGGGCATCAATCGCGTTGTTTATGATGTGGTCGATGGCGAGCCCAAGCGAAAGTCGCTTGACTACGCTCGTCAGTTGATGGCCGAGGCAGGCTATCCCAACGGACGGGATGAGAAAACTGGCCAGCCGCTGGTCTTGTATTTCGATTCGGCCGCAGGTGCCAACGCATCGAATCCGGCGCTTGACTGGATGCGGCGTCAAGTCAGTCATCTAGGTGCACAGCTTGACATTCGTGCGACTGACTACAACCGTTTTCAAGAAAAAATGTCACGTGGTGTTGCACAAATGTTCATGTGGGGTTGGATTGCCGACTATCCCGATGCAGAGAACTTCCTGTTTTTGCTCTACGGCAAACAGGTCAAGGCCGACAAGGGAGGGGAGAACGCCAGCAACTACAGCAATCCTCAATATGATGCCTTGTTCGAGAAAATGCGGGATTTGCCCGATGGTCCTGAGAAAGCCGCGATCATTGACCAGATGATTAAGGTTGTGCAGCATGATGCGCCCTGGATGTTTGGGTTTTTTCCTAAATCGGCCGGGGCTTATCAGCAGTGGGTGCATAACGCCAAGCCATCGCAGATGGTGCGCAACGGGCTGCAGTATCTGCGCATCGACAGTGAGTTGCGTCATCAGAAAATAGCCCAATGGAATCATCCGGTTTGGTGGCCTTTGGTCGTGTTGGCCATATTGCTGGCATTCATCATTTGGCCGGCCTGGCGCATGGTCAAGTCGCAGCAGCAACGCACGGCCTTGCCGCCGAAGGTCTCTCGCTTGGGAGACGGGCAATGACGGCTTACATCCTTAGGCGCCTGATGTATGGCGTCATGATTTTGATTGGCGTGAACCTACTGACCTTTGTGCTCTTTTTTGCGGTCAATACGCCGGATGATATGGCTAGGCTTGCCATCGGCGGGCAGCGAGTCAGTGCGGATGCCATTGAGAAATGGAAAGCTGAACGCGGCTATAACAAGCCACTTTGGGTCAATACACAAGCCTCGGGCGCCCAGACGTTGACGGACACGATTTTTTATCAGAGATCAGTGCCGTTGTTGCGATTTGACTTTGGGTTGTCTGATAGTGGCCGTGACATCGGCTGGGAGATCCGTGAGCGCATGGGCCCAAGCCTTGCCTTGGCGATCCCGAGTTTTGTGTTGGGGATCCTGGCGAGCATCTCGTTTGCCTTATTGCTGGTGTTTTTCAGGACGACGCCCCTGGATTTCTGGGGTGTGGTGCTCTGTGTATTGATGCTTTCCATATCCGGGCTGTTTTACATCATCGCAGGCCAGTGGTTGTTCGCCAAAGTCCTGCGCCTAGTTCCTTATTCTGGTTATATCGGTGGCGTGGACATGGTCAAGTTTCTGGCGTTACCGGTGCTCGTGGCCATCATCTCGCGCCTTGGGCCTGAGGCTCGCTTTTATCGCAGTCTCTTTCTTGAAGAAATCAGTAAAGATTACGTTCGCACGGCGCGCGCCAAGGGTTTGGGTGAGCGAGTGGTGCTCTTTAAGCATGTCTTGCGTAATGCCATGTTACCGATTTTGACGGGCACGGTATCGGCACTGCCCTTGTTGTTCATGGGTAGCCTGATTGCGGAATCATTTTTTGGTATCCCAGGGCTTGGCAGCTACACCATTGACGCGATCAATGGTCAGGATTTCTCAGTGGTGCGAGCGATGGTGTTTCTAGGGGCATCGCTTTACATCGTGGGCCTGATATTGGCTGATATTTCGTACACCCTGGCCGATCCACGTGTGAGGTTTGAATAATGCCAAACTTCGTGTTCTTGTGGACTGACGTTGCGCTGTTTCTCATGGTGGCTGCGGTCATTATTTATGCTTGGCGGGTGAGCCGGTCGGCGACAGCGCGCGCCACATGGGCACGGGTTGCCAGAAGTGCGCCGGCGATGAGTTCGGCTGTTGTACTGATGTTTTTTGTGGTGGTGGGGCTACTGGATTCGGTGCACTTTCAGCCTCGATTGCCCCAAGGGCCAGATGCGGCGCCCGATGCGCCCGTGGTGTATTCGCCCCAAGTGGTGTCCTTGCTCGATACCTTGCTAGACGATACAGCGCTGACCCATCAAGAGAAGACTTACTCTGCGCCCCTGGCTTATCGGCAGTTCACCAAGGAA
This sequence comes from uncultured Orrella sp., assembly GCA_964558695.1. GTDB lineage: Bacteria > Pseudomonadota > Gammaproteobacteria > Burkholderiales > Burkholderiaceae_B > Algicoccus. The sequence goes on from CAZLFB010000091.1 coordinate 17,921, forward strand.
ACCATCTTGCAAGAGGGTGGTGAACCTTATCGAGACTTTCCACACCTGCGCTTTGGCGGCAGTCATCTCGACAATCCTGAGGCACAGTGGCTAGCGGATGTGACCCAACGCGCCGGGTTAGGCTTAGTGGGTGGTTTGGCAGTTGCGCTTGTCTTGATCGGTATTGTCATTGCTGGCATTGCCAGATCGCGCCGTCATCACGCTTCGCCAGTTAGCAGTTGGTCGAGTGTGGCTGGTGAAATCTGGCGTGCACAAAGTGACGTGCCTTGGCGGGCGATGCTGTTGACGGTCCTGATTATGTGCGTGGTTCTGGGGGTGGTGTTTGGGCTGGCGACTGGCTACCACGTCATGGGTACGGATCAGACCGGCAATGATGTGCTCTGGCAGGCCTTAAAGAGTGTGCGCACGGCCTGGGTTATTGGTACGCTGACCACGGTGGCGATGTTACCCCCAGCACTTTTCTTTGGTATCTCGGCTGGCTATTTCAAAGGTTGGGTGGATGACGTGATTCAGTACATCTACACAACTTTGACCGCCATTCCAGGTGTCTTGTTGATTGCCGCCGCTGTACTCATGATGCAAGTCTATATTGATACGCATCCGGATCTGTTTCCGACGGCTGCCCAGCGCGCTGATCTTCGATTGTTTTTGTTGTGCATGATTTTGGGCTTAACCGGCTGGGCTGGCTTGTGCCGTTTGCTGCGTGCTGAGGCATTGAAACTGCGTGAACTTGAATACGTGCAGGCAGCCCGTGCGTTCGGCATTTCGCACTTCACGGTGATGTTGCGCCATTTGTTGCCCAACGTGATGCATATTGTTCTGATCACAGTGGTGCTGGAGTTCTCAGCGCTCGTTCTGTACGAGGCGGTGCTGTCTTATTTGGGTATCGGTGTGGATCCCACCATGAACTCCTTTGGCACGATGATTGATAAGTCGCGTCTGGAGATGTCGCGTGACCCGATGATCTGGTGGAATTTATTGGCAGCTTTTGTGTTCATGTTGGCTTTGGTGTTATCGGCCAATCTATTTGCCGATGGTGTGCGCGATGCCTTTGACCCGCGTAGCCAAAACTTCCGACCTGCTCGTCGCAGCCGCCTGCTCGCGATGCTCAATAAGGGGAGCACCTAATGGCTGTCTATAAAGACTTGGTGCTCTCGGTGACTGATCTTGCCATTGCGATTGATCACGATGAGGATTTGAAGTTTGCGGTGCAGCAGCTGGCCATCAGTGTGCATCGCGGTGAGACATTTGCGCTGGTGGGTGAGTCAGGTTCCGGTAAAAGCATGACCGCACTTGCTTTGATGCGGCTCTTGCCTGAGGCCTTGCAAGTCGTGCAGGGCGAAGTGTTGCTCGAAGGTCAGAACATCAATGCCCTGACTGAGCTTGAGATGCAGCACGTTCGTGGCGGTCGAATCGCCATGATTTTTCAGGAACCGGGCACGAGCTTGAACCCAGTCATGCGCGTGGGTGAGCAGTTGCTAGAAACGATTGAATCGCACACGGCGCTCAGAGGTCAACAGGCGCGCGACAAAGCAATTCATTGGTTGCAACGCGTGGGCATTCCGGAACCGGCCTTGCGCATTGATCATTACCCTTTCCAATTCTCTGGTGGGCAAAAGCAGCGAATCATGATTGCCATGGCACTGGCGGCTGAACCGGACTTGTTGGTTGCCGATGAGCCAACCACCGCGCTAGACGTGACCGTGCAGGCGCAGATCCTTGATCTGTTGGCTGATATCCAGAAAGAGCTTGGCATGGCAGTGCTCATGATCACGCATGATCTGGCCATTGTGTATAAGGTGGCTGACACGGTGGCACTCATGCGTCACGGTAAGATCGTGGAGACAGCTCCTGCCAACGAGTTCTTTAAGTCACCCAAACACCCTTATGCCAGAGAATTGTTTGATGCCATTCCCACCTTTGCCAAACGCGGAAGACCGCTCTCGGCCGTGGGGCAGCAAAGGCATGACAGTCAAGCTCCGGTGGTTGAGCGCAGCGCAGAACCCGTTTTGTTTGTGAAGAATCTGAAGGTGGGCTATCCGATTCGGCGGGGCTGGTTGCGACGCCTAGTGGGCGTGACCCAGGTTGTCGATGGTGTTGGTTTCGAATTGTGCGCAGGCCAGACACTCGCGCTTTTAGGTGGGTCAGGCTGTGGCAAAACCACGGTCGCTAAAACATTGCTCAGGCTGTTGGATGGTACGGCAATTTTTAGTGGTGAGGTTCGTGTCGGTGGGCAAGATTTGCTTGCTGCCAAGGGCGCAGACTTAAGGCGCTTGCGGACTCGGATTCAGATTGTGTTTCAGGACCCGTTTGCCTCGCTTGATCCGCGCATGCGGGTTGGTGAGATCTTAGAGGAAGGCGTGGCGGCTTTGCTGCCTGACGTGTCTGAGGTGGACAGGCAAGCGCGGGTGGCGCGTTTGCTCGATCGGGTTGGGCTTCCCGCCGATGCCGCCATCCGTTATCCGCACGAGTTCTCTGGTGGCCAACGGCAACGCATCGCGATTGCGCGGGCGTTGGCTGTGGAGCCTAAAGTGTTGATCTTGGATGAACCTACGTCTGCCCTTGATGTGTCGGTTCAAGCCCAAATTCTTGATTTGCTCGCTGATTTGCAACGTGAGTCGGGTATGGCCTATCTGTTTATTACGCACAACTTTGGTGTGGTTGAGTATTTCGCAGATGACATTGCAATTATGGATGCCGGCGAGCTGGTGGAGGTGGGTTCAGCTGAGGCTGTGCTGCATCATCCGCAGCATGCTGTTACTCAGCGTTTGCTCAATGCTGTGCCACGCTTGTCGTTCGGCACGGTTGATCCGAGGAGCCCAGAGCGCGAGCCCGGTATACTAAGGCCTTGAAACGATTGGGCCTGTCCCCATCTAAATACAATGTCGTTAAAAGTATTTAACTTGCAATGTGATGCCGGTCATCTGTTTGAGGGGTGGTTCGGATCTCACGAGGATTACAACGCGCAGCAGGCGCGAGGTCTTGTCACGTGCCCGATGTGCCATAGTCCTGACATTCACAAGATGCCTTCAGCGCCGCGTATCAATTCCTCACGGACGCTTGTGCCCATTGAGGAAAGCCAGATGACCGGCTCAGCCTCAGGTTCAGTGCCCACGCCCGTGGCCACTTCACCGGAGCTTCTAAAGCTTCAGGCACAGGTTTTGACTCAAATGCGTCAAGTCATTAGTAGTGCTGAAAATGTTGGACCCGCATTTGCGCGAGAGGCTCGTGCGATTCACGAGGGCGAAGCCCAACCACGCTCGATTCGAGGCACCGCAACCCAAGAGGAGCGCGAGGAGCTCGCCGAGGATGGTATCTCGGTGATGATGGTGCCCGATATCCTGGCCGACGATCGTTTGCAGTAGCGGTAGTTCTTGACGGTCTGCACGTTAAAAAAAGCCGCGTATGACGCGGCTTTTTTTATTGCGGCCTGTGTTCAAACTTAGGACATGACACGGCTACGGTATTCGCCGGTACGCGTATCAATTTCAATCTTGTCACCAATGTCGCAAAAAAGCGGCACAGGCAATTCGAATCCGGTGTTGATTTTGGCTGGTTTCATGACTTTGCCAGAGGTGTCACCCCGCACGGCGGGTTCGGTATAGATGATCTCGCGCACGACGGAAGTCGGCATCTCGACCGAGATGGCGCGGTCATCATAAAAAACCACTTCAACAGCCATGCCCTCTTCGAGATAGTGCAGGGCGTCACCCATGCTTTCAGCTTCGACTTCGTACTGGTTGTACTCGGTGTCCATGAATACATACATCGGATCCGCAAAATAGGAGTAGGTGCATTCTTTGCGGTCTAGCACGACCACGTCAAACTTTTCATCGGCCTTGTAGACCGATTCGCTGCCTGAAGCTGTCAGGAGGTTCTTGAACTTCAGCTTAACCACAGCTGCGTTGCGGCCCGACTTGTTGTATTCGGCGCGTTGTACCACTTGGGCTTGGCCGTCCACGACGACCACGTTGCCGACACGCAGTTCCTGCGCTGTTTTCATGACTAATTGCTCCGTCTTGGGTGCGCCGAAAGCGTTGCCGCGGCGCAATAAAGTAATAAACCCACGATCATAACCGATCTGGTGTGCCAGTTTGGCGACGCACCGCGGTGTCTAGGCGAGTTGCAAGGTCACTTTGTTGGGCTAGTTCTTGACACCATGTGGCGCTCGTTTGTTGCCAGTTTTCCCAGCCTGGGCCCGTGAGATGCGGGCCCAGGTCAGTGTTGAGCTTGCCATCAGCCCATTCGTGCATGGCGCTTGCAACAGGCGCAGACGTGCGCGACCGTTTCAGCCAGGCATCAAGCTTGGCGTGATGAGCGCCATCTGTTTGCGGGTAGATTTGCCAGAACATGGGCTTGCCTGCCCAGATAGCACGCATGAAGGAGTCCTCGCCACGCACCAGATTCAAATCACATGACCAGAGCAATTTGTCATAGTCAGGTTGGTTGAGAAACTCAATGGCTTGCCAAGTGACTTGCTCGCCTTCTGGACAACTCGGCATGGATTGACCTGATGGTATGAGCAAATGAAAACGCTCGCCAGTTTGTCTTAATTGATGGATGAGTAGTTGCAGTGGCGCGTGGGGGTAAGTGAAGACCGACACAAGTTTCACGGGTTCACCGACGTTGACACCCAATGCGGCGAGCCAAGGCCCTCGCTGTTGGCTTATTTGCCATTGGTTTCGCTGCTCAAGCAAACCGTGTTCGCGCATGAGTCCACCAGTGCGCTCGGTAAAGCCCGGGAAAAAGAACAGTGGTTTGAGCGTATCGTTTCGCTGAGAGTGAAGGCCATGAAACGAGTCAATCCAGTCTTCAGCGCTCAGGTACTCCAGCTGCAACCAAATTGAACCTGGGTGACCAGCCAGCTGTTTGACGTACTCGTCTGGCAGCGCACAAGAGAATCCGGCAATAACGATCGGGTGCGGTGTGACTTCCACCCACGGATCAAGCCATGGATACACCTCGATCTCTTGGCAGGTTTGTCTAGGCAGGTGCGCGTCAATGGCGCGCTCGATTCGCTTGAACTGCTCTAGCTTGTCGACCCAGAGCCGAATGTGCCATCCTTTTTCTTGCGTCAGTTGGCGCGCCAAACGCCACATGACGCCAATGTCACCTAGGTTGTCGACAATTTGGCAAAACAAATCGGCCGATAAAACCGGTCGGTGGTTCAGGCTGATGTTCAATGGAAATGTTGTGGCGCGTCAAACGCTTCTTCAGGCAACTCGACGTGTACCAGTTCGCCAGCGGGATTTGGAAACAGCGGCGCACTGCAGTCCTCGCACGACTCGGGCAACAAAATACCTGGAATACGTTTGATGTGATGGACGCCACTATCCTTTAAAACAGCAGCAATTTCGTCAACGGCGTCAATGATTGACTCGCCAGTGCCGCTAGCATATTGATCAAACACAGGCCATATGGTCCCGTAAATCACATCCTGCTGGCGATCCCGATGAAAGCCAATCCGATATTCTTGTGCATCGCGCTCGCCCACTGCCGCAATCGTTGCTCGCAACTCTCCTGGTTTGAGGTTTAAGGCGCCGTTTAACCATTGGCTGGCTGAATGGATGGCAACAATCCGGACGTGTTGTTCTGATAGTTCAATGCTGGCGTGATAGGACTGGGGTAGTAGCGCGTGGAACTGGCATCCCGGCAATAGCTGGCTTAGGGCTGGCGTCACGTATTTGGTCCATTGCTCCAGACACCGTTCTTGGGTGGCATGGACGTCTGATTGCCATCGAAACAATGGTTCTCCTGCCCGTACTGCAACTGCCAACACCAGATGCCGGGTGTCTACCAGCAGCGCGGGGTTTGGCTCGATCGTGATCGTTGAGGGCAGTGCCGCACGTTTGCCGAGTGTTCGATTTGCTAGGCGCTGCAGCCACTGATATATCTCGCCAAACGAGCGTGGCATTTCATCGATGCCGACCAACTTGGGCAAAGCCCCTACCTTCACGTCTGGCGCAAGCACATGTTGTTTGAGGCCGTCGGTAAAAAAATCGACCATTTTGTCTGAGAGGTCAACCTGTGGCAGCTGATAACGGGTCCAGACAGCGAGTGCGCTGGTCACCAGAAGCACCTGCCACGGCTGGCCGTCGACTTCAATGTTCAGGGCTTGGCTAGCCGATTGAACGTGTTCTAGCAAATCGTCGGCTTGGTCTGGGTCGGCGCTGGCCAGTTCATCTAGGGCGGCTTCGATCACATCGTCCTGACTAGCCGCCAGGTGCTTATGGATCAGGCTCTCAATTCGCCCTTCCCAGTACCTGTCCTCAAAACGGCTGGTCGAACTTGCAGCCGTGCGCACGAGCGTCACAAGCTGGTTGGTGGCGCGAGGCGATACGGACGGTGATTGCTTTTTGGGCATTGGGAAGTTTATTTGGTTAACTGCACATTTTAACGCGGTCCATCGATTGCTTGCATGAACGCCTGAGTCACTTTGGATGGTTTGCCCAATTTCGGTAAAACGAGCCGAATGGAGCGCGTCAGACCCTGGCCTATTCGAATACCGACCAAATGCCCATCTTCGTGAACCAGTGAGAGCCGTGACACGAAACCCACGCCCAAACCTGCTCGAACGGCTTGCTTGATACCTTCAACACCGGCTAACTCTAAGTAGCCGTTAACGGATAGGCCATGGTCATTGAACGCCTTGATCACCAGGTTGCGGACCCCGGAGCCGGCTTCGCGCATGACCAGAGGCTGCGTCGCCAACTCATTGAGTTCGATCGAATTACGCTTGGCCATGGGGTGATTCGACGGCAGTATTGCCACTACCTCGTCAGTCTGCCAAGGTAAAACATCACACTGGCTTAGGGTGTCTGGACATAATTCGCCCTCGAGCACGGCGAGGTCTAGCTCTGAACGTTTGGCGATGATTTCTCCCGTATTGCCTGCAATCATTTGAATGTCGATGCCAGGGAAGGTGCGCTTAAAGCGTGCCACGATCTCTGGCAACAGATAACTCGCCGGTGTGGTGCTAGCACCAATGCGCAAGGTGCCAGAGGCCAGAGATTGGTTTGCCTTGCGTTCATCCATGGCATGCGCCATGGCAGCACGCAGACGATTGGCTGGTATGAGCAGCCGTTTGCCCGCCGATGTCAGGGCGATGCCTCTGCCTTGGCGTCGGTACAGAGCTTCACCGAATGATTGCTGAAGTGCCTGCAATTGACCGGAAACGGCCGGTTGAGACAGGTGCAGTGCGTGGGCTGCGTGGCTAATATTGCCGTGTTCTGCAACGATGCTGAAGGTGATGAGCTGATCGGGTGTCATGTGAACAACAGATAAACGTTGATCGGTGTATGCGTTTAGGCGTAGAGGTGTTCAGGTGTTCAGCTGCTCAACTGTTCAACTGTTAAAGAATAAAATATCAGAATAACGGATACTTATAATACAAAATAACAGATTTTCAAATGTGTTGTGATTGACTAGACTTGGCGCACAAAAAATGACGACAGGAAAACTGGTTTGAACACAGCAGTAGCGACTTCAGAGACCATGTGGCGCGACCGTGGCAGCGGCCTATTGTTTGTCACGCTCATGGCCTTTGCTGTATTTGAGCTGGCACAGCTTGCACCTATCCGGGCGTTGAGCATCAGTCCGCTGGTACTAGGCATTGTGTGTGGGATGCTTTATGGCAACCTGTTAAGAGGTGGCATGCCAGCCCAGTGGGGTGTTGGGGTGAACTTTGCGGCGCGTCGTTTGTTGCGGGTCGCGGTGGCGCTCTATGGTTTGAACGTCAGTATCCAGCAGATTGTTGAAGTGGGTGTGCCGGGCATTGTGGTCTCGATTGGCGTGGCGGTTGGGGTTTTGGCGCTAGGCACGTGGCTCGGCACTCGCTGGCTGAAACTTGACCGGGACACAGCCATGCTGACATCAGCGGGCAGTGCAATTTGCGGTGCGGCAGCTGTTCTGGCGTTTGAGTCAACCTTGCGATCAGCACCTCACAAGAGTGCCGTGGCAGTGGCCACCGTGGTGTTGTTTGGCACGGTCTCGATGTTTCTGTATCCACTTTTGTTCGGGGTAGGCTGGTTGCCCTTTGAGGGTAGGGCACTGGGAATTTTTTTAGGTGGCAGCATTCATGAGGTTGCACAAGTGGTGGCTGCTGCCAGCAATATTGATCCGGCCACCACAGAAGTTGCCACCATTGTAAAAATGACCCGCGTGGCCTTGCTCGTGCCGTTGTTGCTCGTCATCGGCCTGTGGCTGCAGCGTCGCGACGCTAGCTTGGCAGACAACAAAGCAAAGTTACCCATTCCCTGGTTTGCGATTTGGTTTTTAATCTTCGCTGTCATCAATTCAACGGGCATTGTGCCTGTGCCACTATTGGAAACATTGCGTGCCATCGATGTTTTTCTATTGACCATGGCCATGACCGCACTGGGCATTGAAACGCGTTTTGCTCAGTTGAAAGCCGCAGGCCCACGCGTGTTGGCCTTAGCTGCTGTGCTGTTTGTGGTTTTATTCGGGTTGACGGGTTTGTTGGTCAAGTGGGTCGCCTAGGTTTCGTCACTGGTGAAATGCAGTGAGTGGCCAAAAGCAGACAACCCGATATGAAATCGGGTTGTCTGCTTGGAGCTAACGATTGCTGCGCGATAGGTCAGTGGGTCTAGGCCGCGAGCAATTCTCTCAACACATATGGCAGAATCCCGCCATGCAGGTAGTAGTCCACCTCAATCGGGGTATCGATGCGCAGTAAAACTTTAACGCGCTCGGTCTTGCCGTCTTCGTGGTGAATGACGAGCGTGACATCTTGCTGTGGCGTGATGCCAGCCTCGATCCCTTCAATGTCGTAGGTCTCTTTGCCGGTGATGCCAAGTGACTGAACGCTGTCGTTGCCCTTGAACTGCAGCGGTAACACCCCCATGCCAACTAGGTTGCTGCGGTGAATGCGCTCAAAGCTGCGCGCAATCACTGCTTTAACCCCTAGCAACATGGTGCCCTTGGCCGCCCAATCGCGCGAGGATCCAGTGCCGTACTCTTCGCCTCCGAACACCACGGTGGGTACGCCGGCTTTTTGATAGGCCATGGCTGCGTCATAAATAGACATTTGCTGGCCCGAGGGCTGGAACAAAGTTTCACCGCCCTCAACACGGCTGCCATCGGGGCGTGGTGCAATCATGAGGTTTTTGATCCGCACGTTGGCGAATGTGCCGCGCATCATGATCTCGTGGTTGCCTCGGCGCGAACCGTAGCTGTTGAAGTCAGGCTTTTTAACGTTATGGGCCAGTAGCCATTGGCCGGCCGGCGAGGTCTCTTTAATAGAGCCCGCAGGCGAGATGTGATCCGTTGTCACCGAATCACCAAAGACCCCAAGTGCTCGGGCACCGTGGACGGCGGGCACAGCTGCCGGGTGCATGGTGAACCCCTCGAAAAAGGGTGGCTCGGCAATGTAGGTTGAAGTGGGCCAGTTGTAGCGCTCACCATGAACGCCAGTGATGTTTTCCCAAAGCTTGCCTGGGTTCTTCTTGACGTTGGCGTAGTTGCCGCGAAACACATTGGCATCCAACGCGTACTTCATCAGCTCATTGATCTCATCCGAGGTAGGCCAGATATCACCGATGTAGACATCGCCCTTTTTACCTTTGCCTACTGGCTCGGTCATCAAATCACGTCGCATCGTCCCAGCCAGCGCATAGGCCACCACCAGCGGGGGCGAGGCCAGAAAGTTCGCCTTGATATTGGGATGAATACGAGCCTCGAAGTTCCGGTTGCCGGACAGCACGGCCGAGCAGATGAGGTCGTTGTCAATGATGGCTTCGTTAATATCGGCAGCGAGGTCGCCAGCATTACCAATGCAGGTGGTGCAGCCATAGGCCGCGACATTGAAGCCAAGTTTCTCAAGGTAAGGGAGTAACTTGGCTTTCTTCAAATACTCAGTCACCACACGTGATCCAGGAGCCAATGACGTCTTCACGTAAGACGGCACAGTCAAGCCGGCTTCAACGGCTTTTTTGGCCACGAGCCCGGCGGCCAGCATCACGCTTGGGTTAGATGTGTTCGTGCAAGACGTAATGGCAGCAATCAGGATGTCGCCGTTGTGAAGCTCAGTGCCTTTTGATGTGGTGAAAGCTTTCTCTAGCTTGGCTGGTGGCTGGTTAAAGCCATTGTCCGCAATCGGCTTCGAAAACAGCGTGTTGAAGGTGTTGGCCACATGCCCGATTTCGATTCGGTCTTGTGGCCGCTTCGGGCCAGCAAGCGAGGGGGCTACTGTGCCAAGATCAAGCTTGAGTAGCCGGGTGTACTGGATGTCTTTACCATTGGGCACACCAAACATGCCTTGCGCCTTGAAGTAAGCTTCAAAGGCAGCGATTTCGGCTTTTGTGCGGCCAGTGCCCCGGAAATAATCAATTGTTTTGCCATCGACTGGGAAGAATCCCATGGTGGCACCGTACTCGGGCGCCATGTTGCCAATCGTGGCGCGGTCAGTCACTGACAAGCTCGCTGTACCAGACCCACAGAACTCAACAAATTTGCCAACCACCTTTTCTTTGCGCAGCATCTCCGTGATGGTCAGCACGAGATCAGTTGCCGTTACGCCGCCACGCAGCTTACCGGTCAGCTCCACACCAATCACATCCGGGGTTAGGAAATACACCGGTTGACCGAGCATGCCGGCTTCGGCCTCAATGCCACCGACGCCCCAGCCGACCACACCGATCCCGTTAATCATGGTGGTATGGCTATCGGTGCCTACCAGCGTGTCTGGGTAGTAAACGTTACTCTTCTTGTTGCAGTGCACGCCACGGGCTAGGTACTCAAGGTTGACCTGGTGCACGATGCCAAACCCAGGGGGCACCACGCCAAACGTATCAAAGGCTTGCATGCCCCATTTCATGAACTGATAGCGCTCCTGATTACGTGAAAACTCGACCTTCATGTTCAGGTCTAACGCATCCTGGGTGCCGAAATAGTCGATCATGACTGAATGGTCAACCACGAGGTCAACAGGCACCAGTGGTTCGATTGACTTGGGCGAGCGTCCCATTTTCTTGGCAACATCACGCATGGCTGCTAAATCAGCCAGCAGTGGTACGCCAGTGAAATCCTGTAACACAACCCGGGCCACGACGAAGGGAATTTCGTTTTCCCGCTTGGTGTTGGGTTGCCAATTGGCCAATTCCTTGACGTGGTTTTCGGTAACTTTTTTGCCGTCACAGTTTCTAAGAACCGACTCGAGCACGATCCGAATCGACACCGGTAATTTGGCAACATCTACGCCGAGTGATTTGCCAAGCGCAGGCAAGGAGTAGAGGCTAGCGCTCTTGCCGTCAATCTTGAAGGATTTGAGGGTTTTGAAGGGATCGTGTGCCATGGTCGGGAACCTCCGAATAGTTGTTCATCTAGCATATATCAGCCATGAGAAAGAGGGAATAATCCCCTGCACAAATCGATGCCAAACCCGCATAAAAAAACCGCCGGCTAAGCCGGCGGTTTTTCTGGGTCTTGCTAACTGCAAGTTATATAAACGTTATACGTTGACCGAATCGGCCACGTCCTTGTAATCCTCGATTTGATCAAAGTTCAAGTAGCGGTAGATTTGATCGCCGTTCTCGTTGATCACCCCGATGTCAGCCATGTATTCTTGACGAGTCGGGATCTTGCCTAGGCGAGAACAAATAGCAGCTAGCTCAGCTGAACCCAAGTAGACGTTGGTGTTTTTGCCCAGACGATTCGGGAAGTTGCGCGTGCTGGTTGACATCACGGTCGCGCCTTCACGCACCTGTGCCTGGTTACCCATGCAAAGTGAGCAGCCCGGCATTTCGGTGCGTGCACCAGCTGTACCAAAGACGCCGTAATGTCCTTCCTCGGTTAATTGCTGGGCATCCATCTTGGTTGGTGGTGCAACCCAAAGTTTGACTGGAATGTCACGTTTGCCCTCAAGCAGCTTGGAAGCAGCCCGGAAGTGTCCGATGTTGGTCATGCAGCTACCAATAAAGACCTCATCGATCTTGGCACCGGCAACATCGGATAGCGTCTTGACGTCGTCTGGATCGTTCGGGCAGGCCACGATGGGCTCAACAATTTCGCTCAGGTCAATCTCAATGACCGCCGCGTATTCTGCATCCGGATCAGCCTTCATGAGCTTGGGATCTGCAAGCCACGCTTGCATGGCTTTGATGCGACGCGCCATGCTGCGCTCATCTTCATACCCATTGGCAATCATCCACTTCAGCATGACGATGTTGCTTTGCAGATACTCGATGATGGGTTCTTTGTTCAGGTGGACGGTGCAACCCGCCGCTGAGCGTTCGGCCGATGCATCAGAGAGCTCGAATGCCTGTTCGACTTTGAGCTCTGGTAGGCCTTCGATCTCCAGAATTCGACCAGAAAAGATGTTTTTCTTGCCTTGCTTTTCAACGGTCAGCAAGCCTTTCTTGATGGCATACAGCGGGATGGCGTTGACCAGGTCACGCAAGGTCACTCCAGGCTGCATCTTGCCCTTAAAGCGCACCAGCACCGACTCAGGCATGTCAAGGGGCATCACACCAGTGGCCGCCGCAAACGCAACCAAACCGGAACCAGCTGGGAAGCTGATGCCAATGGGGAACCGGGTATGGGAATCACCGCCCGTGCCGACGGTATCGGGCAACAGCATGCGGTTTAGCCATGAGTGAATCACGCCGTCGCCGGGGCGCAGTGAAATGCCACCGCGTGTGCTGATGAACTGCGGTAGCGTGTGGTGAGTTTTGACATCGACTGGTTTGGGGTAGGCAGCCGTGTGACAAAAGGACTGCATCACCAGGTCAGCAGAAAAGCCAAGGCAAGCCAAGTCTTTGAGCTCATCACGTGTCATGGGGCCAGTGGTATCCTGGCTGCCCACGGAAGTCATGGACGGTTCGCAGTAAGTGCCCGGACGCACGCCTTTGCCTTCGGGCAAGCCACAGGCACGACCGACCATCTTTTGGGCCAGCGTGTAGCCTTTACCGGTATCAGCCGGGTTATGCGGCAGGCGGAAAATCTCTGATGGCCCTAGGCCAAGCGCCTCACGCGCTTTGGATGTCAAGCCACGGCCAATGATTAATGGGATTCGGCCACCAGCACGCACTTCGTCAAGCAAGACGTCGGACTTGAGTTCGAACTCAGCGATGACTTCGCCGTTCTTAAGCGCTTTGCCTTCATAGGGGCGCAATTCGATTTCATCACCCATCTCCATTTTCGAGACATCAAGCTCGATTGGCAGGGCACCCGCATCTTCCATGGTGTTGTAGAAAATCGGCGCAATCTTGCTGCCCAAGCACACACCGCCAAAGCGTTTGTTGGGAACAAACGGAATGTCCTCACCTGTGAACCAGAGCACAGAGTTCGTCGCGGATTTGCGCGAGGATCCTGTGCCAACCACATCACCAACATAGGCGACGAGGTTGCCCTTGGCCTTTAGTTCGTTGATTAGCTTAATAGGGCCGGTCTTGCCGGGCTCATCGGGCTCGATGCCCGGACGGGGGTTCTTCAGCATGGCTAGCGCATGCAGTGGGATATCAGGCCGTGTCCAAGCGTCTGGTGCTGGTGACAAATCATCGGTATTGGTTTCACCCGATACTTTGAATACGGTAAGCTTCAGGCTCTGAGGCACCTCTGGGCGGCTGGTAAACCACTCAGCGTCGGCCCAGCTTTGCAACACTTCTTTTGCATTGGCGCTGCCTTTATCAGCCTTTTCTTTGACGTCGTGAAAGGCATCAAACATGAGCAAGGTTTTCTTCAAGGCTTGGGCAGCGGTCTTGCCTACTTCAGCATCATCAAGCACTTCAATGAGTGCTGAAATGTTATAGCCTCCCAGCATGGTACCTAGCAGCTCGGTTGCGCGCACACGAGAGATCAGCGGGCACTTTTCCTTGCCAAATGAAATGGCTGCCAGGTAGGAAGCTTTGACTTTGGCAGCGTCGTCCACGCCAGCTGGCACACGCTCGGTAAAGAGTTCAAGCAAGAATTCCTCTTCACCCTTGGGCGGGTTCTTCAGTAGCTCGATTAGAGCGGCGGTTTGCTCGGCGGTCAGCGGCAGGGCAGGGATGCCAAGCTTGGCTCGTTCAGCGACATGTTCACGGTAGGCTTCTAGCATGGGTTTGGCCTTATGAAGGTAAAAATTGGAAAGGGTTATTAATTACTAACTTAAGTGCTTGATCTGTCGGTCGTTGGTATCTGATTTAAGACAGTGCTGAGACTTTTTACGTCTCAAGGCGTTAAATCGGCGTACTCTGGGTGGCGTTTGATGTAGACCGCCGCGTAGGAACACTGCGGTACAACTTGCCATCCGTTGTGACGAGCGGTCTGAAGTGCAACGTGCGTTAATTCAGCGGCAATTCCCTTGCCGCCCACGGCTTGCGGCACGCGAGTATGCGTAATGGTCATGACTGAATCGGCAAGCTCATACTCGAGCACACACAGGTGATTCTCAACCGTGGTGGAGAATCGGTGCTGCGTTGTCTCATGCTGAATGTCGTGCGTCATGACTGTTCCTTGGTGATAATCGTTTGCAGTTGCCTACTATTCAAGACCCGTATCAAAAAGTGTCACCGGGTACACGAACCCAGCCTTCCATGAGCACGCGCGCGCTTCGGCTCATGATTGCCTTCTTGACTTGCCATTCGCCATCAATCTGTTTTGCTTGTGCACCGACACGCAGCGTGCCCGACGGGTGGCCAAAGCGCACCGCATTAAGCTCACCGCCGCCGGCAGCCAGGTTCACCAGGGTGCCCGGAATGGCTGCGGCGGTGCCAATGGCCACTGCAGCAGTGCCCATCATCGCGTGATGTAGCTTGCCCATCGATAGGGCACGCACTAGCAGATCGATATCTTGAGCTTTTACTGCTTTGCCGCTTGATGCAACGTAATCAAGCGGTTTGGCGACAAACGCAACTTTTGGGGTGTGCTGGCGTGTGGCTGCTTCTTCAAGGGTCTGAATCAGCCCCATGCGTTTGGCGCCGTGGGCTCGAATCGTTTCAAACATCGCCAATGCTTTGGCGTCGCTGTTGATGTCATCTTGTAGCTCGGTGCCTTTGTAGCCAATTTCCTCGGCATTTAAAAAGATCGTGGGGATGCCGGCATTGATCATGGTCGCTTTGAGTGTGCCAATACCAGGGACCTCTAAATCGTCCACGAGGTTGCCAGTGGGGAACATGGCGCCAGCAGCACCCTCCTCTTCGGCTGCGGGATCCATGAACTCAAGTTGAATTTCTGCAGCAGGAAAAGTCACGCCATCGAGTTCGAAGTCGCCTGTTTCTTGCACCTGACCATTCGTGATGGGGACATGGGCGATGATGGTTTTGCCGATATTTGCCTGCCAGATACGCACGGTCGCGACGCCATTTTCGGGTATTCGGTCGGCATCAACCAAACCACTGGTAATGCCAAATGGGCCAACGGCCGCCGACAAATTACCGCAGTTTCCACTCCAGTCCACAAACGCCTTGTCAATTGAAACCTGCCCGAATAGATAGTCCAAATCATGATCTGGCTTGCTGCTTTTGGAGATGATGACGGTTTTGCTGGTACTGGATGTTGCTCCACCCATACCATCAATTTGCTTTGCGTACGGATCCGGGCTGCCAATTACGCGCATCAGCAGCGCATCTCTCGCAGCGCCCGGCAATTGTGCCGGTTGTGGCAGATCCACAAGCTTAAAAAAAACACCTTTGCTGGTGCCACCACGGATGTAGGTGGCAGGGATTTTAATTTGCGGTTCGTGGGCCATGGCGGTATCTCGTCAGATTTCGATTCAATCAGTGATGTTTAGGCTGCCTCAGAATTCAGAAAATCCTGAGCAAAGCGCTGCAAAACACCGCCGGCTTTGTATATTGAGACTTCCTCAGCGGTATCCAAACGGCAAGTCACAGGTACCTCGAGGGTTTCGCCGTTTTTGCGGTGAATAACCAAAGTCAGCGTGGCACGCGGCGTGTGCTCGCCGATCACATCAAACGTCTCAGTGCCATCGATGTTTAAAGTCTTGCGCGTCGTGCCAGGCTTGAATTCGAGCGGCAATACCCCCATGCCCACTAAATTGGTGCGATGAATTCGCTCAAAGCCCTCAGCGGCAATTGCCTCAACACCTGCCAAACGAACGCCTTTGGCCGCCCAGTCACGTGAAGAGCCTTGACCGTAATCAGCTCCTGCAATAATGATCAAGGGCTGCTTGCGGTTCATGTAGGTCTCAATGGCCTCCCACATGCGCGTGACTTTGCCCTCGGGCTCAATGCGTGCCAGTGAACCTTGCTTGATCTCACCGTTTTCTGTGACCATTTCGTTGAGCAGTTTGGGGTTGGCAAACGTAGCCCGCTGTGCAGTTAGGTGGTCACCTCTGTGTGTGGCGTATGAGTTGAAATCCTCTTCTGGCAATCCCATTTTGGCCAGGTATTCGCCTGCAGCGCTATTGGCCATAATGGCATTCGAAGGTGAGAGGTGATCGGTGGTGATGTTGTCACCGAGCACAGCCAAAGGTCTCATGCCCTTAAGCGCACGCTCGCCTGCTAGTGCGCCTTCCCAATAGGGCGGTCGACGAATGTAGGTGCTCTGGGCCCGCCAATCATAAAGTGGACTAATCTGCTGGCCGCTTTGCACGCTCGCGGCAAACATGGGTTCGTATACTTTACGAAACTGCTCCGGCTTGACGCTTGATGAAACGATGGCGTCGATCTCCTCATCCGTTGGCCAAATGTCTTTGAGTGTGACCGACTTGCCATCTTTGTCGACGCCGAGTACGTCTTTTTCTATGTCAAATCGGATCGTACCGGCAATCGCGTAGGCCACAACCAGAGGCGGCGAAGCCAGGAAGGCTTGTTTGGCATAGGGGTGGATGCGACCATCGAAATTGCGGTTGCCTGAAAGGACAGCAGTCGCGTACAAATCACGGTCAATAATTTCCTGTTGAATCTTGGGATCGAGCGCACCGCTCATGCCATTACAGGTCGTGCACGCAAACGCGACAATGCCGAAGCCAAGCTTTTCTAGTTCAGGCAATAAGTTTGCCTCTTGAAGATACAGCTCGACAGTCTTAGATCCAGGGGCCAAAGAGCTTTTAACCCAAGGCTTGCGGGTAAGCCCACGCGCGTTGGCGTTGCGAGCAAGTAGGCCAGCCGCAATCACATTGCGAGGATTGCTGGTGTTAGTGCAGCTGGTAATGGCGGCGATGATCACTGCACCGTCTGGCATCAAGCCAGGTTCACTCTCAACCTTGCCCGAGATACCTTTGGCAGCCAGGTCAGTCGTGGCAACCCGGCGGTGTGGGTTCGACGGCCCCGCAATGTTTCTGACAACCGAAGACAAATCAAATTCGAGCACACGCTCGTATTCGGCAGTCTCTAAACCATTAGCCCAAAGCCCCGTTTGCTTGGCGTAGGTTTGAACGAGTTGCACTTGCGCTTCGTCGCGGCCAGTCAAACGCAGGTAATCGATGGTCTGCTGATCGATCGCGAACATTGCCGCGGTTGCGCCATACTCTGGCGTCATGTTTGAAATGGTCGCCCGGTCACCCAAAGTCAGGTTCGATGCGCCTTCACCAAAAAACTCGAGGTAAGAGGAGACGACTTTTTGGTTGCGAAGGAATTCGGTCAGTGCCAGTACTAGGTCGGTTGCTGTAATGCCCGGTTGCAGCTTGCCCGTGAGCTTCACGCCGATGATGTCAGGCAGACGCATCCACGATGCGCGGCCAAGCATGACGCTTTCAGCTTCTAAGCCACCGACACCGATGGCAATCACACCCAAGGCATCTACGTGTGGCGTGTGACTGTCGGTGCCAACCAGCGTATCAGGAAATGCCACACCGTCACGGGTGTGAATCACCGGCGACATGCGCTCCAAATTGATCTGGTGCATGATGCCGTTACCTGGCGGGATGACATCGACATTTTTAAATGCTTTTTTTGTCCAGTTGATGAAGTGAAAACGATCCTCGTTGCGGCGATCTTCAATGGCGCGATTTTTCTCAAACGCGTCGGGGTCGTCGCCACCACACTCCACCGCTAAGGAGTGGTCAACGATTAATTGCGTGGGTACGACCGGGTTGACTTTGGCTGGATCGCCACCCTTGGCTGCAATGGCATCACGCAGGCCAGCCAAGTCAACGAGTGCGGTCTGTCCGAGAATATCGTGGCACACCACGCGGGCAGGAAACCACGGGAAGTCCAAGTCACGCTTGCGTTCAATGAGTTGCTTCAAGGCATCGGTCAGCAGTGCCGGATCACAGCGGCGCACTAGGTTCTCTGCATGCACGCGCGATGTGTAAGGCAATTTGTCATACGCGCCTGCTTCGATTGCATTGACCGCTTCGCGGGCATCGAAATAATCAAGCTTGGTTCCGGGTAGTGGCTTGCGGTGTGCAGTGTTCATGGCAGTCTCGCAGAGTAAAGAGGCGAATGTGGCAAACAGAGACGATGATGGCGTGAGCATGTCCCTGAAGACATAATCTTCAGGGACATGCTGTCATTACTTGCGACGATTGATTGGCACAAACTTCAAGTTTTCTGGCCCAACATAATTTGCCGTTGGACGGATAATCTTGTTGTCGATACGTTGCTCAATGATGTGAGCTGACCAACCGGCTGTGCGTGAAATGACGAACAGAGGTGTGAACATGGCTGTCGGTACGCCCATCATGTGATACGACACAGCGGAGAACCAATCGAGGTTGGGGAACATTTTTTTGACGTCCCACATTACGCTCTCTAATCGATCGGCAATGTCATACATCTTCATGTTGTTTGCTTTCTTGGACAGGCGGTGAGCCACTGCTTTGATGACTTTGTTACGCGGGTCCGAGATGGTGTAAACAGGGTGGCCAAAGCCAATCACCACTTCTTTGCTTTCCACGCGGCGACGTATTTCGGCCTCTGCCTCATCGGGTGTCTCATAGCGTTTCTGAATTTCGAACGCCACTTCGTTTGCCCCGCCGTGCTTGGGGCCGCGCAGGGCACCGATACCACCCGTAATGGCTGAGTACATGTCCGAGCCGGTTCCGGCAATGACACGGGCCGTAAAGGTTGATGCATTGAACTCATGTTCAGCGTAAAGGATTAAAGAAGTGTGCATCGCACGCACCCAGTCTTCGTCTGGCTTCTCGCCATGCAGCAGGTGCAGGAAATGACCGCCAATGCTGTCGTCATCGGTTTGCACATCAATGATGCGGCCGTTGTGGCTGTAGTGATACCAGTAAAGCAGTGCCGAGCCTAGACTAGCCATCAGGCGATCAGCGATGTCCTTTGCGCCCGGGATGTTGTGATCATCTTTCTCTGGCAACACGCAACCCAGCACCGATGCGGCCGTACGCATGACATCCATTGGGTGGCTGGACGCTGGCAACGCTTCAAGCGCGGCTTGCACCTGAGCTGGCAGCCCACGTAGTGCCTTGAGTTTTTCTTTGTAGGCCGTCAGTTCAGATTTGTTCGGCAGCTTGCCATGAATCAAGAGGTGTGCGATTTCTTCAAATTCGCAAACGTCGGCAAAATCCAGAATATCGTAGCCGCGATAGTGCAAATCGTTGCCAGTGCGACCGACTGTGCACAACGCGGTGTTGCCAGCAATCACGCCAGACAGCGCGACGGATTTTTTGGGTTTTGGGGTGGCTGCTGGTTGCTCAGCAGCTTTTTGGGTGGTTGGTTTGCGAGTGGTAGCCATGATCAACTCCTTAGTGCTAGATCAGATTCAAGATTTTGTTTGGGCAAACAGTGCGTCAAGTTTTTGCTCGTATTCGTGGTACCCAATTCGGTCGTACAGTTCATCGCGTGTTTGCATCAAGTCGACCACGTTCTTTTGATGTCCATCACGACGGATGGCTTCATAAACCGTTTCAGCGGCTTTGTTCATCGCGCGAAATGCTGACAACGGATAAAGCACCATGGCCACATTGACCGAGCGCAACTCGTCAACCGTAAAGAGGGGGGTCTTACCGAACTCCGTGATATTGGCGAGTACTGGCACACCAACTGCCTTGACGAACTTGTCGTAAGTCGGCAAGTCGTAGGCCGCTTCAGCGAAAATGGCGTCAGCCCCAGCTTCGACGCAAGCGAGCGCGCGCTCAATGGCTGCGTCTACGCCTTGCACGGCGATCGCATCGGTGCGTGCAATCAGGTAAAAGTTATCATCGGTGCGCGCATCAGCCGCAGCCTTGACGCGGTCACGCATCTCTTCGGTTGTGACAATTTCTTTGCCTGGACGATGTCCGCAGCGCTTTGCACCTACTTGGTCTTCAATATGGCAAGCCGCCGCACCAAACTTGACCAGGCTCTTGACTGTGCGAGCGATATTAAAAGCCGATGGGCCAAAGCCTGTGTCGATGTCGACAACGAGTGGTACATCGCAAACGTCTGTAATGCGGCGTACGTCAGTCAAAACGTCGTCAAGTGTGTTGATGCCCAGGTCTGGCAGGCCTAAAGAGCCCGCAGCCACCCCGCCACCTGAGAGATAAATGGCACGATAGCCTGCGCGTTTGGCCAGCAATGCGTGATTGGCGTTGATGGCACCAATGATTTGAAGTGGCGACTCTTCTTTCAGAGCAGTGCGAAAGCGCGCGCCGGCCGATTGTTGTTGTGTCATATTGATCTCCCAGATGGAGCAGAGGATAAAAAAGGCCTGCTTTCGCAGGCCTGCATCAGTGTTTACTTCAAGAGCTCGGCAACGCCGTCACGCTCTTCAAGGAGTTCCTGAAGGGTCAAATCCATGCGTTCGCGTGAGAACGGATCGATCTCCAAGCCAGTGACGCGGTGATACTTGCCGCCTTCGCAGGTAACCGGCACGCCGTACATGATGCCCTCCGGGATGCCATATGTGCCATCCGATGGGATGCCCATGGTGACCCATTTGCCGTTGGTTCCCATCACCCAATCATGAATGTGGTCAATCGCTGCGTTCGCTGCCGAAGCGGCTGAGGACAGACCGCGCGCTTGAATGATGGCTGCACCGCGTTTGCCGACGGTTGGGATAAACACGTCACGATTCCAAGCATCATCGTTGATGATTTTGGCAACGCTTTGACCGCCAACTGTGGCGAAGCGGTAGTCTGGATACATGGTGGGCGAGTGGTTGCCCCAGACGGCTAGTTTCTGAATATCGGCAACCGGACGACCCAGCTTGGCCGCGAGTTGAGACAGCGCACGATTGTGGTCCAAGCGCAGCATGGCGGTGAAATTCTCTGGCTTTAAATCCGGCGCTGACTTCATGGCAATGTAAGCGTTCGTGTTGGCGGGGTTACCGACCACGAGCACGCGCACATTGCGGCTGGCCGCTTCGTTCAGTGCCTTGCCTTGTACGGTGAAAATTTGGGCATTGACCGTTAGGAGGTCTTTGCGCTCCATGCCGGGACCACGTGGACGCGAGCCAACGAGCAACGCCACATCAGCATCCTTAAATGCTTCTTTCGGATCACTGTGAGCAGACATTGACTGCAACAGTGGAAAGGCGCAGTCATCGAGTTCCATCATCACGCCTTTCAGGGCGTTTTGGGCTTTTTCGTCTGGGATTTCAAGAAGCTGGAGAATAACCGGCTGGTCCTTGCCCAGCATTTCTCCTGAAGCAATTCTAAAAAGCAGGGCGTAGCCGATTTGGCCTGCGGCACCTGTGACTGCAACACGCATTGCAGGTTTGGTCATAATCCGATCTCCGTCGTGGTGACTGTTGAAACTGTACGACTTCATTGGTGAGTCGATACTGCTCCAAGTTTAGCCCTTTTGAACGCATGGAATTAGGGGCAACCCGATGATATTAATAGAGCGATTTTATTTCGTCAATAGTCTTATATCTTATATAAGACATAAGAATGTTGGCGTTTAGCCGCTGTCTGTGGGACAATGTAATTTAGATAAAACACACCCGGCTCGCCATGGATTTAAAGGACTCTCTTGTGCAGTTCCAGGCGCCCGTCAAGCGGGAGCAAACCGCTGCATTTAGCCCCCTGTATCAGCAAATTCGGCGTTTGCTCTTGCAAGCGTTGGAGAACGGTGAGTGGAAGCCTGGCGAGATGATTCCAAGTGAATTTGACTTGGCCAAGCGCTTTCATGTCAGTCAAGGCACCGTGCGCAAAGCAATCGACGAGCTTGCGGGTGAGCACATCCTGATTCGCCGACAAGGCAAAGGCACATTCGTGGCCACGCACCGTGAGCCCGTGGTGCGTTTTAGGTTTTTGCGGCTCGCGCCCACTGATGGCGAGGCAGTGCCGGCAGAAAGCGAAATTCTTTGGTGCCGTAAAGTGAGAGCCAACGCTGAGGCTGCAGCCGCGCTTGACTTGCGAAGTGGCGATGGCCTTATCTACATTCGACGCCTACTGCGGTTTCGCGGTGAGCCCACTGTTGTGGACGATATTTATCTGGCGGCTGCGTTATTCAAAGGCCTGAGTATGTCACTCTTGACTGAGAATCAAGGGCCGCTCTATGGTTTGCTCGAAGCGCGGTTCGGAATCAGCATGCTTCGCGCCGATGAGCGCTTGCGCGCCGTGCCTGCTGCACAAGACATTGCCGCGCTGTTACAAATGCAAGTCGATAAACCTTTGCTTAGGGTTGATCGGGTGTCATACACCTACGGCGACCGTGCGGTAGAATTACGCTATGGTCATTATCTGACTGAGCAGTATTTTTACCGTAACACCCTGATGTAGAACGTAAAAGGGTCGATTTGAGTGATGCGCGCCAATCAGCGAAAATACTGTGTTCGTATGCGTAGATGAAGCACAATAAGATTTATTGTTTGTTCTTAGGATGAAAGAGGCCAGCATGTCAGACAGCAGAACCAAGCCGCGCCCACAGTATAGAAACATTAGCGTTGGGCAAATTCTCAAATACCGCCTGCCTCTGGCAGGTCGGCTATCGATTCTTCACCGAGTCAGTGGTGCGTTGTTATTCCTGCTGCTGCCGGTGCTGATCTTGCCGTTGTTTGCCATGAGCATGTCGCCAGCAGGTTTTGAGGCGTTTGCCGTGGTGGCGGGTTTTCCGATTGTGAAAATCATCTTCCTGGTCCTCATTTGGGCATATCTGCACCACTTCTGTGCAGGCATTCGCTACCTCGCGCTTGATACGCATCACGGTCTTGATAAGTATGCGG
Organism: uncultured Orrella sp.; assembly: GCA_964558695.1. Classification (GTDB taxonomy): domain Bacteria; phylum Pseudomonadota; class Gammaproteobacteria; order Burkholderiales; family Burkholderiaceae_B; genus Algicoccus. The sequence continues at coordinate 40,934 of CAZLFB010000091.1, forward strand.
CGCAGAAAAGCGCTGGCGTTGTTTTTGGGGTCAGCCTTGGTCTGACATTTGTGTTTGCCCTCAAATTGTTCGGAGCTTGGTAACCATGTCTACACCTGAGAAAATTGGCGCAAAGCGCTTGGTCGTCGGTGCGCATTATGGCGTTGGCGATTTCATGATTCAGCGCATCACCGCCATCATTCTGGCTGTTTACACGCTCATTTTGTTGGTCGGCATTTTGATGATGCCGGGATTCACGTATGAGGCGTGGGTTGGATTGTTCACTTTCCGTTTCGGTGGCTTGCCACTCGGTCAAGTGCTAGCAACATTGGCGTTTTTGTCTTTGTCTTGGCACGCATGGATCGGCATTCGTGATATCTGGATGGATTACGTCAAGCCGGTTGGTATTCGTTTGGCCTTGCTGGTGCTCACGCTTTTGTGGCTGGCTGGATCGTTTATTTATTTCGTCGTCATTATCTGGGGGGCTTAAATCGTGGTGGCTTTAGCTAAATCCTTGCCTCGCCGTCAGTTCGATGTGGTGGTGGTAGGCGCCGGTGGATCCGGCATGCGCTGTTCGTTGCAGCTCGCCCAGGCGGGTCTTTCTGTGGCAGTGTTGTCCAAAGTTTTTCCAACTCGTTCGCACACCGTTGCAGCGCAGGGCGGCATTGGTGCGTCACTTGGCAACATGAGCGAAGACAGTTGGTACTGGCACATGTATGACACCGTCAAAGGTTCAGACTGGCTCGGCGACCAAGATGCCATCGAGTTTATGTGTCGTGAAGCGCCCAACGCTGTTTACGAGCTCGAGCACTTCGGCATGCCGTTTGACCGTAACCCCGACGGCACCATCTACCAGCGTCCGTTCGGAGGTCACACCGCGAACTTTGGCGAGAAACCGGTGCAGCGAGCTTGTGCCGCGGCAGACCGTACGGGTCACGCGCTCTTGCACACGCTCTATCAGCGGAACGTTGCCGCCCGCACACAGTTCTTCGTTGAGTGGATGGCGCTAGACCTAATCCGCAATGATGACGGCGACGTGCTTGGTGTAACGGCACTCGAGATGGAGACTGGCGACATCTACATTCTGGAGGCCAAGACGACTGTGTTGGCCACGGGTGGTGCAGGTCGTATCTGGGCCGCTTCTACCAATGCCTTTATCAATACGGGTGACGGCATGGGCATGGCAGCGCGGGCTGGCATTGCATTGCAGGACATGGAGTTTTGGCAGTTCCACCCCACCGGTGTGGCCGGTGCGGGCGTTTTGGTCACTGAAGGCGTTCGAGGTGAAGGCGGCATTTTGCTTAACAAAGACGGTGAGCGTTTCATGGAGCGCTATGCACCGACCTTGAAAGATTTGGCACCGAGAGACTTCGTTTCGCGTTGCATGGACCAAGAAATCAAAGAGGGTCGTGGGTGCGGTCCTGATGGCAGCTACGTGGTTCTGAAGCTTGACCACCTTGGCGCTGATACCATCAACAAGCGTTTGCCATCGATTCGTGAGATTGCCATCAAGTTTGCCAACGTTGATCCGATTCGCGAGCCCATTCCGGTGGTCCCGACCATTCACTACCAAATGGGTGGTGTGCCTGCGAACTTTCATGGTCAGGTCGTGTCTTGGGAAAACGGTAGCTCCAAAGTGGTCAACGGCTTGTACGCCATCGGTGAGGTTGCTGCGGTATCCGTGCACGGCGCCAATCGTCTGGGTACTAACTCGCTGCTTGACCTTATCGTCTTTGGACGTGCTGCGGGCAATCACATTGTTGAGTCTCACCCTGAGCGGCAGCATGCCCATCAGCCTTTGGCGCAAGAGTCGGTTGACAAGTCGTTGGCGCGATTTGATGAGCTAGAGTCGCGTACCGCTGGTGAAAAAACGCAAGATGTCGGCAACGCCATTCGTCAGACGATGCAAAAGCATTGTGGTGTGTTCCGCACGTTGGATACGCTCAATGAGGGCTGTAATCTGATCGATGATCTGGCACATCAAGTGGCCAATGTTGCATACAAGGACAAGTCAAAGGTCTTTAATACAGCACGCATTGAGGCACTTGAGTTGCAAAATATGATTGATGTGGCTCGCGCCACGATCCACTCGGCAGCTGCCCGCAAGGAAAGCCGTGGCGCGCATGCGCTGGACGACTTCCCAGAGCGCAACGACCAAGACTGGATCAAGCACACGCTTTGGTATTCGGAAGGCAATAAGCTTGACTACAAACCGGTTCAATTGAAGCCGTTGACAGTTGACTCCTTCCCGCCCAAAGCCCGTACCTTCTGATTGAATCAGGGATGACATCATGAGCACAAAACGCATCGTGAAATTTGAAATCTACCGCTACGATCCTGACAAAGACGATCGTCCTTACATGCAGAAACTCGAGGTTGAGCTTCAGCCAACTGACAAGATGTTGCTTGATGCGCTAATTCGAATCAAGAGTGACGTTGACGACAGTCTTGCTTTGCGGCGCTCCTGCCGTGAGGGTGTTTGTGGCTCTGATGCCATGAACATCAATGGTAAAAATGGTTTGGCTTGTACGACCAATTTGCTTGAGCTTAAAGAGCCGATCGTCTTGCGTCCGTTGCCAGGCTTGCCGGTGATCCGTGACTTGATCGTTGACATGACGCACTTCTTTAACCAGTATCACTCGATCAAGCCTTATTTGATCAACGATACGCCGCCACCAGAGAAAGAGCGTTTGCAATCGCCTGAGGCGCGTGAAGAGTTGAACGGCCTTTACGAGTGCATCTTGTGCGCTTGCTGTTCGACATCGTGCCCGTCGTTCTGGTGGAATCCGGATAAGTTTGTTGGTCCGGCCGGTTTGTTGCAGGCGTATCGTTTCATTGCCGATAGCCGTGACATGGCCACTGCAGAGCGTTTGGACAACCTCGAGGATCCGTATCGACTGTTTCGTTGCCACACCATTATGAATTGTGTGGACGTCTGTCCCAAGGGCTTAAATCCAACCAAGGCAATTGGTAAGATTAAAGAAATGCTCGTTCGTCGTACGGTATAGTTGAGAGCGTCAATTAATGACTAGCCTAACCGAACTTGAAAGAACCCGGCTGCGTTGGCGCGCCCGCCGGGGGCTGCTAGAAAACGATTTGATCATTACACGTTTTCTGGATGTCAATGAAACCAAGCTTACCGATGCGGACGTGCAAGGTTTGGCCCTCTTGTTCGAGTTGGGAGACAATGACCTGTTGGACATTTTGTTATCGCGCAAGGAGCCCGAAGGCTCACTTGACTGCCCAGAGGTTTGCGATGTGCTGATTCGACTGCGTGCAGCGTGAACCGCGAGTGAAACGAGGATAAATGAATGAAACTTTCTGATAACAAGGCCACGCTATCGTTTTCTGATGGCACGCCCTCGATGGATCTTCCTGTGTACCGAGGCTCGATCGGACCGGATGTGATCGACATCCGTAAGCTCTACGGGCAAACGGGCATGTTCACTTATGACCCAGGCTTTATGGCCACGGCGTCATGCCAGTCCTCCATTACCTACATCGATGGTGATAAGGGTGAGCTGCTCTATCGTGGCTACCCCATTGAGCAGCTTGCCGTCAATTGCGACTTCATGGAGATTTCGTACCTGATCTTGAACGGTGAGTTGCCAACGCCGGAGCAGAAAGTGGACTTTGACCGTCAAGTGACTTTGCACACGATGGTTAACGAGCAAATGCAGTTCTTCATGCGAGGCTTTCGCCGCGACGCACACCCCATGGCGGTGTTGACTGGCTTGGTTGGTGGGATGTCAGCGTTCTACCATGACTCCACTGACATTACCAACGAACGTCATCGTCATATCTCTGCGATACGTCTGATTGCCAAGATGCCGACCTTGGTTGCAATGGCATACAAGTACACCATTGGTCAGCCTTATATCTACCCTCAAAATGAGTTGAGTTATACCGGCAATTTCTTGCGCATGATGTTCGCCACGCCGTGCGAGTCATACGTGGTGAATGATGTGGTCGAACGTGCTCTGGATCGTATTTTCATCTTGCACGCTGATCATGAGCAAAATGCATCGACTTCCACCGTGCGTTTGTGTGGCTCGTCAGGCACCAACCCATTTGCGGCCATCGCTGCTGGTGTGGCTTGTCTGTGGGGCCCGGCACATGGTGGCGCAAACGAGGCTTGCTTAAACATGCTCGAAGAGTTGCAAGCCAACGGTGGCGTTGCCAAGGTTGGTGAGTTCATGGAAAAGGTCAAGGATAAGGACTCAGGTGTTCGCCTGATGGGCTTTGGCCATCGGGTCTACAAAAACTATGATCCGCGCGCTAAGCTGATGCAGCAAACCTGCAAGGAAGTGCTTGCAGCGCTAGGCTTAGAGAATGATCCTTTGTTTAAGCTCGCCATGGAACTCGAGCGCATCGCACTCGAAGATCCGTATTTTGTTGAGCGTAAGCTCTATCCCAATGTGGACTTCTATTCGGGTATTGTCCAGCGAGCCATTGGCATCCCAACAGCCTTGTTTACCGCCATTTTTGCTTTGGCTCGCACAGTTGGTTGGATCGCCCAGTGGAATGAGATGTTGTCTGATCCGGAATACAAGATTGGCCGTCCACGCCAGCTTTATACGGGCCATGAAGCACGCAAGTACAAATAGTCGTGTGATGTCCATTCGCCGAACCCCGATATAGTGTTTGGTCTGGTACTAAAAACAAACGCCGCTTACTGCGGCGTTTGTTTTTAGGGCTGAGGATTTTTATCGATTGCTAGTACGCTGGGTTATTCCATAAGTTATCCCGCTGGGTTTTCTTTGATACGTGCCTCCATCTGGGCATTGACCACCGCAAGCGCAGTCATGTTAATGATGCGTCGAACGGTTGAGCTGTTGGTGAGAATGTGGACGGGCCGGGCTGCACCAAGCAGAATGGGACCAATGGCGACACCGTTGCTTCCCGTCATCTTTAAGAGGTTGTAAGTGACGTTGCCCGTATCGATATTGGGCATGATCAATAGATTGGCCGGTCCAGATAGGGTCGAGTCCGGATAGTTGGACTTCAGGATGGACTCGGAAAGAGCGGAGTCAGCTTGCATTTCGCCATCGACATTGAGCTCTGGCGCGCGCTCGAGGAGGATCTGACGAGCTTTGGCCATTTTGCGGGCTGAAGCCGTTGTACGGCTGCCAAAGTTTGAATGTGACACCAATGCAACTCTGGGCTCGATCCCAAAGCGTTGCAACTCTTCTGATGCCTGAATAGCCATGTCTGCAACTTGTTCAGCGTTCGGGTCTTCGTTGACGTGCGTGTCGCAAATGAACAGCGTCTGCTCAGGCAGCATTAAGACGTTCATGGCAGCGTATGTTTGTACGCCTGGCTTAAGCCCTATGACCTCATCGATGTATTTGAGTTGGTTATCAAACCGGCTACCGATGCCGCAAATCATGGCATCGGCATCTCCGCGTTGCATCAACAGCACACCGATGAGCGTATTGTGTTTGCGCACCATGGCTTTGGCGATGGTAGGTGTCACTCCATGGCGTGCTCGCAGTTGGTAGTAAGCGTTCCAGCTTTCATGAAAACGATCATCGTCCTCGGGGTTGACGATCTCAAATGTTTCACCAGCTTTCATGCGCAAGCCAAGTTTTTGAATGCGCATTTCGATCACCGCAGGTCGACCGATGAGTATCGGTTGTGCGATTTTTTCATCGATGGCCGTTTGGGCTGCACGCAGTACGCGTTCATCTTCTCCGTCCGCGTATAGAACCCGCTTGGGATCTTGGCGGGCCTGATGAAACAGCGGGCGCATGATCTGTCCAGAGTGGTACACCTGAGATTGCAGTTTCTGTTTATACGCCTCGATATCCTCGATGGGCCTGAGCGCCACGCCTGACTCAGCAGCTGCCTGAGCGACTGCAGGCGCGATAGTGACAATGAGTCTGGGGTCAAATGGCTTGGGAATAATGTATTCCGGGCCGAAGCTTAAGTCCTGGCCCTGGTAGGCTTGGGCTACTTCGTCGGTTTGTTCCGCCTGGGCTAAATCGGCGATGGCCTTGACGCAGGCAAGCTTCATCTCTTCAGTGATTCGGGTCGCACCGCAATCAAGTGCGCCCCGGAAGATGAATGGAAAGCACAGCACGTTGTTGACTTGGTTTGGGAAGTCCGATCGCCCTGTGGCAATGATGCAGTCAGGTCGGGCTTCTTTGGCGATTTCAGGACGGATCTCAGGATCGGGGTTGGCCAATGCCAGAATTAGGGGTTGAGTGCCCATGCTTTTGACCATATCGGCTGTCAAAACGTCTTTGGTTGAGCAGCCGAGGAACACATCCGCCAATTTGCAAGCGTCCGCCAGGGTTCGCATGTCTGTCTTGCGGGCATAGCGGGCTTTGTTGGGCTCCATATTCTGATCGCGACCTTCCCAGATCACGCCGCGGGAGTCGCAGACAATGATGTGTTCTTTTTTCACTCCAAGGTGAACCAGAAGATCCAGGCAGGCAATGGCAGCGGCACCTGCACCAGAGCAAACCAATTTGACCGAGTCCAGCGGTTTGCCCACCAGTTGCAGTCCATTCATGATGGCTGCAGATGAAATAATCGCCGTTCCGTGTTGATCGTCGTGAAAGACAGGAATCTTTAAGCGATCGCGCAGCTTTTGTTCTATGTAGAAACACTCGGGCGCCTTGATGTCTTCAAGATTGATGCCGCCAAGTGTGGGCTCGAGCGCGGCGATGATGTCCACAAGCTTGTCTGGGTCGGTTTCATTTAGCTCAATATCAAACACGTCAATATTGGCAAATTTCTTAAAGAGGCATCCTTTGCCCTCCATCACGGGCTTGGAGGCCAGTGGCCCAATGTTGCCTAAACCCAACACAGCCGTGCCGTTAGTGATGACGCCAACCAGGTTGGCGCGAGAGGTGTATTTGGCCGCCGCATCATCGCCTTCCCCGAAGATGGCCATGCATGCAGCCGCCACCCCTGGTGAGTAGGCTAGCGAAAGATCGAACTGGTTTGAGAGCGGCTTGGTTGGTGTGACGGAAATCTTTCCTGGCCGAGGGTGTGCGTGGTAATCAAGGGCAAGCTGGGTTAAGTCGTGGTTCATGGTGATGCTCTTTTTGTCTGGTTGCTGTTGTTTGCTCTGGCTCTCGTGACCTTCATGTTGAGGTCTTGGTTTTCTGGAGAGGGCTTACAGAAGCTTACCGTTTAGGAGGGGGGGTGAGGGAGGAATATACGGACTTTCAATGTCGCGGTGCAGCATCGTTTTAGTGGTTTTTTCTGAAAAATATTCAGCATTTATGCGCCTTTACAGCTTGCGTGCGTTACACTTGTTTATGGCTTTCAAGGCTATAAAACTGCCTTTCGCCCTGCTATCCGCAAATCGGTTAGGCCGAATAAGCGGAAGGTTTTCTGCATCGTTTTCGGGTGAAGCATCCGGTTAGGTGAAGCGTCCATGTCCTCGCAAATTGAAGCATTACAAAACTCGTACCTCTTTGGCGGTAACGCACCGTACGTAGAAGAACTATACGAGTCTTATCTAAATAATCCCACATCGGTTCCTGAAAATTGGCGAGCGTATTTCGACCAGTTGCAAAATCTGCCGGCCACCGATGGTCAGATGCAGACGCGTGACATGTCGCATGCACCGATCGTCGAGTCATTTGCCCAACGAGCCCGACAGGGCTCGTCGTCCATGCGGCCTCAGAAAGTCGATCTGACGGTTGCATCCAAGCAGTTACACGTTCAGTCGCTGATTGCCGCTTATCGCTCGCTGGGCTCGCGCTGGGCGGATCTAGACCCATTGAAGCTTCACGATCGCGATGATATTCCGGAGCTCGACCCAGCCTTTTACGGACTGACCGACCTGGACATGGATCAGGAGTTCTCTGCGACAAATACGTACTTCACTTCTGATAGCACCATGACGTTGCGTCAGATTATTCATGCTTTGAAAGAAACGTATTGCCGCTCCATCGGTGCGGAATTCATGCACTGTTCTGACCCCGTAGTCAAACGCTGGATTCAAGAGCGGCTCGAGTCAACCCGCAGCGCGCCCGTTTTCTCTAACGAGTCCAAGCGCAACGTTTTGCAGCAGTTGACAGAGTCAGAAGGCCTAGAGCGTTTCTTGCACACCAAGTACGTCGGTCAGAAGCGTTTTTCGCTCGAGGGTGGTGAAAGCTTTATTGCCTCGATGGATGAATTGGTCAACCACGCGGGCGATTGCGGTATCCAAGAAATTGTGGTCGGCATGGCTCACCGCGGACGGCTTAACGTGCTCGTCAATATCATGGGCAAAATGCCCGCTGATTTGTTCGCTGAGTTTGAGGGCAAGCACGCCGAGGGTCTGAGTGATGGGGACGTCAAGTACCACAACGGTTTTTCGAGTGACCTGTCCACGCGTGGTGGGCCGGTTCACTTGTCCTTGGCATTTAACCCGTCGCACCTCGAGATTGTGAACCCAGTGGTTGAGGGCAGTGTGCGTGCGCGTCAAGAGCGTCGCGGTGACGAGCATGGCAAGCAGGTGCTCGGTGTCTTGGTGCACGGTGATGCCGCATTTGCGGGCCAGGGCGTGGTGATGGAGACGCTGAACTTGGCGATGACGCGTGGTTATGGCACGGGTGGCACCATGCATCTCGTGATCAACAACCAGATCGGCTTTACGACATCAGACCCACGGGATAAGGGTTCAACGATTTATTGCACCGATGTGGTCAAGATGATCGAAGCACCGGTGTTTCACGTCAATGGCGATGACCCGGAGGCAGTGGTGTTTGCTACACGCCTGGCGCTGGACTTCAGGATGACGTTCGGTCGCGATGTCGTGGTCGATATCGTGTGCTTCCGTAAGCTCGGTCACAACGAGCAGGACACGCCTTCCTTGACTCAACCGCTGATGTATAAGCGCATCGGTCAACACCCGGGGACCCGCAAGCTCTACGCTGACAAGCTCACCACGCAGGGCGTGTTGGCTGAAGGCGAGGGTGATGAAATGGTCAAGGCCTACCGCCAGTACATGGAAGATGGCCAACGCACCATAGAACCCGTGCTGACAGATTACAAGAGCAAGTATGCAATCGACTGGACGCCGTATCTCGGCGCCAAATGGACTGATCAGGCAGACACTGGCGTGCCGATTGCTGAGCTCAAACGAATTGGTGAACGCATTACGACAGTACCTGAGGGTTTTACGCCGCACCCCTTAGTCAACAAACTCTTGAATGACCGGCGTGCGATGGCAGCCGGTGATCTGAACCTTGACTGGGGTATGGGTGAGCATTTGGCGTTTGCCACGCTAGTGGCATCGGGCTATGCCGTTCGTATTACAGGTCAAGACTCGGGTCGCGGCACTTTCACGCATCGACACTCGGTATTGCATGATCAAAATCGCGCGAGCTGGAATGACGGCACTTATATTCCGCTGCAAAACGTGGTTGAGGGTCAGGCACCCTTTACGGTGATTGACTCAGTTTTGTCGGAAGAGGCGGTTCTGGGCTTCGAGTACGGCTACTCATGTGCTGACCCCAATACCTTGACCATCTGGGAAGCACAGTTTGGTGACTTCGTTAACGGCGCGCAGGTTGTGATCGACCAGTTTATCGTGTCGGGTGAAGCCAAATGGGGCCGCCAGTCTGGGCTCACCCTAATGTTGCCTCACGGCTATGAAGGTCAAGGTCCCGAGCACTCATCGGCCCGTATCGAGCGTTTCCTTCAGCTATGTGCTGACAACAATATTCAGGTGGTTCAACCAACCAACGCGTCGCAGATCTTTCATCTGTTGCGTCGCCAAATGATCCGTCAGTTCCGCAAGCCCTTGGTCATCCTGACGCCTAAATCATTGTTGCGCAACAAGGATGCAGGTTCGCCACTGAAGGACTTGGCTTCATCACGGTTTAAGCCAGTCATCGGTGAGGTAGACGCATCAATTGATCCAGCGTCTGTTAAGCGGGTTTTGGTGTGTTCTGGCAAGGTCTACTATGACTTGGTCAATGCCAGAACTGAGCGCCAAGCTAACAATGTTGCCATCCTGCGTGTTGAGCAGCTTTATCCATTTGCACATAAGCTGTTTGATACTGAGCTGCGGAAATACAGTAAAGCCACTGAGGTGGTTTGGGTGCAAGACGAGCCGCAGAACCAAGGTCCATGGTTTTATGTCGAGCATCACTTGTACGAGAATCTCGTCAAAGGACAAAAGCTTGCGTATGCGGGGAGGGCAGCATCGGCTTCTCCAGCCGTGGGCTACATGGCCAAGCACATCGAGCAGCAAAAAGGACTTATCGAGCAGGCGTTTGGCCGAATCAAGGCGTTTGTGCTGAGCAAATAGTGTGACGTCAATACGGTTAAGCGATTTATTTTTGAATTGATACTTACGGAAATCAGACATGTCTATATCAGAGGTAGTGGTGCCCCAACTGTCCGAGTCGGTTTCAGAAGCCACCTTGCTGACTTGGAAGAAGCAGCCAGGCGAAGCAGTGCAGGCCGATGAAACCTTGATTGAGGTTGAGACTGACAAAGTCGTGCTTGAAGTGCCAGCGCCAGCATCAGGTGTTTTGACTGAAATCGTCAAGCCCAATGGCAGCACCGTGCATTCGGGTGAGTTGCTAGCCAAGATCGACACCGCAGCACAAGCCACTGCCCCAGTCACTACCCCAGCGGCAAAGCCTGCACCTCAAACAGCGGCGGCGCCTGCCCCTGCCCCCGCGCCAGCCCCAGCCCCAGCGGCAGCCCCAGTGGCAGCAGCGCCAGCCGCAGCCAGTTCGGCCGGTGTTGCATCACCAGCAGCCAGCAAGATTCTGGCTGAAAAGGGTATGTCTGCTGATGGCGTTTCCGGTACGGGTCGAGATGGTCGCGTGACCAAAGCTGATGCGATGGCCGCACAGCCGCAGGCCGTTGCTGCTTCAGCCGCGCCGGTGCCCGCCATGACGGCATCCTTGGATGGGCGTCCGGAGCAGCGTGTGCCAATGAGCCGTTTGCGCGCGCGCGTGGCTGAACGCTTGTTGCAGTCGCAGCAAGAAAACGCCATTCTCACCACATTCAATGAAGTCAACATGCAGGGCGTAATTGACTTGCGCAATCGCTACAAAGACAAGTTTGAGAAAGAGCACGGTGTCAAACTCGGCTTTATGTCCTTCTTTGTCAAGGCTGCTGTGGCTGCGCTCAAGCGTTACCCGGTTGTCAATGCCTCGGTCGATGGTAAGGACATCATCTATCACGGTTATTTTGATATTGGTATTGCGGTCGGTAGCCCCCGTGGTTTGGTGGTGCCCATTTTGCGCAACGCGGACCAGATGTCACTTGCCGAGGTCGAAAAAACGATCGCTGACTTTGGTAAGCGGGCAGCCGATGGCAAGCTCGGTATCGAAGAGATGACTGGCGGTACGTTCTCAATCTCTAATGGCGGTGTCTTCGGCTCCATGCTGTCAACGCCCATCATTAACCCGCCACAGTCTGCCATTCTGGGTATCCACGCCACGAAAGAGCGTGCTGTCGTTGAGAATGGTCAGATTGTGATCCGACCCATGAATTACCTCGCGCTCTCTTACGATCACCGAATTATTGATGGTCGTGAAGCTGTGCTGGCGCTCGTGGCCATGAAGGAAGCGCTTGAAGATCCGCAGCGTTTGTTGCTTGAAATTTAAACGGAAGATCAATGTCTAAACAGTTTGATGTGGTTGTAATCGGGGCGGGCCCTGGCGGCTATATCGCCGCGATTCGTGCGGCCCAGCTTGGTATGACAGTGGCGTGTATCGACGCCTGGCAAAACGGCAAGGGTGGTCCCGCACCGGGCGGCACTTGTACTAATGTCGGTTGTATTCCTTCGAAGGCGCTGTTGCAATCGTCGGAACATTTTGAGCAAGTCAATCATCACCTGCTAGACCATGGCATCGAGGTCAAAGGCGTGTCTTTGAAACTCGACAAAATGCTTGGTCGCAAGAACGACGTTGTTAAGCAAAACAACGACGGCATCTTGTATCTCTTTAAGAAGAACAAGGTCGAGTTTTTCCACGGTAAGGGCTCGTTCGTGGGTCAGGCCGATGGCATGTATCAGATCAAAGTTGACGGTTCTTCAGCGGCAGATCTGCTGGCCAAGCATGTGGTGGTCGCCACTGGCTCTTCAGCGCGCGAATTGCCCGGCCTGCCATTTGATGAAAATCAGGTGCTGTCCAATGATGGCGCGTTGAACATTGATGCCGTGCCCAAGCGTTTGGGCGTCATTGGTGCAGGTGTCATTGGCCTTGAGATGGGTAGCGTTTGGCGCCGCCTTGGCGCTGAGGTCACGGTGCTGGAAGCGATGCCGCAATTCTTGGGTGCAGTTGATGAGACGATCGCCAAAGAAGCCGCCAAAGTATTTGATAAGCAGGGTTTAAAGATCCACACCGGCGTCAAAATTGGCGAGATTGCCAAGAGCGCCCGTCAGATTACGGTGCCTTGGACTGATGCGCAGGGTAAAGAGCAAAAGCTCATTGTCGATAAATTGATTGTGTCCATTGGTCGAGTACCTTACACGGGTGGTTTGAATGCTGAGAAGGTTGGCCTAAAGCTCGATGAGCGTGGTTTTGTGCAAGTCGATGATCACTGCAAAACCAGCTTGCCTAACGTCTGGGCAGTTGGTGACGTGGTTCGTGGGCCGATGTTGGCTCATAAGGCTGAGGAAGAAGGCGTGGCTGTGGCTGAGCGCATTGCCGGACAGCACGGACACGTTAACTTCGACACAGTCCCGTGGGTCATCTACACCTCACCGGAAATTGCTTGGGTAGGCCGCACGGAACAGCAACTAAAAGCCGATGGCGTGAAATACAAAGCGGGTGCTTTTCCTTTCTTGGCCAATGGTCGTGCTCGGGCTTTGGGTGACACCACCGGCATGGTCAAGGTGCTGGCCGATGCGCAGACCGATGAGGTCTTGGGCGTGCATATCATAGGCCCCATGGCTTCGGAGTTGATCGCTGAAGCGGTCACCATCATGGAGTTCCGGGGGGCTGCTGAGGACATTGCTCGCATTTGTCACGCGCATCCGACTTTGTCTGAGGCCATGAAAGAGGCTGCGCTCGCCGTTGATAAGCGTGCCCTGAATTTCTAGGCGGTTGGATTAGCCAGCCGAGGCAGGCACAGATTTGGGCACTGTCCTTTGGTCAGTGCCCAATTGGTTTTAATGCATGAACGTTACTGAATATTTTGAGCAGGCACTATCTGAGCGTGGCTATAAAGCCGATGATGCGCAAGAGCTTGCCATTGCTCGGTTGCAGCGCTTTTATGACGAGTGGGTAGGGTTTCGGGCCCAGCGCTCGAACGCCATTAAAAAGTTGCTCAAACGCCCGCCCGTGCCTCGTGGGGTTTACCTCTGGGGAGGGGTTGGTCGAGGCAAAAGTTTTTTGATGGATGCGTTTTACGCCACCGTACCCGTGATTCGCAAGACCCGACTTCATTTCCATGAGTTCATGCGCGGCGTGCACCGTGAACTCGAAGAGGTCAAAGGTCAGCAGGATCCACTCGATGAAGTGGCCAAGCGCATTGCAAAGCGATACCGGCTCATTTGTTTTGATGAGTTTCATGTATCCGATGTGGCCGATGCCATGATTCTGTACAAGCTGTTGCTCGGCCTGTTTGAGCAAGGCACCTCATTTGTCATGACATCAAACTACGAGCCCAAGACGCTGTATCCCGACGGCTTGCATCGAGACCGAATACTGCCGGCAATTGAGCTCATTTATGAACGCATGGATGTATTAAATGTTGATAGTGGTATTGACTATCGACGCAGGGCGCTTGAGCAGGTGCAGGTTTACTACACACCCCTGAACGACGCTTCAAATGAGTCGCTCAAGGCAGCATTTGATAAGCTTGCAGATACCGCGGCGCAGGATCCAGTGCTTCAAATTGAGCATCGGGAGATTCATGCGATTGCCAGATCGGGCAGTGTTGTCTGGTTCGATTTTGCGACCCTGTGTGGTGGTCCGCGATCGCAAAATGACTACCTGGAGTTGGCCAACCGGTTTCATGCCGTGATTCTTTCAGATGTGCCTGAAATGGGGCCACGCCAGGCGTCAGAGGCGAGGCGCTTTACTTGGCTAGTCGATGTGTTTTATGACCATAGGGTGAAATTGATCATGTCTGCGGCTTGCCAACCGGAGCAGCTCTACACTGTGGGGCCCATGGCCAACGAGTTTCAACGCACCGTCTCGCGTATTCTAGAAATGCAGTCGCGAGAGTATCTTGAGTCTGAACGCCGAGCCACTGTCACTTTATAGTTGTTAATCCTGATGAAAACCAGAGTCTTAACCGGTATCACCACCACGGGCACACCTCACTTGGGCAATTATGTCGGCGCCATCCGACCAGCGGTCCGATCAGCGCTCGACCCCAACGTGGATGCGTTCTTCTTTTTGGCGGATTACCACGCACTCATTAAGTGTGAGGACCCTGCCCGAATCGCGCGTTCCCGACTAGAGATCGCCGCGACTTGGCTTGCGGCTGGTCTGGATCCTGAGCGCACGCATTTCTATCGCCAGTCAGATATTCCAGAAATCCCTGAGTTGTCTTGGCTGTTGACCTGCGTGACGGGCAAGGGTTTGATGAATCGAGCCCACGCCTACAAGGCTGCAGTCGATGCCAATCGTGACAAGGGCGAGGACGACGACGATGGCGTGACGATGGGATTGTTTTCTTATCCAATCCTGATGGCAGCCGATATTCTGATGTTTAACGCACACAAGGTGCCAGTTGGTCGTGACCAGGTGCAGCATCTTGAGATGGCCAGAGACATTGCACAACGGTTTAATCACCTGTATGCAAGCTCAGGCTCGCACAAAGAGCCATGGTTTGTATTGCCAGAGGTGGTGATTGATGACGAGGTGGCGACACTCACAGGCCTAGATGGTCGCAAAATGTCAAAGAGTTATAACAACACCATCGCCTTGTTTGAGGGTGGTGCGAAAGCCATCAAGACCGCGGTGGCTCGTATCGTGACCGATTCGCTCGAGCCAGGTCAGCCCAAAGATCCATTCTCTTCTAACCTTTTGCCCATATACCAAGCTTTTGCTAGTCAGCAGCAAACTCAGGGCTACATTCAAGCATTACAAGAGGGCTTGGGCTGGGGTGAGGCCAAGGCGCAACTGGTTGAGGTCATTGAGGCGCAGATTGGGCCAATGCGTGAGCGCTACGAGGCGTTAATGGCCAGACCTGATGAAATCGAAGATGTGTTGCAGGCCGGTGCAAAAAAGGCCCGTTCAATTGCCAGTCCTTTCATGGAGCAGTTGCGAGCAGCTGTGGGCCTTGGCGGGGGTTTATCGCCATCCTCAGAACAGGGTGGCAAAGCCAAGCGCAAGGGATCCAAACTGGTGCAGTTTAAAGACGAGGCGGGTCAGTTCAGGTTCCGTTTACTGACAAACCAAGGGCTCACGCTAATGGTGTCTTTGCCGCATCCTGATCCAAAGCAGACCGGTGCATTGATTGGCAAAATCAAAGCGCAATCTGACAGGCTCAAGGTCGTTGCCAGTCAAATGGACGGTTATCAAGTGCTGTTTGATAACGAGGTTGTGGCGCTGGCCGAGACTGGGCTGTCATCAGTGGATTTAGAGGCGCGCATGCAGACAGTCGTGAAGGCATTGCAGGAATTGGCTGATTGAGCGATCTACAAGATGTCTTTGGCGAGCATGGCAAGTTTGCGCAGTCTTTGCCAAACTATCGAGCGCGCGCGGGGCAAATAGAGCTCGCGCACGCAATCGAGTCAGTGATTGATGAGCGTGGCGTCTTGGTGGCAGAAGCGGGTACCGGGATTGGCAAGACCTGGGCCTATTTAGTGCCCGCGGTGCTGTCTGGGGTCAAGACGCTTGTATCGACCGGGACAAGAACATTACAGGACCAGTTGTTCAATAAAGATCTGCCAGCGGTGCGCGATGTGCTGAAGGTGCCCTTAAGCATTGCGATCCTCAAGGGTAGAGCGAACTATGTTTGCCACTATTACTTGCAGCGCTTGCATGACGACCCACAGGCCCTGACATCCAGAGGTGAGGTCATCTGGCTGCGTCAGATCAGGCAGTTTGCCCAATCATCAAAGACTGGTGACCGCAGCGAGTTATCTTCGGTGCCTGAGGACGCTGATATCTGGAACCGGGTCAGCTCGACTCGCGAGAACTGTCTGGCCCAAGACTGCCCGAATGTGCAGGAATGTTTTGTGTACAAAGCGCGCCGTCAGGCTCAGGATGCTGACTTGGTGGTGATTAACCATGCACTGTATATGGCTGATGCAGCGTTGCGCGAGCAGGGTATTTCGGATCTGTTACCGCAGGCCGATGTGGTGGTGTTTGATGAGGCACATCAATTACCGGCGGTTGCGACCCGGTTTCTGGGGCAAATGCTCTCAAGCGCGCAATTGGCGGATTTGGCGAAGCAATCCGAAGTTGCCGGATTGGCGCATGCTCGTGAAGCCGTCCGGTGGAGTGAGTTGAGTGGTGAGTTGTCGAATGCGCTCAAAGAGTGGCGGCTCAGCTTGGAGTGGGTGCAACAACGCAGCAATCGGCGTGGTGTGCCACAGGACTTTGCCGAGCATGGTGACAGTTTGGTGGCGATGCAACAGGTTGCTCAATCGCTGACCAACTTAGAGCAGGCACTGCAGAAAAATGCTGAACGCCACCTCGATTTGGCAGCCCTTGCAAGAACCACTGAAACCGTCCTGGAACGTTTTACACACTGGCTTGAACAGTGTGGTGGCAGCGCTCAGCAGACTGACCCGCAGCGTGTTTATTGGCTTGAAGCCATGGCTGGCAGCGTCCGCTTGAATGTCGCGCCGCTTTCAATTGCCGCGGCATTTAGCGCCGAACGCCAGGCGGGGCAAGCCTGGGTGTTTTTATCGGCAACGCTGTCGGTTAAGGGGGATTTCAGTCACTTCATTGAGCGCTTGGGGTTAAGCGATCCTCAGACCCATCGACAGGCCTCGCCCTTTGATTATGGACAACAAGCGCTACTGTGCGTCCCCAGGCATTTGCCTGCTGTGCAAAGCCCTGATTACACCGATGCGTTTGTGGCTTGGGTATGGCCACTGATTCAAGCGTGTGAAGGCAACGCCATGATTCTTTGCACTACCTTGCGCGCTGTGCAGAGTGCGGCTGTTGCCCTAAAACAGATTTACGAGGAGCAAGGCATTGATTGGCCGATCCTGCAACAGGGTGTGCAGCCTCGGCGGACCTTGCTCGATGCCTTTCGAGAGCAGACTCATGCTGTGTTGATTGGCAGTGCCAGCTTTTGGGAGGGGGTGGATGTGGTTGGTCAACGCCTGAGCTTGGTGGCCATTGATAAGCTGCCGTTTGCACCGCCAGATGACCCGATACTGGAAGCCAGGTTGCAGGCGTGTCGAGACCAAGGTGGTAACCCCTTTATGTCCTTGCAGGTGCCCGAAGCGGCGATTGCCTTAAAACAGGGTGCAGGTCGACTCATTCGCAGTGAGCTCGATTGGGGAGTGCTGGTGGTGGGTGATACCCGTCTGGTTGACAAGCCTTATGGCAGATCTCTGTGGCAAGGCCTGCCGCCATTTAAGCGCGCCCGAGATCAGCAAGAGGCGCTGGCCTTTATTTCAGACAAACAACAAGCAAACCCGAAGGCTTAGAGGTATCCCAGCGGATTCCACCAACTGTATTCGGTTTTGGGCAAGCCTTTGGCGATGATTTGCGTATTGGGAAAGTTAGTCAACAGCACACGCTCAGCGTCTTTGGACATATCAGGCATGTCAAGCTTCTGGTAGGACATCATCATGATGTAAAGCGCTTGTTCAGTAGCAGGTACACCTTCGTAATCGGTCAGTACGGTTTGAGCGCGGTTAATGGCAGCCACATAGCCTTCGCGCTCATAGTAAAAACGAGCGGTATGTACTTGGTGCTCTGCCATGGTGTTAACCAGCCAGCTCATGCGTTTTCTGGCGTCATCGGCATAGCGACTCTGTGGGTAGCGTGTGATCAGTTCTTCAAACGCAGCAAATGACTCACGCAGGGCACGCGGATCCCGCTCGGCCGGGTCCTGCTGCGTTAGAAAAGCTAGCCTAGAGCTTGGAGGGGTAAACAAAATGAGCCCCCGCAAAAACAACATATAGTCACTGCCGGGGTGATTGGGGTATTGGCGCTGGAATCGCGAAATCGTCGCCAATGCCATCTCTGGCTCACCTTGCTTCCACTGGACGTAGGCCAGATTGATCAGCGACTGCTGTGCAAATGGCCCAAACGGGTAGCGGGCTTCCACAGCGGTAAAGCGCTGGCCGGCCGTGCTCCAGTTGCCCGCGTTCATTTCCTCTTTGCCATCTTGGTAGAGACGCTCCACGGACCAGCCTGCGGTTTCATCGTATTCCTCTCCACCAAAAGAAGAGCAGCCAGATAAAGCCAAGCTGATGACCAGCAACAATATGCCGAGCCAGGCGGTTTTGTTGGCATAAAACGATCGGTCGCAACAGTCAGTCATTGGGGGCGCGGGTGCTTTGGAGTGTTAGCATTGAATCCGATTATAGGACTTCGCCAAGAATGGTACAGCCCAAAAACCTACTCGATGATATTGACAGCGCCGCGGTGGCGATCGATGGGGATGCTTTGCGATTTATTCTTGACCAGGATCACGCCGGCCAGCGGTTGGACAAGGTTCTGGCCCTGCTGATACCAGATCACTCTCGCGCTCGAATACAGGGCTGGATCGAGGCGGGTCATGTGCAGGTCAATGGTGTTCTGAGCAATCGGCAAACTCAGGTTGTTGGCTGCGGTGATGAAGTTCTCGTTCAAGTGCAGCCTAGCGACCAAGCTTTGGCTTTTGAGCCAGAAGATATTGCGTTTCATGTCATCGACGAGTCCGATCATTGGCTGGTGGTTGATAAGCAGGCGGGTTTGGTGGTGCACCCAGGCGCTGGTAATTGGCGCGGGACATTATTAAACGGGCTTTTATATCGTTATCCTGAGCTGGGCGGTGTGGCCCGCGCTGGGATTGTGCATCGTCTGGATAAGGACACGACCGGCTTGATGGTGGTTGCCAAGACGCAAACAGCCCAAACGCACTTGGTGCGGCAGTTGCAAGACCGATCGGTCAAGCGCCTTTATCGGGCCTTGGCCCATGGCTGGCTGGACATGGATCAATTGACCGTTGATCGTGCCATTGGCCGAGATCCTCGGGTTCCGGTACGCATGTCAGTGAGCCCTTCGGGTTTATCCAAGCCGGCGATCACTCATGTAACCAAGTTGTGTTCTGGCAAGCTGCAAGGGTTGCCCGTCAGTTTGATCAGTTGCCGCTTGGAGACCGGGCGCACCCATCAGATACGGGTTCATTTGGCCAGCCTGAATCATCCCCTGATCGGCGATGTTCTTTATGGGGGCAAAACACCAGCCTGTGTAGCACGTCAAATGCTGCATGCTGAGTCTTTGTCATTTGTGGATCCAGCCACAGAGCAATGGGTTGCGTTTGAAAGTCCGTTGCCTGCCGATTTACAGTCAGTCTTGCGCCAAATCGATTGGTCTGAGGGCAGGCCCTGATGAGCAGCAAGTGGATCCCGCTCGAAGGATTTAGCCCGAAGGTGCAGGGGTTTTGCACGACGCGCCATCATGGTGTGAGCAGCAAGCCCTTTGATTCGCTTAACCTGGGTGATCACGTGGGTGATAATCCGGCCCACGTCAGATCCAATCGGGAGCGCTTGGCGCAATGGTTGCCGGCTGCGCCCGTGTGGGTCACACAGGTGCATGGCACCTGTGTGATGGACACGGGCAAAGTGAACTTGGAGGCGGTGACTGAGGCAGATGCATTGGTGAGCGCTCGGCCTGGTCAGGTGCTTGGCATTTTGACGGCTGACTGCATGCCGGTTGTGCTGGCCAATGATGCCGGCACGGTGTTGGGGCTGGCGCATGCCGGCTGGCGGGGGCTGGCCAATGGCGTTTTAAGCGCCACGGTTCAAGCAATGGCCAGTCAAACTGAACCGCTTGGCACGTGGCGCGCCTGGATCGGCCCTTGCATCGGCCCCACCGCCTTTCAGGTCGGTGACGAAGTGAGGCAGGCTTTTTTGGATAAACACCCAGCACTTGCTCACTACTTCAAGAGTGATGTTGCGCCGCACAAGTGGCTGTGTGACATGCCTGCGATTGCAAGATACCTATTGCTTGATCACGGTGCCGATTCGGTTGCTTGGTGCGGTTTGTGTACAGCTAGTGATGAGGCTGACCGGTTTTTTAGTTATCGACGTGATGGTCAGACTGGGCGCATGGCAACGGTGGCGTGGCTGACATGAACAGGCTTGTCTGCTGACACACTCCTGACGCCTTGGGTTACTACCATTGACAAGCGCCACAGGAGGGCGCACGATCGAATAAGTAAGTGCCAGCGTGCTTGTCAAAACGGAGGTAAACGCGTCGTGAGTTCATCATTCCCCACCCCCTGGGGTGTTCCCCCCGGGATGGATCAGTCCGAGCTCGGACAAATTCAACAGCAGTTCGTAGAGCAGTGGCAAGCGTTGGCACAGGCAGCAGCCAAGGGCGAATTGCCTGAGATCAAGGATCGCCGGTTTGCCGATGTGGCATGGCACGCCAGTCCAATGCACTCTCTCATGGCCCACCTTTACCTGTTGTCTGGCAGTGCCATGAAGCAATTGGTTAATGCCGCCGACGTTGAGCCTGATGTTAAAGACCAGTTACGCTTTTCTGTGTCGCAGTGGGTCGATGCCATGTCGCCCGCTAACTTTTTGGCGACCAACCCCGAGGCGCAGCAAGCCTTAATTGATTCTGGTGGCGAAACGCTGCAAGCGGGCATTGGAAATTTCCTCACAGACTTACAAAAAGGTCGCATCACTCAGACCGATGAGAGTGTGTTTGAGGTGGGCAGCAACCTGGCGGTCACGCCGGGTGCGGTGGTATTCGAAAACAAATATCTGCAGCTAATCCAGTATTCGCCAACGACCGAAACTGTCTACCAGCGGCCATTGTTGATGGTGGCTCCCTGCATCAATAAGTTTTACATATTTGATCTGCAACCCGAGAATTCTTTAGTTGCTTATCTGGTTGCCCAAGGTTTCACGGTTTTTATGGTGTCTTGGCGCAACCCCTTGCCGCAAGATACTGACGGCATCCAAAATGCGACGTGGGATGACTACATCGAAGATGGAATCATCAAGGCGATCGAGGTGACCACTGAGGTTAGCGGTCAGAGCAAAATTAATGTGTTGGGTTTTTGTGTTGGTGGCACCATGCTAACGACGGGGCTTGCGGTTCTTGCTGCACGCCGTCAGGCCAAAGTTTCGTCTTTGACGCTGTTGGCTACGATGCTGGACTTTGTCGACACGGGCGCGTTGGGTGTATTCGCCAACGAGCCTCATGCGCGTATGCGCGAGAGCGCGATTGGCGCGGGTGGTTTGATGACGGCTCGAGAGCTGGCGAGTACGTTTTCCTTCTTGCGTCCGAATGAATTGGTCTGGAATTATGTGGTCTCGAACTACTTGAAGGGCCAATCGCCCGTGCCGTTTGATCTTTTGTACTGGAACAGTGACAGCACCAATTTGTCCGGGCCGTTTTTTACTTGGTATTTCCGCAATGCCTACATTGAAAACAACTTGTGCGTGCCGGGCAAAGTCAAGGTCTGTGGGCAAAAACTTGATTTCGGAAAAGTCAATATGCCGGCTTACCTCATGGCATCCAAGGAAGACCACATCGTTCCATGGCAGACAGCGTATCACTCAGCGGCCTTGTTAAACGGCGAGAAGCGCTTCGTGTTGGGTGCCTCAGGTCATATCGCTGGCGTGATCAACCCGGCATCCAAGAATAAGCGCCATTACTGGGTATCTGATGTACCTCTAGACGCACCGCCTGGAGATTGGTTTGACTCAGCCGCTGAGCGGCCGGGTAGTTGGTGGCCTGATTACGTCGATTGGCTCAAGCTTGAGGCAGGGCGCCGTGTGAAAGCTAAAAAGCAACTCGGTAACGCGCAATACCCAGTGTTGGAAGAAGCACCTGGCAGTTACGTCAAAGTTAGGGCGGTTTGAGTTCGATTGAGCGGTTGTTGCAGTTTGATGCAGACCGATAAATATTAATAAAAGAGACTTTTAAGAAGGGAGATAACCATGGAAAAAAGAGTTGCCTACGTAACCGGTGGTATGGGTGGCATTGGAACAGCGATTTGTCAGCGCTTGGCCAAAGAGGGTATGACGGTTGTGGCTGGTTGTGGTCCTAGCCGTGACTACGAGCGATGGATCAAGGAGCAGGCCGAGCAGGGATTTAAGTTCTATGCTTCAGTGGGTAACGTATCCGATTGGGATTCAACCGTGGCTGCTTTCAAGAAAGTCAAGGAAGATCATGGCACGGTGTCGGTGCTGGTCAATAACGCTGGCATTACCCGCGACGGGGTCTTCCGTAAAATGAGCGAAGATGACTGGCGCGCTGTGATGGACACCAATTTGAACAGTCTGTTTAATGTCACCAAGCAAGTCATTGACGAAATGGTTGAGCAGGGCTGGGGTCGCATCGTGAATATCAGTTCAGTCAACGGACAAAAGGGGCAGTTTGGTCAAACCAATTACGCCACGGCCAAGGCTGCGATCCACGGCTTTACGATGTCCTTGGCACAGGAAGTCGCCAGTAAGGGCGTGACTGTCAATACCGTGTCGCCTGGTTACATTGGCACGGACATGGTGCGCGCCATTCGCCCAGATGTTCTTGAGAAAATCGTGGCGACCATTCCGGTCAAGCGGCTCGGGGAACCCTCTGAAATTGCATCCATCGTGGCTTGGATTTCTTCGGACGATGCGGGTTTTGCGACTGGGGCAGACTTCTCTTTGAACGGCGGCCTGCACATGGGTTAAGCTTGGCGCACCAGGGCTTGATCGCCATTCAACGGTGTGGTGACCAAGCACGAGTGCTAGACAACTTGGAAAGACAATGACAGATAAAAAGGCAGCAGACTCTATCCGTATTATCAAGAAGTATCCGAATCGCCGTCTGTATGACACCCAGACGAGCAGTTACATCACGCTGTCAGACGTCAAGCAGCTTGTGCTGGCGAACGAGAATTTCAAAGCTGTCGATGCCAAGTCAGGTGAAGAACTCACCCGCAGCATTCTCTTGCAAATTATTTTGGAAGAGGAAAGTGGTGGTGTCCCCATGTTTTCATCAGAGATGCTAGCCCAGATCATCCGGTTTTACGGTCACGCCATGCAGGGCATGATGGGGGCGTATCTCGAAAAAAACTTGCAAGCCTTCAAAGAAATTCAGGACCGTGTCACTGAACAGTCCCAAACGTTATACGGCGCAAAGTTCGGCCCAGAGGCGTGGACTCAGTTCATGAAAATGCAAGCGCCGATGTTGCAAACGATGATGAACAATTACGTCGATCAAAGCAAAAATATGTTCGTTCAGATGCAGGATCAGATGCAAGATCAGACAAGGGCGATGTTCTCGGGCTTTCCGTTCAAGCCCAAGGAGTAGTGGCTGAGTTGCAGGTTTTATTGCCGCGAACGGCGCAGAAATAAAGCAGGGTCTACACGAGCGTTATTGATGCTGACATTCCAGTGCAGGTGTGGTCCTGTCGAGCGCCCCGTATTGCCAACTAGACCTACTTTGTCACCGCGTTTAACCATATCGCCTGGTAGCAACTCGATCTGTGAAAGGTGACAGAACATGCTGATGACACCTTGGCCGTGATCGATAAAAATTGTCAATCCGTTGAAGTAGTAGTCACCGATCAATAGCACCCGACCATCGGCGG
Source organism: uncultured Orrella sp. (assembly GCA_964558695.1). GTDB lineage: Bacteria > Pseudomonadota > Gammaproteobacteria > Burkholderiales > Burkholderiaceae_B > Algicoccus. The sequence continues at coordinate 64,547 of CAZLFB010000091.1, forward strand.
GGGATTTTACGGGTGTGCCGGTTGGTGCAGCGAAATCAAGTCCAGAGTGCGGGTTGCGCTGCTCGCCGTTAAAAAAACGCTGAAGCCCGAATGGGCTGGATTGGCGTCCTGGCACCGGCGGATCGAAGATCAAGTTAGATGGCACAGTGTCGCTATAGATTGCATAGGCCGCACGTTGTTCGTCTAGTTCCAATTTAATACGCTCAAGTGTCTGGGGCGCAGGGCTAACCATCGCTCGGTCTTTGAGTGTGATGTGCTGGCTTTTATATTGGAATGGCTTGATTTCAATTGGCACTGATCTCTGACTGCCCTGCGAGGTGTTGATTGTCAAAGATAGGGTACCTGGTTTGGTGTCTAGGGCAATACCAACCACCGCCCACCACGAGTTTTCGTCTGGCAAGACAAGCACTTGGTGGTCGTTAAGATACACCTCGGGTGCTGCGGCTGAATCCGCACGTGACATCACTGGCACAACGGCCACCCCACCCGGCACGGGACGATGCAGTTGCTGGCGCACCAGCGCCATGTTGTCATTGTTTGCCTGTGCGGCAACGATTGGAAAAACCGTCATGCACAGTGCGATAAAAAATACTCTGATCCAGCATTTCCCAGGCATTGTCATAGACTCTCCATTCGGTAGTGTGCACGAAAGGGCATGCCAATGGCTAACTCACCCATGGCGTTTGAGCGAACCACGGCGTTCATCGCGAAGCACACGGCGTGGTCCATCGACGGCAGGCGACGATAGCTGGCCAGCACCTCCCCAATCTCGTGCTCTTTGATGGAGGTGTCCGGATTGATATCGGGGATTTGACAGCGAGGACATGGTTTGACGAGTTCAAGCGCCAGCGTTAGCGTGCCAACCTCAAAATGCAGAGTCTTTAGCAAATCTTCATCGTGGGCCGCCAGCCCATCAATGACCAAGTTCGGCCGAAATCGCCTAGCGTCCACTGGCTCGGCGCCGTGTTCCATCAAATGCTCGTTGAACTGTCTTAAGCTCGACTCGGAAAGAACATTGACGGCAAATCCATCGGCAAACTGCAGGCCTGCCGGGGTCGGTGCGCTCCAGGCACTGTCGGAAAACCTATTTTGCTGAGGGTCAAACTGCACCAGACGAAAATGTCGGCCTGGTATCTCAAGAAACTCATCGAGCCAGCGGGCAGCCGTGTCCCCCATGTCTAGTGCAGGCAGTCTGTCATTCCAAATGTTTACCGTGATTTGATTGGCTTGGCGCCCGGCAAATGGCACGCTGATGGTTGGCAGGCCTGGCGCAGCTAGCCCAAGACAAATCTCGCCAATCTCGGGCTCGATCCACGCCAGGTGCGGAATCTGGCGTTGGGTTTGAAACTGCCCCTTATCATCGACAATCAGCCACTGGCGATCGTGTGCCAGGCCCAGCGGCGTGAGAATGGATTGGCTAAGCGCCACGCCGGCACAAGATTTGATAGGATATACAAAGATTTGGGTAAGCGTGCCTGTGATATCAGCCATGATTTCAATCGCGATCTGCCTGCCTGATGAAATGATGCACAGGTTAAACCTTTTGCATGCACAGGTGTTAATCCATGAGAAAGGGATAAAGCAATGCCATCGTTTGATGTGGTTTCGGAAGTGGAAAAGCACGAACTGACGAACGCGGTTGATCAGGCTAACCGGGAGCTGGTTAACCGTTTTGACTTCAAGGGCACAAACGCCAAGTTTGAGCTCAATGAGTATGTAATTACGCAGCATGCACCGAGTGCCTTTCAACTTAAGCAGATGATGGATGTCCTGCGCGCGCGCGTCAGCGCCCGTGGCATTGATGTCCGATGTCTGGATGCAGCTGACCCGATCGAAAATCTTGGTGGGGCGCGCCAGGTGGTAACAGTCCAGCAAGGGATTGATCAGCCTACTGCTAAAAAGCTAGTTGCCGCCCTTAAAGCCGCCAAAACCAAAGTCGACACGCAGATCAACGGTGACAAGTTGCGCGTGACTGGCAAAAAGCGTGACGATCTGCAAGCGGCGATCGCTTTGCTTAAAACGGTCGAAGTTGAACGCCCGCTGCAGTTCAACAATTTCCGCGATTAAGCCGCCGCTTGCACTGATTGCTATCGTTGTCCCACGCTGGCGTTTTCAAACAGATGCTTAAGCTCGCGCGGTTGAGATCGCCAGTACTGTGGTGGTGCGCTGACTGTCGCCCCGAGCGTGGCTGCAGCATGCCAGCCCCAACGTGGATCATAAAGCATGCCGCGTGCCAAGGCGATCATGTCAGCGTCCCCGGCTTGCAGGATTTCTTCAGCCTGCTCAGGCTCGGTAATAAGCCCGACTGCCATGGTCGGCATGCCAGCGGCCGCCTTGATGGCTCGTGCCATGGGGACTTGATAGCCGGGCTCGAGTTTGATTTTCTGAGCGCTTGAGACCCCGCCGCTCGAGACATCAATAAAGTCGCAACCCAGCGCTTTGATGGATTTTGCGAGTTCAATGCTTTCCTGAACGTTCCAGCCATGCTCGACCCAGTCGCTGGCCGAAATTCGAATGCCCAGCGTGAAGTTGGGGCTTACTGCGCTTCGAATGGCTTCAAATACCTCGAGGACAAACCGCATCCGGTTTTCAAGGCTGCAACCATACTCGTCGACACGCTGATTGGACAGCGGCGAGAGAAACTGATGCAGCAAGTAGCCGTGCGCAGCATGTAGCTCGATGCCATCCAAGCCCAGGCGTTCGGCTCTTTTTGCGGCGTCAACAAAAGCCTCTCGAATGCGTGTTAGGCCAGCTTGGTCCAGCGCTAACGGCGCAATCTCGGTTTCATTGTGAGGGAGTGCGCTGGGTGCAACCGTTTGCCAAGTCGTGGCGGCCTCGGGCAGTTGCTGCCCACCTTCCCAGGGCCGTGCGCTCGCAGCCTTGCGGCCCGCATGGGCAAGCTGGATGAAAAGCTTCGTGTTTGAGACCGCTCGCACTGCTTGCAACACCCGAGCCAGTGCGGCCTCGTTGCTGTCGTTCCAGAGTCCCAAGCATCCCGGCGTAATCCGACCCTGCGGCTCGACGGCAGTGGCCTCGAGAATCACCAAGCCGGCCCCGGACATCGCCATGTTGCCCAAGTGCATCATGTGCCAATCGGTGGCATCGCCATCGACGGCGGAATACTGGCACATGGGGGCCACGACGATACGGTTAGCCAGTTTGGTTTTCCCGATGTTGATCGGGCTAAATAGCATGCTCATGTTCGTTTTAATCCGAAGTTGACTCGATGTTTGGTTTTTAACAGAGCGCACGGGTACTGACTAGGCTCGACAGATCCTTAAGTGCTCTGCACACACCCTTTTGTCCCGATATGCGGTTCAGCGTCACCGGTCGGCCCGTACCAATAGAAGTGGCGAGAGTTGGTGACATGGCTTGGTGGCATGAGTTTTGAGAGTTTCCATGGCTAATAGGATCGGTTTAGAGGCCAAAAGTCTTAATTCGATTGACATAATTGACAGTTAAAGTAATAGTGCTGTAACGAGTTAAGGCGTTATGTTTGATGCCCTAACGTCTGATTACGTTTAGGAGAATTCCAATGAAGTTGAAGTCTTTGCTTGCTGCTGCCGTGATCGGCTCGACGGTTGTCTTGGGTGGCGTTGCTTCAGCCGAAGCCATGAAGCCTAGTGGCACCGTTAAGATCGATCAAACCCAAGTCGGTTTTATTATCGGGGGTAGTTTTGGTGGTGGTGAACTGACTTTCGACGGTAAGACCTATAACTTTAAACTCGGCGGCTTGAGTCTTGGTGGCAACATCGGTGCTTCACAGCTTGAGGCTTCTGGCGAGGTCTACAACTTAAAGAACATCGAGGACTTTCCTGGTAACTATCTGGCCACCGGCGGACAGGCGGTACTAGGTGGTGGCGAGGGTGGTATGCAGTTGAAGAACGCTAAGGGTGTAGTTTTAATCCTGCAGGCAACTGCGAAGGGCGTTCAATTTAACGTTGGTGCTGGTGGCATCAACATCTATTTCGACAAAAAGTAACTCGTCAGTCAACAACGTACGAAAATTTTCAACATAAAGGTAAACAATAAATGACCTCACTTTCCATGAAACGCTGGGTTGGCTCCTTGGCGGCAGTCGGTGCATTGATCCTGGCTGGTGGCGCAGTGGCTGAAACGCCCAAGAAGCCAGTGGCGCAAGTCAGTATCGACGAAACGCAGTTCGGCTTAATCGTTGGCGGCAGTGACGGTGGCGGTGTGCTGACATTTGAAGGTAAGAAGTATCCCTTTAAAATTGGTGGCATGAGTCTTGGCGCCAATATCGGCATATCCAAGTTTTCGGCGGTTGGTGATGTTTATGACATGACCGACGTATCCCAGTTTGCCGGTATCTATGCCCGATTGTCCGATTCGGTTGCGCTCGGTGGCGGTGTGGGTAACATGACACTCAAGAACCAAAATGGCGTCATCATGACACTGAAGGGCACGACCCAGGGTATCCAGCTCAATGCGGGTGCGAGCGGCGTAACAGTCACGTTAGATAAGTAAATCGCGCATTGCTGATGCGCGGTTCGATGGGCTTGCCGTTGGCAAGCCCGTTTTTTTGAGTGGTTTAAGGTTAGCCTGTCCTGGCCCCCGTCATTGGACGCCACGCCGCATGCAATCTGCGCTGAAGTGGGGCATACTTTAGTGCCACTTAATAACCATACAAAAAGCAGAGGATTGCTGCCGTGAGTTCGATTTGCTTGGGTTGTATTGCTGATGACTTTACCGGTGCCACTGATTTGGCCAACAACCTGGTTCGCGCCGGTATGCGCGTGGTGCAAACGGTGGGCGTACCAAAAGAGGGGCTGACAGAGTCGGTTGATGCGGTCGTGGTGTCCCTTAAGTCGCGAACAATCGCGCCTGAACAGGCGGTTGCGCAGTCTTTGGATGCGCTCGCTTGGTTGCAGGCGCAGGGGGCCACACAGATTTATTTTAAATACTGTTCCACATTCGATTCCACCGACCAAGGCAACATTGGTCCTGTGTCGGATGCTTTGATGAAAGCACTCGATGCGAGTTTCACCATCGCCACGCCAGCGTTCCCTGACGCCGGGCGCACGGTGTACCAGGGTTACTTGTTCGTGGGTGACGTGCTCCTCAATGAGAGCGGCATGCAAGACCATCCTTTGACGCCCATGCTAGATCCCAACCTGGTGCGGGTTTTAAAGCCCCAGACTAGGCATGAGGTTGGGCTGGTCAGTTATCGCGCCACCACGCATAGTGCCGAAGCTGTTGCTAAACGCTTTGAAGAGCTCGAACAACAGGGTGTGGGCATTGCGATTGTTGATGCGGTTGGCAATGACGATTTACTGCGCATTGGTAAAGCCTCGGCTGGTCTAAAAATGGTAACTGGCGGCTCGGGTCTGGCCATCGGCTTACCAGCAAACTTTGGCATCGAACCCAACGTGTTGGCAGCGCGATTGCCCAATCCAGTTGGCAATCGCGCCATCGTCTGCGGTAGCTGCTCGCGAGCCACTCAGGCGCAGGTCGCTGATTTCATCGACCGAGGTGGGCAAGCCATCGCTTTGGATCCTGTGCTGTTGAGTCAAGATACAGCGAGCCTTGAGATGTATCGCCGGCAGGCGCGAGAGGCGTTGGCATATGGGCCGGTGCTGGTCTATTCGACCACCACGCCAGAGCAACTTGTAAAGGTTCAGGCCGCGCTTGGTGCGATGCATGCTGGCGAAATGGTGGAAAGTTGGTTGGCTGGCATTGCTTGCGCCTTGGTACAGGCTGGTGTTGGTCAGATCATTGTGGCAGGTGGCGAGACATCGGGCGCAGTTGTGCAGGCCTTGGGTATTGAACAGTTGCGTATAGGACAGCAAATCGATCCGGGCGTGCCTTGGTGTCACGGGGTTGCCAGGATTGGGAGCGATTCAATGCCGATTCATATTAGTCTGAAGTCAGGTAATTTCGGGGGGGTGGATTTCTTTACCCGTGCTTTTGAGGTGCTGGTTAAATGAACTACCCGGATTTGACCCAAACGCTATTGCCTTACGCAGAAAAAATCATACAGACTGGTGCGAGCCTTCATGCACGTGGGTATGTGCATGGCACCACTGGCAACATCAGTGTCCGAGTGCAAACAGAGCAGTTTTCGGGGTATTTGATTACACCGACCGATGCAAGCCTGGGGCAACTGCAAGCACATCGAATGTCAGCAGTCGACTTGGATGGTCACCAGAGATATGGTGACAGAGCCAGTAAAACAATTGCTTTGCATCGAGCGATCTATAGTGCCCAGCCTGAAGCCAATGCGGTGATTCACACGCATTCCCATCACCTCGTGTTGTTAACGCTACTTGGGGTCTGGAAAGCATCGAGTATCTTGCCGCCGATCACACCATATCAGGTGATGAAAGTTGGTCCCGCACCCTTGGTGGGCTATGCCGTGCCAGGGCACGAATCAGTCGTCAAGGAAGTGGTTCAACGCATCGAGGCCATGCAGACCAAAGGCGTTCTGCTGCGCGCTGTGATGTGTGATCGGCTTGGACCCCAGGTTTGGCATCGAGACTTGTCCAATGCAATGGCTGTGCTCGAAGAGCTAGAGCAAACCGCTCGCTTATGGATTGATGCTGAGCGCTCAGTGCAGCCGCTCGCGCGCAGTCAGCTCGATGCCTTGCGCGAGCGGTTTGGCTGCGCTTGGGCAGACTAGACCACGCAGGCCGCCGACCCACCATCCATGCTGATGTTCACACCAGTGATGTAGCTGGCTTGATCGGAAGCCAAAAACACCACCGCTTGCGCAATTTCTTGCGCGCTAGCCAATCGGCCAAGTGGAATCCTGGCCGTTGCCCGCTTCAGTGCCTCGTCCATGTCAATGCCTTCTTGCTTGCAGGTCGCTTGTAGGCCTTCTTTAAGCCTTTCTGTCAACGTTTGACCTGGATTGACTGCGTTCACGCGGACACCCTGTGGGCCGAATGCCGCGGCCATGCCAGCTGTTGCCAGCATTAAGGCAGCATTGGCGCTTCCGCCGGGCAAATGCACTGGAGCGGCCGTTTTACCGCCTGCGCCGATGACATTGACAATCGCACCACGACCACGTTTAGCCATTTGTTGGGCAACCGGATTCATGGTGTTAATGTAGGTAAAAAACTTCGCATCGATTGCGGCACGCCATGCTTGGGGCGTCAGTTCTGCCGCTGGTGTGCGTTTGGCTGCTCCGGCCGAGTTGACCAGGACGTCGATGTCACCGAAGTGAGCTTGTGCATTGTCTAGCACCGCCTGAGCCGCGTGATGGTCGATGAGGTCAGCGCTGTAGACGGCGACTTCGGCATGGGCAAACTGCTCGAGCAGTTTGGTCTGAGCCGTTTTCAGGTTGGCCAGGTCACGTGAGACGAGGCTCACGCGCGCGCCTTCCTCTGCAAAGGCCTGTGCACAGGCAAACCCAATGCCTTTGCTGCCGCCAGTAATGAGCACGTGTTTGCCTTTCAATTTCAAGTCCATTTCGGTCTCCTTGGGTGTTCTCAAAGCGATGGACAACGGCATTGGAGAGGCCATCACAATTGGTACTATCTTCGCATGAAGTACAACATTGTTTCACTGTATTGCGACGAAACAAGGAGTTAGTCATCGCATGAGCAATCTCAACGAAGTTGCCGATATCGTGGTTAAACCAGTGGACTTTGCACAGCCTTGGGAGGCAAGCGCATGGATTGATTTGCTCGATATGTATGCGCGTGATCCGATGGGCGGTGGGCAAGGCCTTGATGAGCACGTCAAAGCCCGCCTGCCCATCGACTTGGCTGGTGCGCATGGTGGTGTGCATCTCATGGCCTGGAATGAAGCGCAAGCGGTTGGCCTTTTGAACGCATTTTTAGGCTATTCCACGTTTAAAGCCAAGCCGCTGATGAATATTCACGATATTGCGGTCAAACCGCAGTGGCGTGGACGTGGTGTTGGTCAAAATTTGCTGGTGAGCCTGGAGCTATTGGCCAAGGCTCAGGGCTGTTGCAAGCTCACTTTGGAAGTTTTGTCGGGCAATACCAAGGCGAGGGCGGCCTATGAGCATTTTGGGTTCGAAGACTACGCGCTTGACCCAGGGATGGGGGCGGCTTGTTTTATGCAGAAGTGGCTGTAGTGCAATCGTTGATTTGGCAAGGCCTCAGGGATGGGCTTCGGCTCTGATAACTGCCTAAGCCTAGAGGGGATAATCGTCAAACAGCGCTATTTGACCGTGTAAGATGGGTGCATGATTCATTCAATGGGCGTGCTATGTTGCTTAGCCCGTGCAGGAGAAAGTGACGCGCATGGCTGAGCAAGAGAACGGAACCCCGATGTCGGTTGTCATTCGTAACCGCTTGCAAGCAGCCAAGCGGCGGTTTCATGCCAATGACAATATTTCGGATTTCATCGAGCCTGGTGAATTCGAGCGTTTGCTTGACGAGGTTGAGCAGAAGATGCGAGGTGTGCTCGATAGTCTGGTGATTGATACCGAGAGCGACCACAACACCAACAACACCGCTCGGCGCGTGGCTAAGATGTATTTGAAAGAAGTGTTCGGCGGGCGCTATGCGAAGCTGCCTGCTATCACTGAGTTCCCGAACGCAGAGCACTTAAATGAGCTCATGATTGTCGGTCCCATTACGGTGCGAAGTGCCTGTAGCCACCATTTTTGTCCGGTAATTGGCCATGTCTGGGTTGGCATTATGCCCAACGAGCATACCAATGTGATTGGACTGTCGAAGTATGTTCGTCTGGCTGAGTGGATCATGACCCGACCTCAAATTCAGGAGGAGGCAGTGGTTCAACTTGCTGACCTGATTCAAAGCAAAACCCAGCCTGATGGTCTGGCGGTGGTCATGAGCGCTAAACATTACTGCATGGCTTGGCGTGGTGTACGTGACATGGGCAGTCGAATGATCAATTCGGTCATGCGGGGCTGTTTTTTAAAGGACTCAAACCTGCGTCGTGAGTTCCTTTCATTGATTCCCAAGGAGGATCGGTAATGTTAGTGCGTCTTTTGTATGTAAGCCGTGCCGCCGATGGCAAGGTCACGCCCGAGCTAACCGAGTCCATCATGGCTGCAGCCCGTGCCTACAACCTGGCCAATGGCATCACGGGCGTGCTTTGTTACGGTGGTGATGTCTTTATGCAAGCCATTGAGGGCGGTCGGGCTGAGATCAACGCACTCTACAGCATTATTATGCGAGACCCACGCCACAGCGAAGTCGTTTTGTTGCATTACGAGGAGATTCAGGAGCGACGTTTCGGTGGCTGGACCATGGGGCACGTCAACCTCGCCAAGCTGAATGCTTCGGTGGTGCTGAAGTACTCGGAAAAGCCCGTGCTTGATCCGTACAGCATGTCAGGCAAGGTGTCGTTGGCGCTGCTCGAAGAGTTGATGCTAACTGCCTCGATCATTGGCCGTGCCTGAAACGCAAGTGATGCGTGACGTCAAGTCCGAACAGCATGCCCATCAGCACGGACTGGCTAGTATCTTTCTTTATAAGATTGGGCGACGATGCTAGAGTCCGTGGTGTTCAATGACAACGACCTAGATGCCGCTTGCGAGTCGCTTGACCCCCGTTGGCAAAAGAGATGTGCGACATCGGATGAACCCGCTGCGCTTGAGTGCAGGATCGATTTTCGTGACTTTCGGCAAGCGTTTGCTTTTATGACGCAGGTTGCCTTGCTCGCTGAGAAACTCGATCATCATCCCGAATGGTGCAATGTCTACAATCGGGTCGATATGGTGCTCACTACACATGATGCCGGGGGTGTGACAAGCAAAGACATCCACTTGGCTCAACAGATCGACCAAGTGCTCTTGGGCTTCTCGGGTATTTAGTAGACTTGTGTATCACCGTGCCGATGTTTAGGTTGCAGCTGTATAGGCATGCGCTTTGAGGTCTTCAAAGCGCACATGCTCCAGAACTTTGCAGTGGGTGGCTGCCAACACGACCAGTGGCGCAACACCCGCATCGAACGCTTCCTTCCAGCGCAGTGCACATAAGCACCAGCGGTCACCAGCCTTAAGTCCAGGAAAACGCCATTCCGGTCTTGGGGTAATTAGGTCATTGCCTCGTTCGGCCGAGAAAGCGAGAAACTCTGCGGTCATCCGGGCGCAAACCACGTGAGTGCCATGGTCATGCTCATCGGTGTTGCAGCAGCCGTCTCGAAAATAACCCGTCAACGGGTCGTACGAACAGGCTTGCAAGGGCTCGCCGAGTACGTTTAGTGCATCTTCCATTTTTTACCTCACGTTGTCTATCATGGGTTGTGCGAGCATTACAGCTTCTCTAGATTGTCACGCCAAATCCTTGCTTGCGCAGTAATGGCTGAGCGTTGTTCAGGGGACATTTTGTCGATCTGTCGATACGCCATCCCAATACGGGGGTTGTTCTTGAAGGTCTCTGTGTGACGATCAAAAAAATCCCAGTACAAGGCATTAAATGGGCAGGCGCCTTCGCCTATTCGCTCCTTGGGGTTGTAATGGCAGCCTTTGCAATAGTTGCTCATGCGGCTGATATAGGCAGCACTAGACACATAAGGTTTGGTTGCTAATAGACCGCCATCGGCAAACTGGCTCATGCCAAGGGTGTTTGGTGCCTCGACCCACTCGAAGGCATCGATGTACACACCGAGGTACCACTGGTGTAGCGCTTGCGGTTCAATGCCGGCCAAGAGTGCAAAGTTGCCAATGACCATGAGCCTTTGAATGTGGTGCGCATAAGCATGTTCAAGCGATTGACCAATCGACTCCCGCAAGCATTGCATCTGGGTTTGACCGCTCCAAAACCATGCGGGCAGGCTCGCGTTGTGTTCAAGCGCGTTGCTTGCGGTGTATCCGGGCATCTGCGCCCAATAAACGCCTCGAACGTATTCGCGCCAACCGAGGATTTGACGCACGAACCCTTCAACTGAGGTCAACGGTGCGCGACCCTCTTGCCACGCTTGTTCGGCCGCATCGATCACTTCCCTAGGACTTAGCATCTTGGTGTTCAGCGCAAAGGAAAGCAGACTGTGAAATAGAAACGGCTGCCCCGTGTGCATGGCATCTTGATAGTCACCAAAATTCGGTAACACCTGAGCAATAAAACGCTCGAGTTGCTTCAATGACTCAGCCCGGTCGATTGGCCAGTGAAACGCTGCCGCTTGTGGATTGCCGAACGTCTTGACCCCGGCACCCACAATCACCTGCCAAAGCTCGGTGTGATTGTGTGACGGTCTTGTGTCTTTGACTGCCGGCGGATCACCTTTCCAGCTTTTGCGGTTCTCGGCATCAAAATTCCACTGTCCGCCAGCTGGGCTATCGCCTTGCATCAAGACCGAATATTGCTGACGAAGGCTACGGTAGAACTGCTCCATTAGCCAGCGTTTGCGGCCTTTGAACATGACGCGGGCGGTGGTGCGTGAAGTCAAGAAGTGCTCACTATCGACCATCGACACCTGAAGGCTGGACTGTTTTGCCCAATCGCTCAGCTGTTGATCAATGCGCCATTCGTCAGGCGCTTGGTACTCGATGAGGGTGCTGCCAATCTCTTGTGCCAATTGCGCCAAATTTTTGGGGATATCGTGCAAGTTCTGTGGGTCGTTAATGGCCAAATAGTGCACTGTGTGTCCGGCTTGTTTGAGTTCTGTTGCAAACGCACGCATGGCCGCAAAAACGGCCAACACTTTTTGCGCATGGTGCAAGACGTAGTCAGTCTCTTGGCGAACTTCCATCATGACGTAGTGCGCATCAGCGTCAATTTTATTGAACCAGCTATGTTGGCGATTGAGTTGATCACCAAGCACCAATCTAAGTGTGGTCATTTGTGACTCCAGAGGTCGCGATAGGCGTGTTTGCTGTCGTAATCTTGGGCTTGCTTGTCTGGGTTAAAGCGTCGTCCACCTCGGGGGTCGGTGCCTACGCCAGCAATGTAAGCCCAGTTGCCTTGGTTGCTGTGCACATCAAAATCCACCAAGCAGTGTTCGAACCACGCCGCTCCTGCGAGCCAGTCACCATGTAAATCGTGTATCAAAAAACTGGCCACATTCTGACGCATACGATTCGATAAATATCCCGTGGCGACAAGTTCACGCATGGCCGCATCAATAAAATCATTGCCGGTTTCGCCTGCGCACCAGCGATTAAACCCGGCTTGATTGGGTTTGTGCATCTCTACGGAGGTGTTAGCCAAGCCTTGGCGGTAGAAAAGTTTGCGCCCAAAGCGGCGCATCATCAAGCGAAAATGATCGCGCCATAAAAGCTCAAACCAGATCCAGTAGGTACTGTCGTTGGCGCCATGCTTGACTTCGTGTTGTTGCAGAGCTTGCCAAATTTGGGCGGCGGAAATGGCACCGACGGCCAGCCAGGGCGAGAACTTGGTTGAGTAATCTGTGCCAATCAACTGGTTACGGGTTTCTTTGTAGACCCTTGGCAGTGGGCCGGCGAAGTAGCGCTCAAGATGTTGCTGACCATTCGTTTGGTCACCCTGCCAAGGCGCAGACTGGTAAGGGAAGGCGCTGCGCTGATCGACAACTGGCAATCGCATATCCGACGTGTATGGCCTTGCCAAGCTGATTTGGTCTGGCAACGATGGCAGGGTCGCCGGGGCGGGCAGTGGCTCACGCGGCAGGGCCCGGGCTTTCTCGATTTGCCGCCGAAAGTCACTAAAGACGATCGGAGTATTAACCGCATCAAATGGCAAGGCTTGCTCAGGTAATAGAGATGACTGCTCAAGGCTTTGAACATTAAAACCCGCCGCTTTGAGCATTGCAGTCTCGTTAAGCTCTTGTGGCGCATGTATGGTTTCGCAAACAATGGTCGTGGCATTGAAGGCGCGAGCAAGCGCAATCAGGCTGTCAATGCCAGGTGCTTCAGGCTGATAAAGATTACTGCCAAGACGCTGGAGTTCTTTGGCAAGTCCGGTTAGCGATTGTGCTTCAAATGCCAGCCGATGCTCGCCAAGTCGGGCAAAGCCCCATTGGGTTGCTGGGTTGGGCTCTCTAAGCGTGACCGGCAAGAGCCTCGCTCCCATGGTATGGGTCTGTGCAATGGCCATGGTCAATGCAGGGTTGTCTGAGAGGCGGCGATCGCGTCGAAACCAGTAGATAACTGTCATGATTTTGTGCCGCCGGAGCTGATTGGACGTGGGGATGGTTTAGAGTTGCGACGACAGCGCTCGGAACAGTACTTCACGTCGTCCCAGACCGCTTCCCATTTTTTACGCCAGGTAAAGGGTCGTTGGCAGACCAGGCAAGTCTTTTGCGGGAGGTTGGTTTTTTTTACGCCGCGCATCTCTAGAGATCCAGAGTCAGTTGAGTGGAGTTCGCAAGCGCCATCTTGGGTCGCTTAGCCGTGGACTTTGTCCGACGTAGGTCGTCAGATTTTGCTGGTTCAAGTTGCTTGCGTGAGCCGTGTTTCTTCACGATGGCTTTCTTTTCAGCTTTGATCAGTGGATCGGCCCGCAAAGCAAATACCTTTTGCTTTGCCTCGCGCGTGGATGACTCCAGATCGCAAATTGGCTCAGCAATATCCCGGCCAATGGTCACGCCACAGACGCTTTGTAAATTGGCTGGCATGCGCCATGGCTCAAACACCCAGGCCTCTGGTACGCGACGCATCGCTGGCAGCCACCGTCGCACGAATACGCCTTTAGGATCTTGGTCGCGTGCCTGCTTAATGGGGTTGTAGACACGCGGCACGTTAATGCCGGTGGTGCCCGATTGCATCTGCACTTGGCTCCAGTGTATGCCGGGCTCGTAGTCCAGAAACTGGCGCGCAAGCCAATGCCCGACTGGTTGCCAGTGCAGCCAAAGGGGGTAGGCTGCGACCGAGACCAGCATGGCACGCATTCTGAAGTTCAGCCAACCCGTTTGGGCCATCATCGCCACGCACGCATCGACCAGTGGCCAGCCAGTGCGTCCCTCTCTGAGTGCCTCAAAACGCTCCTCAGACCAATGGGGTTCTCTCAACCCATCGTAGCCGCGGTGCAAGTTACGGTATTCCAGCTCTGGTTCGTCTTCGAGCTTTTGAATGAAATGGCAGTGCCAGTAGAGACGACTGACAAATGACTGCAGACCTTGTTTTTGACGTCTGTGCTCTTCGGGCAATGATTGGATATGAGCGTGTGTTGCTTGAAATATCTCGCGCATTGATAGGCAACCGTAGCTTAAATAGACCGAAAGCCTTGAGCAAGCGGTTGGCGCAGACAGCGGAGAGGAGATGCCGCCGCGGTACTGTTGGCTTCTGTTGCTTAAAAATTCCTGGAGTGTTTGTAAGCCCATTTGTCGTCCGCCTCGCTGTCTTTGCGGCGGATCGCAGTCTATTAAACCAAGCTGGTTGGCGATCGGTGGCTTGTCGATTATGTGTAACAAACTTCCATGCGCCCCTTGTGGTTCGGGCACTTGAGGCCTGCAACAGAAACTTTCCCAGGCGGCTTTCCAATGGTCGCGATCATGTGATCCTCGACGCACCCCAAACTGTGGGAATTGTTGCCAGAGAACGTCATGCGCGCGACACCAGCGTGTGACTGCCTTGTCCCGCTCGTAACTAATCGCATTACCTGTTTCCTCATGCGAATAAAGTCCGTCAAATGGTTCGACTTGTCTGAGCCGGTTCAGGCAGTCGGTCGCTTCACCCACCATCAGGTTTAGTTTTAAGCCAATTTGAGCCAGTTGCACATGCAGGTCTCGAAGACTCTCAAGGATGAACTGATAGTGCTGAGTGGCTGCATCGGGCGAGCGCCAAAGACTGGGCTCGATAAAATAGACGCAGGTTATTCGCCCGTGTTTGGCTGCTTGAGCCAATGGGATGTGATCGTGTACGCGCAAGTCGCGCTTAAACCAGACAACGGCGTGCTCCATGGGTTGATGCTAGCGCAGCTCGACGGTTCGTGGTGGGCGCGATCTTGACTGCGCTACAGGGTTATTACCGCACAGTCTTTGGTAGCATGTGGTTCTTATGATTGATGTTGTCATATTTTTCTTCCTGCTCGGGGTATTCGCCCGCTTGGTTGGCTCAGATTTGCGCCTGCCTGAAGCCCTATACGAAACCCTGTCGATTTACTTGCTGCTGGCCATCGGCTTAAAAGGCGGCATTGAACTGTCGCAACAGCCCATGGCTTCGGTGCTACCGCAGGTCGTGGGCGTGGTCCTGATGGGCTTTATCGTGCCACTGGTTTTGTATCCGATCTTGCGGTCATTGAAATTCAATGGGCCTGACAGTGCTTCGATTGGTGCGCACTTCGGCTCAGTCAGTGTGGTGACCTTTGCCGTGGTTACGGCTGCCTTGATGCGTCAGGGAATCGCCTACGAGGCACACGCGCCGTTGTGGGTGGCCGTGCTAGAGGCCCCGGGCTTGATTGCGGGTGTTCTATTGGCTCGATTGGCGGACAAAAGCAGTGATGGCAAGGTTGATGCAAGCGGTCATTGGGGCTCTTTGCTACATGATGTGGTGTTTGGTAAGAGCGTGCTTTTGCTGCTTGGCGGGATCATCATCGGCGCGGTGGCGGGCACGTCTGGCACCGAACCGATCAAGGCTTTGTTCATTGACCCGTTTAAAGGCGTGCTGGCTCTATTTTTGCTGGAGCTAGGCTTGGTGGCGGGTGGGCGTCTGGCTGAGGTCAGACGTTATGGCTGGCAGGTGGTGGTGGTTGGTGTTTTGTTTCCCTTAGGACTGTCTCTTATCGGTGCGGGTCTTGGTATGGCGCTCGGGCTCTCCACGGGGGGCGTCGCGGTGATGGCTACTTTGGCGGCCAGCGCAAGCTACATCGCCGCACCGACTGCGATGCGCATTGCGGTGCCTGCCGCCAACGCTGGTTTATCGATCACGATTGCACTGGGCATTGTGTTTCCATTTAATGTGGTGATCGGAATTCCACTCTATATCGCACTGGCGCAGTGGCTCACAGGGGGCTAATGGCATGGATAAGCACAAAAGATCGCTCTTGGTCGTTATTGCGGAAGCCAATCTTGAACGTCTGCTGGTCCAAGACGTTATGCGCCTTGGCGCGGCAGGTTACACGGTAACGGATGTTCGTGGCGGTGGGCACAGCGGCGTGCGCGAGGGCAGTTGGGAGGCGGACCGCACCATCCGCATGGAGGTTGTGTGCGAGGGCGGTATCGCCGACAAAATCGGTGAACACCTGCTAGCCACCTATGGCAAACACTACGGCCTGACCATCTATTTTTCTGAAGTCCAGGTCATGCGCCCCAACAAGTTTTGAAACTGACTAAGACTTCAGTTTTCTCCTGAGCGCTTCAAAGAACAAAACTGATTGTAGTCTTTCGCGATCAATTTGCTGACCAGTCTTGGCGGCGAGCTGAGCATCAACGGGCATCAGGTCTTCTCCGGTGGACATGGCTAGCACCTGCATCATGCAGGCCCGCTCTAGAAAGTACAGGTCATCGTAGGCGTAGTCCATGCGATCTGAGCAGACAACCACCCCATGGTTTCCCAGAAAAGCGACATCAGCACCCTGCATGGCACGCGAAATTCGCTCCCCTTCGCTGGCGTCTAACGCCAAGCCGTTGTAGTGGTGATCCACAACTGTACGGCCATGGAACCGCATGGCGTTTTGTGACAACGTGGTGTCAAGTGTTCTTGCCCGAGTCAAAGTCAGCGCCGTTGCGTAAGGCATGTGGGTGTGCAGCACGCAATTCTTGCCAGCAATTTGATGAATGGCGGCGTGGATGTACATCGCCGTGGGTTCGACTGGATGTCTGCCGGCCAGTTGCTGCCCTTGGGCATCAACCATCACGATGTCATCAGCGTAAATCTCTTCCCATAAAAGTCCACGCGGGTTCAGCAGGAATCGTCGACTGCCGTCAGGCAGCTCGATACTGAAATGGTTGCACACACCCTCAGATAGGCCATGAAAGCTTGCTGCCCGTAACGCAAGCGCCAAGTCTTCACGTAAGCGGGTGACAGGCTCACTTTGGAAATCGTCTTCATGGGTGGTGGGACTATCTGACATGTGTATCTCCTTGGTGCGCAGACCCGTGGTCACTCACCGCGTGATTGGTTTAGAAAATCCTTCAGTTCATCGCCCCACTTTTGCCAATCCAGGCTGCTGGCAAAGTGTCCATATACTGAATCGATTTCAACATATTTTTTGCAATCACGCGCCTGGGTTTGTGCTCCCCAGCGTTGGAGCGTTTCGCGGGCGATGGTGGTTGGAAACAGTCCGTCAGTGCGGCACAGCACATACATCAGCTCTGCTTGTGCATGAGCAAGTTGCTCACGCACATCAAAACGGTTGATGGCTTCGCGTAACACCAGCATGGCGTTGGCGTCAAACCGTTTGGCCCAGTGTCTGGCCATCTCAGTGAGCCTGGTCTGAACTTTGTCGGTGTCGCTTAATTCAGTCTCAAGCCAAGCTGGCACGCCATAACGTTCCAGTGTTTTTAGGCGGATCTGTTCCATGGTCTTTTGCATCTGCGCTAGATGGTCGTAATACCAGCCATCATGCCAGCCAACGCTAGTTTGCAAGGCAACGGTCACACTTTGGTGGCTCGCCGCCTGATTCAGTGAGCCCCACGGTGCGCTTAGCACAGGAATAACCTTGCGCATCATTGCTGGGTATTGCACAGCCCACTGGAAAGCGCAAAACCCACCCATGGATAGCCCAATGACCGCATGCAGCGTACTCACACCGAGGGTTTGAAGCAACTTTTGT
>CAZLFB010000092.1:0-21373 GCA_964558695.1 uncultured Orrella sp.
AGCTCGAGGGCACGATTCACGATCTCATGCGATGAGGCAGCAACAAAGCTAACATGGGCATAAATGGTTTCAGTTCTCGGTAGCCACGCGTGTCAACACACGCGCCTTCATCGCTAATAATTGCTGACTGTTGTTTTGCTTAATCCCCCACGAAGGAACTTCTCATGCACGATATCGTCTGTCCGCACTGTCGCAAAGCATTCAAAGTGGACGAGGCTGGCTATGCCGATATTCTGAAGCAAGTCCATGATCATGAGTTTGAGCGACAGCTACAAGAGCGGCTAGATCTGGCCGAGCGCGACAAGCAAAATGCCGTGGCGCTGGTGCGGGCGCAAGTCGAGCGAGAACTTGAAAAATCCGCCGCTCAAAAGCAGTCAGAGATTCAAGACCTGCAAGCCAAGCTTCAAGCCAGTGAAGTGGCTCGCCAGTTGGCGGTGGCCCAGGCGCTTGATCAAGTGGAGAAAGAGCGCGACCACTTGGCTAACCAAGTCCTGCGTCTTCAAGCGCAGATGCAATCAGCTGAGCAACTGGCACAAGCCCAGTTTCAAAATCAGTTGCAAGAGGCCATTGCTCAGCAGCAAGCGGAGAACTTGAAACTGAAGAGCGGCCTAGAGCAAGCGCAGCTTAGTGCAAAGCTCGAGTTGCAGTCGATCAAACAAAGCTACGAGACCCAAATCAAAGACCGCGACGGCATGATCGATCGTCTACAGAATCTGAAAGCACAGCTTTCAACCAAGATGGTCGGCGAGACACTTGAACAGCATTGCGAGACGGAATTCAACCGTATTCGTGCAACGGCCTTTCCAAGGGCGTATTTCGAGAAAGACAACGATGCCAGTGCTGGCAGCAAAGGGGATTACATCTTCCGCGACCAGGATGAGGCTGGTACTGAAATCGTGTCAATCATGTTCGAGATGAAAAACGAGTCTGATACCACCGCGACTAAAAAGCGCAACGAAGATTTCTTCAAAGAACTCGATCGCGACCGTCAGGAGAAGGGTTGTGAGTATGCAGTCTTAGTCTCTTTGCTGGAATCAGACAGTGAGTTGTACAACACTGGGATCGTGGATGTGTCGTACCGCTATCCGAAGATGTATGTGGTGCGCCCGCAGTTCTTTATCCCGATCATCACTTTGTTGCGCAATGCCTCGATGAATTCTTTGAAGTACAAGACCGAACTCGCCCACGTGCGCGCACAAAACATCGACATCACCAAGTTTGAAGAGCAGCTAGACAATTTCAAGCATGCCTTTGGCAGAAACTATGACCTGGCCTCAAGGCAGTTTCAGACGGCCATTGACGAGATCGACAAGTCCATCGATCACCTGCAAAAGACCAAGAAGGCACTGGAAAGTTCTGTACGCAACCTGAGCCTGGCCAATGACAAAGCGCAGGATGTCACCATCAAGAAGCTAACGCGGGGCAATCCGACCATGCAGGCGAAGTTTGCGGGTTTGACGGATCTGCCACAGTCTGATGAGTGAACTGCACGGGCGGCTAAGGCTATTTAAGCGTCTTGAAGTGTTCGTTACTTTGCCCACCGCGTTAACCGAATCGCACTGACCGTAGCCGAGAGTGTCGCGGCTGCCACACCCACCCAGAGCGCTGCCTCGATTCCATGCTGTGCAAAGCTTGTCAAACAAAATGCGACTGACGCAGCACCGATGGACTGTCCAAGCAGTCGCGAGGTGGCCAGGATGCCACCGGCGCTGCCGCTGCGTGCTTTTGGGGCGCTGTTCATCATGGCCACCATGTTGGGTGACTGAAACAAGCCAAACCCCACACCGCAAACGACCAACCGCCAGCCAATGTCAAATGCATCGGGTGCAGGTGGCAAGGTGGCGACTTGAAGCAGGCCCACCGCCACGATGCCCATGCCGACGGCACCAAGCACGCCTGACTTGATGTGCTCGCTGAGTCGTCCCGAGACAACGTTCACAATGGCCAGTGCGGCTGGCCATGGCGTAATTAACAAGCCCGCCTCGGCTGGCGTGTAGCCAAGCTTGATGGTGAGCAACAGTGGTAGCACCACGAACACCAGTGCCTGGACAGTGAACGCGGTGATCGAGGTCAGTGATGAGAGCGTGAAGAGTCGGATACGAAACAAATCGACGCCCAGAATCGGGGCAGGGTTGCCCGCTTCGCGGCGCATGAGGGCGTAAGCGAGCACGGTGGCTGCGACTGTGCTGATTCCAACCTCTAGCCATTTGAGGTGCCCCAGACTCGAGAGTGCGGCCAGCAAAGCCGCAAACATCAACGCACAGAGCATGGCGGCGATCGGATCAAACGCTCTGGTGGCTTTGTCTGTGTCAGGTAGACCACCGCGTACCAGTAAAAGTGCCAGCAGTGCAAAGGGCGCATTGGCCAGATAAATCCAGTGCCAGCTGGCGATTGACAGCACGGCAGACACAGCGGTGGGTCCGGCAGTAAACGCAAGGCCCACAATCAAGGCATAAAGGCCTAGCCCACGGCCAATCTGCGTTGGCGGGTAAAGCGCTTTGATTAGTGCGGGTGTGGTTGCAGACACGGCAGCCGCACCCATGCCCAACAGACCGCGCGATAGCATCAGCGTGGTCAGTGACTCAGACAGTCCGCTGGCCAGTGCGCCCAGAGCAAATACACCGAGCCCGACCGTAAAAACTCGCTTGTGACCAATGATTTCACCGAGTGCTGCCAATGGCAACAGCGATGCAACCACGCACAGGTAGTAGGCGTTAATGATCCAAATGGTAGATGCCGGACTTTGCCCCAAGCCTTGGGCAATCGCCGGCACGGCAGTACTGGTCAATGAGATATCGATGGTGACCACCACCACACTGATCATCAGTGCCAACAGCGCCCGTGGGTTGATGCGAGTTGAGGGTGCGTGTTGTTCGGGCTCTGGCATGGTGGATGAGCATGTTTTAGAGGGTGGGCTAACCTAAATGACCGGTAAACGGGTTGGCGTGTTGTGACCTTACAGCATCGGTGAGCATGATGGTGGCGCTGGGTGTTTGTTCGTGCCAGTCGAGCTAGTCGTAAAAATACCGGGTATCGGAAAGTCCCGTTAATGTAGTAGTCTTGAACGGTTTTAAGTGAATTGTCTTGGAGTTGCGTGTGCCCCTCAGAAGTACTATCGAATTAAGCGATGTGCCAGTCAAAGCGCAGATCTGTGTCGCGGTCCCCGGTGAGTCGGATCCGTATGAACATTCTCTGGATCTGACGCTCCTTGTAGATCCGAGCCTAGTGCTGGTTAAAGAAGACGGCATGGAATATGTGTTTGACTATGACCCGCTACTGGAAAAGATCCATGCTGTTTCACAGAACAAGCAATTCGATACTCAGGAGTATTTGGCCAGCCTAATCGTGCGGTGTTGTGCCGAGTTCGAGCAGATCGAAGCAGTTGAAATCTGTTTAAAGAAGCATCGCCCTGATGGTGCGGGCGGCACAATCTGCGGCACGATTGGCGTGCGCCTTGTTGTCAGTGGCGATGATTTGGTGGCGCTGCGCCAATAACCGACGGGATGTTTAGCGTAGCCCCGTCACACTTTATTTATAGACCGGGCGTTGATCACGCATGCGGCGCACACGCTTGCGCCAAGCTTTGTAGCTTCCCGGTTTTAAGTGGGTTCGCATCAGCGTTTTGATGTCGTCTGGGCTTAGGCTGTACTGGCGCTCGATGTCGGCAAAGGCGATCTCATCGCTTAAGGCCATCTCAATGACCTCGCTGATTGCAGCAGGGTCAAGGATTCTGGCGGCAGTGGTGGCGCGGCTCGCC
Organism: uncultured Orrella sp.; assembly: GCA_964558695.1. Lineage (GTDB taxonomy): Bacteria > Pseudomonadota > Gammaproteobacteria > Burkholderiales > Burkholderiaceae_B > Algicoccus. Next base: position 3,758 of record CAZLFB010000092.1, read on the forward strand.
ATGGTTAAACAAATCGAGTGAGCACGACAGCAGCCAATGCCATGTGCGCAAGCGTGATGAGTACCGAGACGGTGTGCAGCCATTTAAACCGCTGCTTGTGTCCGCTATCCGTGGCGCGGTTAATGGCAGGCATCAGAAACTGCCGAGTCGGCAAGGTGGTAGCAAGGATAATTGCCATCAAAATAGCTGAAGTTTGGTCAATTGGCCACAGCAGCAACGTCGCTATCAGAGACGTGGCCATCACAAAGACGTAGAAGTGAGGGAATGCTTTGCGAATGGTAGGGCCCGCGAGCTCAGCAGGCAGGTTACTAAAGATAAAGGCAGCAAATCCGAATGAGTACAGCACCATGCCACCAAACAACAGGGCAGTGACCAAGATGGCGGTATTTGCTAGCATGGTGGCACCTTAAACAAGTCAGATAAACACAAGCGTACTTAACCTAGTCTGTGTTTACTGCCTTTGCCTTAAACAATCTGAGGGAATGTGTCGCGGGATGACACTGAACCAAATACTCATTCATCCGCTATTTGACGGTGCCGTACCAATTATCAGGGGACAGATATGCAATCTCGTAAGCTCGGGCAGGCCGGACCCGCTGTATACCCAGTGGGTTTTGGGGCCATGTCGTTTAGCAATTTCTATGGGCCGACCAATGAGGCTGAAAGTCATGCGATTTTGGACCGTGCATTAGAAGTTGGTGTGAACCACCTCGATACCTCCAATGTATATGGTCAGGGTGAGTCTGAGGCAGTCATTGGGCGCTATCTGAAAGCCAACCCATCTGCCAGGGATTTTTTTAAGATCGCCACCAAGGGCGGCATTACACGCAAGCCCGATGGCACTGGCAACGCTTTTGACAACTCTGCCAAGCACCTAGAGGCAGAGCTCCACAAAAGCCTGACGCGCCTTGGGGTAGAAGCCGTCGACCTGTATTACGTCCATCGGCGAGATCAGTCGATCCCGATTGAAGAGGTGACTCAAACGCTAGCGGGGTTCGTGAAGGCAGGGAAAGTGAAGGCCATTGGATTCTCAGAAATTGCGCCAACGTCGCTCAAGCGAGCACATGCCGTGCATCCGGTCAGTGCGGTGCAATCAGAATACTCGCTTTCTACCCGCGCGCCTGAATTGGGTTTGACGCAGACTTGCGCAACGCTTGGTGTGGCGCTGGTGGCTTTCTCGCCAGTGGGACGATCGCTGCTAACCGATACCCCGTTGAGGTTCGAGGTGGCGCAGGAATTACCGTTTCTGGTGAAGAATCCGCGTTTTATGCAGCCCAATTACGCCGCGAACATCCGTGCCACCGATGCATTCAGGCAGCTGGCAAGCGATCTTGGGATTTCGGCAGCCGGTCTGGCGATTGCCTGGCTTCTAGCGCAAGGCGAGCACATCGTTCCTATTCCGGGTACACGTTCTGTGACACACTTGAACCAGTTGCTCGAAGGCGCTGAGCGTGAACTCAGCGCCGGGGAGCTTAAAGCGATCGATGGTATCTTGCCAGTCGGATGGGCTCATGGCGATCGCTATTCGGTTGCGCAGTGGGATGGCCCGGAACGTTATTGCTGAATGGCGTCAGAGCAGTTTGGGTGGTGCGGTTTGTAGGGGCTAATTTCGGTGACAGTGATGACAAGTGCCCCGACTCTGAAAGTGGCAGGTTGAGTCGTTTGTTTAATGCGCGTTTTCGTGAAGCACGGCGTCTTTGCGCGTTTGTTCAGGTACGTAGCGCCAGTTCAGCAATGAGACCTGATCGGGTGGTGCCCTGGGCTTGCGCGGTTTTATCGAGTTTGGCCAGTATCCGTCTGGGCAAATTGATGTTGACTCGCTCAGTGGCGTTGGACAGCAGCGCTCGATTGATGTCGACAATTGCCCACACCCACCCTTTGCACTCGCGGTTTTTTTAAAGATCACCGATACTGCTTGGGTACGGGATCGTTTCGTTGCGATCCAAGGCGGTTTCAATCCAAAGCCCAATAGCCTCTTTGGTGCGCTCAATGGCTTGATCAATGCTGTCATCTGCAGCAGAAAAGCACCCGGCTAGATCTGGCGCGACAACACTGAATGCACGGGTCTTGTTGCCAAGCTTGATGGCGATTGGATATCTCAGAGACCTGTCAGGCTGATAATTCAAGTGTGGGAGCCGGATCCTACTGCAGTACGCGAAGTGACGATCGTGGTAGACGATCCAGTAAAACCAACAAAGTTTTTGCGGGGCCGGTAGGGCATCTTTTGCCTTGTTCCCAATTCCGGATGGTGTCAATTGACACGTGTATGCGATGCGCAAATTCGCGTTGCGTCAATCCGAGTCGTTGGCGGACGCGCCGGGTGAATTCTGCTGCGTCAAGCATGGCCTGCAGATCGTCTTGAGCTGCCTGTTGCGCGATGTCTTGTTCGCTTGTTCGGTCCACGTGCGTTTTGTCTATACGTCCAATCGGGTTGGCAGGTGGGTTTTTAATTTCGAGCTTAAAACGAACGGATTTTTTCATACAAAGTCACCTCACGAAGATTTGCTTTTCTGGCGGAAATGATCCGATATGAGTGATTGCGTTTGGTGTAAACGATGACAAATAAGCGACCTTCAATGTTGCCCATCAAACGGTACCGTTCTTCCCCGTACTCAAATCGACAATCCCTGTCTTGCACCCTATACGGGTCTAGGAAAGCGCGAGTTGCATAAAAAAAATCGAAGCCACGCTCCTCGTAGCAATCCTGACTTTTCTCGGGATCCCACTCAAACTCAATGTGCGTATTAATTATTAAACCTGCTGGTAAATTGTAGTTCATTGAACGACTTTTGTGAATCGGTGTTGTATGAGGGGGTGTTTAAGGGTTGCGTATTGTGTATGGGTTGGAGGTAACGGAGAGGGCCGCCATTGTGCCCAAGGTAAACGGGCTTTTCTATTCGCAAACACCGCAATTCAGGGCAAACCAACAGACGTTCCGACATCGAGAAAACAAATTGCATGGCTAGAGCCCTTACACTGCAGTCCATGACAACCCCTGCATCAAAACCCTCTCCACAAACTACGCCCCATCCTGGGCGTAAAACCACCAAGTCGTTAAGCAGTCTGGCTCGTTGGTGGCGTGACTATCGTGTGTTCTCGCGCTATCGCTGGCAGTGGTTGCTAGCGTTTTTGTTTCTATTGTTGGCAGCCGCCGCCACCCTGGCTGTGCCGCTGGCGTTTCGAGCGCTGATCGATGTCGGGCTGGCGAGCCCTGAAGTCAATCAGAGGTTTCTCGACCTACTCATGGTGGCTGTTGCGTTGGCTTTGTCCACAGCTGCCCGGTTTTATATGATGTCGTGGCTCGGCGAACGGGTGGTGGCAGACATTCGCCAGCAGGTGTTTGAAAATGTGTTGCGCCAAAGCCCGGACTACTTCGAAACCCTGCAAACAGGTGAGGTGCTCTCACGCCTGACCAGTGACACGACGCTGGTGCAAACACTGGTGGGTTCGAGCATTTCGATCGCCCTGCGCAGCGCCGTGTTGTTGGTTGGTGGCATTGTGATGATGCTCTTCACCAGTGCATGGCTTGCCAGCATCATGATCGTGCTGCTGCTGGTCGTGGTGTTGCCCTTATGGGCCATGGGTAAGTATGTGCGCAGGCTCTCGCGCACCAGTCAAGACAAGGTGGCAGACACGAGCGCGATCGCCGGTGAAGTGTTGAACGCAATCTCTACCGTTCAGGCGTTCGTGCGCGAGCCGCATGAAGCCAAGCGTTACGCCGCTGCCGTTGAGGCCACATTCGCGCAGGCCAAACAACGCACTGCGCTGCGAGCAACGCTTGCTGCCGTTACGATTGTGACGGCATTTTCTGTCATGGTATTTGTGCTGTGGATGGGCGCACGGGATGTGGCCAGTGGCCAGATGTCGGTGGGTGATTTAACACAGTTCGTGCTTTATGCCGTGCTGATCGCTGGTTCCATTGGTGCCTTGTCTGAGACATGGGGTGATTTACAGCGAGCGGCTGGTGCAACCGAGCGGTTGGTTGAACTGATGCAAGCCAAGCCCGCGCTAGCTGGCAGAATGCCCTTTGGTGGTGCGGGCATCCTATTGGACGAGGGTAGAGAAATGGGTGCTCTGGATACAGCAACGCCCGCCATTTTGTTTGACCAGGTTTCGTTTGCTTATCCGTCACAGCCAGACCGACAAACGCTTGATCACTTGAGTTTCAGTTTGCCCATCGGGTCTCGTTATGCCTTGGTGGGGCCATCTGGAGCTGGCAAAAGCACGCTGTTTGCCTTGTTGCTGCGGTTCTATGGGCCGCAAAGTGGGCAAATCAAGGTGTTTGGTCGGGATGTGACTGATTGGCCAGTTCAACAGTTACGCCAGCAAATCGGTGTGGTGTCGCAAGAACCGGTGATATTTGCCGCGAGTGCTATGGACAATATTCGTTACGGTAGACTCGATGCCACCGACGAGGAAGTCATTGATGCCGCTAGAACGGCGCATGCGCATGGGTTTATATCAGCGCTGCCAAATGGTTATGACAGTTTCTTGGGCGAGCGTGGGGTGCGTCTGTCGGGCGGCCAGAAGCAGCGTATCTCAATTGCGCGGGCAATCCTGAAGAACCCACCGATCTTGCTGCTTGATGAAGCCACCAGTGCACTGGATGCTGAGTCAGAGCGTGAAGTGCAGCGAGCGCTCGAATCGGTGTTGCCTGGCAGAACGTCTCTGACCATTGCTCATAGACTAGCGACCGTGTTGAGTGCTGATCGAATTCTGGTGCTCGATCACGGAAAGCTGGTGGAGCAGGGTACTCATCGGGAATTGATGGCAATCGACAGTTCGCAAGGGCAGCCAGGCCTATACGCACGGCTAGCCAAGTTGCAGTTTGTGTGAGCCGCGCTTGATGGCCCGGGTATGGTCTCTGTTTCTTCATATTCGCAAATGTGGCTGCTTTGGGGATGGGTGATCTTTAAGCTGGCGCAAACAGCACTGGATGCGGTTTTTACATAAATTGGGTGCTGGTACTTAACCAAACAACATACACAAGCCCCTGATACCGTCACCGCCGCTGATGGATGGCGCGGTAGCGAGGCAGGCTTGCATGATCAGGCTTTCCTTGGCGTGATATTCATATTAAAGGTTATTATATGAGCTATTAATAAAGTTAATGGTCCGTATAAGATTTTTAGTTGTTATAAGTCGAGGTTCTCTTTATTAAGGGCCTCATATGAACTTTCCTGTAAATTAAAAGATCTTATAAGAATTTTTATGAAAGAAATGATCCCTTTGCCAGTCGAGCGAGCCATTGCCAAGCTTGGTGCGGATATTTCCTTGGCGAGGCGTCGGCGTCACCTGTCGCAAGCCTCGCTAGCTGAGCGCATCGGCTGCTCGGTCTCGACCGTCAAACGCATGGAACAGGGTGATTCACGGGTTCTCATTCAGCACTTTGCGCGAGCTTTGCATGTGTTTGGCGAAATCAAGGCGTTAGAACAACTACTCGATTCTTCGCGCGATGATATCGGGTTGTTGCTCATGGATGAGCAGTTGCCTAAACGCATCAGAAGCAAACGACCGGTTTCGGGGGCGCTGTGAGGTCTGATCTCGCTTCAGCTCGTCAGCAGGTGAGGGTTTGCATCGGCAAGGCGGGTGAGGCTGTGGGTACGCTGGTCTTCGCGCGACAGGGGCGCCGCGAAAACTCGGCATTTGCCTACGAGCAGGGTTGGCTCGCTAGCGCAGCCCGATTCAACGTGTCTGCCGACTTGCAACTAACACTGGGTTACCAGCCCCATAAAGCATTAAGCGCAACCGACTCGGTATTTCATGGTGCGATCGCCGATACGGCACCAGACGCTTGGGGCAGACGGGTGGTCGCACGCGATCATGCCAAGCGCCGCAAAGATAACCCTAGTCTTGCCCCCTTGAGCGAGATGGACTATCTGCTGGCCGTCGATGACTTTAGCCGCGTTGGCGCTTTAAGGTTTTGTGATGATCAGGGCAATTGGCGGTGCACCGTTGATGTTGGCAGGCGTCACACGCCACCGCTTGTCGACCTTGGCAATATGTATCTTGCAAGCCGTGCGGTTGAGCTTGGACAAGAAAGTGACGCAGACCTGCGCTTTTTGCAGGGAAAGGGCACCTCGCTTGGCGGGATGCGACCCAAGTGCACAATGATTGATGAAACGGGACGATTGGCGATTGGCAAGTTTCCAAGTGTGGGTGACACTCGCAGCGTAACTCGAGGTGAAGTGTTGGCTTTAAAGCTGGCGCGCCACGCTGGCATCGAGGCTGCTCATGCACGAATTGTGATGATTGAGCACACACCAATTGCTGTCGTTGAGCGCTTTGATCGCGATGATGCCGATGGCCGTATTCCTTATCAGTCAGCGGCCACCATGTTGCAGGCTTCTCGCCAAGAGGATCGAAGCTATGCAGAGATAGCCGATGCGATACGCGCTAATGGTTTCGCCCCGACCGAAGACTTGCAGCAGCTATGGCGCAGGTTGGTGTTCAATCTCATGATCACCAATGTAGATGATCACCTGCAAAACCATGGTTTTTTGCATGTCAGCCACGGGTTATGGCGGCTATCGCCCGCATTCGATGTCAATCCGTTTCCAGATAAGGAGCGTGAGTCCAAGACTTGGTTGTCGGAGCAGGATGGGCCGATTACCGATGTTCAGATGCTCGTCGCACGTGCCAGTATGTTCGCCTTAAACCATGAGCAAGCCATACGGATCGTGGCGCAAGTGCATCAGGCCGTCTCAAATTGGCGGGCCGTGGCGTTAGGACCTGGCGTTGGTTTGTCCTTACACGAGCTAACAGACTTTGCACCAGCATTTGAGCATGAGCAGATGAGAATCGCGGCGCTGATTCAGTAAGGCCATGAATTGTTCCGTGGTTGCTTAATGGTGTGCTCATGCGGTGTGCTCATGCGGTGCGTGCACCCGATGAGTCGTCAAAAATCGTTGGTCGACTCGGTGCTTGCCAGTTTGCGTGCGCTGTCAAGCAGGCCGCGTAAACTGGCGCAATGGTTTTTCTAAGCAGGTCTTGTGTGTTCACAAAGACGTAGCCAACAAGGGGTCAGCATGGCATTCGATGTTTCAAAACTCCAAGCACTGGTCGATACCGTTTACGAGCGGCATCAACACCTTCCGGGTGGGCAGAATGCAAGCTACATCCCGTACTTGGCCCATGTGCCATCCAACTTATGCGCACTGTCGGTTGTTACCTCGGACGGCATGATCGTTGCAGCCGGTGACAGTGATTATCGATTCGCCATTGAGTCGATTTCCAAGGTGCCGACCTTGGCGCTGGCACTTGAGGATGTTGGGCCAGATGTGGTGCAACAAAAAATCGGTGCCAATCCCACGGGGCTTGCGTTTAATTCGATCATGGCGCTCGAACTGCATGGTGGTAAGCCGCAGTCACCGCTGGTCAACGCAGGTGCCATGTCGACGGTCAGCTTGTTGCACGCCAAAGATGTGCAAGAACGCTGGCAGCGGATTCTGCAGATGCAGCAAGCGATGACCGGTGGTGAGATTGAGTTGTCTGACGAGGTGAATCAATCTGAGCAAACCACCAATTTCCATAACCGTGCCATCGCCTGGCTACTCTACGCCGATGGCACGATGTATGCCGATCCCATGCAAGTTTGCGATGTCTATACGCGACAGTGCTCGACCTTGATCACCACCGAGGAACTCGCTACGATGGCGGCAACGCTGGCTACCCGAGGGCTGAACCCCATGACGGGTGATCAGGTACTCAACGGTGATCATGTGCGCCACGTGTTGGCTCAAATGACCATGGAGGGTCTTTACGACAGCTCAGGCGACTGGGCTTACACCGTTGGCTTGCCAGCCAAGAGTGGTGTGGGCGGTGGCATCATGGCGGTTGCCCCTGGCAAGCTCGGTATTGCAGCATTCTCGCCACCGCTCGATGAGTTTGGCAACAGTGTCAGGGCACAAAGAATGATTGCTGATCTTGTTCTTGAGTTGAGATTGAATTTGTACGACCCAGCCCCGAACGGGAACTGGGGTTCTAAACCTTAGCCTTTGTCTTCATCGGTGTTTTGGTGCACATGAAAGTGGTGCGTTGAGCGTGCGCGCGGGTGAATGAAGAAATGACCCTTGGGCGCTTCATGGTGCTTGATGTGATGCAGCGTGGCGTTGGTTCTTTTATTGTGCTTGGTGTGAATGGCATAGACGATAAACGGAATCGACACCACAATCACGAAGCTGCCAACCAAGAGCTCAACGTAGGCATCAAGGCTTGCGGTTGCCGGCAAAGAGCTTGGCGGCACGAACGATACAAAAAACGCCAGCAAGGAGATGGTCAAGCCTGAGATGGCCACGATCACCTTAACTTTGGTACCGCCCGGCACGTTAAAGACGCGTTTTTTCTCGGGTTGTTTCAGTACGAGGTGCAAATAACCGAGAAACAGCAGGAAATAGCTGCACAGATAAATCAGCACCGTCAATGTCAGCGCGATCATGAATGACAGGTTGCTGCCGCCTCCGGTATTGGTGAGCACAATGAGCGCCACCGTGGTGATCGATAACTGGAATATCACCAGCGCCACGGGCACCCCGTTCTTGTTGACCTTGTTAAAGCGTTGCGGCAGGATGCCTTTTTGGGCGGTGACGTACATGCCACGCGATGGTCCCACAATCCAGGCAGCGATCTCGGCAAGCACACCCAGCACGAGCAGTGCCGCGATGATCCTGACGACCCACTCAAAACCAGGCCCCACGTGTTTGACCAGCACTTCAAAGGTCTGAACCACGCCAGCCGAGAGGTTGATTTGATCGAGCGGAATTACGGCCGCGACGGACAGTCCACCGACCGAACTCAAACAAATGGCTGCGACCATCAGCAGCAGTATGGCTAAGGGATAGTCACGCCCGGGGTTTTTCATCTCATTGACGTGGGTGGCTGATGCCTCTACCCCCATGTAGCTCAGAATGAAGGCCACAAACACCACCAGGGTGCCTAGCTGAGTAAAGTCGGGGAAGAAAGTGGCCGCTGACATGTCGATGGCCACATGACCGCCAGTCGTTAGATAACTGACGGCCAGACCAACCAAGATCAACGCCGGTAGCAATATCCCAAGAAAAAAGCCTGCTTTTGCAATCTGGGCCGTATGTTTGGTGCCACCAAACTGTGTAAATGCCAATACCCACAGAATCACCAGGCCAGCGATCGTTTTAACCACGGGATCGTTGTTCAGTGCCGGCCAGGCCAGGATGTATGAAAGCGACCCCAGCACAAAGTACAGCATGGGTATAAAGCCAATGGCAATCTGCAAAAACCCAAATGAAATGGCTGCAAAGCCCCAGCGTTCGCCCAGGGTGTTGTTAACCCAGGCAAACACCCCGCCTTCCTCCCAGCCTTCGACGGTCGCCATTTCGGCTGCACAAAGTCCAACGGGCACAAACCAGAGTGCGCCACCCAGCAGCAGAAAGAACACCAGGCTAAAGCCCGAGGTGGCAAAGGTTGGGTACTCGTACACCGCCATGACCATGGACGCCGTGATCGCAAAAAAACCAATCAGGCTCAGTTGCTTGGTGCTGTCGCTGCTCGCAGTTGCCATCGCGGCCCCCAGTCAAAAATGTTCAGTGCTTCCGTGCCTCAGTGCTTCAGTGTTTCAGTGTTTCAGTGATTAAGCATTTAGTGGCTGTAACCACCCGCCTCGGCGCGTGTGAGCGGCTTGGCCACCGGATGGTTCTTGAAGTGTTCCAGTGCCCGCCGGATATCGTCGAGCAAGAGCTCAGCCAAGTCCATGCTCACCCCATGACGCACCAAAATGCGTTGAATCACCAAGTCCTCGCGGTTCGCTGGCATCGAGTAGGCGGGCACCTGCCAGCCACGACTGCGTAATCGGTCGGCTAAGTCATAGAGCGTGTAACCCTCCGTATCAAAGCCGTCCTTCACCTTCCAGCACAGCGCGGGTATGCCTTCTTGGCTGTCGCCGTTAAAGAGAATCTCAAACGGGCCTATCTTGCCAATCTCGGAAGCCAGGTACTGCGCGGTGGTGTAGCAGGCGTTGTGGATTTTGGTGTAACCCTCGCGACCCAAACGTAGGAAGTTGTAGTACTGCGCAATGATCTGGCCGCCCGGGCGCGAGAAGTTCAGCGCAAAGGTGGGCATGTTGCCGCCGAGATAGTTCACGTTAAAGATCAACTCTTCAGGCAGGTCTGCAGCCTCTCGCCAGATAATCCAGCCTGCGCCGAGTGGCGCCAAGCCAAACTTGTGGCCAGATGCGTTGATGGATTTGACACGCGCCAGGCGAAAGTCCCAAACAAGGTCTGGTGCGCAAAATGGCGCTAAGAACCCACCGCTTGCGCCATCCACATGAATTGGAATGTCAATGCCGGTATCGGCTTGCAGTTTGTCCAGGGCGACGCTCACGGCTTTGACTGGTTCATACTGGCAGGGGAAGGTTACACCTAGCGTGGGCACCACGCCAATGGTGTTTTCGTCTGCGCGCTTGATCACTTCCTCAGGCGTCATGATCAGGCGATCGCCTTCAAGCGGGATCTCGCGTAGCTCCACGTCAAAATACCGTGCAAACTTGTGCCAGCAGATCTGTACCGGGCCACAGATCATGTTGGGCTTGTCCGTGGGTTTGCCGGCGGCTTGCTGGCGCTTGCGCCACTGCCATTTGAGTGCCAGGCCACCTAGCATGGCCGCTTCAGAAGATCCGATGGTCGAGCAACCAAGGGTGCTTGCCGCTTCAGGCGAGTTCCACAGGTCTGCCAGCATGGCCACGCAACGACGTTCGATTTCCGCGGTTTGCGGATACTCGTCTTTGTCGATCATGTTCTTGTCGATCGACAAGGCCATGAGTTCCTGGATTTCATCATCAACCCAGGTCTGGCAGAAAGTGGCCAGATTCTGGCGCGAGTTGCCATCGAGCATCAACTCATCGCGCACCGCGCTAAATACGTTGCGCGGGTTTTGTTCATTGTTTGGGAACTTGGTTTTAGGCAATGCGTGAGACAGCTCTTTCGATGCATAGATGTCATCTGCACTGTTTGAGGTAGTCTGTGTTTTGTTGTTCGCCATGTCTATCCTCCGAAAAGCATGTCAACCTTTGTACACCATATGGATGTGACACGCTTGGCGGTGGATCAACTTACGCACAGAACCGCAGGAGCTCTCGCGCCACACTGACAGGATCTTCGCGTTGGGGGAAGTGTCCCACACCAGGCAATAAAACCCTTTCATATCGCCCCTCAAAAAACCCTTCTTTGCCGGCCGACATGGCAGGCACATTGCAGTAATCTTGCTCTCCGTGCAGCATCAAGGTGGGGACATGGACTTGAGGCGCGGGGTGCAACCGTTGCTCCTCTTTCGCATATTCCGCAAAACCCTCCGCATGGCCCCAGCGGTGGCGATAAGAGTGCAACGTGATCTCGGCCCAGTCCGGATTGCTAAACGCTTTGCTGGCGTATTCGAATTCGGCTTCTGAATACCAGCCTTGGGGTGACCAGGTGTCCCACATGATTCGGGCAAAGTCAGTCCCATGCTCACGCACGGTTTTTTCTCCACGCGCAGTGGCCATGAGCCAGTGATACCAGTAGCGACGTGTCTGCTCCATGCTCATGGCTTGGTCGGGCGAGTTTGTGCCGTAGCCCACCGATATGAGCGCTAGATGCGACGCGATGTCAGGCTCAAGCCCGACCGCATTGGCCACGGCTCTGGCACCCCAGTCGTGGCCAACTAATGCTGGCTTGTCCAAGCCCATGGCGCCAATTAGATCGACCATGTCGCGCCCCAGCGCGCTGAGCTGACCGCTTCGCGGCGTGTCGGCGTTGCGAAACTTCGTTTGGCCAAATCCGCGCAATGACGGCACGATCACGCGCCAGCCCGCGTGGGCTAGGGCGGCTGCCACCGCGCCCCAACCGTCAGCGCTATCGGGCCAGCCGTGGGCCAGAATGACACTGCGTTGGCCATCCGCGTTCCACTGCATAACCTCGATATCAAGCACAGGTGTACTTACACTGGTGCGTTCATCGGGTTTGGCAGGAGCCCAGCTTCGGGTGCTTAGGGTGTTTGGGGTTTTTACGGTGTTTTGCATCTGCTGTTTTCCGTTAGCGCTTGCCACGTTAACTGACTTCAGGCCAAATCATGACACGACTGACGACTTGGTGTTGATGTTGTCATTTCCGGGTATCGGGCGCAATTCGAGCGCTTCGCACAGTTTCGTCAATGAGCCATACACGCAGCCCTAAAGCAGGCAATGTTAACGACCAGCGACTTAGGCAGGTGCCGCAACCCAGGGGGAGATTTGCCTGGCAATCGCTTTTGCATTTTTTTCTCTGTGATTCGCAAGTCATATGCCGCTTGCAGAGCAAGCCATCCTTGAGCGTCGCTACCGAAGTAGCGCTCGAGTCGGAGGGCTGTATCTGCCGAAACTCCTCGCTTGCCGTCAACTATTTCACGCAAGTGCGAATAAGGAATATGCAAAGCAATCGACAAAGCGCGAACACTGACACCCATGGGCTTGATATAGTCCTCCAGCAGAACTTCGCCGGGGTGTACGGGTCGCATTCCATTTTTTAAACATAAGGCTGATATCTCCAATCAGTTTCAATGTGGGTCTTCAATCAGGACATCAAAAGGACCAGTAGTTCCCCACTTAAAAGTTAAGCGCCACTGATCATTGATCCTGACATGCCACGAACCCGCGTACTCTTTTAAGTCATTACCCGGTGGCGCTTTCATGAACATCAAGGTCGGTGCTGCGTCTAGTTGAGCCAATTTACGCTCAGCCACTATGAACTACAGCGTTAGAGTTGAGAGCATGCCACAACATTTAACGGACAGCAGTGGGGCAGGCCATTCTTCGCCAATGATGACGCAACCGTGTTGCCAATGACTGAGATGACTTGCGTCGCACGTACTGACGCCGCTACTGACCCAGATTTTCTCCTAGGGATACCCCGAACCATATTGCAGTGACTGCTGTCATCCTCTGGTATATAAACAACGAGTTGCATTTTGCCTAACGGAACTTGGGTTCAGATATTTAGTAGTCACATAAAAATACTTGGAGACTGACATGTCTATTTCTCGTCGTGAAATTCTGAAGCTTGCTGGTGCTACCGGTGCCTTGTCGTTTGCCCCCACATTCGTGCGCGCCTCTGGCCTGGAGAAAAAAGCAGTCCACATCGCCGTGGGTGGTGAATCCCTGGTGTACTACCTGCCATTGACCATTGCTAACTTGAATGGTTACTTCAAGGATGAGGGGCTCGAGGTCAAGGTATCGAATTTCGCTGGCGGCTCCAAGGCATTGCAAGCCGTGGTCGGTGGCAGCGCTGATGTGGTGTCTGGTGCCTACGAGCACACCATCAACCTGCAGTCCAAGGGCCAAATGTTTCAGTCAGTGGTCTTGCAAGGCCGTGCACCCATGATTGTGGTTGGTGTCTCTACGAAGACCATGCCTGACTACAAGACACCAGCGGATTTCAAGGGCAAGAAGATTGGTGTCACCGCACCCGGCTCATCGACCAGCATGCTGTTTGAATTCTTTTTGGCCAAGCATGGTCTGAAAGGAAGTGATGTTTCGTTTGTTGGTGTTGGTGCTGGTGCAGGCGCTGTCTCGGCCGTTCAGTCTGGGCAGGTCGATGCCATTGTTAACCTTGACCCAGTGATTTCAATCCTGGAAGCCAAGAAAGATATCAAGGTCATTCTCGATACCCGCACCATCAAGGACACCATCGAGGTTTTCGGTGGCAATATGCCAGCCGGTTGTTTGTATTTACCCAACGACTACATCGCCGCGAATCCCAACACCACACAAGCAATGGTCAATGCCATGGTGCGCGCAGACAAGTGGATTCAGGCCAATGGCGCCGATGGCGTAGCGAAGGTGGTTCCCGAGTCTTACCTGCTGGGCGACCCCGCCGTTTACAAGCTTTCAGTACAGCGTTCGCTGGAGGGCTTGTCACCCAATGGGATGATGCCCGCTGATGGCCCGCAGACAGCGCTCAAGGCATTGGCTGAGTTCAAGAAAGGTTTTGATAGCAGCAAGATCGACTTGGCCAAAACGTGGACGAATGCATTTGCCGAAAAGGCCAATAAAAAGTTTGCGTAATGACTGACTTGAAGACCGAAGCGCCTGCACTGGCATTAAAGGACATCACCTGCACGTTCATCTCACGCGATGATCCGGGACAGCGGTACACCGCTGTGGCGGACACCACGCTTGAGGTGGCTGCGGGTGAGTTCGTCTCGGTGGTGGGCCCCACCGGTTGCGGCAAGTCTACTTTGTTAAACGTCGGTGCGGGCTTGCTCGCGCCTTCCAAGGGCAGCGTCGAGGTATTTGGCGCACCCCTGAAGGGCATCAACCATCGCGCTGGCTACATGTTTCAGGGCGAAGCTTTGTTGCCTTGGCGCAAGGCTTTGGACAATGTCACGGCCGGTTTGCAGTTCGCCGGTGTGGATCCCCAAGAGGCCGATGAGCGCGGCCGAGAGTGGATGCGCCGCGTCGGTTTGGGTGGGTTCGAGGATCGTTACCCGCACCAGATGTCAGGTGGGATGCGCAAGCGCACGATGCTGGCGCAAACGCTGATCCGTGATCCTGACATCATCTTGATGGACGAGCCATTTTCTGCGCTGGATATTCAGACTCGGCAGCTCATGGAAAACGAGGTGCTTGATCTCTGGATGGCCAAACGCAAGGCTGTGCTCTTTATTACACATGACCTGGATGAAGCGATTGCCATGAGCGACCGCGTGGTGGTTTTGTCTGCTGGCCCGGCAACCCATCCGATTGGCGAGTTTGTTATTGACCTACCGCGCCCACGTGATGTGGCCGAGGTGCGCAACATTCCCCGCTTTGTCGAGTTGCACGGTGATATCTGGGCGGTGTTGCGCGATGAGGTGCTCAAGGGCTATGCCCAACAAAGAACGAAGGCAGCATAAGTTATGTGGCGCTTGATTCGACCCACTTCAAAACTCTCTTTACGAGTCTGGCAGATTTCCCTGCTGGCGATCATTCTGGGCGTCTGGCAGTACGCCTCGCTTGACCCCAAGACGGCTTTTTTCTTTGGTCGGCCCATGGGTGTGGTTGACTCGTTATGGGACTGGTTCGTGGTTGATGGCATCATCTACTACCACTTACAAATTACCTTGCTCGAGACTCTATTGGCGTTTGTGATTGGTACGTCCGCGGGTATGGGTGCCGGTCTTTGGCTTGGATTGTCACCCCTGGCCAGCGCCATCATGGATCCGTACATCAAGGCATTGAACTCCATGCCGCGCGTGATTCTGGCCCCGATTTTTGCGATGTGGTTTGGCTTGGGGATTTGGTCCAAGGTCGCTTTGGCGGTGACCTTGGTGTTCTTTATCGTTTTCTTTAACGTCTACCAGGGCGTCAAAGAAGTCAGTCCAACTTTGTTGGACAACGCCCGTATGCTGGGTGCAGATAAGAAAAAGCTCTTGCGCTATGTTTATCTGCCATCGGCTACAAGCTGGGTGTTCTCGAGCCTGCACACGTCGGTTGGCCTGGCGTTTGTGGGCGCAGTGGTCGGTGAGTACTTGGGCTCTGCTGCAGGTGTCGGCTATCTCATCTTGCAGGCCGAGGGCGTGTTTGACATCAACACCGTCGTGGCTGGCGTGTTGGTGTTGACCGCATGCGCCCTGGTGCTCGATGGCATTGTGGGGGTCGTTGAGAAAAAGCTCATGAAGTGGCAGCCCAAGAGTGGTGAGACCGAGCAGCAGGTTTAGGCTGTGTTGTTGTGCCCTGGCGTCTGGCCAGCAGCAGGCGTACCTGAATACCCGCGATTGTCTTGATTAGACTTTGGTGGGTTTGTTTGGGTTGAGAATTTCCAGGAATGTCTCTACGGTAAAGTCTACCGCGCTGTTCGTTGGGTACAGCACGGTCGGTACACCCATGGCTTTGAGCGCCATACCGATGCTGTCTTCGCGTGCCACCACAGCCACTTCGCCTTTGAAATCAAACTGGCGCAACTCTTCAAGCAGTAAGCGGTTCGAAGCAAGGTCTGGTACTGTGCTCACGATCCAGCGAGTGTCTCGAATAGGCAGGCTCTCTAGCAATGCCCCTTCAATGCAGTCACCAAAACGCACGACAAAGCCATCACGCTGCATGGCGCGTACCACTTCCGGATCGAAGTCCACGCCGAGTACTTTGGTGCCCTCTTGAGCAAGTCCCCTTGCAAGCCGGCCACCAAAACGTCCGAGCCCGAACACGATGATGTCTGGCTTGTAGTGCATGTCATTCGGTGTTTCACCAGACATCTCGCGGAAAGTGACCTTGCGCTCAAATAGCCCGAGCATGGGTTCAAGCAGGCTGTAGAGTTTGTGCGAATATAAAATCATGTAGGTCGATAGGGCAATCGTGACCACCCCAACCAGGGTTGTTAGCCCCAGCGCTTGGAGCCCTACATGTCCTAGCGTGATGCCCATTGCAACGAACACAATGGAAAACTCGCTGATCTGTGCCACGGTTAGCCCGGCCAAAAAACCCGTGCGTTTGCGGTAACCCATAAAACCCATGATGGCCATGACAATGAGCGGGTTGCCGATCAGCACGAAGAGCGACAGAATGAGCGCTGGCACAATCTCTTCGCCAAGCGTTGAAAACTCCAGCTTTGAGCCAAGCTCGATGAAGAAAAACAGCAGCAAAAAGTCCCGAATGGCTGTCAGTCTGGCGTTAATGGCATCACGAAAGTCAGTCGATGCCAGAGAAAACCCCGCTAGAAATGCGCCAGCCTCTTTCGAGAACCCAGCCCACTCACCAATGGCCGCCAGGCTCATGCCCCAGGCAATGGCAAAAATCAGTAGAAGTTCCATGGAAGACGCCATTTTGGCGACAAGGCGAGGCAGGACATACCGCATAAGCACGTACATGGCTGCGAAAGCCACCGCAATTCGTAATGACAGCGAACCGAGTAGATCAAGCCACCCTATGTCGCCGCTGCGCAGTGTGCTCATGACCATCATGGCAATCACAACAGCCAAGTCCTGTACGATCAGAAAGCCCACGGCGATACGGCCATGTAGCGAGTCAATCTCGCGCTTGTCCGATAGCAGCTTGACGACAATGATCGTGCTGGAAAACGTCAACGCCACAGCAACGTAAATCGCTTCCATCAGGCTCTTGCCTAATAAGACGATGATCAGAAACCCAAAGAGAATGGTGAATGCCAGTTGCCCCAGGCCTGTGGCCAAGGCGACTGGTCCGATGTGACGGATGTGTTTTAGGTCAAGCTTTAATCCGACGACAAACAGCAGCACGCAAACGCCAATCTGGGCGAGTAGTTCAATTTGTTCGTGTGCGTGCACGATGCCCAGCACAGCGGGGCCCACGACAATGCCCACGACGATATAGGCAATCAGCACAGGCTGGCGCAAAAGAAGCGCAATGCCTCCGGCAAGAGCTGAAATAATCAACAGTAGTGAAAACTCGCCAAACGCTCCCAAGGCTGTCATCCATTTAACGGTGGTTTCTGAATCCGTACACAACAACACTCCCGTGTTATTGATGGCTGATAGTCCTACATGATATAGAAACCAGGTTTGATTGGTTTGGCTTAGCGCAAGTCGGTCGGTGATCGCCAGTCGATTCGGTCAGGAAAGCGCCACGATGATGGGCCCCCAAACGGCAAACAGCACGTTGGAGATGGCGTAGCAAACGGTAAATCC
>CAZLFB010000093.1:0-30768 GCA_964558695.1 uncultured Orrella sp.
AAGACTGGGCTTACGTTGAAATCGAAGCAGGCCACGATGCCATGGTGACCTCACCCGAGGCATTAAGTGAGGTTTTGTTGGGGCTTGAGTAGAAAAAAGTCAGCTAACCCGAGATTTTAAAACCCGCGGCCCTAGAAACTTGCCGCATCCGGATGGCAAGACACCAAAAACGCCATCATCTCGGTACCGTTTTTGTCTTGGTAGAACCGCACCATTTTTTCGTTAAAGGCTTGCGCTTTTGCGGCTGGCACGCTGATGGCATCGATGCCGTTGGACATCAAAACACCGTTCATCATAAAGCGCGATGTCCGCTTGTTGCCATCAAAGAAAAACTGCTGCAAAGCACCAAACAGAAAAAATGCCAACGCTCGCTCAAATGGTGCACAAGCCTCCAAACTGCTTACTCCATCATGGAACACCTGATTGAGTGTCGGTGCACCCGGCGTGGTCGCTATCGGGGTATGGTAGCCCGCTTCACCCAATCCAACGTTGGGCGTGTAGTTAGTTTCTAGTCCCTCGCCGCGAAACACACCCCACTCTAGTGCCTCATTGCGGGCAACTAGGCCATTTAATTGGGTAAAAATCGCTTTTGACAAAGTGAACTCACCACTTTTAACCAACGCAAGCAATCGCTTGGAACTCTCGATCAGATTCAGAATTTGCTCTTGATCAGTTAATTTGCGATGTGTGACCTCACCCCCAGCCAATAGAGTCTGAACCTCCAACAAAGTGACCGGGTTGTCTTCAAGCACACCCGCATCCCACACAAAAACGGGCAGCCTATCAGAAAACCTGAGGCAAGCAGCCTCGATAGAACGAGCAGGACAAAGTTTCGGTATGTACGAACTGTCCCAAACAAACCCGAGGTTAAAAGAAGAAAACATCTGGGAAACACTCAAAAACTATCGAGAAAGAATTGGCAGACAGGCTTATTCACCTCTCGGCGAACGAATTCTGAAAAGCAAGGCGAGTAATAAGATCGCTACCAACTCAAAGGCCTACACAGACTCGAATTTGGAATACGCGCTGGCAATTGAGCGCATTCAAGATGCAACACACTGATTGACTTCGACCAATGCGCGTGCCTTGATAGATCAGCTGCAATTCGGCGGTGATCATCACCTGGTATCGGAGCCACCACCCCCAATCGAACCTGAGGGTGGTACCGACGCACAGTAGCTAATGCGGCCTCTAGATCGGTGTCATTACTGCACAATACCGCTTGCTCATAATCACCGACCCAAGCACCAGCAATTAGGTCAGCTGCAAGGTTCACGTCGGTCTTCTTTTCGTTAAAGTCGTACACCTGCACCCTTTCCCCAACCGGGGAGCCAGGTATTGACCTAACCAAACGGAGATAAGGTGTACTGGCGATGATTTTTCCCTGGATGATGGCGATCTTCTGCGCGTACATTTTGCACAACGCCTGCAGATATATCCGCTGCCTTTGCGGCGAATCAGCACTGTCGCACATCTTGCCCAGAACCGGCGCGGTGTAGTAACGAACTTGCAACAACTCAGCTTCGCTGCCGAGCACATGATCACGAAAGAGCGCAAACAAATCGAGCCATTTAAGCTTGGTTCGTCTTAGCAACCCGTAGTACAAGTTGTATCCATCAACGTACACCACTGTGCGCAAACCTCGATCTCCATAAATGACAAAGCCGCCCGAAGGCGGCCTGTCGCCTTAAGAGCATCTAGCCTTACTAGACGGTCAAAAGGTGAGTCGTGCCGAAATTGTACAACAAGGTTTGAACTTACCCAATGTTGAATGCGTACACATTCACTGTTCAAACTCCCTTCGTACAGACAATCACGGCAACGCGCTGCCAATCAGAGTGCTGAGGCGTCTTTTTGACAGATATCGCCGGCACAGCTTAGGATTTATATTACCAATTTGGCAATTATATAGAACGAGCATGATGTTGGCAATTTCCTGAGCGTTGCACACCGCTTATCGTTCACTGGAGTGGAACCCGACCAGATACGCTGAGAGCGAACGCCTCCCAAACCAGTGAGATTCACGTTGCATCACGCCAATCCCCAGCAATGACTAGAAAAGTTCGTCAGCGTGAGCTTCTATGCATGTTAAGGTCATTCTGCATCCGTTCCTTTACGCCTAGCACGCACAGATAAGCACTCACAGAAACGTTAAGCGCACAACGGTTTGCCTTATCAGCCAGGCACCGAATGAACTCACGATGGGAGACACGTCGCTTGCTGCATGGTGGTTTACTGAGATTCCCGAACGACAATCGGGTACCTGCCCGTGGCGCCATCAATTGGCAAGAACGGTTCGCTGTGCTTGCCCAACAGACAAAGGACGAACGCTTAAAAGCCTATTACTTGGCCGGCATGCCTAGCGGTGACACACCGATTGAGCAAGTGCCGCTGCTGGCCATGAACATCCAAACCACCGGGCCCAACCCCGCACAAGACAGTGTGCTGAGCATCAACATCGCCCCTGTCTCGATCGGCGCATCTGGCACGGGGCAAGCACGCCAATGGATGATGCCAACGCGAGCAGGCGCGGCCGATGATTTAAGTTTCTCTGACCTGCTGAACGAGTTTTTGCAGGCCATCTCAAGCCATGTGCTCGTGGTGCATTGCCGAGCCATTGAGCGTTCGTTTCTAAATCGTGAACTGCAAAGCCTGATTCACGAGCCCATTGAAATCCCGGTCATCGACACGATGGAACTTGAAGCCAGGCTGCATCGCAGGCACCCCACCGCTAACTTATGGTCCAAGCTTTGGCGCAAGCATCGGTCTGAACCGGTTTGTATTGAGCTCGCCACCAGTCGGGCTCGCTATGGTTTGGCGCCGCACCCATCGGATGATCCCTTGGCCTGCGCTCGGGCCACTGCCGAACTCTTGCAAGCTCAAGTTGCAAATCGTTACACCTTGCAAACACCGCTTGATCAGCTCTGGTGCTAAGATCCTTACCCAATTGACAATCACTTAGCAACCGACTGGCTATCACTCGGCAACCTTCTGGAATCCCCACTTCAAGCGCGATATTCTCGGTATGCACTTTGCAGCCTTTTTGTTTGGCATGACTGGCATTTTGGGCACGCTCATCGATGCCGACAGCAACGTCATTACGTTTGGTCGAGCCGTCTTTGCAGTCGTGGCACTAACCCCTATTCTGACGTGGCTAGGCAATCGCCATCGAAGCAACCCACTTACCTCAAGCGTGGAAGTCCCGAACAACGCCCCGAACAACGCCCCGAACGAAGCCCTAGTGCCGAGCAGGCTGACTGGGCGTTACCTGGCCTCAGGTGTTTTGCTGGCGGTGCACTGAGTGACATTTTTTGTCTCCGTTAAAACAGGCGGTGTGGCGATTGCAACCTTGGGTTTTAGCAGCTTTGCGGCATTCATCACCCTGATTGAATGGCTCATCATTCGGGTCTTTAGCGGCTCAGGGATCGCCATCAGTCGCTCAGACTGGATCATAACCATCGTGGTTACCGCCGGGCTGCCACTGATCACACCCACGTTGGAACTGGCCGACGAAACCACCTACGGTTTCATCATGGGCTTGATATCGGGCCTCTCGTTTGCGGCGATGGCGGTGTTTAACAGTCGGCTGTTGGCAACGGTCAATCCCATTCGGGTGGCGCAATCAGAACGTCGTGGTTGCGCTCGTGATGGCAGCATCTGCGCTGCCGATGCTAGACGCCGTCTCAGCACTAAGCTGGTTCTGGTTGGTGGTGTTGGGGGTGTTTTGTACGGGCTTGTCACACGCCCTGTTTGTCTCGAGCCTAAAGAAGCTGCGGGTCAATGTCGCCGGTCTGGTGATTGCGCTGGAGCCTGTCTATGCCATTGCAGCCGCATGGCTACTGTTTGCTGAAGTGCCCGGTATGCGTACGATTGTGGGTGGCGTCATTATCATAGGGGCCATCCTTGGGGTGAGTTACACCAAGGCCAAACCAACCGACAAGCATCCAATAGCAAGGTGACACATGCAATCGCTAGGCCAACACTACCGGGCACTGATCATTGGTGCGCACGGCACCATCGGAGCAGCACTGGCCAGCCATCTACAAGCTGACCCAAACTGTGCCCACGTGGCAACAGTGTCGCGCGCCACGCACCCCCACTTTGAGTTGGAGTCGGAGGCAGGCATTGAAGAGGCCGCCAAGCAAATGGCCAACGACGGGCCGTTCGCGCTAATCGTAGACGCCACAGGGGCGCTAACCATCGATGGCCATGGCCCAGAAAAACACATGGGCGCATTGGATGCCAAGCGCCTTGCCCGCGCGTTTGAAGTCAATGCGATTGGCCCGGCACTGATCATCAAACACTTCTCACCTTTACTCACCAAAGAGCGGGCAATATTTGCCAAGTTATCCGCTCGGGTGGGCAGCATTTCTGACAATCATAAAGGTGGCTGGTACGGCTATCGCGCAGCCAAAGCGGCGTTGAATATGCTGCTGCAAACAGCGGCCATCGAATTGCAACGCAAGCGCCCCGAGACTATCGTGGTGGCCTTGCAGCCCGGCACCGTCGCCTCGCCACTGTCGGCACCGTTTTCTCGGGGGCACGACACGGTCACACCCGAACAATCAGCGTCTGGTTTATTGCAAGCCATGGACGCACTCGCCGTCAAGTCAGGGGCACAGTTCATTGACTACAGGGGCGAACCGATCCCCTGGTAGTAGCATGTCCTGCCATTCGTGCTAGCCTTCATCCTTGACGATGCGTTTGTAGACTTGGTCGTGTAACAACATGCCGCCAATCATCGCAGCCACAAAAACGAATGCCTTGGCATAGCCTGCACCCATGGCCACCAGCGCTGGCCCTGGACAAAAGCCAGCAATGGCCCAACCCGCGCCAAACACAAAACCGCCCACGACCAGTGATCGATTCACCGTCTTGGTGCCCGGCAAATGCAAGGGCTCATGAAAGGCCGTTTGGCCTTGCTTTTCAATCACGCGAAACCCCACAAATGCCACCGGGATTGCCCCGAGCATCACAAAGGCCAGGCTCGGATCCCAGTTCCCCGCGATATCGAGAAAATTGATCACCTTGGCAGGATTACTCATGCCCGAGATGATGAGCCCAATGCCAAATACCAAGCCAGAGACAAACACCAGGAAGGTTTGCATGCTTTAAGCTCCCAGCACGTGAAACACGACATAGGCAGTCACAAAACCACTGGCCATGAAACTGAACGTCGCTGCGATTGAACGCACAGACAAACGCCCCAAACCACACACCGCATGGCCGCTGGTGCAACCGGAGCCCATGCGTGTACCGAACCCCACCAGTACGCCTGCCAGCACAATCAGTGCATAACTCGTGTCAATCTCGGACACCGGCATCACAAAAAATAGCCCGTAAATGGCGCTAGAGAGCACGAGTCCGAGGACAAACGCGATTCGCCAGCTGAAATGCCCAGGCGGCGTGCTACCAAACTGCAGAAGTGATCCAATCACCCCACTGATGCCAGCAATACGGCCTTTGAAATACATCAGCATCAAGGTAGCCAGCCCAATGAGCAAGCCACCCGCTAGCGACATCCATGGCGTGAAATTAGCCCAATCAATTGTCATGTCCATCTCGCAAAATTCGTGATGATTCTAGTTTGACATGAAATTGATTATGGTCGATCCAAATCCAAGGGCTAGCGATGGGCCATTAAAACGAAAGCAGCCTAATTGGCTCGCTTAAAAAAAGACAGCGAAATGCCCGCCAACACAAAGAGGGAACCAAAGAAACGGTTCAAAAATTGAACGTGTCGTGGTGACTTCAGGTATTTAAAGATCCTCGCCGCCAGCGCGGTGTAACCAGCCATCACGACCAAATCCGTAAAGGCCAGTGTCAGGCCAATAACCACGTATTGCAGCCACAAAGGTTCAGTGAGGTTCAGAAACTGCGGCACCACCGCCAACAGAAACACCGTGCCCTTGGGGTTGGCAGCGTTAATGAGCCAGCCTTTGATGATCATGCGTTTGGCAGACTCTCGCGCGTCACGCACCTCAGCCAAGGCACGCACCGACTCGGTTTTCATGGGGGAAAGCGGCGCACGCCACTGTGCGATGCCCAACCAGATCAAATAAGCGACACCGAACCACTTAACCACTTCAAACGCCAGGCCAGAGCCAGCCACAAGCGCCCCCAAGCCCACGCTCACCAACACCAACTGAGTCATGATGCCCAATATCAGCCCGATGGTGGTGATGTAACCACGCTTGAATCCGTGGGTCAGACCCGCGTTCATGGCAGCCACTGCCCCAGCGCCAGGCGACACGCTGATGGCCCAGGATGCCGCAAATAAAGCCAGCCAGGTTGAAAGTTGCATGATTGATGCTGTGCGACAGAATATTGAAGCCGCAGTCTACCGCCGCGACTCACCCAAGGGATTGAGTGGCAAGCCTGCGATCTGCTTTAGCGCAATCAACCTCAAAACAGAATCCGCGCGCGGATCGTGCCCGGCACCTCGCGCAAGCGCGCCAGTGCCTCGCTTGACTCCAGCGTATCGGTGTCCATCACCACATAGCCGACAGACCCACGGGTCTGTAAATACTGCGCCGAGATATTGACGCCCGTGTCCGAAAAAATCTGGTTAATCGCCGACAGCATGCCTGGCACATTGTGATGGATGTGCAAGATGCGGTGCTTACCGGGGTGAGCCGGCAATGCCACCTCCGGAAAATTGACCGCCGACACCGACGTCCCATTGTCACTGTACTTTACGAGTTTTTCTGCGACTTCGCGCCCAATGCTCTCCTGCGCTTCGACGGTCGAGCCGCCCACGTGGGGCGTGAGGATCACGTTATCTAAGCCGCGCAACGGACTTTCAAACGCGTGCTGGTTGCTCGCGGGCTCCTCGGGAAACACATCAATGGCGGCGCCTAACAACTTGCCACCGTCTAGCGCGTGCTTCAACGCCTCAATGTCCACGACGGTACCGCGCGAGGCATTGATCAGAACGCTTTGATCGCGCATATGCGCAAACTGCACCGCCCCCATCATCCAACGGGTATCAGGCGTTTCCGGTACATGCAGCGTCACCACGTGCGACTCGCTTAACAGCTCGCCCAAAGTCATGACTTGCCGTGCATTGCCATGCGGCAGTTTGGTTACGACATCATAAAAAATCACTCGCATGCCCAAAGACTCTGCCATCACCGACAACTGCGAGCCAATCGATCCATAACCGACAATACCAAGTGTCTTGCCGCGCAACTCGTAGGAATTATCTGCTGACTTTAACCACTGCCCACGATGGGCAGCGGCGTTCTTGGCGGGAATACCACGCAACAACAAAATGGCTTGCGCCAACACCAGCTCGGCAACGGAACGCGTGTTGGAATACGGCGCATTAAATACCGCCACACCATGCTCAAGCGCAGCTTGTAAATCCACCTGGTTGGTGCCAATACAAAAGCAGCCTACCGCATTGAGCTTGGCAGCGGCTTCAAACACCGGTGCGGTCAATTGCGTGCGCGAGCGAATCCCTAAAAAGTGAACGTCTCTGACGCGCTCGATTAAGGCTGGTCCATCAAGCGAGCCTTTCTCGCGCTCAATGTTGTGATAACCCGCCGCTCGAATCAAGGCCTCTGCACTGTCATGCACACCTTCTAACAACAAAAATTTGATTAACTGCTTGTCTACCGAAGTCTGCTTCATGATGCGTGTGCTGCTCTCGAACAACGAAAGCAATGAGCATAATGAGCTGCAAAGACAAACGTCGGGATAACCACACTGCCGCACTGCCACGGCGCCTTCCAAAGGGGTAGATAGCCGCACAGATGATTTAAGTTCTTGGGATCCGGCGTGATTGCAGTCTTAGGCTGCCTGCACCGATGTGTTGGACCCTGACACCCAGCGACGGCGGCGACCTGAGCCCGGCTCGACCTCCCAGACAAAGCCGGTGGAGGCACGGATCATCAACCGCCCTTCTTCAAGGAAGGCATCAAAGGCGCCAGGCACGCAGATTTTGCGGGCAGTACCCACCAGCGGTTTTCTGAGGTAAACCGCTTCTTCCCTGGCGTCGACACGTTCGATGATCCATTCCATGGGCAAGATCTTATCCAAACCCCATGTCGAGACGATAGAATTTGCTGCGAAATACCCATACGGGATAACCGCAAGGGTCTTGTTTGTCGCATCGGCACGACAGTATCGCAGCCACCCTATCGGTGATACGGTGCGCTATGCTCAGGTAACCAGCACTGCTCCCATCGCAAGCCATACATGACAAGCCGCCAGTACAGACACCTCTACAGACCCCTCTACAGACCCCTCTACCTCCTTGATTCCATTACTCAAATCACAGCTGACATGGAAGATGCTGTGATTGTCTCTGGCTCACATGGCGGCGTCTCATCGGCAAGCTACGTGGTTAACGCAGCCAAAGAACCCTTCGCGGTGTTCTTTAACAATGCCGGCGTGGGCAAAGACAGCGCTGGCATTGAGGCACTGGCCATATTGGATGGCTTAGATATTTTGGCGTTTGCATACAGTCACGACAGCGCCCGCATTGGTCAGGCGCAAGACGGCTTAGCGCATGGCGTGATTACCCATGTCAACGTAAGGGCTCAGACTTTGTCTGATTGGGTCGGCAAAGCGGTTCGCGACTTGGTTGCGCATCTGCGCACGCAATAGTCTGAGCCACCTCAGCTGTGCGCCATGCTACAAACAGTTTAGCAGCTGTCACAAACCCAAACTCTACAAGCAGACACTGAACCTAGGCATTGGAGACACGCAACATGGCTAGCTACACCTCATCACACTGGGGCGTGTACGAGATCAAACACAACGCCGATGGCGCGCCTTGGCTAGATACGTTCAAAGCCGACCCGGACCCCTCTGAGATTGGGCTAACCATGCTCGAAGCCAGCACCCGGCTTCGCGTGGCCAAGCCAGCCGTGCGCCTAAGCATCCTGAAGCACGGGCTGGGCACGGCGCCTGAACGTCGTGGGCTCGATCCGTTTGTTGAAGTCGACTGGGATCAAGCGCTTGACCTGGCCAGTCAAGCCCTTTCGCAGACCATTGAGCGTCACGGCAACCGGGCCATCTTTGGCGGCTCGTATGGTTGGTCGAGTGCAGGACGGTTTCATCACGCGCAAAGTCAGGTGCATCGATTCTTAAATGCCGCCGGCGGCTACGTGCGTCACATGGATTCTTACAGCCTAGGTGCTGGCCGAGTGGTACTGCCCCATGTCGTGGCACCCATGGATGATTTGATGGCCGTGCACACGAGCTGGGATGTGATGACCAAGCACACCGAGCTGTTTGTGACCTTTGGCGGTGTGCCACGCAAGAACGCGCAAGTCAATCCGGGTGGTGCCAGTGAACACTTGATCAAAGGCGGGCTCTACGCCATGGCCAAAGCTGGTGTGGCGTTTGTGAACATCAGTCCGACCCGCGCTGACCTTGATGTTGGTGCTCAGTTTGAGTGGATCCCGATTCGCCCCAACACCGATGTGGCCTGCATGCTGGGTTTGGCTCATGCCATCCATGCAGCCAATGGACACGATTGTGATTTCTTGGAGACTTACTGCACGGGCTTTGACAAGTTCGAGGCTTACCTCACTGGCCAATCGGATGGACAAGCCAAGACACCCGAATGGGCCGCCAAGATTTGCGGCGTGCCCGCCCGTCAAATCGAGCGGCTAGCCAAACGCATGATGGGTGCTCGCACCATGGTGAACGTGTGCTGGGCTGCACAACGCGCGCACCACGGTGAGCAGCCGTTCTGGATGATCGTGACGCTGGCAGCCATGCTGGGACAAATCGGTTTGCCAGGCGGCGGGTTCGGCGTGGGCTATGGGGCGATGAACATGATGGGCATGGCCAACCCCAAGTTTGGGGGTCCCACACTGCCACAAGGCCAGCCCCGGATTCCTGAATTCATTCCAGTGGCCCGGATCACCGACATGCTGGAAAAACCTGGCCAAACGTTCTACTACAACGGCACGGCCCACACGTACCCCAAGATAGAGCTCATTTATTGGGCAGGCGGCAATCCGTTTCATCACCACCAGGACCTGAAACGATTAATCCGTGCCTGGCGGCAAGTCCCACATGTGATTGTCAACGAACAGTTCTGGAACGCCAACGCCAAACTCGCCGACATTGTCTTGCCAGCGACCACGACATTTGAGCGTGAAGACATCGGCTTTGCCACCCGTGACCGATACATGGTCGCGATGCGCCAAATACTGCCACCACATGAACAAGCCCGCGACGACTACGATATTTTCAGGGGCCTGGCCAAACGACTGGGCTGTGAAGATGCCTTCACCGAGGGCCGTGATGCCGAAGCCTGGATCCGCCACCTGTATGAAGACTGCCGCCCACGGGCCAAAGCGGCTGGTATCAACCTGCCAGATTTCGACACATTCAGAGCACAAGGCATCATCGACTTGCAGCAGCCTGGCCAATACAACAACATGCTGCAAGATTTCCGGGAGAACCCCGACGCACATCGACTCAACACCCCGTCTGGGCGAATTGAGATCTACAGCGCACGCATCGCCGGGTTTAAGCATGCGGATTGCCCGCCGCACCCCACCTGGATGGAGCCGGCTGAGTGGATCGGTAGCCCGCTGGCAAAGGACTACCCCTTACACCTGATCTCAGACCAGCCTGCTGGCAAGCTGCATAGCCAGTTAGACCACAGCAAGCTGAGTCAAAGCACCAAACTCAATGGCCGAGAGCCGATAGACATCAACCCTGACGATGCCAAATCGCGCGACATCGAGACGGGTGATACTGTCTGGGTATTCAATGGCCGCGGCAAATGTCTGGCCACCGCCAGAATTTGCCCTGACATTATCCAAGGCGCCGTGCGTCTGTCTACCGGCTCATGGCTGGACCCCAACAACTGGGAAACACTAGACCACGACAAACACGGCAATCCCAATATGCTCACGCTAGACATTGCGAGTTCAGACCTGTCGGGCGGTTGCAGTGCCCACACCTGCCTGGTGGACATCCAGAAGTTTGTGGGTGAGCCCCCGGCCGTGACTGCTTACGACCTTCCCCGGTTTGTCGAGCAAGGCTAAAACCGCGGTAACTCAGTCACATGCTCGCCACCCCACAATGGCGAGTGACACTGCAGTGGCACCACCTGCCTTGGCCTGCCCCCCGGCCTGGCCCCCGACCCAACCCCCAGTATTGGATCAATCGCATTGGATCAATCGGACTGCCCGCACACAGCCGTATAATTAAACTGTTTATGAAGTGATGCGACCTCAGCAGTCAGTGAAACACTGTGCTTAATGGATTTAGTTAATCCAAGTTGATTGACCGCAAGGACTGACCGCAAGAACTGACCGGGAAAGCTGAGCAGCCCAACAACCAAACACGAACCACCTTACAAGCCCCGCATGAATCTACCCTTGCTACCCTGGCTAAAAGATGTTCGCTTAAATGGCGAGACGCTGACGGGTGACATGTCGGCCGCGGTGGTGGTCACCTTGATGCTGATCCCGCAGAGCCTGGCCTACGCGCTCTTGGCGGGCATGCCTGCGCACGTGGGTTTGTACGCCAGCGTGCTGCCATTGATTGCCTATGCAGTATTTGGCAGAAGCCCGGCACTGGCCGTGGGCCCCGTGGCGATCGCCTCGGTCATGACCTTCGATGCCTTGTTGCCGTTTTTTACGCCGGGCTCGCCCGAGTGGGTGGCCGGCGGCATGTTCTTGGCCATTGCCTCTGGTCTGATTCTGATGGTGTTTGGGTTTTTGCGGTTTGGGTTTATTGCCGCCTTGTTAAGTCACCCGGTCATGAGCGGTTTTGTGTCTGGGGCCGCGATTCTGATTATTCTCGGTCAAATCAAAACACTCACAGGCATCCCTGTAACTGGGGGCACAGCCATCGACCAATTGCAGCAGCTGATCACAAACCTAGGCGATGTCAACACGGTAACACTGACCGTCGGTTTATCGACATTCGTGCTGTTGTTGCTTGCCCGTCGCTTTGCTGGCAGGCTGTTTAAACAAATGGGCATGCGTGGACTTGCCTTAGACATCCTCACCAAAGCCAGCCCCTTGGTGATGATTGGCATCGTGACACTGGTGCTGGTGGCCACGGGTTTTGATGGGAGTACCGAGACAGTCGGTGCGGTGCCATCGGGCCTGCCCATGCTGGCCTTGCCACCGATGAGCTCGGCCTACAGTGGCTTAGTCATTTCGGCGCTCTTGATTGGCGTGGTGGGTTTTATTGAAAGCGTCTCCATGGCTCGAGCCATCGGTCGGATTCGGCAAGTACCCACCGACCCCGACGCAGAACTCCGGGGGTTAGGTGCTGCCAATGTTCTGTCTGGTCTTTCCGGGGCGTTTCCGGTCACAGGCGGCTTGTCCCGCTCGGTCGTGAATCTGGATGCGGGCGCGCACACACCATTGGCTGGCGTGTTTTCTGCGATTTTGATGGTGCTGGTGTTACTGGGTGCAGGTCAATACCTGGCTGCTTTGCCGTTGGCCAGCCTGGCTGCACTCATCATCGTGGCCATCTGGGCCTTGTTTGATTGGCGCACCTTACGCGAGTGCATCCGCTTTGACAGGGCGGATGCAGCCGGCTGGCTGGTGACGTTTTTAGGTGTACTGACACTCGGCGTTGAGCACGGCATCATGCTGGGCATTGCGCTCTCTGTGGGCACGGTTCTCTGGCGTCAGTCACGGCCGCACATTGCCATGATCGGCAGACTGCCGGGCTCAGAGCATTTCCGCAATGTCCATCGCCACCAGGTCGACACACTGGAAAACGCCCTGTTTCTGCGGGTCGATGCCAACCTCTTTTTTGCGAATTGGGACAGGGTGCGTGAATTCATCGATCAGCAATCCCAGGCTTTGACTGCGGGCGGTCAAATGGTCTTGAGCATGGCCAGCGTCTCTGACATCGACAGCACCGCGTTGGATGGACTTGAAGGCCTGGCGCGCGACCTCAAAACCCGTGAGATCACGCTATCGCTGTGCGAGGTCAAAGGACCGATGTCAGACAAGCTCAAGCGCGCCCACCTGATCGGTCAAGTCGACACCCACCTCTCAAACCACGAAGCATTTGAGGCGATCAAGTCCAAAGGCCATGCCGTCATCAGCTCCCACAGACCCACTGTGTTTGATTCTGCTGATACTGCCAACGCCGGCGACAAAGTCTAGGCCACATGCAGCCATCTGATTGCGTCATTCCAACAAAGGTCTCTGACGGTTGCTCGCACACAGAATCAGAGACCGTCATGGTCAGTCAAAACACATCCTGGCATGTAATGACCAAAACGGCGCCTGTGCTTTGGAAGGGCCTGCAGGCAACACTGACGCGGTTTCATGACAAGCCCGATATCAAATCACTCAATGATGCAGCCGAGGCGGATGGCATCCTCAATGCTTGCGCCCGACCGATTCGGTTTGCCGAACAGACAACGCCTTGTGGTCAGCGCGATTACGAGACCCAGATCCATGAACGAGGGCTGATACCCACGCGCCCCGGGCACTGGCACGATATCTTCAACGCCTGCATGTGGCTGACCTACCCCAAAACAAAGGCTGCACTCAACGCGGTCCATCTGCGACAACCGCAGGCTGGACAGAGAAGCCCGGCCAGCGATGCCGCTACCCTATTTGATGAGAGTGGTGCGGTGTTGATCGGGCCGGATCCTCGTTTGGCCAGTTACTTAATCAACCACGACTGGAAAACCGCGTTTGTCACCGAGCGCCACTTATGGCAAACACATCATTTGCTGATCATCGGTCATTCCGTACTGGAAAAGCTCGCCAATCCCTACCCTGGCATGATTGCCAAAGTCATTTACCAACCCTGGGCCGCGTTAAGCCAATCACAGCTGAATCACCCGCCTGTCGGGCTCGATGATGCGATTGCCAAACGCTGGCAAGCCGATGAATTCATTCGGCCCTCGCAACTATTTCCTTTACCTGTGTTTGGCCTGCCAGGCGCTGACTCACAGAATGAGGCGCCAGACTACTACGACAACCAGACGGTATTTAGGATTAAGTCTGGTAGGTCAGCCAACCTCGCCTAAGAAGAGATCTTCCGGATTAAATTAGCAAGCAATCCAATTCGCTCACCCGGAGACACCATGACTAAACCTGAACACCCACCCGTGGCCGTGGTCACTGGGGCTGCCCGCGGCATTGGATTGGCGACCACGCATTTGTTTTTGCAAGAAGGCTGGCGCGTGGCCATGGTGGATCGTGATGCGCCCGAGCTGATGACAGCCAGTGCAGGGTTGGTCGGCGCCCAGCCATTGGTGTGCGACGTGTCTGTGCCTGAGCAGGTTGAGCAAATGGCCAAGGATGTGCTGGGCTGGGGCGGCCAGGTCGATGCGCTGGTTAACAATGCTGGGGTTGCGGATTTCGGTCCCATGCACAACACCGATTTCGAGCGCTGGCGCACCGTCATGGAAACGAATCTTGATGGCGTGTTTCTCTGCTCACAGGCTTTGATCCCCGCGCTCAAGGAAACCCGTGGCGCGATCGTGAACGTGGCCTCGATCTCGGGCTTGCGGGCATCGACCTTGCGCGTGGCCTATGGGACATCCAAAGCCGCCGTCATCCACCTAACCAAGCAACAGGCAGCCGAGCTCGGTGAATATCATGTCAGGTCGAACTGCGTGGCACCGGGCCCGGTGCGCACCAAGCTCGCGATCGCGGTACACAGCCCGGAAATCATTTCCGCTTACCACGATGCCATTCCACTGAACCGTTATGGCCACGAGCACGAAATCGCGCAAGCCATTGTGTTTCTGGCATCGCACAAGGCAAGTTACATCACCGGTCAAGTGCTCGCAGCCGATGGTGGCTTTGATGCCACGGGGGTTGGATTGCCAGCGCTTCGAACCGATACCAATGAATAACCATCCTCAGTGGCCACCATGACTGACCACCATGACTGACCACCCTGACTGACCACCATGACTGATTTCATCTACCTGAACAACTGGGACCGCGAGCAACCGGCAACACGCTTTGATCATGCCTTGGCCAAATCCGGACTTTCTGTTCGCACCTATAAAACGGTTGAAGGTGAGTTGCCAGATCAGGCCACCCTACAGAACACCCGCGGTGCCTTTGTCAGCGCCAGTGTGGCCGGCGCCTACGATGGGCACGCCTGGATTGATGCGCTTGGCCAAATTTTACGGGCATTGGCGCAACAGCAAGTTCCCATGCTGGGGCTGTGTTTTGGGGCGCAGGTGCTGGCCTGGGCCTTGGTTGACAAAGACCAGGTCTTTAAACGAGCCGACCGGGAAACCGGATACGGCGAACTACGACTGACCGCAGCTGGCAGAACCGATCCCTTGACACAGGACTTTGCGCCCATCATGCGAACCTTCATGTGGCATGGTGATGAGGTACGCGCTGACCACCCCGACATCATCGTGCTGGCCGACAACGATGTCTGCGCCAATCACCTCTGGCGCTGGCGCCACGGACCGGTGTGGGGCATTCAGCCACACCCTGAAATGGATCAAAACCAGATTTGCGATTTTCTGCATAAAAACCGTGACTGGTTTGCCGCTGAGGGAAAGGATGTGGAACCTATCTTGGCAGCACTTGAACCCAACGATGATCTGAGTCCTATTTTTGACAGGTTCTTGAACCTTGTCCAAACTGGCGCCGCCCGACACAATGCACTCAATGTTTGAATCTCCAACAAACCAATAACCAACCCCAACCACCTGCAGCCCAGCGAGCCTTGCCATGAACAAACTTCTGTCTGAGCGCATTTCGCGCGTCAAACCCTCACCCACCATCGCGATTGCCGACACTGCACGTGCCATGAAAGAGTCTGGTTTGGACGCGATTGCGCTCGCCCAAGGCGAGCCTGACATGGACACGCCTGCGCATATCCGTGAAGCCGGCATCAAAGCGATTGAACAGGGTCTGACACGCTATACCGCCGTCACTGGCACGCCAGACTTGCGTCAAGCGATCGCTGACAAACTCAAGCGCGACCATGGCGGTGGTGTGACGACTACGATAACGCTTGCGCGCCCATGTGGCATCTGGGCTTCGATAGGTCTCGCCGTGACGCCGAGCCAGATCGAGCAACCAATCGATTCGTTGATCGATCGGCAGCTCATGTGTGTGCGTATTTGACATGTTGGACAACTTAGACATGTTGGCCATGTTGGATGTGTCAGAAATGAACGATACGCTTATCGGGCTCGATAAGCTTATCGATTCACATCCACGACCACGCGACCCCTAACCTGGCCTTGCAACAACTGTGCAGCCACATCCATCGCCTGCTCTAGCTCAATTTCTTGAACCATGGTGTGCAACTTACCAAGGTCAAGGTCGGTAGACAAGCGTTGCCAGGCCGCCAGTCGATCCTCGCGCGGGCACATGACGCTGTCAATGCCCACGAGCGTGACCCCGCGCAAAATAAAGGGTGCTACCGTGGCTGGGAAATCCATGCCACCGGCAAGCCCGCAGGCGGTGACCACGCCACGGTAACGCATAGAAGCACACACGTTTGCCAAGGTATGGCTACCTACCACATCGACTGCACCTGCCCAGCGCTCTTTGGCCAGTGGCTTACCTGGGGCAGACAACTCAGCCCGGTCCATGATGGCACTGGCACCGAGTTGCTTTAAATAGTCAGCTTCAGACGCACGACCCGTGACAGCCACGACTTGGTAGCCAAGTTTGGCGAGCACCGCCACGGCGACGCTACCCACACCACCCGCAGCACCCGTGACCACGATCTCACCATCGGATGGTTTCACACCATGCTTTTGCAGGGCCATGACGCACAGCATGGCGGTATAACCCGCGGTGCCAATGGCTGCTGCATCGCGTGCTGCCATGCCTGACGGCAAAGGGATTAGCCAGTCTGCTTTGAGTCTGGCCATTTGTGCCAGACCACCCCAATGGGTTTCACCCACGCCCCAGCCATTCAAAATCACCGAGTCACCGACCTGAAACTTCGCGTTCTCAGACCGCTCCACCGTGCCAACCAAGTCGATGCCCGGCACCATGGGAAACTTGCGAACCACCGGGCCCTTGCCCGTGATCGCCAGACCGTCTTTGTAATTCAGGCACGAATATTGCACCTTGACTGTCACGTCACCGTCAGGCAAATGGTCTTCCCCCACTTGCTTGAGCTCAGAGCGATACCCAGCCTCATCCTTATTGATCACAATGGCGTTAAACATGCTGTCTCCAATGAATGCCTACCAACATCGATGCTCAATGCTACCTGATGTTGGCGGCCGGTTGGTCAGCAGTTTTCGGGTAATTGGTGACTGCACGATCAAGGCTGTCAGCCCCGTTTCACGAAACCGTCGCTGTCCCACTGCTCACTGCCCACGTAATGGTGTGCCATAAAAACCCCATCGGGATCGTATTGATGCTTTAACTTCAGTAAGCGCGCATAGTTAGCATTTCCCCAGGCGTCGGCTTGCCAGTTCGGCGCAAAATAGCTCATCTCCGAGCTGTAACCACCGGCATCGGGTGCGATGGCACGAATGATGTTCATGGCTTCTGTAATGCGGGCACTTTCCGCACGAGCGGCAGCCTTGTCAGGTTCATGTCCACGCAATCCTTCGTGCACATTGAGTTCGCCACCGGCGATGATCACTAAGCCAAAGGCATGCTCAACCACCGGATTTATCGGCAGCGCCTGGCCCTGACGCGCCACTTCGGGTGGCGAACCCGCCAAGCCTTTATTGAAGTGGATCTCAAAGGCGCGCACACGTGAGGCAGCCACCAAGGTCATGGCGAGTGTTGACAAACGATCGTCTTGCAGCAGCCGTTCATGCAGCCAGCCAGACTCATAGCCTGCGATGTAAATACTGACCTCACGCGCGCTACCCGACCACCAGAACGCACCGGCCTTGCCGTTGGGTCGGGTGTCTTCGACGATTGATTTTGGGAGGTGTTTCTTACGGTAGTCATAATCCCACCAGTGATATGCCGGGATGACCACCAGACGCAATGGCGACACCACGTCAAACTCGTTGGGTCTGGCAAGCACCCAATCCACAAAAGGCTTCCAGACCGCAGCGGCCTGCTCCTCAGATAAACCCTGGATCGACATGGCAACCTCAAGCACGTTCTCGCGATTGAACCCCGCGTGTTCGCCCCAATGCGGATTCATGAGTTCATCGCGATAAAACCGCAAAAACTCTTGAACCAGCAAGGTGTAACCACCGTCGGTTTTGGCTTTGACACGCAGCCCAGCAAATCCGAACGTATCTGGCAGGGGATGCAATTTCAGTGTTGCCCGTGTGATGATGCCAAATGCAGCGCCAGCACCACGCACCGCCCAAAAAAGATCTGGGTTCTGATGCTCATTGGCAACGACAATGCTGCCATCGGCCAACACCATTTCAACTTCCACGATCCCACCTGCACTCATGCCAAAGCGCTTGGAAAAGCTGCCAAATCCTCCCGTCTGCAAATGACCACCTACCCCCACTGAGGTGCAGCCACCGCCTTGCACATAGCGCCTGCCCTTGACCACCACTTTGTCATACACATCAACCCAGATTGCGCCGCCGGCCACCGACACCGCTTCAAATGGATCAACGCCTTGACTGCCCTCTGGAACAAAGCGTTCATGCATGTCGATCTGGTTTAGTCGCTTGGTCCACACTAAAAATGAATCCATGGCATTGGACTGACCCAGATAGCTGTGTGCACCGCCTTTAACGACCAACCGCAAGTTGTGTTGCTTGGCAAATTGCACTGCCTTTGACACATCCTGAGCAGTTTCAACCTCGGCCGCATAAGGACTAACACGGCTGGTCCAGGCATCAACCCAACCGCTGCTTTGGGTTGCGCCCGGCGTGTCTTGAATAAAGAACGGGTTTTCAAATTGCCTCAAGATATCGTTACAAGCCTGGGCGCTTTGTTCGCAACCTGCAAAGGGGTCGGGCACTTTGAAGACCTTGCCTTGCATCGATTCAGCCAAAGCTTGCCACTGTGCCTGCGTGGGCCATCCTGGCTCGCCCGGGCGTACCCGCCGAGTCAGCGGTGCCACAGGCGCGTCGCGATATTGCGCAGTTGTGGCGTGCACAGCTTTTGATGACAACAAGCCAGACACCGCCGTTGCACCCAAGCCCGCTGAGCCTAGTAATAACTGTCGCTTACCCGAATCAACCTTCTTGCTCGACATGGTGTTTCTCCTACAGGGTTTCTTCTGAAATCAACAAAAAGTAACTAGAGGTCATATCATGCGACCTTACGTCACAAACTTGGTGATGTCTACCCACGGCAACACAAACCCACGAGAAAAGCGCAGATTAGTTGGCTTGCCCTCGCACTGCACTTAAAGCCTCACTTAATCGGCCTCGCCTGGCAAAATCCCACTGCCCATTAAAGATGATGTCGCTCACCACCCAACGATTTGACGCCAAAGCCACGGCAGTTAGATCGGTCCACTGAACCTGTTCGCTGCCCTGCCCCCAAGCCAGATGTACGGCCCAGACATCAGGCGAGGGACCCGGTTCAATGGCCAGCACTTTTGTCACACCCTCAAACAACGATACAAATGGTGAGCCTTGCACCAACGGCGGCTCTGATCCGCCATGCCGCGCAAAATCCACCGCCTGCTGATTGCGTGCCTGCTGCATGAGCTGCAGCAACTGGTCTGACACCAACGGCGCGAGCCGCGCGATTTGAGCATCGTTGGGCAAGCCATGCACATTGAGCGCCAGCACTTGCTCATAAAACGCCGAAACGGCGCGTTTTTGTGATGCTTGTATTGACGGCTCAGATGGAGATGAATCAGCGCCGCTGATGACACCCGATGTGCACCCAATCAGTGCAAGCATTGGCAACCCCATCAAACACAAACGTCTTTTGCTAGAAACCGAGGCGGTGGTTTCTCCCCACTGACGTGCATCCTCTGACTCCATTGCGGACATCTCCCACAAAAATTTCAACCTAGTATGACTTAGTTACGTTACCCGCAAAACCGATCACGTATACATAGAGGAGCCGCATGCCACGGACCGTTGTCAAACTCATGGTCGATACCCTGCACCAAGCCGGGGGCAAACGCATTGATGGTGTCGTTGTCGGTTCCCTGAGTTTTACGCAGCCGAACCTACCCGTCAAGATCGTGGTGCCAATCGTGGTGCTAATCGTAGTGCTTAACAACGTGGTACTTAACAACGGCACACTCGGGTTTGTCGAGACGCAGATGAAGGCCAACGGCTTTGTGGGCATGGGCGTGGACCTGCCTTGCTCGACGTGGTCAGTGCCCGGCAAGCACTCGTCTGCCACCAACTGTCAGGGCTGAACAAGCAACCCACTTAGGGCTATTGCTCATGAAGGCCGTATTCGATGGCCGGGCCAAAGAAGTCATTGACCTGGGTAAGCAGAACTTGCGTCTCTAAATCACAGACCAAATTGCACCGAGCTGACAATCTCAGGCACCTCGGCGCACTACGGTCTCGTGACCCATCGGCTCAGAGACAGACACGCGACTTTCTGGATGCATGCGCTCATACAGTAGCGCCCGCACAAAGTGAATATGCTGGCGATGCTTAAAATAATCACCACCCTGGCTGCCATAGATCTTTACGCGCATGGCTTCAGACTCAATTTTGTCCAAACGCTCAAGGTAGTCACTCACCTTGGCTGGATCAAAGTCGTCTGACAACTCGAGCTCAAGCTCCTTGAGCTTGCCATAACTATTCCATATTCTGCGTGTCAGTCGCTTGTGCCGATAACCTGGCAAGCCAATCAGCATGGGGTATGCAAACGCCAAGAACGGCATCAAAACGAACGCGAATCGGTCTAAAAGCTCTGCCAACCAAAACGGCAGATGCCGATCAAAGTAAGGTGAGCCTTTTAAAAAATACTCCTGCGCCACAGGGCTACGAACAATATCTGACGCGCTGAACTTGGGGAAGGTATCCTGAGTCGCAAAAAAAGAAGCGCTGCCACTGATCTGAACCGCCGCCTTAACCAGCAGATACTGGATGGCGGGGTTTAAATCTGCCTGGGCAATCAGGGCGGTGGTCGTGCTCAGGATATGCATATCCTCGTCTGGCACGTTGTCCACCAGATTAATCGAGCCCTCGGGGATGGTCAGCACATCCAAGTAAGGCAGCAGACGATGGTAGGCTTGGACCCTGCTGGGGCTCAACAATGAGACTTCAGGTGAGCTCAGCAGTCTTTGCATGTTCTTGCTTTGAATGCCATCGACCAAGACCATGCCGTCAAGCTTGCCAGACAGCACATCTTCGACAGACTCGTGATCGGACTGCACGACATAGTCAGCGACGTTAAAGGGCATTTTATTGAGCGCCAAAAGCCTCTCGAACTGCACTTTTGTGCCTGTACCCGTGCCACCAATGCCGATTTTCTTGTTGGCCAGGCTTTCAATGAAAAAATCAGATGACTTCGCCGGCAATCGATCTTTGCGCATCAGAAAAAAGATCGGCTCATAATCAATACTGCCAAGATAAACCAAGTGCTCAACGCCCTTCATGCCCTTGGCCAAACCAGACTGGGTAAGTCCTACATCCACGCGAGGATTGGCGTCGGGGTTGACCATTTGCTGCAAATTGTTCAGTGGGCCCGTTGAGGGCAGCACCTCAACCTCAATGCCGTACTGCTCAAAAAACTCTTTATATCGCTGAACGATATCCTCGTAGGAGCCACCGGGTGTGCCAGCCGCAAACGTGATCTTCGAAGGTGGAGGTGGTTCAGCAAAATAAATGGCCAAGGCACTAATGGTCAGCAGCGTGACAAAAATTGGCCAAGTCTCCTTGACGTAGCGATACCAAGCTTGCGCCGACCAATAAATGTCCTGAAAAAAACCGAACACATGGTCTTTGAAATTGTCTGGCACAAGCCGGCGGCGTGGGGGTGACATCAGAATGCTTCTCTATTTCCAACAATGGTGAACCGTTTATACCGCAAGATAGGTATCTAGCGGCCAATGGACTTTTCAGTGGACTTTTCAGTGGACTGTTCTGCGGACTCTTCAATGAACTGTCCGGGCGTAAGTTCGGGCATCCGTCGGAAACTGGGCATTGATCACCTCTTTGGCGGCGGCGTTCCAATCAGTCGCGCTTCTACAGTCGCGCTTCTACAGTCGTGCCTCTACAAACGTGTGCAAAATCATTGCAAAACAGCGCAAATGGCTTTGCCTTTGACTGGGTCATCCGGTTCAGCCACGTTAGCCGTGATGTGCAAACCAGAGGGGGTCAGTCAGTAGATGAAAGACATGGTGCGAGTTTCAGGCTATAACACCTCATCGGTCAAAGACTGCTCAACAACACGATGGTCGGCTTCACGGCACCGCGCTTGCGTTGCGTCATGATGGCCGCAGCCATGCTTAACAAATTTTGGTTATTGACTTCGCGAGGCCCGTGGTGCCTCACAGCGAGACATCTTGAGAAAAGGAACGACCCATGACTGATGTTCGCCAAGAATCCGACAGCTTAGGCGTGGTCGAAGTCCCCGCCGATAAGCTCTGGGGTGCGCAGACCCAGCGCTCGCTTGAACACTTCAGCATCGGGACAGACCTGATGCCGCGCGAAATGATCACCGCCTACGCCACGCTAAAAAAAGCAGCGGCCAACGTCAATCAAGCCAGTGGTCGTTTACCTAACGAGCAGCATGACTTGATCGTGACGGTCTGTGATGAGATTCTGGCGGGCCAGCACCATGACATGTTCCCCCTGCACGTCTGGATGACCGGCAGCGGCACGCAATTCAACATGAACGTCAACGAGGTGGTCTCTAACCGTTGCTGCCAGTTGGCTGGAACCGCACTTGGCAGCAAAACCCCGGTTCACCCCAATGATCATGTCAACATGGCTCAGTCTTCCAACGACTCGTTTCCCTCGGCCATGTACATCGCCGCCGCGGTCAACACAACCGCACGCCTGGTACCCGCGGTCAAAGCACTGCGCGATGCCATGAATGCCAAGGCAAGCGACTGGAAAGACATCGTCAAGATTGGTCGAACTCACATGCAGGATGCCACGCCTTTGACGCTAGGCCAAGAGTGGTCTGGCTATGTGGGCATGTTGGATGATGACATTGAGCGCATTCAGGATGCGCTCAAAGGCGTCTATCACTTAGCCCTCGGTGGCACAGCCGTGGGCACTGGCATCAATGCGGCGCCAGGCTTTGCCGAAGAAGCAGCCGCGGAAATTGCCAAGCTCACGGGATTGCCCTTTGTGTCGGCACCCAATAAGTTCACCGTGCAAGGCGCACACGACGCCTTGGTTCACCTATCCGGTGCATTGCGCACCCTGGCCGTCTCTCTCTTTAAGATCGGCAACGACATCCGCCTGATGTCTTGCGGGCCGCGGGCTGGCTTTGCCGAACTGAATATCCCGGAAAACGAGCCTGGGTCTTCGATCATGCCCGGCAAAGTCAACCCCACCCAGGCCGAAGCGCTGACCATGCTCGCAGCCCAAGTCATGGCCAACGATGTTGCGGTGGGCTTTGGTGGCGCGAGTGGCTATTTGGAGATGAACGTCTATAAGCCACTGATCATCTACAACATTGCGCAATCGATCACGCTTATCACAGACGGCTGCACCAATTTCCGTAAGTTCTTGGTCGAAGGCACTGAGCCCAACCGAAAAAAGATCGCCGAGTACGTCGATCGTTCACTGATGCTCGTAACTGCACTGGCACCTGTTATCGGCTATGACAAGGCATCCCAGATCGCCCACCACGCCATGGACCATGACCTTACGCTCAAGGCAGCTGCGCTTGAGCTCGGCTTTGTATCAGAAGAAGAGTTTGACCGGGTGGTGGATCCCGCCAAGATGGTTCACCCCTACGTGGCGAAATGACACGTAGCGAAATGACGTAACCCAGATGTAGTCACTTATCACCTAAACTCAAGATATTCATCATTTTTCAACTGGAGCACGCTCTAATGGCTAAGAACACCCCAAAAGGCTATGCCCTCTTGCATGACCCAAGCGTCAACCGTGGTAGCGCCTTCACCGCCGAGCAAAGAGCTGCCCATGGCATCGAGGGATTGTTGCCGGTTGGTGTGGACAGCCTGGATCTCCAATTGGCTCGCATTCACACCCAGCTTGACATGCTGGACAACGACCTGCAACGCTACTTGTTCTTGATGGATCTGCAAAGCCGCAATCAGACCCTCTTTTACGCTGCGCTCATGAGTGATCCAGCACGGTTTATGCCACTGGTCTATACACCGACCGTGGGTGAAGCCTGCCAGAGGTTTGATCATATTTTCCGGTCAGCGCGCGGCATGTACTTGCCGATCACAGCCAAGGGTCGCGTCAAAGACCTGCTAGAGAACTGGCCGCAAAAAGACATTCGCTTTATCGTGGTCACGGACGGTGAGCGCATTTTAGGCTTGGGCGACCTTGGCGTGGGTGGCATGGGTATCCCGATTGGCAAGCTGGCACTTTATACCGCGGTGGCCGGTGTGCCACCGCAGCTGACCCTGCCAATCACGTTGGACGTGGGCACCAACAACCAGGAGTTGCTTGACGACCCACTTTATCTTGGTCTGCGCCAACAGCGGGTGCGTGGCAAAGACTACGATGCATTCATCGCCGAGTTTGTGGATGCCGTGCAATCGCTCTACCCCAAGTGCTGCATTCAGTGGGAAGACTTCGCCAACTTCAATGCCGTGGGCATCTTAGAAAAGTACAAGGACAAAGTCTGCACGTACAACGATGATATCCAGGGCACTGCGGGCATTGCCTTGGCCGGCATTTTGGCGGGCGTGCGTGTGACCGGTAAAAAGCTGACCGACCAGAAGTTCCTGTTCATGGGTGCAGGCTCGGCCGCCACTGGCATTGCTGAACTGATTAGCCAAGCCATGGTGATGGAGGGCTTGAGCATCGATGAGGCACGTTCGCGCAACTGGCTCTTTGACGTGAACGGACTCGTTCAATCGTCGCGCAAGGATCTGGCGGACTTTCAGAAACCGTTTGCGCACAAGCACGCAGCGAGCAACTCGTTTGTGGACGTGATCAACGATCTGAAGCCCACGGGCATCATCGGTGTGAGCACCGTGCCCAAGCTCTTTAACCAGGCTGTGATTGAAGCCATGTCGGCGGTGAACGAGCGCCCCATCATCTTCCCCTACTCCAACCCAACTTCGCGTTCCGAGTGCACAGCCGAAGAAGCCTACAAATGGTCTGATGGGCGCGCCATATTCGCCAGCGGCAGCCCATTTGAGCCGGTGCAGTACAAGGGTAAGACATATATTCCGGGTCAAGGCAACAACGTCTACATCTTTCCGGCCATGGGCATGGCTGTGCTCGCCACCGAATCCAAGCGAGTCACCGAGGAAATGTTCATTGTTGCGGCCAAGGCAGTCGCTGAGCAGGTCACGCAGGCAGAACTCGACACCGGCTTGATTTATCCGCCACAGTCACAAATTCTTGATGCGTCACTGCGTACAGCCGCCAAGATTGCAGAATATATCTTTGATAACAACTTGGCGCGCGTCAAGCGCCCCAAAGACATCGAAGCCCATATTCGCAAGACGGCCTATCGCCCTGTGTATGAGTAAGTAGATGGTTGAATGTGTCAGGCGTGTGGTAACGCGATGGCGGTGATTCTAATGAACGCCAATCGATAGCTACCTTGCGCTTGACACAGACCACCACCCGCCTCCTCAAAAACGGGGCGATTAGGTTGCAGATGTTTGATAGTTACCGGCGACGTGCTTGCCTCGGACGAACAAACTGTGCATCCGTGAACTTGATTTTCTATTGGCGACGTTGGCATTAGCCAAACGAAACCTAGGCCCTGCTGCCGAGAATCAAGTCATGCCAAACACGTTGGCTCTGCCGACCAACAGCAGCGTGCTAGCGACGAATCCGACCAAGAGCAGCAAGATGTACAGTGCAAAGAACTGCTTCTCAGCGGCCACCCTGAAGAAGCGATGACCCAACCAACTTCCAAAAAATGTCAACGGCATTAGCAACAAGGCAGACAATAAACTGCCAAGATGCAGCATGCCCAGCGCAATCAGCGGTAAAAGTTTCAATGCATTCTGAATCAACAAAAACGTAGACTGGGCACCCACGAACTGCTCCTTGCCGATGCGGTAGCACAAGAAAAATATCGTCATTAGCGGCGAGCCGGAGTTAGCGACGGTTTGACTGATGCCGAGCCCGGTGCCCATCACAAAAAGGCTCTTTGCCGAAGGTTCGCCAAGTCCATCAAAAAACTTAACGACTTTCTGGCGCAAACTCACTAGTGCCACGTAAACCAATGACATCACGGCGACCAGCACCTCCAGTCGGCGCTCAATGACAGCCATCTCACCTTCAGAAATCAATACCCACAAAATCATGCCACCGATCGTGGTGCCCACAAATGCGGCAGGAATTAATGGTTTGAGCACCTCGGGCTTGGCCTCCCCCCGATGCTGAACATAAGAAGTCACTGCAGCCGGCAACATCAGTGCCGCCACCACAGCGATGCCTGTTTGTGGCCCCAGTGCCAATACCATCAGGGGTGACACCACAAAGCCGCCTGCCCCAATGCCGCTGCGGGCAAGCCCCATCAGAAAAGCCGCAAGAATCGCGAGCATCGTGCATAACAGTGGGTCGGGTTGCATGCGAAAGGCGTCAAGCCAGACATCTAAGCTCATGGGCATTACTCTATATTTTTGGGGCAACATCGCCCAATGGCCAAGCGAAACGAGAACACTATCTACGTGAGTTTACTGGGTTCTCTGCACCACTGTTTTGTTGTCCCGATCACACCGCTTCCTGACCAATCGGCAATTCATCACACCAACCGGAGACTGTGACTACTACAGTGGATGTAGGAAATCCTATATTCAGTACGAATAACCTATGATCATGTGATGTACAAATGCTTGAGTTCTGCCTTTAATAAAACAAAACCACTAATGTCCCAACGTTGCTGAGAAAAAGGTTCGTAAATATCTGATTTTCATGAATAATTCCGGTATTCTGCGTGTCCACGATTTAAATCTGATTTCTGATATAGGTCATCATTGGCAGTCATTTTCTGCCAGGGCTTTCTTCGTCACGCGTGCCAAGGCCAATATGCAGGCCGATCCTATTCGCTCCTTTCCAATTGCAGACGGGGTTGGATTGGTGAGCGATCAGCCCATTCAACTGACAGGCGTTCTGTCGAGCGCTCGCTACCCGGAAGCGATGCGCTGCATCACATTTACCGATACCGAGACGGTCAAGACGTTCGAGTTTCTGACCAACAACT
The DNA here is from genome assembly GCA_964558695.1 of uncultured Orrella sp. Taxonomy (GTDB): domain Bacteria; phylum Pseudomonadota; class Gammaproteobacteria; order Burkholderiales; family Burkholderiaceae_B; genus Algicoccus. The sequence continues at coordinate 27,141 of CAZLFB010000093.1, forward strand.
TTACGTTGCATGCCATCACGATTTGCGCGCATTACAAGCAACGATGGCAAGTGGCGCTGTTTTTCAAATGGATCAAACAGCATCTTCGGATCAAAGCTTTCTACGGCACCACCGAAAACGCCGTCAAAACACAAATCTGGGTCGCCATTGCGACCTATGTGTCGATTGCCATCATGAAGAAGCGGTTGAACCTGAAACATTCGCTTTACGAAATTCTTCGCGTATTGGACTTGAACATGTTTGAAACGACCTCTATTGAAGCTTTACTGGGCCAGCCGGCGGAACCAACGCCACCGGCAAATCAACCCATTCAACAAGACCTGTTCCCAACGTTGGGACGCTAGTGATTTTGGATTTATTTTGGATTTATTTGCAAATAAGAATCATTATCATATAATAATGTCGGGTTCTACGCGGTTTACTTCCCCATAAACAGCGTTGGATGGAAGTGACTGATGGAGATGACTGATGGAGATGACTGATGGGCTACGCAGAGGAGATCACCGCATTGGCACGCCATCTTGGCCAAGTGCAACAGCGCTGCTCTGCGATCATTGGCCAGCAGCAGCGAGAGATTGAACAGCTCAAAAAACAAATTCAGTTGCTTGAAGGTGCTTTGCGATCACGCCATGCCCGGGCAACTGGAGTGCCACCCCATTTGAGCGAATTCCTGGCGTTTACTCAAAACAGGCCAACGCAATCAACTTGATACAGCCCGCGAAGCCATTGTCTGGTTTGGTTCACCATGTCCGGCTCGTTGATCCAAGCAGCACCGGGGTCGTTGGCGCTGCGCACAGACAATCCTCGCGTCCGCAAGACCAATGACGACCCTGTTGCCCCACATGCACATCGCCGACAACGCCAACAACATCAACAACGCCGGCTTTGGATCCTGCCGTTGCCAAGATCGGGGGGGTTCAGACGAGTCGATGCGTTATCCAGCCTGACCAGACTGTTTCTACATTTTTATGCGCATAAATTAGTATAAAATTACATTTTTATGCGCATAAAAATGTATATTTTTCCACTTATCTGCGCAATATAGCGTCCAAAAACAAATGCGGGTTGCAACCCGCATCCCGAAAGAACTGATTCACCCTGATTAAACACGTGGGCTCTGGAAATATGGCTGGCACAGATCAATATGCATAGGCTTTTACTGACAGAACTGATTCGCTGGAAAGAACAGTATCAGCGGCTGCCACTGCTGATCGATGGTGCTCGGCAAACGGGCAAAACGTATTTGCTGGCCAACCTCTTTGGGCAGCAGTTTCGACAATGCTTGCGATTGGATTTTCTGGAGCGGCCAGCGTTCGCACAAGCATTCGATGGGGCATTGACGTCCACAACCGTATTGGCAAACCTACAACTGCTGACCGGCCAATCATTTAATCCCGAGACAGACCTTCTGATCCTCGATGAAATCGGAGAATGTCCGCGAGCCGTCACGTCGCTGAAATACTTTGCCGAACAAATGCCACAGGCATTTGTCGCCGCCAGCGGCTCCAACATCGGATTGCTGAACGCCTTCCCGGTGGGCAAGGTTGAGCAACATTGCCTACGCCCTTTGTCATTTCACGAGTTTCTGATGGCGGGCAATCAACCGGCCCTACTTGAAGCCTACGAGACGCGTAACCGATCTGGCGTTGCTCATCAACTGCTGATGCAACAGCTCATTGATTACTACTTCACTGGCGGCATGCCGGCAGCCGTTGCAGCCTGGTTTAACGGAACTGAGCTAGAGATTCTAGAGCGCACTGATCAGGTCAAACGCATACACGCCGACTTGATTCAAGGGTATCGCAGAGATTTCGGAAAGTATGCCGGCAAGACCAACGCGCAAGTCATCGATGCTGTGTTCACGCAGGTGCCGGCACAGATCTCATCAGCCATCGATGAGTCGGTCAAGCGCTTCAGGTTCAAAGACATCTTACCGCCGAAATCCCGATACGCCGACTTTGAAAACGCCATTGACTGGCTGCACCAGTGCCGCCTGATATTGCTGAACTATCCTGTCGAGGGTCAACCGCGCGCGCCGCTCGTGGCCTACCGCAAATCGAGTCGTCTCAAACTATTTCTGTTTGACACGGGGCTTCTTCATCACATGCTAGGAGCCGACTACCACCAGATCAGACAACAAGCGTATGAGTACAAAGGATTTGTGGCAGAGAATTTTGTACAGCAAGAGCTCGCCGCCCAGGGTTTGGAGCCAACCCATGCCTGGGTCGAGGCTCGAGCCGAGATCGAGTTTCTCTTGACCAACGGTTTAGGACGAATCGTCCCAGTCGAAGTCAAAAGTGGCACTCGCACCAAAGCCAAGTCACTGGCGTCTTACATCAATCGATACCATCCCGCGATCGCCATTAAGCTTGCCGCGACCCCAGGGAACTTGATCGGGGATGCCATACGTGACGACTTAGCCTCATCGACCAAACCAGGCTCATCGGCCCATGGTACACAAACGGCGACTGCCAACTGGAACTTGCCTCTGTACGATGCGGCTCTCTTGCCTAGCCTGATCAACTCAGCGACCTGAAACCCGTGTGTTCAATTCAGTGCGCTTTTGTCGGTGCTCCCGGCTTGCGGCAGCATCGGGCCCACCATTCACAATCACGACTTGTCTAACATGGCCATCGTGATCATCTCGAAATGAGTGCGTACACAGCGAGACGGCCGATTAGGCGCGGTGTTGTCGTTTCAGTAGACCCTTCAGGCCGTCACACGGGTGCGACGTCCTGACTGTCTGGTCGTTTTTCGGGTCGAAGGCTGCACACCTATATGCTCTATGACAAATGGGGGCGATTGGGGAATTGGGCCACTAGATTTAACTGCCCACCCATACACTCAACGTAGTGGCGCAATTTGGATAGCAATATGTCGCTGCGTTTTTCCAGCCTGGATATCGTGTCCTGACCCACGCCCAACGCAACGGGCATTTGCGCTTGAGTCTGTTGAGCCGCCTGACGCAAATCTTTTAGCGTTGCCAGTTCCAGTGCACGATCTTCAATGCGTTGACGCCGCTCCCTGGGCAATGCCGCCATCACATCATCGAGTTTTCTTGCCATGCCTTAACCCCTTCTTTTGTAGCAAATCAAACCTACTGACCCACACCCCGCACCCAGTCTTGCAACTCTTTAAGCTTCAAGGCTGCTTGGGCGCATTCTTTTGTGACCACGGGAACAGGCTTGCAGGAAACGGCGTGAGTTGTCTGTGGTGATGAAGTACGCCCACATGGCCGAGAGCCACAAAATCCAACGGCATTACAGAAGGATTCCACACGAAGATGGAAATGATCTCTCGCCGAGCTTTCGGATTTAGGAACTTTGAAAATTACCGACTCAGAGTCTTGGCTCTGTGCGGTTGGAATACCGTCTTTAACCGTTAATTGGGTAGAGCCCTTAATTGGGTAGAGCCGCCTTTTACTGTTACGCACTGTCCTAAAACTGTGCAAGACTGTGTTCCGCTGTAAACCAACGTTGCTAATGGTAGCAACACGGTGTTTTTGGTGGCCCCCCTCGGAGTCGAACCGAGCACCAACGGATTATGAGTCCGCTGCTCTAACCAAGCATGAGCTAGAGGGCCGCTTTGTGAGGGTTGCCAGTTTAACCGACTTCAGGCCCACGAGTTT
>CAZLFB010000094.1:0-114102 GCA_964558695.1 uncultured Orrella sp.
GCTAGGTAGTTCCAAAGGTGCGGAACCCTCAGCGTCTTGATTAACCGTTGAATCCTGACTCATCACTAATCCTTGGTTCTGATTTCCCAAAATCGAAATTGAATGACACAAATTTACAATCTTCTAATATTATAACGCCCTGGTAAGCTACCGATTAGGTACCGTCAAGGAGAAAATAATGGCATCAGTCAAAGGGATTTTGTCGGAGTTCAAGTCGTTCGCCATGCGTGGCAGTGTGATCGATCTCGCGGTGGGCATCATCATTGGGGCCGCCTTTTCAAAAATCGTGGACTCGATGGTCAAAGACATTGTGATGCCGATCATTAACTTCGCGGTTGGCGGTTCGGCTGATTTTTCCAATAAATTCATTGTGTTATCGAAGCCAGCGGAATATACAGGGCCGGACACGTACGCCGAATTGAGTGCGGCTGGCGCCACACTTTTCGCTTGGGGCAACTTCCTCACGATCCTGATTAATTTCGTCCTGCTGGCATTCGTAATCTTCTGGATGGTCAAAGCAGTCAGTACGGCCCGAGCTCGCTTCGAGAAGGAACAAGAGGCGGCAGCCGCACCGACACCACAAGACGTGGTTCTTTTGACTGAAATCAGAGATTTGCTGAAAAAACAGCAGAGCTGACCCGGTTAAGCAGGATTGTCGATGTCAAAAAACGACACTTCAATCCCAAAGCGTTCGGCAATGGCTTGACCGAGCGCTTTAACACCATACCGTTCGGTGGCATGGTGACCAGCACTAATGAAGGCAACACCGGATTCCCGAGCCAAGTGAGCATTTGGCTCGGAAATTTCCCCCGTGATATAGGCATCAACGCCCGCGGCAATCGCCTCTTCAAACATGCCTTGCGCGCCGCCAGTACACCAAGCAACCCGCCTGCAGAGGTGTTGGGCCTTCCCCACGCACACAGGCTCCCGGTTCAATGACGAGCCAATGCCAGCCACGAGCTGCTGCAGCGTGATTGGATGCTCGGGCGCTCCAAACCAGATCAAGTCCTTTGAACCACCCGTGACGGGATGACCGTTGGCGTCTAATTCAGGCTTTAGGCCCAGCACTTTGGCCAGTTGCATATTATTGCCATACTCTGGGTGGGCATCGAGCGGCAAGTGATAGGCAAACAAATTCAGGTTATGCGCCAGCACGGTTGCGATACGTTGCCGGCGAAAACCCCTGATGGTCGGGTTCTCGCCGCGCCAGAACCAGCCGTGGTGGACCAATATGCCGTCGGCTTGCTGCTCTACGGCACGGTCGATCAAGGCTTGACTTGCGGTGACGCCTGTGACTAATCTTTGGATTTCCGGCCGACCCTCGACCTGAAGCCCATTCGGGCAGTAGTCAGCAAATCGATCAGGCCGTAAGGTTTCGTCTAACCAGCTTTGCAATTGCGCACGCTTCATCCCAAACCTTTTATGCCTCGAGACACCGCCTCAAACACAAAACGCGTCTAAGCGATCGCGCCTGCTGGACTTTGCCCAACCGCTTCGGCGTGAACCAACACATCGCGGCGTGCCTCAGGGGACAAATTGAAGAAGACCTCTTGCAAGCGCGCCATATCGTCGTCTTGCGTGTAAAACCAGCTAACCGGCATTTTCAGGATTTCGGCAACCTTGCACATGAGGCGATAGTCCGGTGCGTGCTTGCCTCGCTCATACTGATTCATGCGAGCACTGGCCGATGTCGGGTCGATACCCGCTAGCTTACCAAGTTTCTCTTGTGATAAGCCGGCGCGCAAACGCGCGACTTTCAATCTTTCGCTGATCATACTTTCCCCCCTGGGATTTTTAGGCTGCCATCCGTTGCAACACCGACAAACCGGATTTGCAATCTCATTTGTGCATATGAATACTAAAAATTCCGATACTATTATGTCTATTAATTATTTTTAATCGGCAGTATCAATATAATTGATATTAAATTTACGAACAAGCCAATTCCGCCAAGCATCTACATGGATCTCAGACAAATTCAGTACTTCATCTCTTTATATGAGGAGAAGTCCGTTACCAAAGCAGCCAAGCGCCTGAACATCGTGCAGCCCGCGCTTAGCATGCAGATCGCCAGGCTCGAAAGTGAAATTGGACGCGAACTTTTCACGCGAACGCCGAGAGGCATGCACAGCACACCCGCGGCTGACGAGATGTACAGCTTATTCGTTCCAGTAGTCTCGGCTTTCACATCGGCCCGAACCAAAGTGACACATAACGGCAAAAGCTTGTCGGGTCATGTTCGGGTTGGACTAATCGCCAGCATCGGCCATAGCGTGCTGCCTGCGGTTCTGACGCAGTTCACGGAATCACACCCTGAAATTACGCTGTCCATCACCGAGGGCCTGACGGATCCCTTGTGCGAAAGTGTGGGAAACGGACAACTCGATCTGGCTTTCGTCAACCGCCCACGGGGTGAGTGCAACCTCGCCCAAGAACACGTCCTGCGCGAAGAGATCGTCGTTACTTCATCTGCTCGTAGCGGCGAGAGGCTCGAAGCCAAGCTCAGCCTAGGCGACGTGGTGAAACAAAAGCTGATATTGCCAACCCGCGAGCATGGCTTGCGATTTTTGCTGGACGACTATGCAAAAAAATTGGGTGTCACACTAGTCCCTGAGTTCGAACTCGACTCAATCATGGCCCAAGCACTGCTAGTCAGCCAAGGGCCTTATCTGGCCTTCATGCCCGAGAGCATTATTAAGAACTTAAGAGACCGATCCGCTATTCATCTGCGAACCCATCGGTTAGTCGCGCCGTCAATGCTACGCGATATCGTCTACGCGTATAGTCCACAACGTGTACCCACGGCCGCCGCGCAAGCATTTGCCACTACATTGGCGGCGGCCATGCGCGAAGGCAACGCCGCAACGTTGGCTTCCGTCATCGAATTGCGACGTGCCTCGTCGCCAATGCTTTAATCCGCCTGACTCTTTTGAGCATCAGCCTCAGGCTTGGTTTGGCTCGCCTCGTGCGCCTCAGCCGCCTCGTCTTCGTCCGGTTTCCTAGGCTTGATACTGCGCGCCAGTAGCAAGCCCACTTCATACAGGATACAGAGCGGCACAGCCAGCATGAACTGGCTGATGACATCCGGCGGAGTCACGACTGCAGCAATCACGAAAGCGACCACGACAACATAGCCGCGAATTTCGCGCAGTTTCTCAACAGTCATGATGCCCATGCGGACAAGCAGTACCACCGCGATCGGCACCTCAAAAGTGACTCCGAACGCGATAAACATGGTGATGACGAAACTCAAGTACGCCTCAATGTCAGGCGCGGGCGTAATCGACTGCGGCGCAAACGAGGTAATGAACGCAAACACCGTGTTGAAGACAAAGAAATAACAAAATGCCATGCCCGCCAAAAACAATAGCGAACTAGACACAATCAATGGCAGTGCAAGCTTTTGTTCATGGCGATAGAGCCCTGGTGCAACAAAAGCCCAGGCCTGATAAAGCACGTAGGGCAGGGCTAGGACAAAAGCAGCCAACAGTGTCACCTTCATCGGCACCATGAACGGGGTAATCACGCCCGTTGCAATCATGCGGGTGCCCTCAGGCAACGAAGCAAGCATGGGTTGCGCCAAAAAGTCATAGATGACCGATGCCCCGGGGTATAAAAACAGCACAACAAATACAACCATGACTGCCGCCACCGCCTTAATTAGGCGATTGCGCAACTCAACCAGGTGAGACATGAACCCCTCTTGGGGCACGGTATCGGCTTGACTCACGGTTTGGACTCCGGCGCTTCAGGCTTGACAGCTGGGTCAGGCATCGGAGCAATGATCTGGGCAGGTGCAGAGGCAGGCAGGTGCTCTTGACCGACGGTCTCGACACTGGACGCGCTCATTTGCGGTTCGAAATCGCTCTTAAGGCCATCGAGCTCACCCTTGATCGAATCAACCGGGCTTTGCAAGTCTTGGCGAAGGTTTGCCTCTGTTTGTTGCATAGACGTCTGCACGGAGCGAGCGGCTGTCTCCATCTCTTCTTTCATCTTGCGCAGCTCGTCAAGTTCAACCTCGCGCTGGATGTCTCCCTTGACGTCACTGACGTAGCGCTGCGCACGACCAAGCAAATGGCCAACCGTTTTAGCCACCTTGGGCAGGCGCTCCGGGCCGATAACGACCAGTGCGACAACCCCAATGAGCATCAACTCAGTAAAGCTGATATCAAACACAACGTGCCTATTTTTATGAGGTCAAGAACAAGAGGGCTGCAGGGTGCAACAGCCCAAACCCAATCTCAACTTGTGCCTTTACGAAGACTGGGAGCCAGACTTTTCCTTGGCTTGTACGTCAATGGTTTCGCCCGATGCAACACGCTGTGTTTGTGCAGCAGCGGCGTCTTCCGGCTTGTCGTTGGCTTCTTTCATGCCTTCCTTGAAGCCTTTGACCGCACCACCAAGGTCCGAACCCATGTTGCGCAATTTCTTAGTGCCAAAAATCAGCGCCACAACCAGCAAAACAATAAGCCAATGCCAAATGCTAAAGGTGCCCATTCAAACTCTCCACTTAGGCGTTGGGAGCTGCCCGGCCCGACCAGGGTCGCGGACCACCCATAATATGAAAATGAAGATGGCCGACTTCCTGACCACCATGCGCACCCGAGTTCGCAACCAGACGAAAACCACCGTCCGAACCTGGAACACAACCGCCTTCCAGTGCTAATTTCGGTATCAATGCCATCATTCTACCTAACCATTCGCTATCCGAGTGACTAACATCCTGTAGGGAAACTACGTGGTGTTTCGGCACAAGCAATAGGTGTACAGGAGCGGCCGGACTGATGTCCTTAAAGGAGATGAATTCATCGTCTTCGTACACCACTTCTGCTGGGATCTCTCCCTTGACGATCCTACAAAACAAACAGTTCTCGCTCAACTCTCACTCCTTGGCACCGGTACGGCTCGCTTTTTCAGCCAGCCCTGAGGTGCCCTCGCGGCGATCCAACTCATTGAGCACGGCTTGTGGGCGTAACCCATGGTGCGTCAATAACACCAAGCAATGAAACCACAAGTCAGCCATCTCCGACACGATCCGATCGGGCTGACCGTCCTTGCTTGCCATCACCAACTCAGTGGACTCTTCACCCACTTTTTTCAGGATCGCATCCTGACCTTTGGACAATAAGCGAGCAACATAAGACGCCTGCGGATCGCCACCAAACTCGGGCCGGCGACTGTCCAACACGTCTGCCAATCGACTCAACACGGTATCTGGCTTTTCACGCACGCTTAGACTCACTGCTTGTATATGTCATTTGGGTCTTTTAGCACGGGATCCACTGCCTCCCACCGAATTGTGCCATCAATCTCGGTTAACTGCCGGTAAAAGCAGCTCTCGCGACCCGTGTGGCAGGCGATACCGCCAATCTGGTCAACGGTTAGCAAGACAACGTCGCCATCACAGTCCAGCCGAATATGCTTGACCCGCTGGGTATGGCCAGAGGACTCACCTTTGTGCCACAGCCGCTGACGCGAACGAGAGAAGTAAACCGCGTGACCGAGACTGACGGTTTCCAACAGGGCTTCGCGATTCATCCAGGCCACCATCAAGATCCGGCCTGACTCCTCGTCTTGCGCAATCGCTGGAACCAAGCCTTGCTCATCAAATCGCACATCAGCGAGCCAACCAGGCAGTTTGCTCTCATCAGTCATGCTTGGTCCGCACGGCAATGCCCCGATCTGCCATGAATGCTTTGGCTTGCTCAATGGTGTATTGCCCAAAATGAAAAATGCTTGCCGCCAAAACTGCATTGGCCCCACCGATGGTCACACCATCGGCCAAATGCTGCAAATTACCCACGCCGCCCGAAGCGATCACCGGAATAGAAACGGCGTCAGCGATGGCTCGGGTCAACAATAGGTCAAAGCCTTCGCGCGTGCCATCGCGGTCCATGCTGGTTAACAACACTTCGCCTGCCCCAGCAAGCTGCATGCGCTCGGCCCATTCAAGCGCATCAATGCCCGTGCCTCGACGTCCACCATGGGTATAGACCTCCCAGCGGGGATTGGTGTCAGGCGTGCCTGCTACTCGACGCGCGTCAATCGCTATGACGATGCACTGAGAGCCATGATAGTCCGCAGCCCGTTTAATCAGGTCTGGGTCTGCCACTGCTGCGCTGTTAATCGATACTTTGTCCGCGCCCGCACTTAACAAGCGCTGGATATCGCTGACTTGTCTGACGCCGCCCCCGACAGTTAATGGAATAAACACTTCTGAGGCAACCGCGTCGATGATTGGCAAAATCAAGTCACGATCATCGCTGGTGGCCGTGATATCCAAAAACGTGAGTTCGTCAGCGCCCTCAGCATTGTAGCGACGGGCAATTTCCACCGGGTCACCGGCATCCATCAGGTCAACAAAGTTAACACCCTTGACAACACGGCCAGCCGTCACATCAAGGCACGGAATGATGCGGCGCATCAAGCCATCACAAGCAACGGCCGGCTGGGGTGAGTGCGTCATGGACAAAGCTCATCAGCGCGCTTGACCGCCTGCTCAAAATCCAGCGTACCCTCATAAATGCTGCGCCCAAGAATAGCGCCTTCGACGCCTTCAAACTCAACCGCGCACAACTTTTCAATGTCAGTGATGTCAGTGATACCACCAGAGGCAATCACGGGAATACGCACGTGCTGCGCTAGCTTGACAGTGGCCTCGACGTTCACGCCCGTCAGCATACCGTCACGACCGATGTCGGTGTAGATAATGGCTTCGCAACCATAATCTTCAAATTTTTTGGCCAAGTCCGTCACACTATGCTTGGTCAGTTTGCTCCAGCCATCGGTGGCAACCCGGCCATCTTTTGCATCAAGGCCCACGATAATATTGCCAGGAAATGCGCCGCAAGCGTCCTGCAAAAAACCGGGGTTCTTGACGGCTGCGGTGCCGATAATGACATACGAAATACCGGCATCAAGGTAGCGTTCAATCGTATCGAGATCGCGGATACCGCCGCCAATTTGTACTGGCAGATCGTCACCCATGGCTGCAAGAATCTCTCGGATAACCGACTCGTTGCGGGGCCTGCCATCCACCGCGCCATTAAGGTCCACCAGGTGCAGGCGTCTGGCACCAAGGTCAGCCCAACGCTCGGCCACCTCCACCGGGTCTTCCGAGAAGACCGTGGCATCATCCATGTCGCCTTGGCGCAGGCGCACACATTGACCGTCTTTCAAATCGATTGCAGGTATCAATAGCATGGCAATTTAATGAGTCAGCGTTTGTTGTTAAGGGTTCCAATCTACAAAATTGCGGTAAAGCCGTAAACCATCCTGCGCACTTTTCTCTGGGTGAAACTGCACAGCGAAGATATTGTCGCGAGCCACTGCGCAGGTAAATGGGTAGCCATAATCAGCCTGCCCGACCACCACACGCGGATCTGATGCAACCACGTGGTAACTGTGGACGAAATAAAATGGAGAGAGGTCAGCAATACCAGTCCAAAGCGGATGAGGCTGAATTTGCCTCACGGGATTCCACCCCATGTGCGGGATTTTTAGACGGTTCTGGTTACGCGTATCGTCAAAGACAGCGCCGCTAAAGCGCTTAACCTCGCCAGGCAAGAGGCCCAGACACTGGGTTGGACCCTCTTCGCTTTGCTCGAACAACATTTGCTCGCCGACGCAGACACCGAGCAAGGGCTTGTGGCGAGCCACTTCAAGCATCACTTCCTGCAACCCGGCCTGCCTGAGCGTTCGCATGCAGTCACCCATGGCGCCTTGGCCCGGCAAAACCACCCGTTCAGCCTGAAGAATCTCGCTGGCATCACCCGTCAAGCGAATGTCGGCGTCGGGTGCGGCATGTCGCAACGCGCGCTCAACCGAGTGGTAGTTACCCATGCCGTACTCGACAATTGCGATACGTTTCATGCTGGTCTAGTTTCCGGGCGTGGGCTGGCCAGTTGGCTTAAAGAACGCCCTTGGTCGAGGGGATGGTGCCTGCTTGGCGCGTGTCATGCTCGACTGCCATGCGCAAGGCGCGACCAAATGCTTTGAACACGGTCTCACACTGGTGATGCGCGTTGATACCCCGCAGGTTATCAATGTGCAAAGTCATCCAGGCATGATTGACCAACCCCTGAAAAAACTCCCTCGAGAGGTCGACATCAAAGCTACCAACCCGAGCGCGCGTATACGGCACTTCAAAAATCAATCCCGGACGGCCGGACAAATCGATCACCACGCGTGACAACGCCTCATCAAGTGGCACGTAGCTGTGACCATAACGCCGAATACCGGCCTTATCGCCCAGCGCCTTTGCCAAAGCCTGTCCGATCGTGATACCCACATCTTCAACGGTGTGGTGATCATCAATGTGTAAGTCGCCTGCAGCTTTGATGTCGAGGTCAATCAGGCCATGGCGGGCGATCTGGTCGAGCATGTGATCCAGAAACGGCACGCCTGTGTCGATGCTCTGTTTACCAGTGCCATCGAGGTTTAGCTCGACCCGAATCTGAGTCTCTTTGGTGTTACGGATAATTTCAGCGGTTCGCATAAGATTGATCGAACTGAATTAAGACTGCCAAGCAGTCACATAAACAACCATTGTAAGCGGCTATGTGCCGTAAAACTGTCATTCTCTGGCAGATGTCAGCCAATTCGAAAGGCAGCGCTTTGTGCATGCGCCGGTAGCCCTTCGCCCTCGGCCAACACGCGCGCGATATGACCAAGTTCGATTGCACCCGCTGACGACACATCAATGATGCTCGAACGCTTCTGAAAATCATAGACACCGAGCGGCGACGAAAACCTCGCCGTGCCTGAAGTCGGTAGCACGTGATTGGGCCCGGCGCAGTAGTCGCCAAGTGACTCCGAGCTGTGGCGACCCATAAAAATCGCGCCGGCATGCCGCAACTTGGGCAGCAGTGACTTGGGGTCCTCTACGGACACCTCGAGGTGCTCAGGCGCAATCCGGTTGCTGATCTCGCAAGCCTCATCAAGCGACGCCACCAAGATCAATGCACCACGGTTTTTAAGGCTTGTCGAAATAATCTCACTGCGCGGCATGGTGGGCAACAAGCGGTCGATGGCGCTTTGAACTTCATCGATAAAGCCAGCATCGGGGCAAAGCAAAATCGCTTGCGCCAGCTCATCGTGCTCAGCCTGAGAAAACAGGTCCATCGCGATCCAGTCCGCGGGGGTTTGACCATCACAGATCACCAGGATTTCGCTTGGGCCTGCGATCATGTCAATGCCAACCGTGCCAAAAACCCGACGCTTGGCACTCGCCACATAGGCATTGCCAGGACCGACAATTTTGTCAACTGCGTCAATCGTTTCAGTCCCATATGCCAGCGCACCCACCGCTTGCGCCCCGCCGATGGCAAACACGCGATCCACGCCGCCAATGGCTGCAGCCGCCAAAACCATGGCATTTTGCTGACCATTCGGGGTCGGAGTGACCATGATGACTTCGTTGACCCCAGCCACTTTGGCGGGAATGACATTCATCAAGACAGATGAAGGATAAGACGCTTTGCCACCGGGCACATAAAGACCAACGCGGTCCAGCGGCGTGATCTGTTGGCCCAGCACCGTGCCATTGGCCTCGGTAAACGTCCAGCTGTCTTGCTTTTGTCGTTCGTGGTACAGGCGAATACGATCGGCCGCCGCCTCAAGCGCAAGGCGCTGCTCGGAAGGCAACGCATTAAGCGCAGCCAGCCAGGCATCACGGCTTATTTCAAGATCAGCAACACACTGAGCCGACACACGATCAAACTGTTGGGTATAGCGCAACAATGCCTGATCACCCTCTTTGCGAATCGCCTGCAAAATATTTGCGGTTGCTGATTCGATGGCGTGGTCTTCCGCAGCATCCACATGCAGCAGCGCAGTTAGCTTGTCGGCAAACTCGGGGTCTTGCGAAGTAAGGCGGGTGATGGCAGCCATGGGGCGGACTCGGTATTGAAAATTTAAACTCTATCTCGTCTATTACGCTCTTGCACAGCGATCAGCTTAGCAGGGATTTCAAATCGCCTGCTCAAAAGCATCAATGATTGGCTGTAATTGAGCTTGCCTGGTCTTTAAGGCCGCTCGGTTCACAATCAGGCGCGACGATATCGGCATGATGTCTTCAACGGCAACCAAGTCATTGGCCTTTAGCGTGTTGCCCGTAGAAACCAGGTCCACAATGGCGTCAGCCAGACCAATCAAGGGTGCAAGTTCCATCGAGCCATAGAGCTTGATGAGGTCTACATAGACCCCTTTGCGAGCAAAATGCTCTCTGGCTGCTGACAGGTACTTGGTGGCCACTCGCAGGCGAGCACCCTGCCGTACCGCTGCCTCATAATCAAAGCCACGCGGCACCGCCACGCACAACTTGCACCGGGCAATTCGCAAATCGATCGGTTGATAGAGTGCCCCTGGATGAGTCGCGGCATGCTCGATCAGCACATCCTTGCCCGCGATACCCAAATCGGCTGCACCATACTCAACATAAGTCGGTACATCCGAAGCCCGCACAATAATCAAGCGCACATCTGGACGACTGGTGCCGATAATCAACTTGCGGGACTTCTCCGGATCCTCGGAGACTTCGATGCCAGCGGCCTTGAGCAACGGCAATGTCTCGTCAAATATTCGTCCTTTGGATAAAGCCAGGGTCACTGGCCTGCCGGACAATTCACTCATGCCTGACTCCGCGATGACAGTCGCTCAATCTGAGCACCAAGCTGCCGTAATTTAATTTCCATGTTGGTGTAACCACGGTCCAGATGGTAGATGCGTTCGATGAACGTTTCACCTTCAGCTTTCAATCCGGCAATCACCAAACTGGCAGAAGCCCGCAGATCCGTGGCCATGACCGTTGCGCCCGACAAGGCGCTCACGCCGCGTATCACCGCCGTATGACCGTCAATCTCAATGTCTGCGCCCAAACGAATGAGCTCCTGGACGTGCATAAAACGATTTTCAAAAATCGTCTCCACCACAATCGAAGTGCCTTCAGCCACCGTATTTAACGCCATGAGTTGGGCTTGCATGTCTGTGGCGAACCCCGGGTATTCATGCGTTCGAATATCCACCGCTTTGGGCCGACCCTGCATCGACGCCTCAATCCAGTTGTCACCAACCTGTAGCGCCAAGCCAGCTTCACTGAGCTTGCTTAACGTGGCACCCATTGTAGCGGGCGCTGCATTTAGTAGCCTGATGTGGCCGCCACTAGCCCCCACCGCACACAGGAAGCTGCCCGCCTCAATGCGGTCTGGCATAACTTCGTGCTCGGCGCCATGCAGCCGCTCAACCCCTTCGATCACAATACGGTCCGTGCCATGCCCGGTAATTTTAGCGCCCATCTTGATGAGAAGATGGGCCAAATCCACAACCTCAGGCTCACGCGCCGCGTTCTCCAAAACAGTGGTTCCGTCGGCGAGCACGGCCGCCATCAACAAGTTTTCCGTGCCAGTCACCGTCACCATGTCGGTGCGGATCACCGCACCTTTTAAGCGCTTGGCCTTTGCCATCACGTAACCGTGCTCGATCGTGATCTCAGCGCCGAGCGCCTGCAGACCCCGGATGTGCTGATCCACCGGCCGCTGGCCAATGGCACAACCGCCTGGCAAACTCACCCGCGCTTGTCCAAAACGAGCCACCAAAGGTCCAAGCACCAAAATCGATGCCCGCATGGTCTTGACCAGGTCATACGGCGCTTCAAGCGAATCAAGCGTGCCAGCACATAACTCAACGGCTTCATGGTCATCGCGTTTGACCGTCACACCTAGGCGCCGCAATAAGCTTAGGGCGGTATCCACATCCTTTAGCCGTGGCACATTGGCAAGCGAGACAGTGTCACCACTTAAGAGCGCCGCACAAAGTATGGGCAAAGCCGCATTCTTGGCACCTGAAATCACCACCTCGCCAGCGAGCGGCTTACCACCGATGATGCGCAAACGGTCCATTAAGACTGAGCCCTAAACTCTTCGGGGGTCAATGTCTTCATGGACAGCGCATGGATTTCATGGCGCATTCGGTCGCCCAAGGCGGCATAAACCAATTGATGGCGTGCAATCAGGCGCTTACCCTCAAAAGCAGGGCTGACAATCACCGCCTCAAAATGCGCGCCATCGCCTGTGACCTTCAGATGCTCACAGGCAAGCCCGGCCCCAATGTACTTTTCGATGTCCTCAGGTGTTGGCAACATCTTTATTACCTCAGTTAAGTCTTAAGTTCGAAGTTTGTAGCCACTATCTAGCAGCCGTATTGCAATCACTGTCAAACCAATGAAGAATCCTGACACCACCGCCAAACTCAACCAAGGTGAGCTGTCGGAAATCCCAAAAAACCCGTAACGAAAACCGTCAATGGTATAAAAGATTGGATTCCAGTGGGACACAGTTTGCCAAAACGGCGGCAAGCTATGGACCGAGTAGAACACGCCAGACAAAAACGTCAGCGGCATGATTAAAAAGTTTTGGAAAGCAGCCATCTGGTCAAACTTCTCGGACCACAAGCCAGCAATCAGGCCAAGAATACCCAATGTTGCACTACCCAGCACACCAAAGACCAGCACCCAAATTAGCGAAGTTACCGGAATCGGAATAAAGGACAGGGACACCAGCCAAACCGTCAAACCAACCGCCAAGCCACGAATGACCGCCGCCAGTACATAGGCAGCAAAAAATTCGCGGGTCGAAATCGGTGTCAACAAGACAAACACCAAATTACCGGTCACACGACTTTGAATCAGCGACGATGATGGATTGGCAAATGCGTTTTGCAGCATGCTCATCATCATCAAGCCCGGTATCAGGAACTCGGTATAAGGGATGGCATCATAGATCTTGACGCGGTCTTGCAACACCTGCGCAAACACAATGAGGTACAGCAAGGCGGTCATCACCGGTGCGGCAATTGTCTGGAACGCCACCCGCCAGAATCTCAGCAACTCCTTGTAGAGTAAGGTATAAAAGCCAGATCGCGCTGACACAGGTTGGGTCGACGTTGTTGTCTGGCTCATGGCATTTGCACCGAGCTCTGATTTTCTTCGCGCATGATTTGCACAAACGCCTCTTCAAGGCCAGCGCCACCAACGCGCGCCAACAGTGCCTGCGTCGTATCTAGCGCAATGATGCGACCACGCTTTAGCATGGCAATGCGACTACAAAGCGCTTCAGCTTCCTCAAGATAGTGCGTGGTCAACAAGATGGTATGGCCTTCTTTATTGAGTCGCGAGATAAACTCCCATAGACTTCGGCGTAAGTCGACATCCACCCCGGCTGTTGGCTCATCGAGCACCATCACCGGGGGTCGGTGCACCAGCGCCTGCGCAACCAGCACACGACGTTTCATGCCACCAGACAGCGCTCTCATGTTGGCGTGCATCTTGTCCGACAAGCCGAGGTGATGAAGCACTTCCTCAATCCAGTCATCATTGTTGCGCAAGCCAAAATAGCCAGACTGGATGCGCAATGTCTCCATTACGGTAAAGAACGGGTCGTAGACCAGCTCTTGTGGCACCACACCAAGTGCCCGACGCGCTGCGCGGAAATCGGCCACAACATCGTGGCCGCAAACCCTCGCGTGGCCTTGGCTCGCGTAGGACAGCCCCGCCAGAATCGATATCAGTGAAGTTTTGCCGGCACCATTGGGGCCAAGCAACCCAAAAAACTCACCGTACTCGACGCGCAAGCTCACATCATCGAGTGCTTTAAAACCGTTAGATGAATCCGACCTGGAAAAATGCTGCCACCAGTGTTTGACTGGCGGCTGATAAATCTTGTGAATGTGATCAAACTCGATTGCTGCAGATGACATGTTTTAGTTTTTTGCGTTTCGCTCGTTTAAGGCCGCAATCAAGCCATCGATGCCCGAGCGATTGATTTCCTGCGAGAACTGATTTCGATAGTTCTGGATCAACCAGACATTCTCAACATTGACGTCATAAATCAGCCAACCCTGAGGCCCCCGACGCAGCCGATAATCAAAACTAATTGGCTGAACATTCCTGCCCGGGATGAGCTGTGAGCGAACGACCACATCCTCGGCCGTGGCATCACCCCGAAACGGCAAAACCTCCACGTAAGTTTCATCTTCGATAACGGTCACCGCGCCACTGTAGGTACGGATCAGCGTGTTTTTAAATGCCGCCGACAAGGCCTGCCTCTGTTCCGGCGTTGCCTCGCGCCAATACTTTCCCGCCGCCAACCGGGTGGTGCGCTCAAAATCCATGTAGGGCATCATGTATTGCTCTACAACCTGATTAATGCGCTCGAGGTTCTGTTTCCTGACCTCGGGGTCACTTTTGAGAACCACGAGCAGTTGGTCCGCCACATCTTGCACAAATTTTGGTGGGTCATCCTGAGGATTTGGGTTGGCAACGGCCACCGCACTCACCATCAAAGTGGCAAGAAGCAAGACCGAACCACGCAACCACTTCATCACAAACCAGGCACCATCACGATTGACCAGGCTACTCATTCATCTTTCTCCGGTTTGATGCCAAGGGCCTTTTCATCAGCCTCGACATCGGCATAATCTTCGTAATCAGGCAGCGCCTGAGCATCTGGCGAACCAGACACCATCGCAGCCCTGCGCTGCAAGTAGGCATCGCGGATGAAGCTATAGGGATCCAGCGCTGTGCGGTTAACAGTCTCAGTCACCGTCAACAACGCTTCACGACGAACCACGACTTCCAATCCCCAAAGCGAATTGCGTATACGCACATTCGGTATCTGACCGATGGTATCAAACTGATTCCCAAAAAAGTCCACGCCCGTGCCCACACCATCACGAACCGAACTCGACCCTAGAAATGGCAACACCAAGTACGGTCCTTGCGGCACGCCCCAGACACCGAGGGTGATCCCAAAATCGTTTTCAATTCTCGGTTGTCCCTGCATGCTGGCCACGTCAATACAGCCCGCTAGGCCCATCGTCGTATTCAGCAAAAACCGGCCCGTGGTGTTGATCGCATCGATGTGACGCTGCTGCAGGTTGCTGTTGATCATGGACCAAATCTCGCCAATATTGAGGTACATGTTGCGAATGCAGGTGCGCACCGGGCGAGGGACGATAAAGGCATACACCTCGGCAACGGGCGTAAACACCACGGTATCAACTGCGTCGTTAAATGCGTAGGTGCCGCGGTTCATCGGTTCCCAGGGGTCAGCTGGGTTCTCAGGGCCGTGGGTGCTCGCGCAGCCAGTGAGAACCAACACCGAAGCCGCCAATACCAACCCTCTAATTCGCCTTATAGCCATGACCTGTGTCCTGCGGCTGCACTACTCAGCCGCGCCTTCCTTTTCCGCCGTTCCATACAGGAACTGGCTAATGAGCTGCTCAAGCACCACTGCGCTTTGCGTCAGTGTAATCGAGTCACCCGCTGCAAGCATACGATCGTCACCGCCCGCGTCAAGCCCGATGTATTGCTCGCCAAGCAGGCCAGAGGTCAGAATGCTCGCCGACGTATCAACCGGAAACTCGAATGACTTGTCGAGATCAAAAGTCACCACAGCTTGGTAAGTCTGGTCATCGAACCGAATGTCGGCAACCCTGCCGACCACCACGCCAGCACTTTTAACGGGCGCACGCACTTTCAAGCCACCAATGTTATCGAACTTGGCCTGCACCGGATAACCCTCGGCAAAGGAAAAGCTACTTAAGTTTCCGGCGCGCAGGGCCAAGAACACGACCGCCAGAATACCAAGCAGTACAAACAGCCCCACCCATACATCGATCTTCTGGTTGCTCATCAAGAAAGATCCCCAATCCGTTGAATCAATTACTAAACATTAAAGCGGTCAGCACAAAATCCAGCCCTAAAACCACCAAAGATCCAGCCACCACCGTTCGGGTTGTGGCGCGCGACACCCCTTCAGGCGTTGGTTTGCACTGCCAGCCCTCAAATAACGCAATCAGTGTCACCGCCACGCCAAACACCACGCTCTTAATGACACCATTCAAAACATCATCAAATACATCCACACCGGCTTGCATTTGAGACCAAAATGCCCCGGTGTCAATGCCAATGAGCACCACCCCGACAATCCAGCCGCCAATAATGCCAACCATCGAGAATACTGCCGCCAAGACGGGCATGGCGATAATGCCCCCGAGGAATCGTGGCGCCAACACCCGGCGAATCGGGTCAACAGCCATGACCTCCATGGCTGCGAGCTGCTCACCAGCCTTCATTAAGCCAATTTCAGCAGTCAGCGATGTCCCAGCGCGTCCGGCAAACAAGAGTGCCGTTATGACAGGCCCGAGCTCACGAACCAGCGACAAGGCAACCAGCAGGCCCAAGGCTTCTTCGGAGCCATAGCGATTCAAGGTGTAATACCCTTGGAGCCCCAGCACAAATCCCACAAACAGCCCCGACACCGCAATGATCAACAAAGAATAGTTGCCAATGAAGTGCACCTGTTGAATCACCAGGCGAGGGCGCTTAAAAAGCACACCGGATCGCATTAACAGCTGCACAAAAAATCTGGCTAACTGACCCAAAACCACCAATTGCCGGCGGGTGAACTCTCCAATGGCACCAAGCGAACTGACCAAGCTCACGGCTGTACCCCCTTGGAGCGACACCATTGTTCAAATGCGGGGGTCATTGGATAGTCAAACGCCACCGGACCATCTGGCGCACCATCCAGAAATTGGCGCACATAGGGATCATTCGATTCGGCCAGGCTCGCGGGGCTGCCGCTGGCCTTTAGCTCACCCTGACCAACAATATAAACGGTGTCGGCAATTTCAAATGACTCTGGCACATCGTGCGTAATCACAACCGATGCACAACCAAGCTTATCCGATAGGCGGCGAATCAAGCGCGCGGCGATTCCCATGGATATCGGATCAAGTCCGGCAAACGGCTCATCGTAAAACACCAGTTGCGGCTCGCGCACAATCGAACGCGCCAAGGCCACTCGCCTGGCCATGCCGCCAGAGACTTCTGATAGTTTTAAATGGGCAGCCGCGCGCAAACCAACTGCATCCAGGTTATGGAGCACCTTTTGAGCAATTTCAGCGTTGGTCAGCCGGGTATGCTCTCTCAAGGGGAAAGCCACATTCTCGAAAACATCCAGATCAGTGAACAGTGCGCCATGCTGAAACAGCACACCCATGCGCTGACGCAGTTTCTCAAGCTCAACACGTCCAATGCCGCACAATGACTGCCCGAAGGCTTTCAGCTCCCCAGACTGAATGGCAAGCTGTCCTGTGGCAGCACGCATGAGCGTGGTCTTGCCAGACCCGGATCCCCCCATCACCGCCACGACCTCGCCGGCTCGCACCGACAATGACAGGTCATGGAGGACGGTGAAATCGCCATACGCTAGCGTCACCCGATCGAAATCAAGAACAGCCGTTGAGTCGGCAGGGGTGGGTGCAGAACCGATGGCAGAAGAATCAGCGAGCGATGTCATATCAGAATTGTATCGCCCACCTAGTCAAAGTTCAGCGAGGCAACTCCGTGACACCCATCAAGAACTCATCAACGGCCCGCGCACATTGACGCCCCTCGCGAATCGCCCAAACGACCAAGGACTGACCACGGCGCATATCGCCGGCAGCAAACACCTTGTCGACACTGGTTCGATAGTCCTCGGTGTTGGCACGAGCGTTACCGCGCCCGTCCACATCCACCCCGAAGGACTTAAGCACATCCACCACCGGCGCTACAAAACCCATGGCCAAGAGCACCAGGTCAGCTTTGATGTCAAACTCCGATCCAGGCACTTCCTGCATTTTGAACTGGCCCGTTGTTTCGTCACGCTGCCATTGCACTCTGGCGGCCTTGATCTTCGTGACCTTGCCCTTGGCACCTTCAATCGACTTGGTCGTAATTGCCCAATCACGGTCTGCACCTTCCTCATGCGAAGAAGAGGTCCGAAGCTTTGCCGGCCAATAGGGCCATGTCAGGTCTTTGTTTTCGTGCTCAGGCGGCTTGGGCATCAACTCAATCTGCGTCACTGACTTGGCGCCGTGGCGGTTGCTGGTGCCAACGCAGTCAGACCCGGTATCGCCACCACCGATCACCACCACATGTTTATCTTTGGCCAACACCTGACCCGAGATTTTGTCGCCAGCAACAATCTTGTTCTGTGGACGCAGAAAATCCATGGCGTACATCACACCATCCAGCTCGCGCCCAGTCACCGGCAAATCACGCGGGATCTCACAGCCCCCCGTCAGCACAATGGCATCAAACTCAGCATCTAGCTCGGCAGGCGTTTTGACCGTCAAACCTTTAGCTGCCGCATCATCGGGCGATCCAATGTAGGTCGACGGGCAAAAAGTCACCCCCTCAGCCTGCATCTGCACCACACGCTGATCAATCAGGTGCTTTTCCATCTTGAAATCAGGAATACCATAACGCAGCAACCCGCCAATGCGGTCTTGCTTTTCAAATACGGTCACCTCATGTCCAGCACGAGCCAATTGCTGGGCCGCTGCCATACCGGCTGGACCCGAACCCACCACGGCAACTTTTTTACCAGTGCGTTGCACAGGCGGCTGTGGCACGACCCAACCCTCTTCCCAACCTTTGTCGATAATGGCGTGCTCAATGGACTTGATGCCAACCGGGTCGTTATTAATATTCAGCGTACAAGCAGCCTCACAAGGCGCCGGACAGATGCGGCCCGTGAACTCCGGAAAATTATTGGTCGAATGTAAAACGTCGAGCGCCTCTCGCCACTGCTGGCGATAAACCAAATCGTTCCAGTCCGGAATGATGTTGTTGACTGGGCAGCCACTGTTGCAAAAAGGAATACCGCAATCCATGCAACGCGCGCCTTGTTTACTGGCCTCGTCATCGCTTAAGCGATCAACAAACTCGCGCCAGTGCTTGATCCGGATCGCAGGCGCCTCGCTAGCTTCTTTTAAACGATTTAACTCTAGAAATCCAGTTACCTTTCCCATTTCGTATCCCCAATCAGGCGGCTTTGGAAGCCGGGTTAGCTTTTTGCCAGAGTTCAGCCAAAGCGCGACGGTACTCTTTTGGCATGACCTTCACGAATAAACCTCGGGCAGCGTTCCAGTTACTCAAAATATCGCGCGCACGGAAGCTACCAGTTAAGCGGAAGTGATCCTCAACCAGACGTTTGAGAATTGCCTCGTCAGTCTCGCGCGCCGCGCCGCGAACGATGCTGTGCCAAGTGTCCATACCGACCTTGTCTTTTTGCTCAGCCGATGAAATGACTGGCTCGAGATCAACCATGGCCATGTTGCAACAGTCTTTAAACTGCCGCTCGGGGTCATAAACGTAAGCGACACCACCAGACATGCCCGCAGCAAAGTTACGGCCGGTTGTACCGAGCACAACCACTGTGCCGCCAGTCATGTACTCACAACCGTGGTCACCCGTGCCTTCAACAACCGCGGCGGCACCAGAGTTGCGCACAGCGAACCGCTCACCAGCCACACCACTTAAATACGCCTCGCCCGCGGTTGCACCGTACAGAACGGTGTTGCCCACAATAATGTGATCCGGACCAAATCCACGGAAGTCGTTGGGGCTGCGCACGATGATGCAACCACCAGCCAAGCCCTTACCAACGTAGTCATTGCCTTCACCGACAAGGTCAAAAGTCACACCATGCGCCAGGAAAGCACCAAAGCTCTGGCCAGCAGTCCCATTGAACTGAATGTGAATCGAGTCTTCAGCCAAACCATCTTCACCATGGCGGCGAGCGATCTCGCCAGACAACATCGCCCCCACACTGCGGTTACGGTTACGCACGGGCACAATGAAAGAGACTTTTTCACCTTTTTCAATAGCCGGCTTACTGCGTTCAATCAACTGGTGATCCAACGCGACTTCTAAACCGTGGTCTTGCTCCAGAACCTGATAGCGCGGCTCATCCGAGACGGGCTGATAGAACACCTTGGTGAAATCAAGGCCATGCGCTTTCCAGTGATCAATGCCAGCGCGCGTATCGAGCAGGTCCGTGCGCCCAATTAGCTCGTCAAACTTTCGTATGCCAAGTTGAGCCATGATTTCACGCACCTCTTCAGCAACGAAGAAGAAGAAATTGACCACATGCTCAGGCTTGCCCTGAAACTTCTTGCGCAAAACCGGATCCTGCGTCGCCACGCCAACCGGGCATGTGTTCAGGTGGCACTTGCGCATCATGATGCAACCTTCGACCACCAATGGCGCGGTGGCAAAGCCAAACTCATCCGCGCCGAGCAGACCACCAATCACCACATCGCGGCCAGTCTTCATTTGGCCATCAGCCTGCACGCGAATCCGGCTGCGCAAGCGATTAATGACCAAGGTCTGTTGGGTTTCGGCCAAACCAAGCTCCCATGGGGTGCCGGCATGCTTAATAGAAGAAATTGGCGATGCCCCAGTGCCACCATCGTGACCTGCAATCACCACGTGATCCGCCTTGGCCTTGGCCACACCGGCTGCGACCGTGCCGACACCGACTTCCGAGACCAGCTTGACCGAGATTGAAGCTCGCGCGTTGGCGTTCTTGAGATCATGGATCAGTTGGGCCAAATCTTCGATGGAATAAATGTCGTGGTGCGGTGGCGGCGAAATCAGCCCAACGCCAGGAACCGAACAACGCAACTTGGCGATGTACTCGGACACTTTGTGGCCAGGCAACTGCCCGCCCTCGCCAGGCTTGGCACCCTGTGCCATTTTGATTTGAATCTGATCCGCACTGGCCAGATACTCCGGATTCACACCAAAGCGACCCGAAGCCACCTGTTTGATGCGCGATCGTAGCGAGTCACCCGCTTTGAGGGGCACATCGGCTTCAATGCGCTCTGCGCCAAGCACGGAGGCCAGCGTGTCACCATCCTTGATATCGCTTTTGCCGGTTTGTAGCTCGGTGCGATAGCGCAACTCATCCTCGCCACCCTCACCAGTGTTCGATTTACCGCCAATGCGGTTCATCGCCACGGCCAGCACCGAATGGGCCTCCGTTGAGATCGAGCCCAACGACATCGCACCCGTGGCAAAGCGCTTAACAATTTCCTTGGCGGGTTCGACTTCCTCCAGCGGTATGGCTTGCGACGGGTCAAACTTGAATTCGAACAAGCCGCGCAATGTCATGTGACGCTTGCTTTGGTCATTAATGAGCTGCGCGTAATCCTTATACGTGCTGTAGCTGTTAGAGCGCGTGGAGTGCTGAAGCTTGGCAATCGAATCAGGCGTCCACATGTGTTGCTCACCACGCACACGATACGCATAATCACCACCCGCATCCAGCGCGTTGGCCAAGACCGGATCCCGGCTAAAGGCAGCCCGATGGGAACGCAAGGACTCTTCGGCAACCTCAAAGACATTGACGCCACCAATCGAGCTAGAGGTACCTGGAAAGTATTTTTTCACCAAAGTGTCATGCAAGCCCACCGCCTCAAAAATCTGGGCGCCGCAATATGACATGAACGTGGAGATGCCCATCTTGGACATCACTTTATTCAAGCCCTTGCCAATGGCTTTAATGAAGTTACTAACAGCCTTGTCACCGTCCTCGGACATGGCCCGAATGGCTTCAAGCGCCAAATACGGATGAATGGCTTCAGCACCAAAGCCGCCGAGCAGCGCAAAGTGATGAACCTCACGCGCCGAGCCAGTTTCAACCACGAGGCCAGTGCTCGTGCGCAGGCCACGTCTAATTAAATGCTGATGAATCGCAGAGGTCGCCAAAAGCGCGGGTATTGCCACGCGCTGTTTATCGACCAGACGGTCGGAGACGATCAAGACGTTAAACCCGCTGGCCACCGCATCAGCTGCTGTCGCACACAAAGCCGCCAAACGAGCTTCAATGCCTTCCGCGCCCCAGGCAGCCGGGTAGGTGATGTCAATCTCATAGCTACGGAACTTGTTGCCCGTAAAGACTTCGACGTCCCGAATCTGGGTCATGGCGTCTTCGTCCAGGACGGGCTGGGAAATTTCCAGACGCAATGGCGGGTTGACATTGTTGATGTCAAGCAGGTTTGGCTTGGGTCCAATAAAGGAGACAAGTGACATGACCAACTGCTCACGGATCGGATCGATCGGTGGGTTGGTCACTTGCGCAAACATTTGGCGGAAATAGTTGTAGAAAGGCTTCGGGCGATCAGACAAGACCGCCAACGGTGCGTCATTGCCCATCGAACCCGTGGCCTCTTCGCCAGCATTGGCCATCGGCTCCAAGATGAACTTCAGGTCCTCTTGCGTCCAACCAAAAGCCTGCTCACGGTCAAGGCGGTCCACGCTGGACTGGTGCTTGGCCTTGGCGGCGGCCTCTGGTTTAGGCAGTGTCTCAAGCTTCACCCGAAGACGCTCAATCCATTGTCGATACGGACGACTGTTGGCCAACTGGGATTTAATTTCTTCGTCATCAATGATGCGACCCTGTTCGAGGTCGATCAGAAACATTTTCCCGGGCTGCAAGCGCCATTTTTTAACAATCCGGCTCTCAGCAATTGGCAACACGCCAGCTTCAGAAGCCATGATGACCAGGTCATCATCTGTTACCAAATAACGAGCCGGGCGCAAGCCGTTGCGATCAAGCGTGGCACCGATTTGTTTTCCATCGGTGAAGGCCACAGCCGCTGGGCCGTCCCACGGCTCCATCATGGCTGCGTGGTACTCATAGAACGCCCGACGTGCCGGATCCATGTGCGCGTGCTGCTCCCACGCTTCCGGAATCATCATCATCATGGCGTGTGCAAGCGAATAGCCTGACATCACCAAGAGCTCAAGGCAGTTATCAAACGTGGCGGTATCAGATTGCCCCGGATAAACAATCGGGTAAAGCTTGGCCAAATCTTCGCCCAGCACCGCCGACTCCATGGCGCCTTCACGCGCGCGCAACCAGTTGTAATTTCCCTTGACGGTGTTGATCTCACCATTGTGGGCAATCATGCGATAAGGGTGTGCCAATGGCCAAGCCGGGAATGTGTTGGTTGAGAAACGCTGGTGAACCAGCGCCAGCGCCGAGACAGCGCGAGGATCGGCCAGGTCGCGATAGTACTGTCCGACCTGATTCGCCAAAAGCAAACCTTTGTAAACCACGGTACGCACGGAAATCGACGGCACAAAGTACTCGGTGCCATGCGCTAAGCGCATTGACATCACAGCATGGCTGGCTTTCTTGCGAATCACATAGAGCTTGCGCTCTAAAGCATCGGGCACCATGACGTTCTCGCCACGGCCTACAAATAGCTGACGGATCACGGGCTCATATTGCTTGACCGTGGGCGACATCGGCATGTCGGTCTCAATTGGCACATCGCGCCAGCCGAGCACCACCTGACCCTCAGCGACCACCTCGCGCTCGAGCGCCTGCTCACAGGCTAGGCGTGAGGCGACTTCCTTGGGCAGAAAGACCATGGCCACGCCATACTCACCTGGCGCAGGCAACGTCACACCCTGTGCAGCCATGTCTTCACGGTACAAGGCGTCTGGTATCTGCAAAAGGATGCCGGCGCCATCGCCCATGAGCTTGTCAGCACCAACCGCACCGCGGTGATCCAGGTTTTCCAGAATTTTCAGGCCCTGCGAAATGATCGCATGTGAGGCCTGACCCTTGATGTGGGCCACAAAACCCACACCACAGGCGTCGTGTTCATTGACGGGGGAGTACAGTCCCTGCTCGGGGTGGCCGGTCTGAGGACGCGGATGGAAGGTCAATGGAAATGTAGACATGCGATAGGCTCCCGTTCAACCGCGCATGGTGCAGCGCGGCAGATGACAATAACGCTATCCTTCAAGTGATGCAAGCAAAATAAATGGGGTGCGTCCCCAATTATTTTAGGATGAAATCTTAATTTAATTTAATGGGGACGGATCATTAGGCTTCCCAGCATCCTTAGGCGGACGGCCCCGCCGGCCGGGTGAAACACGTCTACTCGCGAGCTTGCTGATTTGAGTAATGTATTGCTCAGACCCAAGCGCCCACTGACCAGACAGGGCGGATTCGATGCGCTCACGCTGGGATGCAAGTAGGCCGTCAAGCAACTTGGCCGCATAGATTGCCTGACGATCGAACGGTGTGTTACCGCAAGCCCAATAGCTCTGGTGGTCTGACACCGGAACAGTGTATTGGCGCGGCGCCAGCGCATGGCCGACATGGCTTGCGGCCGATGACCAGGGCCAACTCATCGCTTGATTCGCATAGCCGTCGGCAACCGGCACAGACTCCAACCAGATCTGCGACGGCAATACCCAGACGGGTTCGATCAACGCACTTTTAAACCGCCCCTCAAACACGCTGCCTGTTTTTAGCTCGGCGGCCAATCGGCGGCCAATCGCCTGAACGGTTCGCGAGACAGCGCCACTATTTGGTGAACTGAGCAGTAGCAATAAGCGGCTGGGTGTTAACGCCCAGGCATGCAAAGCAAGTTGATTGCTTTGGACCTGGTTACCGAGCCAACCGCCGATCCGGTCCAATAAGCTGTTAGACCCCAAAGCCTGACAGGCATGCGCCAACGCAGTCGTAAACCGAACCTGCACGAGCTGAGCCTCTGCGGGGGCATGTAAGCGAGGTAGGCGCATTCTTTTGTTCTTGGCATGACTGAAAGCTAATTATCGGGAACTTCGCCCATCTAATCCAGTCTTATTAGCACTCCTATTAAGAGAGTGCTAATATAACTAAAAAGCACAATATTTCTTAGTGCTTTGAGCGGAGAGTCTACATTCATGCAAGCTGCGATTTCTCGTGATTTAGCGGCATCGCCCCATGCCCTGTCAATGGCCGTGACCAATCCAGGTGCACTTGGGTCGATCGAGGCGTATATCGCCGCCGTCAACCAAATGCCCGTGCTACGCGCCGAGCAGGAGCGTGCCTTTGCGCTCAATTTGCGCGACAACAATGATCTAGACGCGGCGCGCGATCTCATCCTGTCGCATCTGCGCCTGGTGGTCTCGATCGCCCGTCAATACTTGGGTTATGGATTGGCCCATGCCGACCTGATCCAGGAGGGCAACATTGGGCTGATGAAAGCGGTCAAACGCTTTGACCCAGAGCGCGGCGTACGGTTGGTTTCCTTTGCTGTGCACTGGATCAAAGCAGAGATCCATGAGTTCATCATCCGCAACTGGCGTTTAGTGAAAGTTGCAACGACCAAGGCACAGCGCAAGCTGTTTTTTAACCTTCGCCGCATGCGCCCCGATGGCACAACGCTAGACACCAAAATGGTCAATGAAATTGCCAGCGAGCTCGACGTCAAGCCAGAGGAAGTGCGCGAGATGGAAGTTCGCATGACAGGGCGCGAGCTTTCATTGCAGGCCCCCGTGGGCGACGAGGACCAACTGAGCCCGATTGACTACCTGACGGACAACGGCGAGTACGACCCGACCGAGGTGCTTGCCCGTCATGACCAAGAGCAACTCCAGACAACCGGGCTGACCCAAGCAATTGAGATGCTTGACGAACGTTCACGTCGGATAGTCACTGCGCGGTGGCTAGCTGACGATGGTGGTGCCACACTACACGAACTGGCCGATGAGTTTGGCGTATCAGCCGAACGTATTCGCCAAATTGAGGCTGCTGCGCTTAAGAAAATGCGCGGAGCACTGCAAGCTGCGTAAATAGATTTCGTGGCAGTGCTAGGAGTAGCCATCGTCGAGCTAGTCATCACTTAGTTACAAAGAACCCGCTAAGATAGAACGCATGGCCACCAACATGCTCATCTTCGGGCTGGCGGGAATTTTGGTTCTCGTTTGCTTCTTGTCACCGCTTGCGAGCGCGTTGCGCATTCCAGACTCTTTGCTTTTGTCGCTAGTGGGTGCGCTCTTGGGCTATTTCATCCACGTTCACGAATGGGCGCCGGGCTGGCTAGCGACTTCTCTGCAGTCGCTGCAGGCCTTTGAAATTCCCTCAGAAACAATCTTGGTGGTGTTCTTGCCAGTGTTGCTGTTTGAGACGGCCTTAAACACCAACGTTCGTGGACTGGCCAACGACATTGCCCCAATTTTGCTTCTGGCGGTGGTCGCCGTATTCATCTGTACTGCGTTTGTCGGCTGGGGGGTGTCGTTTGTCTCGAGCTACAGCTTGCCTGCATGCCTGTTGCTCGGTGCCATCATCGCAACCACTGACCCCGCTGCGGTGGTCGGTATTTTTAAAGAAGTCGGCGCGCCAAAGCGTCTGACAACCATTGTTGAGGGCGAGAGTCTGCTTAACGATGCTGCGGCCATTGCTTTGTACTCGGTGATGCTTGGTGTCGCTTCTCAGACAATACCCAACCCGATGGGCACTGGAACAGTCCCCGTTAACTTTTTAAAGCTCATGATTGGCGGTGCCTTTAGCGGCTATGTGATTGGGCGTCTGACTTGTGCTGCCTTACCGATTTTGCGTGGCTGGCCAACGGCAGAAATCTCGCTCACGGTGGCAACCGCTTACATTGCGTATATCATTCCGGAACATTTTTTTGGCTGGTCTGGCGTCGTCTCGGCGGTAGTGGCGGGGCTCGTTGTGTCATCCGTAGGTCGCACCCGCATGACACCGGCAACATCGCATGCACTCGCTCAATCGTGGCGGCAACTTGGGTTTTGGGCTAGTTCACTGATCTTTTTGTTTGCAGCCATGATGATCCCAAGGCTGCTAACCAACGCAACATGGCACGACTTGCTCATTGTTTTTGTCGCCATGATTGCCGCGTTGGCTGCTCGCGTCGTTACCGTTTACGGTTTGCTGCCAGGCCTGACGGCCATGGTGGGCACGCGGGTAGATAGCCGCTATAAAGCCGTGATCTGTTGGGGTGGTTTAAGGGGCGCTTTGTCGCTGGCGCTGGCGCTATCAGTCACTGAAAATGACATGCTTTCGGACGACATCAGCAACTTTGTCGCGATTGGCGTCACCGGGTTTGTATTGTCGACCTTGGTCATTAACGGCCTAACCCTGCGACCATTGATTAACTTTCTTGAGTTAAACAAACTTTCCCCGCTCGAGCGTGCCTTGCGCAACCAAGCCGTGGTCATTACCGTCAGCGACTTGCAGGCTGAAACCAAGCGGATTGCTGTTGATGAGCAGATCAGTCGTCAAGCACGCACCAAAATCAATGACGTGTTTGAAGCCAGCGTGACCAGCGTGACCGATACTCATATCGAGAGCTTTGATGAAGAGGAACGCCTCAGACTAGGTCTGTCGATGATTGCAAGCCGTCAAAGCGAGCTGATTCTAGTGAGCCTTGGAGAGCAAGGCTTTGGCCGTCGAACGGCAGAGCGATTACTCTCTGTGTCCGAGCAAATGGAAGATGACATCAAAGTCGGTGGCATGGCTGGCTTTGAGAAATCAATCGGGCGCTCATTGCAGTATCCAAAAACCTTTAAGCTATTGTTACGCCTGCATCAAACTTTGGGTCTTCAAGGTTGGCTTGGCAGAGAGCTCGGACAGCGATTTGTCGAGCTTGTCGGCTGGCGCTGGGTCTCGCGTCGTCTGATTTTGTTTGCCAATCATCAAGTCAGGCCAATGATCGGGGACAGCGCATCGGACGCGATTCAAACGGCCTTGCGTGATCGGCTCGCTCGGATTGAAGAAAGCTTGCAGGCACTGCGCTTGCAGTACCCAAGCTTTGCCGAATGGCTCGAGCAGAGCTACCTTGGTCGTCTGGCACGCACATTGGAACGCTCTCGTTATCGCGAAATGCTTGATGAGTCGGTGATTAGCCCAGAAGTGTACGATGACCTGATGCAGCGGCTTGAGGATCGATGGGCATTTCTAGACCGGATTCCAGCGCTAGACACCGAAATGGCTCCGGAAGACCTGGCTCACAAGGTGCCTTTACTGGCAGACCTACCCAAAGACACGCTTAAAAAGCTAGCACGCAAGCTAAAGACTCGCTTGACGCTACCGAATCAGCTAATACAGGGGCCTAACAAGCCCAACCCGTCTTTGTATTTTGTGGCTTCAGGTGCAGTAACGATGCGGCTGCCCGATGCCACGCACATCGAACTTGGCTCAGGTGAGTTTTTTGGGGAGCTGTACCTCTTAAAGCAAGACGCAAACGAGTTTGAAGTGCGTTCTTTGGGCTACACCAAGCTCCTGGAATTGACCGCACGAGATTTCAAGGCCTTGCTTGCCAAGGATGAAACGCTTCGGGCAGCCATTCAGGTTGTGGCCAATCAACGGCTTCGTGCGCTAGAAGTCGGGCGCGCTGAGCTGCTTATCGAGCCTGACGCGACAGCAAGCTCTGGGCAATGACAATGCTGGCCTCAACCGTAAATTGACCAGAAAACAGCATCGATTCAATTTCGGGGATGGGAAGGCATGCAATTTCCATGACTTCACCATCCTGGTTTTTCGGGTCGACGTCATCGGCCAAGACGCAGTCGCTGGTTAACACCTCTTCGCACTGAAATCCCTCAGGCACCCTGCGCTGCATCCTGTAGATGCTCTGAATCGGTTCGCGCTGGACAATTTGAAGCGCACTCAAGCCCGCCTCTTCCGCTGACTCCCGCTCAAGCGCTAAATCATCGCTCTCGCCGTACCCAACCAAACCACCGACCAGCGTATCCCACATGCCTGGGTCAGTTGGCTTGTCTAGCGCACGCCGGGCAACCCAGAGCTCACCGTTTGTTGACCAAGCGTTTAAGTGAACAGCCCGTGTCAGCAAACCCAGCGACCGCACAGCACCACGCTCAATGGCCCCAATGGCGTTGTTATCACACCACACGTCGAGCAACTCATCACGCCACTTTGATATGCATCCACCTTCAAGCAAGGTTTGGGCAATTCGGGCAAGCTGTTCGTCCAGCGCGTTATCTTGGCCAAGAACGATGCGACCCTCTTGATTCAACGCTGAATGCTGCTGCGTCAAAACCGTTGCAGCACGAACGCTGACAAAGCCACACTGCGTATTTCCGATCACAAAGGGTATTGTGCCTGCTTCAGGGCTTTGCCTGGCAATCTGCTCGAGGCTTATCAGGTACGCTTGCAGAAGGTCGGTGCTCAAAATTTCACCAAAAAATACAATGTTTGTGTAGGGGATTCCCGGAAATACGGCTGGAATTGTAACTGTCTATGGTTTACAAACCGCGACCTTGGCTATAATCCGACGATTCATTGACTAATTACAAATCCAGACTAGATTAAATCTGTTAGGCGAGGATTTTTTGTTGTAGGGAAATTTGCGGTCTAGATTTTCGGCCTAATCTCTATTAGGCCTAATGTCGGATGTAATTTAGTTTTGTGCGATACGCATTGTTTCGAGGTAAACATGATGAAGTTCAAAGGGTTGGTTCTTGCCTGTGCTTTAACGATGTCTGGCATGGCTGCGGCACAAGTAAACATGCCTGGCGGGCCGGCCGTAAACCAGCTAAATTTGACCACTGGCGTCACCCAAATTGCTCGTGACGTGGCCTGGTTGCACTGGATGATGTTAATTATCTGTCTGGTGATCTTTGTCGCCGTTTTCGGTGTGATGTTTTACTCGATCTGGGCGCATCGCAAATCCAAAGGTGCCAAACCCGCCACTTTTCACGAAAGCGTTGGCGTAGAGATTGCCTGGACCGTGATCCCGTTTTTAATTGTGATCGGCATGGCTTTGCCCGCTACGCGTACGGTGGTGGCCATGAAAGACACGTCGGGTGCTGACTTGACCGTCAAAGTGACCGGTTATCAATGGAAGTGGGGCTATGAGTACATTGACGGCCCAGCTGAAGGTGTGAGCTTTCTGTCCAACTTGACGACGCCAACCACACAGATCTACAACCTGGAACCCAAGAGCGAGTTCTACCTGATGGAGGTTGACAACCCCCTGGTGGTGCCCGTTGGTAAAAAAGTGCGCATGGTTGTCACCGCAGGTGATGTAATCCACTCCTGGATGGTGCCAGACCTTGGCG
The DNA here is from genome assembly GCA_964558695.1 of uncultured Orrella sp. Classification (GTDB taxonomy): domain Bacteria; phylum Pseudomonadota; class Gammaproteobacteria; order Burkholderiales; family Burkholderiaceae_B; genus Algicoccus. Next base: position 29,723 of record CAZLFB010000094.1, read on the forward strand.
TCAAGCAAGACGCCATCCCTGGTTTCTTGCGTGACACTTGGTTCCGAGCAGAGCAAGTCGGCGAATACCGCGGTCAGTGCGCTGAACTGTGCGGCAAAGACCACGCCTTCATGCCAATCGTGGTGAAGGTCGTTTCTGAAGAAGACTACGTGGCCTGGGCCAAAGAAAAGCAGGGAGCAAATGCCGCTGCCGCAGACGACCCGAACAAACAATGGAGCAGTGAAGAGCTCGTGGCCCGTGGGCAGACTGTTTACAATGCGCAATGTTTGGCTTGCCACCAGGCAACTGGCAAAGGCGTACCGCCAGCGTTTCCAGCCCTTGATGGTAGCCAAATCGTGATGGGGCCGATGGCTGCTCAAATTGAGATCATGCTCAAGGGCAAGCCCGGTACATCCATGCAATCCTATGCGAATCTCAGTGACGTGGACATTGCTGGGGTCATTACATATACCCGTCAATCATGGGGCAATGCTGGTAAAGGCGCTGATGCCGTGGTCCAGCCCTCCCAAGTGCAGGCAGCACGCTGATATTGAAACTATCGTATTTTTAAGATTCTTGGATAAGATATAGAGAAACTGCCCCAGTTGGGCACTCTAACCGCCGATGGCAGTCAGGAGAAGAGCATGAGTAGCGTAACCATTGATACCATTCCCGGCAAAGGCGAAGACATTTCGCACGGCCACCATGATGATCACGCCCACGGCATACCGCACGGTTGGCGCCGCTGGTTGTTCGCAACGAACCATAAAGACATTGGGACGATGTATCTCATCTTCTCCTTCGTGATGTTCCTCGAAGGCGGTGTGCTTGCATTGCTTTTGCGTACTGAGCTATTTGTTCCCGGACTGCAATTCTTCCAGCCTGAGCTGTTTAACCAGTTCACCACCATGCACGGTTTGATCATGGTGTTTGGCGCCATCATGCCGGCCTTTGTGGGTTTTGCGAACTGGATGATCCCACTGCAGATCGGTGCCTCTGACATGGCATTTGCCCGCATGAACAACTTCAGCTTTTGGCTACTGCCTGTGGCTGCTGTGCTCCTGACCGCATCATTTTTTGTGCCCGGCGGTGCCACCGCAGCTGGCTGGACGCTATACGCGCCGCTGTCGCTGCAAATGGGTCCCGGCATGGATTTGGCGATCTTTGCAATCCACATCATGGGCGCTTCTTCCATCATGGGTGCGATCAACATCATCGTAACCATCCTGAACATGCGCGCACCTGGCATGACACTGATGAAAATGCCTCTGTTTTGCTGGACTTGGCTGATCACCGCGTACTTGTTGATCGCAGTGATGCCCGTTTTGGCTGCCGCGATCACCATGATCCTGACGGATCGTCATTTCGGTACTGGCTTTTTCAACGCTGCCATGGGCGGTGACCCGGTGCTGTATCAGCACATTTTCTGGTTCTTTGGTCACCCCGAGGTTTACATCATGATTTTGCCGGCGTTTGGCATTATCTCTGCCATCGTCCCAGCATTTGCCCGTAAGCCGCTATTTGGTTACGCCTCGATGGTTTATGCCACAGCATCGATCGCGATTCTGTCATTCATCGTCTGGGCTCACCACATGTTCACCACCGGCATGCCAGTGACTGCCCAGTTGTACTTCATGTATGCCACGATGCTGATCTCAATTCCGACCGGCGTTAAGGTGTTTAACTGGGTGGCGACGATGTGGAAGGGTTCCATGACGTTTGAGACCCCCATGCTGTTTGCGATCGGCTTTATTTTCGTGTTCACGATTGGTGGCTTTACCGGTCTAATCCTCTCCGTAGCACCGATTGATATTCAAGTCCACGACACCTACTATGTGGTCGCACACTTCCACTACGTGTTGGTTGCCGGTTCACTGTTTGCGTTGTTTGCCGGTGCCTACTATTGGTTACCCAAGTGGACTGGACGCATGTACGATGAGCGCCTGGGCAAATGGCACTTCTGGATGAGCATGATTTCCTTTAACGTCACGTTCTTCCCAATGCACTTCCTGGGCTTGGCTGGCATGCCACGTCGTTATGCGGATTACGCCACTCAGTTCACGGATTTCCACATGATTGCGACCATTGGCGCTTTCTGGTTCGGTTTCTCGCAGCTAATCTTCATGTACCTCGTGCTCAAGGCATACGCTGGCAAGGGTGAAGCTGCTGCTGCCAAGCCTTGGGAAGCTGCAGAAGGGCTTGAGTGGACTGTGCCGTCACCGGCGCCGTTCCACACCTTCGAAACACCACCCGTGGTTCGTTAAGGCCCTGTTTGTATCAGAGACCGTAAATACTTCACTTTTAGTTGGAATAAATGACACCAGAGCAACGCCGCAAAAACAAAAGAACCGGGCTGATATTCCTTGTGTTTGTGGTTGCGGTGTTTGTCTGGGTGATCGCTAGACAGTTGCTCGGTGGTCGATTGGGATGACCGTTCAACAAGAGGACAAGGAATTAGCAGAAAGTACCCAGCGCAAGCTGAATTTTCTGCAGACGGTTAAAGCGGTTCTATGGGCCATGTTTGGCGTCAGAAAAGGTGACGGGCTCAAAGATGATATTGCCAAGTTAAATCCGGTTTATGTCATTCTGACCGGACTGATGTTCGGTGTTGTGTTTGTCGGCTTGCTGTTATTGCTCGTTCAGTGGGTCGTTAATAGTGCTGTTGCTTAGGCCAACAGCGGTTGTGATTAATTTATAAAAGCAGTACTCAGGAGATCAACCATGAGCGCAAGCCACGCCAGCGCCACCAAAGAGGCACCTTATTACTACGTTCCCGCGGATTCGGCTCATCCGGTCAGGGCCAGTGCTGCTTTGCTAATTACCATGCTAGGCGCATCGGCCTGGGTTAACCAGATGGCCATCGGCATGTGGGCGGTTCTGTTTGGAGTACTGGCGCTCATCGTGGTGCTCTGGCAGTGGTTTGGCGATGCCATCCACGAAGGGCAGATTGGCTTAAACAGCAAGCGTATTGACGTGTCCTATCGCTGGAGCATGAGCTGGTTCATCTTCTCTGAAGTCATGTTCTTTGCGGCATTCTTTGGTGCGCTGTGGTACACCCGCACGGTAACAACGCCGTGGCTTGGGGACTTGGATCACCAGCTAATGCTTTGGCCTGACTTCAGTGCATCGTGGCCAAACTTGGGCCCCGCGGGCGTCGTCGAACAATTCCAAACCATGGGACCCTTCTGGCTACCCACGATCAACACCGCACTGTTGCTCGCCTCCGGGGTAACGCTAACCATTTCTCACCACGCACTGCGCGAGAACCACTTGGGCAAAGCCAAATTCTGGCTGCTCTCAACGATCGTGCTGGGCTTTATTTTCGTTGGCTGTCAGGCTTATGAGTACTACTATGCCTATACTGGCCTGAATTTGCGATTCGACTCTGGTGCGTTTGGATCGCTGTTCTTCATGCTCACGGGCTTCCACGGATTTCACGTGATTCTAGGTGCAACCATGCTGGCCGTGATGCTCGGGCGCATGATGAAGGGCCACTTCACCGCAGAGAACCATTTCGGTTTTGAAGGTGCGGCATGGTACTGGCACTTTGTTGACGTTGTCTGGCTTGGCTTGTACATCTTCGTTTACTGGTTCTAAACTAGCCCGGACAGGGAAGAAAGGGCCACTAATGGCCCTTTTTCTTTTTGATCTGAAGCAGTAAGTCAGACGAACCAGCACACCGCATCAGATAGTCATTGGCTGGTGCTCAAGGTGTGAAGCCCGTGCTTCTGATCCAACCAAGGTGGTGGGCCAGCAACAGCAGCAAAAAGAGCGCCACAGAAAGACCAATTCGGATGGTGAGCGCGTTGACAGTGCGATTCGAACCACCCTTGTCTTTCATGAGATAGAACAAGGCGGAGCCAAGACTCGCAATAATGCCAATGAACACCAACGCAACAAAAATTCGCATGCAACTCTCACCTCGCACTGTCAGTCATTAAACTGTGCGGCATAGATTAAACAAGCAACCATTATGGCAGACACCCCGCGCAATCACCAACTTCAGACATCGACCGCCCCGGCCAATCGTCGAATCTGGTTGGCTGTGGTGTTGCTAGGGATGATGGGGACGATTTTTGTGGGTTTGGGCAACTGGCAGCTTGACCGAGCTGACCAACGGCGTGAAGTTGCGGCCATGATTGAGTCAGGTCGACAATCAGCACCCACCGAATTGACTGAAACGGTGGATCCAACTGCACTCAAAGCCTGGCAGTCCGCCCAGGCCACTGGTCAATGGATGCCGCAATTTAGCGTCCTGCTAGATAACCGCAATCTAGACGGCAAACCTGGTTTTTGGCTGGCAACGCCGCTCAAACTTTCGCCAAGCTTGGCAATTCTGGTGTTGCGCGGCTGGGTGGCCCGCCCTATTGGTCAATACAATCCGTTTCCAGTGGTCACGCAAGCAACTGATCGCGTCACCGTAGCAGGCGAACTCGCCATGCGGGTTCCTCAGCTGTACGAGCTGGCCCAGAATGACGTGCAGACGCTCAGGCCAGTGGCTGTAGATCAGGTTGCCGCAGAAAAAACCACCATCGACTTGGAAAAGTTGCTGCAACTGCAGAACGTTTCTGTCGATGCCATGTCTGAAGCAACTGGTTTAAAGTTTTTGCCTGTTGTTTTAATGCAAACGAATGCCAGTGATGCCGAGGCACTTAAACAGCAATGGCCAACGCCATCGATTGATGCCGACACCAACATCGGCTACGCGATGCAGTGGTTTAGTTTTTCTGTTATTGCCTTTGGGGCCATGGGCGTATTGCTGTGGCGCTCGCGGCGTCGTGCGAAAATTTGACGTTCAAACTGAGATAGTAATTAATGAATCAAACGCCTACCAAGTCTCGATCCATCCGTCCCTTGATACTGATTGTAATCATCAGTATCGCGCCCGTGATCGCAGCTTTCATCCTTTACTACAACCCATCATGGCAGCCTGGTGGCTCGACCAACTATGGCACGATCGTAGATCCGCAAAGGCCCTTACCCACCAATGAGCAATTGACCGTCACGACGCTCGATGGTCAACCATTTGACTTGGACGAGCTAAGAGGACAATGGCTGTTGGTGGCAGCCGATCAGGCAGCCTGCCCGGAATCATGCGCTAAAAAGCTGTTTATTTTGCGTAATACACACGCAATGACCGGTAAAAACGTTAAACGTGTCAGCCGCGTCTGGTTCGTGACTGACGATGCGCCGGTTCCCGAACAGGTGCTTGAGGCTTATGCTGGCACCATCATGCTCAGGGCCAACCCGCAGCAGCTAGATGCATTTCTGGCTGGTAAAGACCTCCCAGCAGGCGATCAAGCCGAACTGCTCGAGCCCATTTGGATCATTGATCCACTGGGCAATCTCATGATGCAGTACCCACAGGATCCAGATCCCCTCAAAATACGCAAAGACCTGGGCAAGTTGCTTCACAACTCCCAAATCGGCTAATAACGGCATGGACAGGACAATACCGCGATGAGTACCGCCGAATTGAGTACGACTGACCAAAAAAAACGCCAGCGATATCGTCGTCTGGTGTTTCTGACGTGGTTCCTGACGCTAGACCTGATCATGTTCGGCGCGTTTGTGCGTTTGACCGACTCCGGTCTGGGCTGCCCAGACTGGCCAGGCTGCTATGGCAAGGTCACTCCCATTGGCGCCTTGGTTGACATACGAGCCGCTGAACAGGTGCTGCCCGATGGGCCGGTGACACTGCCCAAGGCCTGGATTGAAATGGTTCATCGTTACGTCGGTGCACTGCTAGGCCTGATGATTATCGGGATTATGGTCATGGCCTGGCGTTGGCGCGATGTCATCGGGCGCACGCCTTGGCTCGCCACGGTAACCTTCGTGGCTGTCTGTGTGCAAGGTGCGTTCGGTGCCTGGACCGTGACGCTCAAACTCATGCCAATCATCGTGACCATTCACTTACTGGGGGGCATGAGCTTGCTTGCTTTGATGACCTGGCTGGCAGCGCGCGAACGGGTTCACATTCCGATTCAGCCAGAGAACCACCGTTTCAAACCCTGGGTTGCGTTCGGTCTTATCTTGCTATTTGTACAGATCGCGCTTGGGGGCTGGGTCAGCACCAACTATGCTGCGCTCGCGTGCATGGACTTCCCCACCTGTGGCGGTCAGTGGGTTCCACCCATGGACTTCGCGGGCGGCTTCTCCCTCGTTCGAGGCTTGGGTGAGTTACCCAGTGGTGAGGCGATTTCACAACACGCGCTCGTGGCAATTCATTGGGTTCACCGGAACTTTGCATGGGTGGTATTTGCCTACATGGGCACGCTGGCGTGGCGCTTGCGCGGTGATCCGGGCTTGCGCGGGCCTTGCCACCTGATCATGGCGTTGCTCCTGGCGCAGCTATTTACTGGACTCACCACCATCTTTTTCGAGTGGCCATTGTTGATTGCTGTGTTGCACAATGGGGGCGCGGCGGGACTGACTTTGGCCACGGTCACGTTGCTTGTCAGAGTCACGGGGATGAAACCTGCTAGGGTTAAGTCTGCCGCTGTGGCTCAGTTTGCCTAAAATGCTGTTATGACTACCGCTACCGCCCGTCCAAATGAGTCGCTTTGGCGCCAATACATGGTGCTGACCAAGCCGCGCGTGACACAGCTTGCTGTGTTCTGCGCAGTCATTGGGATGTTTCTGGCCACTCCGACCTTGCCTTCGCTGCAAACTTTGGTGGCAGGCACCGTTGGTATCTGGTTGCTCGCTGCAGCCGCTTTTGCGATCAACTGCCTGATCGAACAGCAGATCGACGCCAAGATGCTGCGCACCGCCAGACGAGCCACGGCTGCAGGCACCATTTCAGCCCAACAAGTCATTGGCCTTTCAGGCGTTGTTGGCGGCGTTGGCATGTTCGTGCTCTATCAGTGGGTCAACCCACTGACCATGTGGCTAACCTTTGCCACGTTTGTCGGGTACGCAATCATCTACACCATGATTCTCAAGCCACGCACACCCCAGAACATTGTGATTGGCGGACTGTCTGGTGCCATGCCACCGGCCTTGGGTTGGGCAGCCGTGGCCAATCATGTATCGGCTGAGGCTTGGTTACTTGTTCTGATTATTTTTATCTGGACACCACCCCACTTTTGGGCTTTGGCTTTGTACCGCAACAAAGACTATGAGAAATCCGGTCTGCCAATGTTGCCAGTTACGCACGGGCAAGGCTTTACACGCTTGCATATTCTGCTCTACAGCTTTGCCTTGCTGGGCACCACATTACTGCCCTTTGCGGTACGCATGAGCGGCTGGCTCTATCTAGCCTGTGCCATTGTGCTGGGGTTGCGATTTGTACAGATCAGCTGGCAGCTATACCAGTCCTACAGCGATGAGAAAGCCCGTCAACTTTTTAAGTACTCGATTCTGTACCTCGCGCTGCTATTCGCTAGTCTCTTAATTGACCACTGGCTCATTGCACTCGGTTTGACCCTGTAACTCTGGATAGAGGCGCTTTTAATGGCTTGGCTTCGTACGCTGGCTCTGGTTTTTAGTGTTGTTTTATTGTCAGCCTGTTCTGAACAAGCCAGTTTTCAGGGAAGCGACATCTCGGGTGGCAATATCGGACAAGAGTGGGCACTGACCGATCATCATGGTGATCCCGCATCGGTCGATCGCTTCAAAGACAAAGTCACGGTGGTCTTTTTTGGATTCACGCAATGCCCCGACGTTTGCCCAACATCCTTGTCAGAAGTGCGCACCGCACTTGCTTCGCTAGGCCCAGAGGCCCGCAATGTGCAAGTACTCATGATTACAGTCGACCCGGAGCGCGACACTGCCGAAACCATGAAAGACTATTTGCAGGTCTTTAGCGATGGGCTTCCGACCGAATTTCTTGGCTTAACCGGAACGCCCGAGCAAGTCCGCCAAGCTGCTAAGGCTTTTCGCGCCTACTACGCCAAAGTGCCCACACCCGATGGCAGCTACACCATGGATCACAGCGCCTCGTATTATCTGTTGGATAAAAGCGGCCAGGCCCGCGTGCTCGTGAGCAATCAAGCAGGGTCTGATGCGCTGGCTAAAGACATCCAGCAGCTACTGAATTAACTTGGCAACCCAATCTGTGGGTTTGGTTCAAGCTCGACCGGTAGCGACGCGCCACTGCTCGATGGCTTGCCGTGCTTCTAAATCAAGTTGCTCAATGCTCAGACGTTGTCGCTGGGTCATGATCATCATGGCATACGGCTCGGCGAGTGCTGCGGCTGTTCTGGTGAGCCGCAACTCTTCACCCTCAGACGGATGCATTTGTCGCCAGTAATTGATGGCGGCCTCTAGGTCGGTGATGGATATTTCAGTTGTCATGGCGGTATTTTCTCAGAATATCCCTTATGATCGTTGGTAATCCTGATAACTAAAAGGGAGCCCACCGTGAGCCAGGACACACCGAACCCGTTTGCCCTGCCGGGCATGAGCGCTGCGTTCATGAATAGTCCCAACAATCCACTTTTAACCAGTATGGATATGATGCGTCAGGCCATGGGCAGCATGGGCTATGGCGCCAAGGGTAGCTCTTCTGACACGATGGTCAACCCAATGGCACCGGAGGAGCTGGAAAAACGTATTTCAGATCTGCGTACCGTTGAAAATTGGCTCAAGCTCAATCTGTCAATGTTAAGCAGCACAATCCAGGGCATGGAAGTGCAACTGGCCACGGTCAAAACGTTGCAATCTTTTGTGGCGATGGGTCAATCGGTTGGCACTACCGATGCTACTGAAGCCTCACCGCTGGAAATTGCACTTGGCTTGAAGCACGCGCCATACAAGCCCAAAGCGCCCCCGAAAGCTAAGGCTCAGGATACGGTGAGTGAGCCACTGCCTAAATCGGCTAACCCTAATGACCCCCAGCAGGCTGCAGCACTAGATTGGTGGAAGATGCTCGAGGGTCAGTTTGCCCAGATTGCCGCCGCCACAGCCAATGCCGCCAAAGCCAGTAACGGGGCCTTACAAAAAACTGCTGGCCAAAACTCCACACGCACCAGCACCAGAAAGGCATCCACCACCAAACCTCGCGCCACTAAAAAGGCGGCCAACACCTCACGCACCCCGAAGAAAGAAGTTTGAAGAAATTTATGTTGAACGTTGTTATCTTGGCCGCTGGCATGGGCAAGCGCATGCAATCGAGCCACCCAAAAGTTTTACAAACGATCGGCGGTCAATCCATGCTCACCCGCGTGATCAATACAGCGCGGTCTTTGTCACCCGATCAGCTCATTGTGGTTGTGGGACATGGCGAACAGCAAATACGCCAAGCCTACGAGGGGCAATCAGACCTGCATTTTGTGTCGCAATGGCCCCAACTTGGCACAGGCCATGCTGTGGCTCAGACTGCTGGTCTGCTTCAAAGCAGCCACGAGAACAACGCCACCATGATTCTCTATGGTGATGTGCCCCTGGTACAAACCGACACCCTGCAGGCTTTACTGGCCGCGAGTGATAACGGCTTGTCATTGCTCACTGAAGAGGTTGACAACCCGAGTGGCTACGGCCGAATTGTGCGTGACGCCCGAAATCGCGTGTTGACCATTGTGGAAGAAAAAGACGCTACCGCGACACAACGGCAAATTCGGGAGATCAATACCGGCATGCTCGTGGCTCCAACGAGCAAGCTCAAGCAGTGGCTTAGCAAACTGTCGAACCATAACGCACAAGGTGAGTATTACCTCACCGACATCGTGGAGTTCGCCGCCAAAGATGGCGTGACGATCAACACCGTCGCACCCAAAGCCTCGTATGAAACCCAAGGCGTCAACAGCCGGGAGCAACAGGCGCAGCTTGAACGCATGTGGCAACGTGAACTGGCCAGTCGCCAGCTGAAAGGCGGGGTGGCCATTGCGGATCCAAATCGGTTTGACCAGCGTGGCGAGCTGGTGTGCGGTCAGGATGTCTACATCGACATTGGCTGCGTGTTTGAGGGCATGGTTGTTCTAGGCGATGGCGTGAAAATTGGTGCGCATTGCGTACTCAAAGACGTTACGGTGGGAGCAGGGACTGAAATTCATCCATTTAGTCACCTGCAGCAGGCTGACATCGGCAAAGACGCGCAAATCGGCCCTTACGCCCGAGTTCGTCCTGGCACTCGTCTTGATGACGAGGTTCACATCGGCAACTTCGTTGAAGTCAAAAACTCAAATATTCAGGCACAAAGCAAAGCTAACCACCTCGCCTACATCGGCGACGCGGACATTGGTCGCCGCGTCAATGTTGGCGCCGGTACGATCACTTGCAATTACGACGGTGCCAACAAACACCGCACCATCATTGAAGATGATGCATTTATTGGTTCAGACACTCAGCTAGTTGCACCGGTTCGGGTCGGCAAAGGTGCTACCTTGGGGGCAGGTACGACATTGACCCAAGATGCGCCGGCCAATAAGCTGACGATCTCGAGAGCACCGCAAAAAACCCTTGAAAACTGGCAGCGTCCCGTCAAGTCCCCCCCAAAAAAATCCTGACCAGATAAGCACAGGGTGGGCAGGTGACGGTTTGCCCGCACCACGTCGTTACTGGGCTGCATTGACCATACTGCTCGGCATCGGCATTTGCGTACTTGATGCGGCGATGATTAATGTTGCCTTGCCAACGATCGCACACGCCCTACAAATTGATGCTGCCACGGTGATCTGGGTTGTCAATGCCTACGGACTGACTGTGGCTGTCACCTTGCTGCCATTTGCCAGCCTCGCTGAACGCATCGGCTTTAAACGCGTGTTTGGTGCGGGTCTGGCGGGGTTTACCATTGGTGCGCTGGCCAGTTCATTGGCGCCAAGCATTGACGTCCTGATCATGGCGCGCATCATGCAAGGGCTAGGTGCGGCCGCCATCATGTGTCTGTTTGGTGGGCTGATGCGTCACGTGTATCCGGTGCGCCTGCTCAGTAAAGGCATCGCCATCAACGCCATGAACGTGGCGGTCAGTTCTGTGATCGGGCCCACCATCGGCTCGACCATCCTTTTGTTTGCTGACTGGCGCTGGCTTTTTGTCTCATTGATGCCCTTGGTGGCGGTCACCGCCCTAGTGATGCGGCACTTACCGGATGTACCCACGATCACCAACCGTTTTGATGTGCGTGCGGCTTTATTGAGTGTGGTGACGATTGGGCTATTCATTCTTGGCCTTGATTACTTGGCAAGCTATACCGTGTATGCCTTGTTATGCATGGTCACGAGTATTGCACTGTCGGTCTGGCTAGTGCGCCTATCCTCGGGTCAAACATCGCCCTTGGTTCCGGTGGACTTATTGCGCGTGGGTTCCATTCGATCTGCACTTGGTGCATCGGTCAGTTCATTTGCTGCGCAAATGGCGACTTTTGTGTCGCTGCCTTTCTATCTGCAAACTGTACATGGTCACGATCCCATGACGGTTGGCTGGCTCATGGCAAGCTGGCCACTTGGCGCAGCCATCATGGCTGTCTTGGCCGCAAAGCTAGCTGATCGTGTCAACGTCGCGATCCTGTGCGCTATTGGTGCAGCAGCCATGGCTTTTGCAACACTGCTCATCATCCTGCTGCCAACCTCGGTCAACACGGCATGGCTAATGGGCGCCATGTTTCTCGGTGGCTTGGGTTTCGGGTTTTTTCAGACACCCAACAATCGGGCATTGTTGGGATCAGCACCCAGAGAACGTGCCAGTGCGGTAGGTGGTCTTCAGGCGGTTACTCGGGTGTTTGGCCAGACAACCGGTGCCGCCCTGGTGGCGTCAGCCTTTGCGGCCAGCCAAGCTTTTGGGTCAACGATGGGGCTGATGGTGGGTATGTCGTTCGCCATTGCGGCGCTAGCCATCAACATTCGGCGTTACCGCTTGGACCGAAAGTCTGCCGCTCAAAACGCTCGAGGAACAGGACAAAGCTAAATTGGCAGCAGGTTTCCCATAAAGTGAATGTATCGCTTCACACACGCAACACATCGAAAGCGTTGCCCATGTAAAGAATTAGCGAACACGCGCGTGCCCGGTAACTTTAAGAGCGTACCGTTGCAGTGTGGGCAACAGGTTGAGAGCCGGCCCGCGTCGTCACTTTCTCGCCAGACGGCAGCTAAGCGGCGCAACCTTCGAGTCTGAGGGGTGTAGTCTGTCATTGCAGGCATGTTGCCGTTACGTTGGTTTTCTAAATGAAGATAGTTAAGTGTAACTTAATTAAAAGGTGGCTTGGCTCAATGCATGGCGACAAAATTTTTGTGTACTGACACAACACGTTGGGATTACTGCACCGCGCGTAACGCCCCGCGCACTGTCGAGAAAATCTGGTCAATGTGCGAGTCTTCCAAAATCAGCGGTGGAGAGAACGCCAGAATGTCGCCGGTGTAGCGAACCATGACGCCGTGCTTAAAGCAGTGCACGAATGCGTCATAGGCACGCGTACCGGGCTGGCCCGGGCGCGACTCAAGCTCAACGCCACCAACCAAGCCCAAGTTGCGAATGTCTTTGACAAACGGCTCACCCCTCAAATCATGAATAGCTGCCTCAAACTTCGGCGCCATTTGAGCCGCACGCTCAAACAACGCCTCACGCTCATAAATGTCCTGAGCTGCCAGACAAGCTGCGGCGGCAACCGGGTGAGCCGAATAGGTGTAACCATGAAAGAGCTCAATGCCATTGGCGGGGCCCGAGTCCACGATCGTGTCATAAATCTCACGCTTGGCGGCCACGGCACCCATGGGAATCGCTGCATTGTTGATCGCCTTGGCCATCGTCAAGAGGTCAGGCGTCACACCAAAAAACTCGCTCGCTGTTGCCTTGCCTAAACGACCAAAACCGGTGATCACCTCATCAAAAATCAACAAAATGCCGTGCTTGGTGCAAATCTCGCGCAAACGTTGCAAATAACCTTGCGGCGGAACCAACACACCCGCCGATCCTGACACTGGCTCAACAATGACCGCAGCCACCGTGGAAGGATCATGCAAGGCGAGGATACGCTCAAGCTCATCGGCCAAGTGCGCACCCCAAGCCGGCTGTCCACGACTAAACGCAGCGTTCTCAATACTGAGCGTGGCCGGCATGTGGTCAACACCAGGAATCAGGTTGGCAGAAAACGCCTTGCGATTGGCCACAATGCCGCCGACCGAAATACCGCCAAAGCCAACACCATGGTAACCACGCTCGCGACCGATCAGACGCGTACGCTGTCCCTCGCCACGGGCCCGGTGATATGCCAAAGCGATCTTCAATGCGCTGTCCACAGCCTCTGAGCCCGAGTTCGCAAAAAAGATACGATCCATGCCTGCGGGCATGACTTCGGCCACCCTGGTCGCCGCTTCAAACGCCAGCGGATGACCCATCTGGAAAGTTGGCGCGAAATCCATTTCCGAGAGCTGATTGCCAACCGCACGCGCGATCTCCTCACGGCCATGCCCAGCATTCACACACCAAAGACCTGCCACCGCATCAATGACCTCTCGATCATCCACGGTCGTGTAATACATACCCTTGGCTTTCTTGAATAAACGGGGTGCCGCCTTGAACTGCTTGTTGGCAGTAAACGGCATCCAAAAATTGGACAGGTCCAATTCTTGCGCTTGCTGCAGATGCTTGGCGTCGGTGACGTTGTTCATGAGTTAACCTCGTTGGATAGATGGACGTCTGGCAATGCGGTTGGTGCTTTGCGTCCTTATTTGGTAAGAATACCCCTTTTAATCTCGTGTGTTAACAAGTTCTTACAGCAAGGATTCCGACATTCCTGGAGGCGGCGCATATGTATTTTCTGGGTGACAGTCCAATCAAATGCCTGGCTGAGGTTTGGACGCAGATGCCTGCGCAGTTCCGGCAGTACGCCAAGCCCACGCATTGGGCCACGGCCAATCGCGGCGGTGCCGTCATCGATTCATTTCTAGAGGGCCCGCTGCTCGATACAGCAGGCAATCTGTACGTCACCGATATTCCCTATGGCAGAATTTTCAGGATTTCTCCTGACAAACGATGGGATTTGGTCATCCAATACGAGGGTGAGCCAAACGGCCTTAAATGGCTGGACGCAAACACCTTGCTAATCGCCGACTACCTAAACGGCCTGATGCAACTAAACCTCCAGACTAAACAAGTGACGCCGTTCTTACAGCGCCGAAACTCGGAGTGTTTTAAAGGTGTCAATGACTTGACCTTTGACCGACACGGCAACCTGTACTTCACCGACCAGGGGCAAACAGGCCTGCATGACCCCACGGGCCGGGTGTATCGCTTGAGCCGGGATGGTCATCTAGATGCGGTGTTAACCAACGTACCTAGCCCAAACGGTCTGGTGTTCTCACCAGACGAGGCAGTGCTCTACGTGGCAGCCACGCGTGGCAACGAAATTTGGCGCACGCCAATCTTGAACGATGGCTCAGCATCGAAAGTAGGGCGGTTTTTTCAGTCGCACGGCCCAATGGGTCCCGACGGCATGGCCATGGACGCTGAGGGCTGCCTACTCATTGCCAATCCGGGCCTTGGGTGCATATGGCGCATCAATGGCAGGGGTGAACCAACCCATGTCTGGACCAGTCCAAATGGGCATGCCGTCACCAACCTGGCATTTGGCGGCCCGGATAAGCGCCAGGTATTTGCGACGGAATCTGAGTCCGGTGCCATTTTGACGTTTGTCGCGCCAACGCCTGGCGCTCCAGTGCACAATGGCTATCGTTAGGGGTATTTAATAGATTTTTGCAATATTTAAAGGAATTTAATAATGATTAAGCGATTTTTGTTGTCTGGCACTGCGGCGATCGCGATCGGGCTGGCCAGCTCGGTGTTGCACGCCCAGATGCAACACCAGGCTGCACAGCCCACGCCGAGCCCTTACGCAGGCCAGCAAACCCGCACGATTACCTCGCTGTCGGCCGATGACCAAAAAGCGCTGAGCAATGGCGAGGGCTGGGGACTGGCCAAGCCCGCCGAACTCAATGGCGTGCCTGGTCCCGCCCATTTACTGGAATTGGCCAACAAAATCGGCCTGAGCTCAACCCAAGTCGAGCAGCTAAACAAGCTCTTTAAAGACATGAAAGCGCAGGCCATTGCACTGGGCAATGAGTACATGGCCGCAGAAAAAGCGATTGATGACTATTTCCGTTCAGGCAGTTTGAGCGACCGTACCCTTCGTGAGGTCGTTGACCAAGCCGAACAGGCACGTGCCAACTTGCGGTTTTTGCACTTGTCCTATCATCATCGAACCTTGGATGTCGTCACGCCCGAGCAAGTCAAGCAGTACAACGAGTTGCGTGGCTACGCCAACGTTGTCAATGATCCATGCGCCAACGTGCCCGCAGGACACGACCCGGTCATGTTTCGCAAGCACATGGGCTGCCAGTAATTCTTAAGCTCACGGGGCTCTTTAGCCGCGCGAGCGCATTTTGGCAAGCTCGCCAAGCGCGGCATAAAGAGGGCCGCCCAAACGGCAAATAGGCTCAAGGCCTACCGAGTCCACCCGTATGGCCTCGGTATCGATAATGTCCTCTCGGAAATGAAACGCAACAACTTCGCCCACGTAGAACTCCGAACCCCCTGTGCCAAACGGAATCATCTGTTGAAACCGGCATTCCATTTGCACCGGGGCTTCTGCGATTCGGGGCGCCTTGATATGCAACGAAGGTTCTGTCTTTAAACCCAGCAAATCAATCTCGCTGGTTTCAGGCGGGTAGTGATCTGCGCTTACATGCAAGTCTTCAAGCTGTCCCCAATGTGCGATGTTGACCACAAACTCCTTGGTCTGAAGAATATTCTCGGCCGTGTCTTTGCGCCCGCCGTGCTCCTGTCCAATGTTGATGCCCACCATGGGTGGTTTGTTTGAAACACTGGTGAAATAGCTAAAGGGCGCCAGGTTGCTTGTGCCACTAACCGATACCGTGCTCACCCAGGCGATGGGTCTGGGCACGATGACACCGGTGAGCAATTTGTACGCCTGCTTGGCGTCGAGGTCCTCTGGCAAAAGGGTTTTCACATTGATCCTTCAAAGGTTGTGCGGATGGCGTTCACTGTAACGCTTGGCGCGGCTGCGCAACAGTCTTGCCAGATTGCTAAGATGTCATATAAACCAGCTCGGATACTGCATCATGAACACCGAAATACCGAAACTCACGTCACTCGCACACGGTGGCGGCTGCGGCTGCAAGATTGCGCCTGGCGTTTTAAGCGAACTGTTAGCAGACCTGCCAACCGCAGCGCCATTTAAAGATTTGCTGGTTGGCACGGAAACATCTGACGATGCCGCGGTTTATCGCCTAAACGATGAGCAGGCTCTGATCGCGACCACCGACTTTTTTATGCCAGTGGTCGATGACCCCTATGACTTTGGTCGGATTGCGGCAACCAACGCGCTGTCTGATGTGTATGCCATGGGGGGCTCACCCATACTGGCGTTGGCCATTGTCGGTATGCCAATTAACGTCTTGCCAGCTAGCGTGATTAGAGAAATCCTGCGTGGCGGACGAGACGTCTGTCAGGCTGCCGGCATCCCCGTGGCGGGCGGACACTCCATCGATTCGGTGGAGCCCATATACGGTCTTGTCGCACTTGGCTTGGCACACCCGAATGACATCAAGCGCAACGCCGATGCACAGCCCGGGGATGTGCTGGTTCTGGGCAAACCACTGGGTGTTGGCGTGTATTCAGCTGCCTTAAAGAAAGGCCAGTTAAATGATCAAGGCTACAAAGCCATGATTGACAGCACGACCCAATTGAATCGTGCTGGCAGCGAGCTAGCAAAGATTGCTGGCGTGCATGCGCTGACAGATGTGACAGGTTTTGGGTTACTTGGCCATGCACATGAGATGGCTCGCACTGCTAGGCTTGAGATTGAGATCAGATCCAGCGACGTCCCGCTATTGCCTGATGTGCTGGCGTTGGCCAAGGCCGGGCATATCACGGGTGCCTCCAAACGCAACTGGGCCTCCTATGGCTCAGCGATTCAGGGGCTTGTTCAAGATGATGTGTTGTTAAGAGACTTACTAAGCGATCCGCAAACCTCTGGCGGTCTGTTGGTGGCGTGCGCCCCAAGCGCTGTCGACAAGGTTCTCGAGAGCTTCAGACGCCATGGTGGCAAGCCAGCCATCATCGGCCAGGTCCAGTCTGGCCAAGGTAATGTTCGGGTTGTTTAACGCGACAGTTACACCAACCAGTACATCGCCGCCACCGCACCTAAAAGTGCTGAAGCCACAAATGGCGCGATGCTCCATGCAATCGCTTTGCCACCAATCGAACAAGCCAATACCAGCTTAAGCAAGCTGTTAGAGATCGCAGCAATCATGATGCCCTGACTGGCAACTTGCACGGTCAGTTCATTGCCCGCCAAGCGTGACAATGACAGTGTGATGGCATCGACATCGGCTGCCCCAGAGATAGCCGCCATGGCCCAGATCCCTGTCTGGCCCAGATACGCTCTAGCAAGCTCCACAGCAAACATAATGACCACGAGTAACAGCGTAAAGCGCAAAGCCGAACCAATTTCAAATGGGTTTTGCAAATTGGTGCCAAACCCACTTTGAGAGTCACTCTTTAGACGAGTCCCACGCCACGCAAGCCAGGCTGCGCCAGCCATGTAAACAGCACCAGCCAGCAGCATGGGGCCTGCCAGCGTTGCCACGAGGGACGGCGCCAACACGCCACTGACGACCAGTACGCGAGGAAACATGAGTGCCGAGGTCAGCATGAGCCCGGCTGACAGCATGTCGACATTACTCATCTTTTTTGCCAATCGCGCCAACGTCAGCGTCATGGCAGTCGACGAAACCAATCCACCCAATAGCGATGTCAACAAAATGCCACCGCGAGGGCCAGCAATCCGCACACTGACATACGCGACAAATCCCAAACCGGTAATGGCCACAACCATCCACCAAACTACGTAGGGATTGAAGACGTTAAACGGCCCCATGGTGCGATCAGGCAACAAAGGCAACACGACCACCGAAATAAACAGCAGCTTTAGCGCGCCTGACACTTCCTGAGGTTCTAGGCGGTGGACATGTGTGTGCAGCACACGCTTCAGGCTCAACAGCCCAGCCACCAGAACCCCCAGACCGCTAGCCAAGGCAAGCTGTCCAGACGCGGCCAACACGCCAAGACCAAATGTCATGAGCATGGCCACCTCGGTTGTCATGCCCCAGTCTCCCGTGGCTTTGGCTTGGGCAATGTAGCCTGCGACCACCAACATGGCCACTGCCAATAAAATGACCACCCAGGCATAAGGCCCAACCGTCTGCGCCAAAATGACAGCAACGGCCCCAAGCAATCCCAGCAGGCCAAAGGTTCGGATGCCAGCCATGACTCGCTCGGTTTGCTCATGGCGTTGACTCCACTCTCGCTCAGCACCAATCAGCAGCCCTATCGCTAAGGCGACAGCCAATCCGGACATGTGAGCATCAAATTCCAGGGTCGCGGTATCCATGGTTTACGAGAACATCAATCGCGGTGGGTGTTTCGATGATACGCTTGTTCAGACAGCACCCAAACTTAAGGCCACTCATCGTGTCAGATACAGAAACGCTTGCCCAAAGGGTTCATGACGTTCAAAAGAAGATTAGTGACGCCTGCGCCCGCGCAGGCCGCAATGCGGCCGAAGTCACACTATTGCCGGTGAGTAAAACCTTTAGCGCAGATGCGATTCGGGACATGACTGCCCTTGGGTTTAAACGTTTCGGCGAGAATCGTCTGCAGGAGATCGCACAAAAAGCACCTGAATTGGCCGACTGCGTTATTCAGTGGGTGGTCATCGGACACGTGCAAACCAATAAAGCCAAGGAGGTCGCCAAATACGCCAGCGAGCTTCAGTCGCTGGATCGCCTCGCGTTAGCCGAGGCGCTCGATAAACGCCTAGCCTCATTGAATCGCACACTCAAAGTTCTTGTTCAGGTTAAGACCTCAACGGAAGAGACCAAGTCTGGTCTGGAGCCCGAGGAACTGATCCCGTTTCTTCAGCAGATCTCGCAATACCCAACTCTGAAGGTTGAGGGTCTGATGACCATGGCGGTGCTATCTGATGATGAGTCGGCCGTGCGCGATTGCTTCAAATTGCTGCGTCAGTGTCGTGAACACGCACTTGCTGCCAACATCCCTGGCATATCACTTGACCGCCTCTCGATGGGCATGAGTGGTGACATGGCGCTGGCCATTGAAGAGGGCTCCACCGAAGTCCGCGTCGGCACTGCCCTATTTGGCAAACGTTGAAGGTTTCACGGCCTAATAACGGTGAGTGTGCCGCGTAAAACCGGAGAGAACCCGGGAATAGTCGACAAGTAGGTGTATTGAACACCGGGCACCAATTCCTTGATCGGTATGCTCACCCGCACCGCTTCGCCCCGGCCAATCACCGAACTCGCGGCCAAGACGCGCATATCGTTTGGCTTAAGCCAATCGTGCTTGGCGCCCGCAAGCTCAGCATCGCTGGCCACGCCATTGGCATCTTCTTGCCGAGTCAGCACCCAGTTACGCGGCGTAGCAACTTTGGGCAACCGCCCCACGTGGCGCAGTAGCACGTCAAACTCTTTACAACCATCGGGCACCTCAATGCTCGCGGGGCTCAAGCGCAACGTGTCATCCACTTGCACCACAACACTACACAAATCTACCGGTTTGGCGAGCAACGTCGCATCCTCAGCCAAGACAAACGAATGCATTAGCGATAAACAGACAAACAACGGAGCAAGCAGTGGTTTCCAAGGGGACATGGATTAAATAGTTTTCTGACTTCTTGTGCTCATTTGAGCACAAAGACCGAACGCACTCCAAAGGTCACCAACACACGCCAGCAATCCCGCGCCCTGTCTGATCAATTCATTTGGACCCTCAGAAAGTGTCTCATCGGGCCTGCCAGGTACCGCGAGCACCTCGCGGCCCATTTCCGCCGCTAAGCGCGCTGTGATCATGGAACCACTGCGCATTGCCGCCTGCGCCACGATGGTTGCCCGCGAGAGCGCTGCCACGATTCGATTGCGCTGAGGGAAATGCCTGGCCAATGGTGCACTGCCAAACGCGAATTCCGTTAACAGCAAACCGCCTGAGTCCATGATCTGGTGCGCCAACGACGCGTTTTCTGGGGGGTACATCACGTCGATTCCCGTGCCAAGCACCGCAACCGTGCTGCCAGGCACGCCCGAGGCAAGGGCACCTCGATGGGCCGCGGTGTCGATACCACGCGCCAGTCCACTGACCACACACCAACCTTGCTTGGCGATGGCGCGCGCCAGCTCAAATGTGTGGGCCGATGCAGTCGGCGTGCATTGTCTTGCACCCACAAGCGCCACAGCCGGTTTACCCAGGGTTTGCCAACCACCCTGACCATAGAGCACCAAGGGCGGATCTGACAATGATCGCAGTACTGTCGGGTAGTGGCTGTCTGCCAATGTCACGCAATGCCGCAAAGGGTCTGCACGCCAGCGCTCAACGGCTTCTAGTGCGGTTTCGATCTTCTTCGTCGAGCATTCTTTAATGCGTCTGCCAGCAGCGGGCGTTTCAAGATGGTTAAGGCATTCGTGTGCCTGTGCCAGGCTAATGCGATTGGACAAATGCAAACGCAAAACGGTCTTTTGGTGGGCGGTGAATTTCAGTTTCATCTAAAAAGCCTCATCATCTCGCATAATTGACATCAGTCAGGTGACCCAGGACTTTTATGCCCTACCTCGAAATTCTGCGTGTTTTCTTGCGGCTTGGCCTGACCTCGTTTGGCGGACCGGTGGCACACATTGGGTACTTCCGGCACGCATTTGTTAGTCGCCGTCAATGGGTGACCGATGAGCAATTCACGAACTGGCTCGCCATTTGTCAGGCGCTGCCCGGACCAGCATCCAGCCAGCTTGGGTTTTTGATTGGGATGCATCGAGGTGGGCTGGGCGGCGCATTGCTTGCCTGGGCTGGATTTACCTTACCGTCGGCGGTTGCTTTGGTGCTGATGGCCATTTATGCCATGCAACTCTCGGCTGCTTGGGTCGCGCCAGTGATAGACGGTTTAAAGCTGGTTGCCGTTGTCGTCGTTGCACAAGCCGTTATCGGCATGTTTCGTAGCCTGTGCCGTGAAACAGTCACCCAGATATTGTGTGGCGCAGGCTTTGCGCTCGCCCTTGGCTTAAGTGGATGGTTCGGTCAAATTACTGCGATCGTGTTAGGTGGGCTTGCGGGTTTGTTTTTATGTGCACGCATGCGGCCCGCGAGTGCGCAGGCGCATTCACTTGGGCACGCCCCCTCAAAACGCGTGGGCGTTTTGCTGCTTAGCCTGATGCTGGCGCTGTTGGTCCTATCGCCATGGCTTGCGTTGCATTTTCCCAAGCTGCAGATGTTTGATTCTTTTTATCGCGCCGGGGCATTGGTATTTGGGGGTGGTCATGTGGTTTTACCAATGCTGGAAAGCGCGACGGTTGCGCCTGGGCTCGTGTCCCCCGATGCATTCTTAACAGGTTACAGCCTGGCTCAAGCGGTACCCGGACCACTGTTTACCTTCGCCGCCTGGCTTGGCGCCCTCGACCCCACGATGCCAAATTGGTCGGGCGCCGCAATGGCTTTGATTGCCATTTTTTTGCCAGGGATTTTATTGGTGGCGGGCATATTGCCGTGGTGGCACGAATTGAGTCACAAGCCTCGTGCGTTTGGTGCGCTCACGGGGATTAACGCAGCCGTGGTCGGTGTGCTGGCCGCAGCCTGGATTGACCCAATCGTCACCAGTAGCATCACCTCGATCAGCAACACCGTGGTCGCAGGCGCGGGGGCGGCTTTACTTTTCTGGCGCAAATCCCCTGTCTGGTTCGTGGTTATTGCATTGCCCGTCCTGACGTTGATGCTCGATTGGGCTGGTCTATGACGGCAACATGGAAATTCAATCCCAGTTTCGTGAATGTGACTTAAAATACCAATATGGCTTTATTAGAAATCCTTCACTATCCCGATCCGCGGTTGCACACGGTCGCCAAGCCCGTTGAGCAGATCGATGATCGCATTCGCAAGCTCGTCAAAGACATGGCACAGACCATGTACGATGCGCCCGGCATTGGTTTGGCTGCCACGCAGATCAACGTGCATGAGCGCATCATTGTGATTGACCTGACGGAAGAACAAAACAGCTTGCTGGTGCTAATCAATCCCGAGATCACTTGGCGCAGTGACGAGATTCAGTCTTACGAAGAAGGTTGCTTGTCAGTGCCTGGTATCTTCGAGACGGTCAAACGCGCAGCTGAAGTCAAAGTCAAAGCGTTCGACGAGCATGGCAAAGAGCAGCAAATCGAAGCCGATGGTTTGTTGGCTGTCTGCATTCAGCACGAGATGGATCATCTGGCAGGCAAAGTTTTTGTTGAGAAACTATCGATGCTCAAGCAGTCTCGCATCAAGACCAAACTACAAAAACAAAAACGCGAAACGGCCACGGCCTGACTTTGATGAGAATCGGTTTTGCTGGCACGCCAGCCTTTGCGCAAGCTGCGCTGATCGCGCTGATCAAGCATGGGCATGATGTCTGCGTTGTGCTTACCCAACCAGATCGACCGGCTGGCCGCGGCATGAAACTGACTGCCAGCCCGGTCAAACAAACCGCTCTTGAACACCAAATACCGGTATTGCAACCCCATGGCCTAAAACTTGATGGCCGTTATGCTGACCAAGCCACCGACACTCAAACCGTACTCGAATCACTTGGGCTCGACTTACTGGTCGTGGCAGCCTATGGTCTGATTTTGCCTAAATGGGTACTAGGTCTGCCCAAGCATGGCTGTCTGAACATTCATGCAAGTTTATTGCCACGCTGGCGCGGTGCGGCACCCATTCAACGCGCCATCGAAGCCGGTGATACTCAGACTGGCATCACCATCATGCAAATGGACGAAGGGCTGGACACCGGTGACATGCTATCGGTTCAGGCTATTGACATTGATACCAACGACAACGCCCAGACCTTGCATGACAAGCTTGCCAACCTCGGCTCAAACATGATTGTGCAAGCCGTCGACGCGCTGGAGCACGGGCTACTGACACCAGCTGCTCAGCCAGAGCAAGGCGTGAGTTATGCGCACAAGATCGAGAAGGCCGAAGCGCAACTTGATTTGAGTCTTCCAGCTGATCAACTGGCTCGGCGCATCCGGGCATTTAACCCCTTTCCGGGTGCTACCGTGGCTTTACCTGGTTTGCCAGAGCCTGTCAAAGTTTGGCAGGCCCAGAGCCTACCCACACCCTCACCCAAAACACCAGGCACACTGATCTCGGCCAACGAAAAAGGGATTGATCTCGCCACCGGCGACGGCATCTTAAGGCTTCTAGAGCTTCAGCGCCCCGGCGCCAAACGCCAGCCTGTCCAAGTGTTTGTACAGTCGTTTTGCAACGACAAAAACATTTAGTTCGATAGCATGGTGCTTGGGGTGCGGGTGATTCAGTCTACCGCCTGAGCCCACAAATCATATGGATCTGCGTCGGTAACACGAACCCGGATCAAATCACCCGCAGACAGTTTGCGAGTGCTAGTGACATACACCACGCCATCAATCTCCGGCGCATCAGCACTCGAACGAGCGATGACACCTTCATCGCTGACCTCATCGACCAGCACATCCATCTCTTGCCCAATTTTTTGTTGCAAGCGCCTAGCCGAGATAGCTTGCTGGTGAGCCATAAACCGCTCCCAGCGAGACTGTTTGACCTCTTCGGGGACCGAGTCAGGCAACGCGTTGGCACTCGCGCCGTCAACTGCGGAGTACTGGAAACAGCCGACACGATCGAGCTGAGCCTCGGTTAGCCAATCCAGCAGGTATTCAAAGTCTTCTTCCGTTTCCCCTGGAAAGCCAACAATAAACGTGGAGCGAATCGTTAGTTGCGGACACTGCTCGCGCCAGCGATGAATACGCGCCAAGGTTTTGTCTTCAAAGGCGGGGCGCTTCATGAGCTTTAAGATCTTTGGACTTGCATGTTGGAACGGAATGTCGAGATACGGCAGTATCTTGCCTTGTGCCATCAAAGGAATCACCTCATCAACATGAGGGTACGGGTACACATAATGCAAACGGATCCAGGCACCGAGTTCAGACATGGCCTCACACATCTCAGTCATGCGAGACTTGACTGGTCGTCCCTGCCAGAAGCCCGTTCGGTACTTAATATCAACCCCATAAGCACTGGTATCTTGCGAGACCACGAGCAGCTCCTTGACCCCTGCGCGGACCAAGCGTTGCGCCTCATCGAGCACATCACCGACAGGGCGGCTCACCAGATCGCCACGCATGGACGGAATAATGCAAAAACTGCAGCGGTGATTACAGCCTTCGGAAATTTTTACATACGCGTAGTGGCGTGGCGTCAGCTTAATGCCCTGAGGCGGAACCAAGTCAACAAAAGGATCGTGCGTCTGGGGTGGCGGCGCCGCATCGTGCACGGCTGATACAACGGCTTCGTATTGCTGAGGGCCCGTCACAGCGAGCACACCCGGATGAATCTGCCGAATGGCGTCTTCCTGCACACCCAGACACCCGGTCACAATCACCTTGCCATTTTCTGCCAATGCCTCGCCAATGGCATCTAGCGATTCGGCTTTTGCGCTATCGATAAAGCCACAGGTGTTGACCACGACCACGTCGGCGCCATCGTAATCGGGCACAACTTGATAGCCCTCGGTGCGCAGCTGAGTCAGAATCCTTTCTGAATCAACCAATGCTTTGGGGCAGCCCAGACTAACAAAACCTACTTTGGGAGAAGACATGGATAACCTGCAAACAATCAATTTGCTGCTAGTGTAGCCTTGCAGACTCTACAATCACGGCATGAAGTCGCCTAGCCCCGCATTATCAGAAATCCTGCACTTGAGCAGCCATTGCTTGGCTGGCGTGCAATCTGGGCGCTCACTAACGGAATCGTTGGCAAAGTTGCCCGCGCACATGCGGCCTGCTGTGCAGGCCGTCACCTGGTACGCCATGCGTCACTGGGGTCTTGCACAAGCCTGGCGGGACTTCGCCCTCACGCGAAAACCCGCCAAACCCTGGCTCAACTGTCATGTTGCACTGACATTACTGTTACTAGACGCAGCCATGATGGAACATGGGCTAGCTCAAGAAGACTCCTACCAGGCGCCACTGAGCGAACAATGCCCGCGCTATGCGCCGCACACGTTGGTCGATGAATCTGTTCGCGCGGTTCAACTCACCAAACTTGGCAAACCGGCCTGCGGTCTGGTCAACGCTGTGCTCAGAAGGTTTCAGCGTGAGCGCCCTGCGTTTTTGCAGGCGGTCCGAGACAATGCGGTAGCCCAGTGGAACCACCCCAACTGGTGGATCAATAAACTCAAGTCCGACTACCCGCAAGCGTGGCAAGAAATTCTTCGTGCCGACCAAACACCCCCAAAAATTATTCTGCGGGTCAACCGTCGCCAAGCAAATGTCGATCAAGTGCTCAGCGCGCTCAACGCGGCTGGCCAACACAGTCGGATCGTGGGCGGCGATGCCATCATGCTGGAGCGATCCGCTGTCGTCGATACATTGCCCGGTTTTGCGCAAGGCCACTGGTCAGTGCAGGATTGGTCTGCGCAACAAGCCGCGCCCTTACTTCGGGTTAAAGACGGTCAGCATGTATTGGATGCCTGTGCCGCACCTGGCGGGAAAACTGCACACCTGCTGGAATTGGCTGATTTAGAAATAACAGCACTTGACCAAGACCCAAAGCGCTTGGCGCGTGTAAAAGACAACCTAACCAGGCTGCGATTACTGTCGAACAAAGTTAACCTCAAACTTGCCGATGCCACCAAACTCACGCAATGGTGGGATGGCCAGCCATTTGATGCCATCTTGGCCGATGTGCCTTGTACAGCCAGTGGGGTGGTGCGCCGCCACCCAGATATCGCTTGGCTCAGAAGACAGTCTGATCTGGCACAAACCACTCAATCACAGCGCGAGATTCTGGATGCCTTATGGCAGACCTTGGCGCCCGGTGGCTTACTGTTGCTAGTAACATGTTCGGTGTTTCCAGAAGAAGGCGAACATCAGGCTCAAGCGCTGTTGACCCGACATGCAGATGCCCAGCGTTTAGAGGCCCCCGGTCAAACATGGCCAACGAAGTCAACAACGTGTCTAACAGGCCAGGATGGGTTTTTCTACGCGCTATTTCAGCGCAGGCCTTTATCAATAGGTAACCCGTAAGATGGGCGCATCGAACATACTCGGCCGAGCTTTGCGGTGGCTAGCAGTAGCCACCATGATGCTGGCGTTTGTTTGGCGATCACACGCACAAGAAGTGGCCACGGCGTCGATCAATCGGATTGACCCCCTGGTGGTTAATGGTCAATTAAGCCTCGACATTGATATCGAACTGCAATTGAACACCACGATGCGACAAGCTCTATCGAGGGGCGTACCGCTTTACTTCTCGTTGGATTTGGAAATCGAGCAACCACGCTGGTGGTGGCTTAATAAAACCATCGTCGACACGTCACTGGAGCGTCGTCTGTCCTACAACGCGTTGACTAGGTCATGGCGGGTGTCAACCGGTGACCTTTCCGTGCCAACAGCCTCCTATGAGGAAGCAATGACCTTGCTTACCCGCATCAGAGATTGGCCCGTGGTCATGAGCGACCGATTCGAACCCGATGAGCAATACATTGGTCGAGTGCGCATCCGGCTTGATGCTGACCAACTCGCCCGTCCTCTACAAATGGACACTGTCAACCGCAGCAATTTTTCACTGAGCAGCCCGTGGAAGCCGTTTGAGTTTTCGATTAGACGCGGGGCCGGAGCTCAGCGATGAATAGACGCACAAAGTTATTTCTGGTGCTTGGCGCCATCACCGGCCTAGGGCTCTTTATCCTGTTGGCGTGGTCAACCGGCAGTGCTTCTCGTTTGGCTCGTTTTCATGAACTGCTGGTTTACTTGAATTTTGCGCTGGCGATCGGATTATTTGGTTGGGTGCTGGGCCTGAGCATCAAACTGATTCGGCAGTTGCGGCGTGGCAAATTCGGCGCGCGTCTAACCGCTCGCTTCGCACTTGCATTCGCATTGATCGGCGTATTGCCCGGCGCACTGATCTACACCGTGTCAATCCAATTTATGTCGCGCTCAATCGAGTCCTGGTTTAATGTGCGCGTTGACGCAGCACTCGATGCGGGCCTGGCACTTGGCCGGGCAGCGTTAGACGCACAAATCATTGAGCTCGATACGCGGGCACGCGCCATGTTGCCCATCTTCACCGACGCCACCGATGCGGAGTTACCAGCACTGCTCGCTCGGGTGCGTGAAGTGACTGGTGTTCGCGAGGCCATGGTCATGACTAGCTCGGGTCGCCCGATTGCTTTTGTCAGTGAGCAGTTAAATACGCTGTTGCCTCAAGGACCACCTGCCGGTGTGCTCAGTCAATTGCGCATCTCAGGCAGCTATGCAAACGCTGAGCCGGTCTCTAACGATGCCGTGCAAAGCGATCCATCTGGCTTAATTTTGCGAGTGATTTTGCCGCTAGGCTCAACCGCTCGCACCCCTAGCGCGTTGGTCAGCAATGAAATTCGTTGGCTGCAGCTAGTAAAGTCAGTGCCTGAAGATCTGGTGATGAATGCCGAAGAGGTCCGAGAGGGCTACCGCGACTACCAGGAGCTTGCCCTTTCTAGGCAAGGGCTGCGGCAACTATTCGGCGTGACATTAACCCTGGCGTTGCTGCTGGCGGTGTTTGCTGCGATGGCCGTGGCGCTATTTTTGTCCAAACGCCTGGTTCAACCGCTACTGGCACTCGCCTCTGGCACGCAGGCAGTCAGTGTTGGTGACTTCAGGCCTTTGGCCGAGCCGCCGCAAAACGATGAGGTAGGTCAGCTGACACGCTCATTTAACGAAATGACCCGGCAGCTCGAAGAGGCACGGCGCTTAGTCGACATGAATCGGCGGCAACTCGAACAGTCCAAACTTTACACCGAGGGAATCCTAGCTAACTTATCAGCCGGTGTGTTGGTGTTTGACGAGTTTTTTAGAATCACTTTGTTTAACCAGGGCGCTCAGTCAATTCTGGGCGTGGATCTTCGTGCTGCCAAAGGGCGTCCGTTGGAGACGGTGCCTGGTGCGCTGCCACTGGCGGCAACCGTCAAGCGCGCTTTTTCACAGCTGGCCGCGACCAATTCCGAACGGCTACATTGGCAAGAACAGTTTGAAATCACGCTGCCCGGGCAAGACGTCGATGAAGGCGACCATACCATTACTTTGCTAGCGCGCGGCACGCACTTAAGCCTAGACGGTCGGGGCAACGGTTACGTCGTTGTTTTTGATGACATTAGTGCTGTCATTTCAGCGAACCGAACAGTTGCCTGGGGCGAGGTGGCGCGGCGCATGGCCCATGAGATTAAAAATCCCCTAACACCCATACAACTCTCAGCCGAGCGGCTGGCGATGAAATTGCAAGACCGGCTCGACTCAGCAGATGCTGAGCTACTGAAACGCTCAACCAACACCATCATTAATCAGGTTGGCTCGCTTAAACACATGGTTGATGAGTTCCGGGAATACGCCCGCCGTCCGCCCTTGGTGTTTGAAGCAATTGATTTGAACCATCTAATTGAAGAGGTGCTTATCCTATATGGATGGGATCCTGTCACCCGAACATCATCGACTGACGTGGCTGGCATACGGTTCGAGGCGCAATTGAACACCGAGCTGCCGAAGGTTCGGGGTGATGAGACCCAACTGCGGCAAGTCATTCACAACCTGCTGAGCAATTCACGCGATGCGCTCAATGAGCAAGGCAAAGGCGGCAGCGTTCAAATTGTGACAGAAGCCGTTAACGCAAAAGACAGGCCACATGGCGGTCAATTGGCCGTTCGACTCGTGGTCACGGACGACGGGCCCGGGTTTTCTGGGCAGCTCCTGCAGCAGGCCTTCGAGCCATACGTCACCACAAAGTCACATGGAACTGGATTAGGACTGGCAATCGTGAAAAAGATAGTTGATGAGCACGGGGGGTATATTGATATCTCTAACAGGCGCAGTGGCGGTGCCCGGGTTACGATCTTGCTCATGCCCATGACAACTTCGGTAGACGATAACGCCCGGCAGGACGATAATGGCGTCAGAAAATAGGTAAAGGGAACCATGGCTCGAATTCTGGTAGTCGACGATGAGGTCGGCATTCGTGAATTGCTCTTCGAAATTCTTTATGACGAAGGGCATACGGTTGAACTGGCGGAGAACGCAGCTCAGGCGCGCGCTGCTCGTCAGCGCATGCGCCCCGATCTGGTTCTGCTCGATATCTGGATGCCAGATACCGACGGGGTCACGTTGTTGCGCGAGTGGGGTTCGCAAGGGTTACTCGACATGCCCGTGATCATGATGAGTGGTCACGCCACGGTTGATACGGCCGTTGAAGCCACGCGCATTGGCGCCGTTGATTTTCTGGAAAAGCCAATCACACTGCAAAGGCTTCTAAAGACCATCAGCAATGGTCTGGCTCGTGACAAACCGGTTGTGGCTGCGCCGGCTGCTAGCAACCCACGACCAAGCGGGCAGGCCACTGGCCCGTCTAGTCCCGCGCCAGTGGCCCCGGCTGCGATTGTGCCCGAGCCGGTTGTCATGGAGCCCGAGCCAACTGGACTGTCCGGAAACATCTCGCTAGATCAGCCTTTGCGTGAAGCGCGTGACGAATTTGAGCGTGTTTATTTCGAATATCATCTGGCCCGCGAAAACAACAGCATGACTCGGGTTTCGGAACGAACTGGCCTAGAACGCACGCATCTTTACCGAAAACTCAAACAGCTTGGCATTGAAGCTCGCAAACGTCATTCATGAAAATCCTGATCGTCGGCGCCGGCCGAGTCGGTACGAGCGTTGCAGAAAACCTAGTGTCCGAACACAATGACATCACCGTCATTGATCCGGAACCTTCGCGACTGTCCGACCTGCAAGAACGCTTCGATCTGCGAGGCGTGATCGGAGACGGCTCGCAGGTTTCGGCCATGCAGCTCGCCGGTGCTGAAGATGCCGATATGCTGATTGCCTGTGCAGGCAGCGATGCCGTGAACTTAGTCGCCTGCAAAATCGCCCGGCAGGTATTTAACGTGCCACGACGGATCGCTAGAATCCGGTCATCCGAGATTCCGTCCATGCCTGAACTTCTCGGGGAGAATGGATTCTGCGTTGATGCACTCATTAGCCCGGAAAGTAGCGTCACTGATTACCTGACCAAGCTGGTGGAGTTCCCAGAGGCCTTGCAAGTGGTGGATCTAGCGCAAGGCCGCATCACCGTTATCGCCATGCGTGTAAGCCTTGATGGCTCTATGGCGAACCGCCCACTGAAAGATCTGAACGCCATGAACCCCGATGTCAACGCCAAAGTCGTTGACATCGTGCGTCTTGGCAAAGCCATCACCATCTCGCCGGAGACCATTCTTCGCCCTGGGGACGAACTGCTGCTGATCGCAGATACGATTCACGCGCACCAGGCAGTTCACCAGATGAATCGCTCAAAAGATCAGGTTCGTCGAGTCATGATCGCTGGCGGTGGCAACATCGGCGCACGGGTCGCGCGCAATCTGGCCAATGAAGGTTACAACGTTCGCATCATCGAACAAAGCATGGATCGCTGTGAGGAGTTAGCCATCTCCTTGCCTGATAACGTTCTCGTCTTGAACGGAAACGGCACCGACGAAGCGTTGTTAGAGCGTGAAAGTATCGAAGACATGGACACTTGGATGGCCTTGACCAGCGAGGACGAAGACAACATCATGTCGTCGCTCATGGCCAAGCGTATGGGCGCTCAACGAGTAATAGCCCTGATCAATCGGCAAGCGTATGGCGAGTTGATGCAAGGTAGCCACATTGACATTGCCATTTCACCCTCGCAAGCGACCATGGGCGAACTTCTGCGCTACGTGCGTCGAGGTGACATCGTCGCAGCCCACAGACTACGCGGTGGATTGGCCGAAGTACTTGAACTCGTGGCTCATGGAGACAAAAAGTCTTCTAAGGTCATCGGCAAACGGATCTCGGATCTCTCGCTGCCCAAGGGCGCGTCGATTGGAGCGGTTGTGCGCGAACAGGAAATTTTGATTTCTGATCCGAATGTGGTCATCGAAACAGAAGATCACGTCATTGTCTTTGTCCCTTCGCGTGAACAGATCCGCCAAGTCGAGAAACTGTTTCAGGTTTCGGCCTCATTTTTCTAGCGATGAGACGCCTGCTCGCCGTCATCCATGTGCTCGGTTTCACCATGGCGCTATTTGCGACCACGATGTTTGTGCCCATGGCATGGTCAATTCTGCTTGATGACGGACAACTGGTTTTATTTATCGAATCGTTTGTCATCTCCCTATTTTTAGGGGCTGCACTTTGGCTAAGCACACTTAAATACCGCGCCGAACTACGGCCACGGGATGGCTTTTTGCTGGTGACCTTGGTCTGGGGATTTCTGCCGTTATTGGGCACCATCCCCTTGATGCTGTACTTTCACGAAGTCGGTGCACCCCTCAAATTCAGCGACGCTTATTTTGAGTCGATGTCAGGGCTTACCGCCACGGGTGCCACACTGCTCAATGGGCTAGAAAATTTAGCCCCAACAATTAATCTTTGGCGCGTGACCATGCACTGGGTCGGTGGCATGGGCATTATTGTGCTGGCCGTTGCCATCTTGCCGCTATTGGGTGTTGGCGGTCATCAGTTGTTTCGGGCTGAAACCCCAGGCCCGATGAAAGAAGAAAAGCTCACACCCCGGATCGCCAGTACAGCCAAAGCGCTCTACGCAATTTATTTTGGGTTATCCATCGCCTGTTTTCTGGCCTATCGCGCTGCCGGCATGACCTGGTTTGATGCCTGGTGCTACATGGCGTCTACCGTTTCCCTCGGGGGGTTTGCCCCGCACGACGCCAGCATTGGTTACTTCAACTCGCCATTGATTGAGTCGATTGCGATTGTTTTTATGTTGCTATCTGGAATCAATTACGCCACCCACTTCAATGCATTTCGACTAGGCAGCATCAAAGCCTACAAACGCTGTCCAGAGGCCATTCCGTTTGTCGGCATTGTCCTGGGCATGGGTGTCATCATCGGCTTTTATTTGTGGTTCATGAATGTCTACCCTGACATTGTCACGGCCTTGCGTTACTCGGTTTTCAACACGGTGTCGATCGCCACCACGGCTGGGTTTGCCAACACGGACTATGCGGCTTGGCCGCTGATTGCGCCGCTGGCGATGATTGCGCTTGGCATGTTTAGCACCAGCTCGGGCTCCACGGGCGGCGGCATCAAGATGATTCGCGCCATGATGCTGGTTAAGCAAACACGACAGGAAATGGTCAGCATTTTGCATCCCCACGCCGTCACGCCGGTGTTGCTCAAAGGCCGGCTAATACCGGCTAGAGTATTGGCATCCGTCTTGGCGTTCATGCTGCTATACGGGTTTTCAATTGCGGTGCTGACCGCGCTGATGCTTCTGAGTGGTGCCGATGCGACCACTGCATTTACGTCTGTGATTGCTTGCGTGAACAACATTGGTCCGGGACTCGGCGAGGTCGGGCCAGCCAACAACTATCTAAGCATGACCGACTTTCAGGTCTGGATTTTGTCATTTGCCATGATGATTGGCCGCTTGGAGCTATTTACCGTGCTCGTGCTGTTTTCCGCGGGCTTCTGGCGCAAGTAGCGTCTGGTCTTTCTTGGTCCGCTGCTTGAGTATACTGAGCTCGCCCTGTTATTTTCTAGTCTGAATCATCCATGGATCCCTTGTTTTTTGTGGCCTACGCCGTTTTAGGCTGTGTTGCCGGTTTTGCTGCTGGCCTGCTTGGCATCGGCGGCGGCATGTTGCTCGTTCCTTTTTTGACCGCGTTACTCACCCTTCAAGGCCTGCCACTTGACCTAGTGGTCCACTCCGCCATTGCGACTTCGATGGCCTCCATTTTGTTTACGTCACTGTCTAGCGTGCGTGCGCATCACAAAAAGGGGGCGGTGCGCTGGGATCTGGTTAAAAGTTTTGCCCCTGGCATTCTGATCGGCGGCTTGCTGGCTGGCGGTGCGGTATTTTCAGCGCTAAAGACTGGATGGCTGGCATTGATTTTTGCCGTCTTTGTCGGCTACTCAGCGGTTCAGATGCTGGCCAACCGCAAACCGAAGCCAAGTCGTCAGATGCCCGGTGCGCTGGGCACTGGTGCTGCTGGTGCGGGTATTGGGTTTTTATCTGGATTGGTTGGTGCAGGCGGTGGTTTTGTGTCTGTGCCCTTCATGCTCTGGTGCAACGTGGTGCTGCATCAGGCAGTGGCCACGTCGGCCGCCCTCGGATTCCCCATCGCATTGGCCAACACCATGGGTTACGTCTGGTCCGGCATGTCGATTCAAAACCTGCCCCCCGGCATGATCGGGTACATCTATTGGCCCGCTTTGTTGGTGTTGGTGATCTTTAGCGTCACCTTGGCGCCCGTGGGTGCCAAGGCAGCCCATGCCCTGCCAGTTGCCACGCTCAAGCGTATATTTGCATTCATGTTGTTCGGTTTGGCCGTCTATATGCTGTACAAGTCAGGGTTGTCGTTTGGCTGGATCTCATGAGGTAGAACGAGCCAACGGCTGTGGTGGTGGCCGACTCAACCGTGCGATTGCAGATTTAGCCATTTAGGCTTACAGTGAAGCAATAGATGGCTTTTCAGTCAGCGAGATACTTCATGACAGGAGGGGCGAGCCATGTTTGATGTACTGGTGTACCTGTTTCACAACTACTACACGCCCCAAGCCTGCCCGACGGCCGATGTGCTGGCCAAACGTCTGGCAGCAGCAGGCTTTGAAGACGACGAGATTGACGATGCGTTGCATTGGTTAATGGGCTTGGCTCAGACCACTGAACACTGTGTTGATCTGGCGCAACACACTGGCACGGGTACCCGCATTTATGCAGAGCGCGAGCGCCAGCAACTAAGCCCTGAAGCCATTGGGTTCATCACCTTCCTAGAAAACACCGACGTGCTGGTGGCACCGTTGCGTGAGATCGTTATTGAACGCGCCTTAGCCTGTGAAGAAAGCCCTGTCACGCTGGAGCGCATTAAAATCATTGCGCTGATGGTGCTGTGGAGCCAAGAGGCTGAGGTTGATCACCTGATTCTTGAAGAATTGCTTCGCCTGCACGATGGTGAAGACATCTGTCACTAGATCATTGCAGTGTATGTAGGACGATTTGCGCCTAGCCCGAGTGGCCCTCTACATGCAGGGTCGGCGGTTGTGGCACTGGCCAGCTATCTGGATGCCAAGTCTGCAGGCGGCAAATGGCTGGTTCGGATGGAAGACATCGACACGCCTAGAACTGCTCCGGGCACGGATCGCTTTATTTTGCAGCAGCTACGCGACCTTGGTATGACCTGGAACGGTGATGTTTGTTACCAGTCACAACGCTTGTCCGCCTATGAGGCCGCATTCGCCAGGCTTGCCAACATGGGTTTGGTATATCCGTGCGCGTGTACCCGCCGAGAGATAGCTGACTCCGTGCTGGCAGCACACGGTCAGTTCCCGGAGGGTGAGCGCCCGTACCCAGGCACCTGTCGCGACGGCATTCAGGCCGACCGGTCGCCGAAATCGTGGCGGTTTCGAGTGCCGGCTGGTGATGTAGCCTTCACGGACCGATGGTGCGGTCCGCAATCACAAAATGTCCAACTGCAAGTCGGCGATTTCGTCATTCGTCGCGCCGATGGCATTTGGGCCTATCAGCTTGCCGTGGTGGTAGACGATGCTCACCAAGGCATCACCGACATCGTGCGAGGGCAAGATTTGCTCGCTAGCACTGCTAGACAACACCTTCTGGCTCGGGCGCTTGGGGCTGAACCTGCGTCAGTTATGCATCTGCCGCTCGTGCTCGATGACAGGGGCTTAAAAATGTCCAAACAAAACGGCGCAGCGGCCATTGACACATCCAACCCACTTAAAACGCTACTATCTGCGTGGAAACATTTCGAGCTCGGTGAACTCGCAGTCAACTCACTGGAGCAGTTTTGGCGCGAGACCACCGCACGTTGGACGAGGCGGTTTCATCCTGGTCGACTTGCGCCCTAGTCGAATCCGCCCGTATCATCCCCGCTGGTATCGCGTCTGGCGATTGCAGGAAGAACATGAGCAAAGCACTTATCATTGCGGAGAAACCTTCGGTGGCACTGGACATATCCAGAGCCCTGGGGGGCTTTACGCGCCAAGGCGACTTTTTTGAGAGTGAGGATTACGTCCTTTCCTCTAGTGTTGGCCATCTATTAAGCCTAATCGCGCCGAACGATCCCGTCAAAGGCAAGTGGAGCTTTACACACCTTCCGGTCATACCACCCGAGTTTGGCCTGAACCCATCTGACAAGAAATCGGCTGAACGCCTGAAGTTGCTCGTCAAACTGATTAAGCGCAAAGACGTTGATCGCCTCATTAACGCCTGTGATGCGGGCCGTGAGGGCGAATTGATTTTCCGGTACATCGAGCAATACGCCGGCACGACCAAACCCGTGCAGCGGTTATGGCTGCAATCGATGACACGCGATGCCATTCGCGAGGCGTTTACACACCTGCGCCCGGATGAGTCATTAAAGCCGCTAGAACAGGCTGCACGTTCACGCGCAGAGGCAGACTGGTTGGTTGGTATCAACGGTACCCGCGCGATGACTGCGTTTAATAGCAAGGACGGTGGTTTTTTCAAAACCACCGTTGGGCGCGTGCAGACACCGACACTGGCCATCGTTGCCGAACGTGAGTCAAAGATTCGCGACTTCGTGTCTCGAGACTACTGGGAAGTGCATGCGACCTTCATTGCAGCCGCCGGCATTTACGAAGGTCGATGGTTTGATCCCGGGTTTAAGAAAGACCCCAAAGACCCTGAGCAGCGCGACACACGCTTATGGAGTGCAACGGCAGCCAAAACCGTCGAGGCGGCCTGCCGCGGACAAACGGGCACGGTTTCAGAGGAATCTAAGCCGACCACGCAATTGTCGCCACTGCTCTTTGACCTCACGTCCTTGCAACGAGAGGCCAATAGCCGCTTCGGGTTTTCTGCCAAGGCAACCCTGTCATTGGCTCAGTCCCTTTACGAACGACACAAGGCGCTAACATACCCCCGTACCGATTCGCGCTATCTGCCCGAAGACTATATCAACACCGTTAAGGAAACTTTCGGTGTGATCGCGCAAGGCGAGGGCTCAATCGCGCATGCCTTGGCACCGCACGCCAAAGCCATCCTGACTCAAGGTTGGGTAAAGCCCAATAAACGTATCTTTGACAACAAGAAAGTATCAGATCACTTCGCCATCATCCCCACTTTACAAGTGCCTAAGGAGCTCAGCGAAGCTGAAGCCAAACTCTACGATTTAGTGGTCAAGCGATTCCTGGCGATCTTTTTCCCGGCAGCCGAATATCGCGTCACCACACGAATCACCGAAGTTCAGGCCCACAAATTCCGTACCGAGGGCAAGGTGCTTGTGACGCCGGGCTGGCTGACGGTTTATGGACGCATGGCCCAAGAAGACGATGCCACGCTCATACCCGTGGATCCGGACGAAAGTGTTCGTACCGAAGACATTGCCACCGTGGGGTTAGCAACCAAGCCACCACCTCGCTATACCGAAGCCACGCTTTTGTCAGCCATGGAAGGCGCTGGCAAACTGGTGGACGACGAAGAGTTGCGCGAAGCCATGTCTGAGCGTGGTCTGGGAACCCCAGCCACACGGGCATCCATCATTGAAGGCTTGCTTAACGAAGGGTACCTGAGGCGAGAAGGCCGCGAACTCGTGCCAACAGCAAAAGCTCGCCAGCTCATGACGCTTCTAAACGGGCTTGATGTCAGGGAACTGACCTCGCCCGAACTTACTGGAGAGTGGGAGCACAAACTCAAGCAAATCGAACAAGGTGAGCTTGCGCG
Source organism: uncultured Orrella sp. (assembly GCA_964558695.1). Taxonomy (GTDB): domain Bacteria; phylum Pseudomonadota; class Gammaproteobacteria; order Burkholderiales; family Burkholderiaceae_B; genus Algicoccus. The sequence goes on from CAZLFB010000094.1 coordinate 66,434, forward strand.
GCAGGCGTTCATGCGTGAGATTGCCCAAATGACCCAGGTAATCGTCAAACGCGCCAAAGAGTACGAGCGCGACACCGTGCCAGGCGACTACGTTACTTTGCAAACGCCTTGCCCCAAATGTGGTGGCGTTGTCAAAGAGAACTATCGTCGCTATGCCTGCACGCAGTGTGATTTCTCGATTAGCAAGCACCCGGGTGGGCGCACCTTTGAGCCCGCCGAAGTTGAGACCTTATTGCTAAATCGAGAGATCGGGCCGTTACAAGGGTTCATTAGCAAAATGGGACGGCCGTTTGCGGCAATCCTGCGCATTGATAATGATCACAAGCTCGAATTTGATTTCGGGCAGCGCGACGAGCAGGATTCGGAACCAGTTGATTTCTCAGACGCCGAGGTGCTTGGCAAGTGTCCAAAATGCAGCGCTCGCGTGTTTGAGCATGGCATGAATTATGTCTGCGAAAAGTCGGTGGGTCCTGAGAAGACGTGTGACTTCCGAACCGGCAAGGTGATTCTGCAACAAGAGGTATCACCCGAGCAAATCGCCAAATTATTAGAAAGTGGCAAAACAGACTTGCTTGATGGCTTTGTTTCTAGTCGCACCAATCGCAAGTTCAAGGCTTACCTATCTGTTGGTGAGGGTGGCAAAGTAGGCTTTGAATTCGAGCCACGGGCAGCGAAAACACCCGCCAAGAAGGCCGCAACAAAGTCAGCCGCTAAAACCGCGGCCAAAGTGCCCACCAAAACGGCAGCTCGCAAAACACCCGCGAAAAAAGCCGTGCGCAAACGTGCTGCCAAAACCACCAAAAGCACGTAACTGAAGGAAGGTTTGAGTCCCCGTGAGTATTCATCAATCGAACCAACGCGTGACGGTGCCGCAAATCAGCGCCTGCAAAGGCCAGCGCAAGATCGCGGCGCTAACAGCCCACAGCAGTGTATTCGCCAGCCTGATGGACGAGTTTTTAGATTTTGTCCTGATTGGGGACTCGACTGCCATGGTGGCCTATGGCCTGCCAAATACGCTTTCGATCACCGTCGAACAAATCGCTGCCCACACCGCCGCTGTTAACAGAGCCACCCACCACGTATGTGTGATCGCTGACATGCCGTTTGCGTCCTATCAAACGTCACCGCAACAGGCGTTTAAGAATGCTGCATACTTACTTGCCAACGGCGGTGCAGATGCCGTCAAGCTAGAGGGGGGCGAGGTGATGGCACCGACCATTGAGTTTTTGGTGCAACGCGGAATCCCCGTGCTTGCGCACGTTGGCCTCATGCCACAACATGTCAACACCATGGGTGGCTATAAAGCGCAAGGCATGGATGACAAAACAGCCCGACAAGTCCAGGCTGATGCGAAGGCAGTAGAAAAAGCAGGGGCATTCGCGGTAGTGCTTGAAGGCGTAAAAGAAGATGTATCAGCTGCCATCACAGCAGAACTGACGATCCCGACCATCGGCATAGGCGCCTCCGTTGCTTGTGACGGGCAAATATTGGTCACAGAGGATATGCTCGGCCTGAATGGTGACAAGGTGCCAAAGTTCGTCAAACGCTACGCTGACCTGGCGTCCGATGTCAGGCTGGCCGTGCAGCGCTATGCTGATGAGGTACGCGCCGGTACCTTTCCTGAAAGCAAACACTGTTTTGGGGTGAAGCAAGCTTCGCCTAACAAGAGCTGAGACTGGAGCAGGTTTTGAGTGACGTCACTAAGCCCAAAGACACCGCGATCATTTGGCATATCGTTCGGCAGTCTCCTATCCATGGTCGTGGCGTATTTGCGCGTCGTCATATTCCTGCAGGCACACGAATCATTGAGTATCAGGGCACGCGTATTAGCAGTGACGAAGCTGATCGCCGCCATCCGGCCAATCCAGCTGACCCCTTTCACACCTTCTTTTTTGTGCTGAGCAGCGGCAAGGTCATTGACGGTAACGACAATGGCAATGACGCGCGCTGGATTAACCACGCTTGCGATCCGAATTGTGAAAGCGAAGAGGGCCGGGGTGGTAAGCGCGTGTACATCCAGGCTAAGCGAGACATCGCCCGCGGTGAAGAGTTGAACTACGACTATGGATTGGTGATGGATGGCAAGGTCACCAAAAAGGACCAGCGCAACTACGAGTGCCGCTGTGGCAGCGCCAAATGTCGCGGCACCATGCTTGCACTGCCAAAAAAGAAAAAGCGCAAAATCAAAAAAGCTGATTAGCCTTAAACCAGAAACCACCATGAAATGGCCATGGTGGTCAACACCCCTGCTGTCAAAATCGTGCGCAAGGGAAACAGCCATCGAGGCGCCACACCGTGGTAAGTTCGCACCAGCCAAGCATCACCTAGCCATTGAAGCGCAAAGCCAGCAGACAACATGAGCACGCCAACATCAGGCGGCACGAGGGTTGCAAACCACCCAATCAAGGCTGGAACCACGCTCCAGTAAAACATGATGGTTTTGGGCACTGATTGTCTTGTTGCGGCAGCCAAGCCCCACCAGATCGCCCCCACAAAACTCAGAATCACAGCCCCGTAAGTATTAAATGCCAACAATGCGACGACCGGCGGCAGGCCTAGCGGCAGTATTTCCGAGAGCGACAGAATCACAAACGGAGTCAATCCTGCCAAGCCAGGTAGCAAGACAGCCAGCGGAATACTGGTATCGAGCTCTGTCGGCGTTACGCTTTTATGTTGCGGTGTCATTTGCGCGGCATGTTTGTAGAAACTTACCTTCATTCTAGCGGGTAGCGCCCGTATTTTGTTCGGAGCACCTAGCGACACGGGCTAAACTTTGGTCATGAAACACACGACCATTGAAGACGCCCGCGTCTTGGCGCAACAAGCGCTTTTGTGCACCGAGGTGACCACCAAGTGTCAACTAACGAGCGCCCTAACAGATCACTTACGGGTCGACACCGAAATCGTTCTGGCTGAACCTGCCCCTTTGCCTGGCGCACCGGGACGGCCAGAGAAGCCGATTATGGTCGCGCCCAATCAGCTTAAACACCGCGGCACTCAGAGTGATGAGGGCAGAGCCGTCTTGTTGCACGCACTCGCACACATTGAGTTCAACGCCATTAACCTAGCTTTGGATATCGTCTGGCGATTCGCGAAGATGCCAGAAACGTTTTATCGCGACTGGCTATTGGTTGCCCGCGAAGAGGCCTACCACTTCGGCTTACTCGAAGCGCGACTGCAGTCGCTCGGATATACCTACGGGGACTTTCCGGCTCATAACGGATTGTGGGAGATGGCCACTAAAACCGCCACTGACATCCTCGCCCGACTGGCACTGGTACCACGTACCTTGGAAGCCCGAGGCCTTGACGCCTCGCCGGCGATTCGTCAGAAGCTCGCCCAGGCGGGTGACCATGAGAGCGCCGCAGCATTGGACATCATCTTGCGTGACGAAATAGGTCATGTCCGCATCGGCAACCACTGGTTTCGCCATGTGTGCACTGAGCGTGGCATTGACCCGCTGTCAACGTTTGAGGCGCTGGCCAAGTCTTATGGCGCGCCGCGCCTGCGCGGCCCATTTAATCTAGAAGCCCGCCGGCAAGCCGGATTCGATGAAATCGAACTGGCTCGCCTGCAGGAAACAGCCTAGCTCACGCCGCACTTCGATCCAAAGCACCCGACAGTTGACTGGCGCCATAGTGGGCAACATAGCGGTTCAGACCGCTTAAAACCGCCCGAAACGAGGCCGTCACAATATCGCGATCCAGACCCACACCGAAACCGGTTGGCGCCTCAGCGATGCGAGCCTCTACGTAGCAAGCCGCTTTGGTCTCTGTGCCCGCACCAATGGCATGCTCGTGGTAGTCCACGATGCGCAACGGCACGCCAAGGCTATTGACGAATGCGGAAATAGCGCCATCGCCCTGACCATGCAGCACTTGACGCTCTCCATTGATCTCAAGCTCTACCTCGATCGAGAACTGTTTGCCCTCGCCAGCATCTGGGTCACCTGTGATGCGGTGCTTAATGAGTTTGAACGGTGAGTGCAGGGCGAGATACTCGCGCTCAAAAATGCCATAGACATCGCGTGCGCTGACCTCTCGACCCGTTTCGTCCGTGACGCGCTGAATCGCGCGGCTGAACTCAATCTGCAACCGCCGTGGCAAAGCCAAGCCCTGTTCTTGCTCCAGCAAATACGACACACCGCCCTTGCCAGACTGACTGTTCACCCGAATCACGGCATCGTAGCTACGGCCTAAGTCCGCAGGATCAATGGGCAAATACGGAACCTCCCAAACCGCATCGGCTTTTTGCACAGCAAAGCCCTTTTTGATCGCATCCTGGTGCGATCCAGAAAACGCTGTGAACACCAAATCACCAACGTACGGGTGACGTGGATGAACCGGCAGTTGATTGCAGTGCTCAACGGTACGGCGAATTTCGTCGATATCAGAAAAGTCCAAGCCGGGGTGAATGCCCTGCGTATAAAGATTCAAGGCCACCGTAACCAAGTCAACGTTGCCCGTTCTTTCTCCATTGCCAAACAGACAGCCCTCAATACGGTCAGCACCGGCCATTAAGCCAAGCTCTGCGGCTGCCACCGCAGTGCCGCGATCATTATGCGGGTGCAAGCTTAAGATGATGCTGTCGCGACGATTCAGATTGGTGTGCATGAACTCGATCTGGTCCGCATACATATTGGGCGTGGTGGCCTCAATCGTGGCAGGCAAGTTAAAGACGATTTTCTTATCAGGCGTTGGGTTCCAGGCTTCGGTGACGGCATTGCAAACCTGCAGCACAAACTCTGGTTCCGTGGTGCTAAATACCTCAGGCGAGTATTGGTAGTACCAGTCTGTCTCTGGATGTTTTGCCATACATGCCATGACCGTCTTGGTGCCGTCGACGGCGACTTGCAACACCTCTTCTTTGGTCATGTTAAAGACAATCTTGCGAAAGGCTGGTGCGCAAGCGTTGTACAGGTGAATCATCGCTTGTTTTGCGCCGGCTGCCGCTTCAACGGTGCGCTCAATCAACTCAGGGCGTGCTTGAGTCAAGGCAATGATCGTGACATCGTCCGGAATGCGCTTTTCATCAACGAGCTTACGCACAAAATCAAAGTCCGTCTGTGATGCCGATGGGAAACCCACTTCAATTTCTTTGAGGCCAATGCGGATCAACATGTCAAAAAACTCTAGCTTGCGCTCAACGCTCATTGGCTCAATCAGCGACTGATTGCCATCTCGCAAATCAGTGCTCATCCAGATCGGGGGATGGGTGATGCGTTTGCTTGGCCATGTGCGCTCGGAGAAGTCGCGCTCAAATGGCTTGAAAGGAATATATTTGTGAGCTGGATTCGCAAGCATTTTTTTACCTCTTGAAACCTGCTTTGCAGGTGGTCATTACAATCAGTGAAAGTCAATAGAGCCGACATTAGACGACTAGGCGTCTTTCATGAGTGTGGCTAAGGGCTGCCGGACTGCCACGGGGCACTAGGCCCGGCAACCGATCGGTAGTAGTAGAGGAAGTAGGGCGAGCGCACCTGCGCAAGCTGAGGGGCCGTTCGCTGCACGCGCGAGACCACCGGAGGCTGGGGTCCCCGCAAAACCGAGTGTGCGAATGGCTGCAACTTTCATATCCACTAGCTGAACATAAAAATAGTGCTTTGACAAGGGGTCGGCCGGGATTTGGCCCAAATTTGACCGCAGTTTCACGTAGCCTGACCGACTCGATCACACCGGCTGCGGCTTGTAGACCACAAATTCGATGCTGTCTGGTCAAGCTTGATCGCGTGTCTGAGCCGTTTCCGAATGCCCATCACGAGCCATCAAAAGCGCCTGATGCTGTGCACGCGCTGTTGCCAATTTGCGCACTCGACCACCTCTGAGCTGTTGGCGTGCCGCAATCAGGTCGCCAATGGTGACAGGACCCGTCTCCTGATCCCAAACCCATAACAAAACGTCAACGCCCTCGGGGCTCATTGTCTGAGCAAGTCGCTGGATATCGGACACTGACACGGTTGCTTGTCGCCCATGCTTAACACTTGCCTTAAGCCAGTTACGCGCCAGCGAAAGTACAATCAACGTTAGTATGATGGTTACCGCCCACCATAAATACGGGTTAATTCGGGTCAGAAACGTAACAACCTGCGTTCCCAAGGAATGCAGGCCCTCGTAGCTGACTAAGGAACCAGCGATCAGAACCTGCTTGGCCAACCATAACCAGGCCAGCGTTGCCAACATGAGCGCAGCGGTTCGCCAGACCCATCGTGGCAGACATAGGCGAAACAGCAGCGAGCTCAACTGCTGAAGATCGGTTTTATTGGGCGGGGTGGAGTCATCAGTACGCATAGGCGATATTGTAAGCATGGTTAGGCAAACTTTAGACATCCGCTTTGGTCAGCACCTGACCTTAACGCCTGCCTTGCAGCAGTCGATCAGACTGCTTCAGCTCTCTAGCCTTGATCTGCAAGCGGAGATCGAGCGCGCGCTCGACGAGAACCCCATGCTCGAGACGCAAGCACCCAGTAATGATCTGCCTGAACTTGAGCCGGTGGCCCAGAAAATCTCGTCTGAGCCGACACCAGACAAGCAAGTAGAGCTTTACAGTGGCTCCAAACACAACCGCGATGATGAGCAAGGCGAGCGTCCTGAAACCGGCGCTAGCCTAACGCTTCGGGAACACTTGCTAAGCCAGCTTGGAGCAACGAGGGTGAGTCAACGTGATGCTGCCCTGGTGGGTCTGCTGATTGACGATCTGAACGATGATGGGTTTCTAGAGTCCTCGTTAGAAGCCATTTGCGCCATGCTCGAACCTGACAACGGGGTGGATGAACCAGAGCTCTTAGCCGCACTGCGTCTGCTGCAATCGTTTGACCCAATTGGCATTGGTGCACGCGACCTGTCTGAGTGTCTAACACTGCAACTTGCCCAGCCAGATTACGCCTGCTTACCAGCATTGCATGATGAGCAGGTTCTAAGCGCAGCAAGGGCGGTTTGCAAGGATCATCTTGGCATATTGGCTAGTGGCAATTTGACTAAGTTACAAGATTTGATCGGCTGCGATCTGGTCACGTTACAACAAGCCCATGCTTGCATCTTGCGCTTGAATCCAAGGCCCGCAAGCCCATGGTCCAAGCCTGCGGCAGACTATGCCATTCCAGACGTGGTCGTGCGTAAAACCGCGAGCGGCTTCAAGCCATTTTTAAACGAGTCGGCGCTGCCCAAACTAAGTGTAAACAACCTGTACGCTCAGGCCCTTGGCAGTGCGCGCTCGGGCGAGCACACAGCCCTTCATGGTCAATTGCAAGAGGCACGCTGGCTAATTCGAAACATAAACCAGCGATTTGAAACGATTTTGCGGGTGTCTGAGTTTATTGTCTTTCACCAACAACCTTTTTTTGAAAAGGGTTGGGGCGCATTAAAGCCATTGACCTTACGCGAGGTTGCGGGCGAGCTCGGCTTGCACGAGTCCACCATCTCTCGGGCGACCAACCAGAAGTTCATGCTCACACCGCTCGGAACGGTCGAGCTGAAACGGTTTTTTGCGACAGGGCTCAGTAGCGGCAACGGTGAGAGCACTTCTTCGATGGCTGTACAAACCAAAATCCGCAGTCTGATCGAACAGGAAGATGTCAGCAAGCCACTCTCAGATGGTCAGGTTGCAAGCCTTTTAGATAAAGAAGGCATCCAGGTTGCCCGCAGAACCGTGGCAAAGTACAGAGAGTTGATGCGAATACCGAGCGCATCGCTCAGAAAATCCTTGGCAGTTGCTCGCCGCTAAAGACGGGTCAATTGCTCACGGATGTCGTGGATGGGCACAGTGGATGGCGTCCCCATGCCCGATTAGGGTCACAGAACTTCTTGCGCGCTGCTTCAATACAGCCGGGTCGCGAGAAAAACCCCACGCGCTGACAAGCATCAATCGCTTGGGCGAGTTGCTCGTCCCACGCGAGGGCTACCACCGGTTCAGCCGCCACGACCGTTGCAACTTCTGGCGGGGTTTGAGCCTGTAATGTCAAATCGACCGTTGCCACATCACCTTCACCTTGTGCGAGTCCAGCACCCGCTTGGGTGAGCATGTCTGACACGGTATAGGACTCATCACCTCGGGCAAGAACCACCATGGGATCTAGATTGGTCTCAAACAAGGAAACGGCCTGGATTTCCCACATGGGCTGAATTTCATCTCTGGGCTGGCCTAGAGAGCCGTCTAGTAAAGGCTGGGGCGCAACAGCAGCCAAGGGCCTGCCAGCGGCATCAAGCACGATCTCAATCGGGCGCGAGGTATCCGTGCGTGGATCGGCCGAGATTGAAGGAGACTGTTCGACCAGCCAATTGCCCACCCCAACCCCGGCGGCAGCCGAAGCAGCAAGCAATAACACCACCAACACGAACAAAGCACGCCACGACATGATTCTTGATTGCTTCCCTAACAGACCACGCTACTGAAATACCTGCCCACCGTGCTCACGCATCGTATGGAACTGTACATCTGGATAACGCTCCTGGACTACCCTTAACTGTGCGGGCGACCCAGCAAGATAGGCTGGTGCCTCGACTACATCATAGGCAATCTGCGCTGCGTTGGCATCTAAAAACTTCGTCAGCAGCTTAGGGTCTTCAGCGCTCACCCAGCGAGCAAGGGTGTACCGGGAGGGCATCAATCGTGCATCCACGCCATATTCTGTTTTAAGGCGATGAATCACCACCTCAAACTGTAGCTGCCCAACCGCGCCAAGTAGCAGCGTCGCACCGGCAGCAACCGGCCTGAAAACCTGGATTGCCCCCTCTTCGCCAAGCTGTGTCAGCCCAGTTCGCAGTTGCTTGGTGCGCAATGGATCCTTAACCTCCACGGCTTGGAACAGCTCGGGCGCAAAGAACGGCAAGCCCGTGAAGTGCAACACCTCACCTTCCGTAAGCACATCACCTAGGTGCAAAACCCCATGATTTGGTATACCAATCACGTCCCCGGCAAACGCCTCATCGACCAATTCACGCCGTTGTGACAAAAACGAGACAACGTTGTTTGGGCGAATTTCTTTCTGGTTGCGGCTAACCTTCAAGCGCATGCCACGCGTGAACTGACCCGAACTGACACGGACAAATGCGACGCGATCACGATGGGCTGGGTCCATATTTGCCTGCACCTTGAACACCACACCCGTAAATTTGCCCTCATCGGGCTGCACCGTGCGCTCCAGCGCTTGGCGCGGCCCGGGCGCTGGCGCATACTTCACGAGCGCTTCAAGCACTTCCTGCACGCCGAAGTTATTAATCGCCGAACCAAAAAATACCGGTGTCTGCTGCCCCGCCAGAAATGCCTGATGGTCAAAAGCGGGCGAGGCTGCCTGCAGCAACTCGATCTCTTCTCGCGCTTGGAGATAGGCTTGTCCAAACTTTTGTTCGAGCAAGGGGTTATCAAGCCCCTCTATCGACTGGTCAACCTCTTCTGGCCGTCGATCACGCCCCGATTGAAACAGTCGCATTCGATCAAGCTGAATATCAAAAACGCCCCCGAACTGCTTGCCCATGCCGATTGGCCAAGAAAATGGCACAACATCCATGCGCAAATGCGACTCAACCTCTTCGATCAGATCAAGCGGGGGCTTAACCTCACGGTCAAGCTTGTTAATAAAAGTGATGATCGGTGTATTGCGCGCACGGCAGACCTCTAACAATCGAATGGTCTGCGGCTCAACGCCATTTGCTGCATCAATCACCATCAGGGCTGCATCAACGGCCGTCAAAACACGATAGGTGTCTTCAGAAAAGTCTTGGTGCCCTGGCGTATCGAGCAAGTTGATGACACAGTCCTGGTATTCCATTTGCATCACCGACGATGCCACTGAAATGCCGCGCTGCTTTTCGATTTCCATCCAGTCAGAAGCAGCATGGCGCGATGCCTTGCGAGCCTTCACGCTGCCAGCAATCTGAATCGCACCGGCGAACAGCAGAATTTTTTCAGTGAGTGTGGTTTTACCGGCGTCCGGGTGCGAGATAATCGCAAACGTGCGCCGTCTGGCCACTTCTTGTTCAATAGACTGTGTTGACATCAGTTACTTGCACTAATTGGCTCTTGGCAAAGGCGACAAGCACGGCCTGCCACCCGCAAAAGAGCCGTAGTTTAACGGTTCAGGCCGCCCGATTCGACGCCGCACGGGCTGGTCGTCGCGCTCGACCGGCATTGCCAGCGGTTGCACCAGTGCGCGGTTTACCAGATTGACCAGACCCAGGCCGATTTGGCCTAGGTGCTCTTGGCGGCCTAGCGAGCTCGACATCGGTGCTACGCACCCAGCCAGTTGGCACAGGCTTTTGCTCGATTGCTTGCTTGGTTAGCCGCTCAATGGCTTTGAGATACTTCATCTCTTCATGATCAACGAGTGACAAAGCGCAGCCTGCGGCACCCGCCCTGCCAGTGCGCCCAATGCGATGGACGTAATCCTCCGGCATATTGGGTAGCTCAAAATTCACCACCTGTGGCAACTGATCGATATCAAGGCCTCGGGCAGCGATATCGGTTGCCACCAACACACTAACCTTGCCAGTCTTAAAGCCCTCAAGGGCACGGGTTCGAGCTGCCTGGCTTTTATTGCCATGAATTGCCGCTGCCTGCAAACCATCCTTGACGAGTCTTTCTGCCAAACGATTTGCGCCATGCTTAGTGCGCGTAAACACTAAAACCTGGTGCCAACCACTCTCACGGATAATGTGGCTCAACACGTCACGCTTGTCTGACTGTGACACAAGGTGAACTGTTTGCTCAACTCGCTGCGCGGTGGTGTTGGGTGGGCTAACTGACACTTCGACCGGTTTATTGAGAACCCCTCGAGCCAACTGACGGATGTCATCAGAAAACGTGGCTGAGAACAGCAAGTTTTGGCGCTTGGCCGGCAACAATGCAAGAATTTTGCGGATGTCGCGAATAAAACCCATGTCAAGCATGCGGTCGGCTTCATCTAGCACCAACACTTCAACATCAGATAGGATCAACGTTTTTTGTGAAACGTGGTCAAGCAAACGCCCTGGCGTGGCCACCAGAATGTCAACCGGCTTTTTTAATGCGGAAATCTGGGGGTTAATGTTGACGCCCCCAAACATAACCATGGATGTGATGCGGGTGTGACGCCCGTAGGTACGGACAGACTCCTGCACCTGTGCTGCTAGCTCACGGGTTGGCGTCAGAATAAGCACCTTGGGACGACCCGCCAGTGGCTTGCCTGAACCGGTAGCCAGCAACTGCTGCAAAATCGGCAGTGTAAAGCCAGCGGTTTTACCAGTCCCGGTCTGGGCTGCGGCCATCAAATCGTGGCCTGCTAGGACCTGAGGTATGGCTTTGGCCTGAATGGGGGTGGGGTGTGTATAGCCCTCTTCGTTAATTGCTTGCAGAAGGGGTTGTGCCAACTGGAGGTCAGCAAAAGAATTCGATGTAGACAATGAAATGACTCCATAGCCACACGAGTCGTCTTGTTAAACGACTCCAATCATCGTGTGCGCATCAGGAAAAAACGCTCGAAAGCTAAGCCTTGCAGGCATTGCGTTTAAGCGGCGAACCGCAATCGGTTCTATGGCGCCAGGTGGACTGGAACAGTCTGACGTGGCTTCAGTGTAACCCATCCACCGACAAGGGCTTTAAAGCCTGTGCATCAAGCAGCAACTGCTTGATTTCTTCTTTACACGATTGCGCGATTGGCCCTGCACCAAACGCCTGGCGTATCTGCTGCTTAAAGCCGTACTGCCTTGTATCACTGAGGACGGCGAGCAATGCACCATGGTCAAACTCCGGTGTTACTCGCTCAGCCTCGTGCAGCATAACCGGCACTTGACTCGCATGACCTCTTTGCTCGAGCGCCGCCACCAAACGCACATTCCTCGTTGCCAAGGCCAACAAAACTGCATCGCTGACTGCGATGTCTCGCTCACCCAACACGGTTGCCTTGATGCCCTTACCCCAACGATCGATTCCCTGCCAAGCAGTGCCAGCTGCCGCCCCGATCAGCGTGCCGGTGCCAAGCGATAAGCCCGCACTCAGCACATCCACCGCAGCACCGGCCATGGCCCCCACCGCGGCGCCCTTACCAATATCAACACCCAATTCCGACCAGGTGGCTCTGGAGAATAAGTCTGCCTGCCACTGACCAAAAGCCCAACCCTGAGTCGGTGGCAGATAGTCCTCATCATCAAACTGATAGAGCCGCAGCAAGTTGACAACGAAGGACTTCTCCAATTGACGCACTTGCTGTTGTTGTTCGGCAATAGCCTGCTCAATTAGTACAGGGTCATTCTTCACCAATACATGCTCATTGGCCACCGCTAGGCACAAATCAGCCAAGAGATCAGCAGCTGCAATCACTCGAGCGCGGCGGTCAAGGCCAGACTGAGTTGCCAAAGAATCCATGAGCGGGCGGTACTGACCAAGCAATTGTCCCAAGGTTTCATACAGGCGCTGCAGACCGTGAATGGGCGGGCTAATGCTGTCAAACGAAACATGGATATGCATGCCATACCGCGCAAACGCGGCAACCCAAGGCTGTGGGTTTGCATCCGGACTGGCCACAAAGTTCAACACCGGCAACACGGGGCGCGCACAAGATTGCAAGAGATAAATTTCATCCCGGTGTTTAGCCAAAACAGGGTCGCGCACGTCAACCACGTAAAGCATCGCATCGCTGCGCATCACCTGAGCCAGTACTCGGTGTTCCTGCTCAAACTCAGTCTCGGCGCTGACGTCAGCCAGAAATGCGTTGATCCGATCCGGGCCATCTAGGCGCTTGCCAAGCACGCTTAAACCATCGATCCAATCTCGTAACGCGACGCTGTCTTCCAGGCCTGGCGTGTCATACCAGACCAGTACCACTGTCTGATTCAGGGTAACTGGGGCGCTGCGCACCTGCCTGGTAGTCCCTGGCGCATCGTCAACCTCGCCAAATGAGCGGTCGCGGGTTAGCGTTCGCAACAATGACGTTTTACCGGTGTTGGTGTGCCCAACCACAGCCACGCGTAACGGTGTTTTGTTGACTTGCATTAGCGACCACCTTTAAGCCAGTCAAGCTCAACGTCAGGATCTTTCTGAGGGGCAGGCAAGCCAATCTTTTCCAGCCGCATGATCCACGATTGGCATCGTGCCCGGTTGTCAGACGCATTCAATAGCAACACCCGGGTCTGCACCGCGCAGGCACCAAATGCCAGCAATACCCGAATCATGCCGCGATCGGGCGTTTGTCTCGCATCAACAAACACCAATAGCCTGCTTGGCTTAAGCGTTTGCAATCGTTTAATGGTCTGCTCACGCGACTCACGATCATCCACCGGCGGCAACATGACACTATCCATGGGTAGCCGGGCATGCAACTCGGCAGGCAAATTGGTTTCGAGAACCACCACCACAGACCCCGTCAATGCCGCAAACGGCTCAATACCTACCATCTGAGGCCATTGTTCAGATGGTCCGGGCGGTGCATCCACTTCCGATTGATTCAACAAACGATCTAGCTTGTGCCGGATGCTCAGCGCATACGCGTCATCTACATCAATCCGACACTTCGCGTATCGCCCGCGCAAAACCAGCAAACTCATGAGGAGCAACAAAAGTCGGGGAAACCAGCCAAAAACCAGCAAAGCGCCCACCAGCCAATTGGCCCAAGCTAGCCTGACGACCGTTTGGTCAACGGCTACATTGCCACTTGCGCGTATTGCGTCTGGATCCGGTGTCAGAAAACCGAGCTTGGCGGGCAGGGCACCAACGGCTTGGGCTAGGTGCACAAACACCGCTTCAGACAACCAAGTGGTCTGCCAAACAAAGGTGTAATGCCGCAAACTAAATGCCACCAGCAACGCCAGCACCATGCCTGTGACCAACCAAAACCAAATACCATGCGTCAGTAAAGCTAGCCACCATTTCTGCGAGTTAACTTGAGCTGTCAGACGCAACCACGACTGCCAGGCTTGGGCCGTTGCGCCGCGATTTAAAAACCGCCCAACCATCGATTCAAGCGCGCTCGCTAGCCAGCCGCCTGAGCCAAGCCCAATGCCGAACATCGCTAGCCACAATAGCAAAGCGATCGAAGGCACCAATAGCAGAGAGCCCAGCGCCCAAATCACATTCACTGATTCAGTGTTCTCACCTAGGCTAGCTAAGCCAGCACTGATGCCTGCCAGGAAGCTGAGCGCCCAAACCAACATCACACCAAGGCCAAGCGTATGGCGAACTTTTTGACGGGCTTGATCTAGCCTGTTGACGCTCGACAATTTGCGTGCACGCACAAGTAACTGTGTCTGATTATCCTGGCTAGCCTGGGAAGCTAGCTCATTGGCCTGACGATCATCTAGTGCTGGCGCCTCGAGCTCACGCAGTCGAACCGTCTCGTAACACCAAACATTCTCAAATTTGCTCATGCGCCGATTGTAGAAGCTACGGATACGACGTGCGGCGCAGCAGGGCTTCTATGTCCGGAAAAGTGGTGGCTTCTTTATGCGCGTTCCTGAGCTGGTATCGGCTGTAATGGCACCAAAAAATGTTCGCTGATATCGACCGCCAATTGATTGATATTGGCGAGAAAGTCACTAAGGTACTCGTGCATACCGCGCTCGAAGATCTCTTCAATCTCAATATCGCGTAGGCTGGAAAGCATTGCACGGGCGTCATGCTCTGTTCGGCCAGACGAGGCATTACGCACTCGGGTTAACAACTCAACCATTTGCTCAAGACAGGCCACCAGTGACCGTGGGTTGCGTCGGCTCAGTATCATCAAGTCAGCAACACGCTGTGGCGTAATCGCGTTGCGGTACATCATTCGGTAGTTCTCAAAAGCAGATAGCGAACGCAAAATCGCAGCCCAATAGTAAAAGTCCTCAATATGCTCGAGCTCTTGCTCCATGTATTGCGAGGCCGCTAAAAACTTCACATCAAGTAAACGGGCAACGTTATCAGCGCGTTCGATAAATATTCCAAGCGTGATGAAATGAAACGCCTCGTCTCGCATCATGGTTCCAATGTGCACACCGCGTGATTGATTTGAGCGCAACTTGACCCACTCAAAAAAGTCCATCGGCGCAATCTTGAGCAACCCCTGACCGACTTGTCGCTGCGCATCGAGCCAAGTCGTGTTGACTGTTTCCCACAAATCGGTTGTCATGGCGCCGCGAACGGCTCTGGCGTTCTCACGCGCTGCTCGCAAGCAGCTCATGATGGATGATGGGTTGTCCATATCCTGCGTCATGTAAGCAAGCACATTCGCCGGTGTGACCGCGTCGTATTTGCGATCAAAGGCCTGCGTTAACTCCGAAATATCAAGCATGGCCCGCCAAGCCGCATGTGCCGCCTGTTCAGACTGCGGTAATAGCGACATCTGCCAGTTAACTTCGAGCATGCGTGCCGTGTTCTCGGCACGCTCGGTGTAGCGTGACATCCAGTACAAATGATCAGCTGTGCGTGACAACATGACTAACGCCCCCCCACAGACTGCAATACCCAAGTATCTTTGGTGCCACCACCTTGCGATGAATTGACCACCAGCGAGCCTTCTTTAAGAGCCACGCGGGTCAAACCACCCGGCACCATGCGAACGTCCTTGCCCGACAAAACAAATGGTCGCAGGTCAATGTGGCGCGGCGCAATGCCAGAACCCACAAAGGTTGGACAGGTCGACAGCGACAAAGTCGGCTGAGCGATGTAGTTCTCTGGCTTGTTAATCAGCTGTTGGCGAAAGCTTTCAATTTCGGCTCTAGTAGCGGCCGGGCCAATGAGCATGCCATAGCCACCTGCGCCATGAACCTCTTTGACCACGAGTTGATCTAGGTTAGCCAACACATAGGACAACTCATCCGGCCGCCGGCAGACATAGGTCGGGACATTATTTAAGATCGGCTCTTCTGAGAGGTAGAACCGGATCATGTCCGGGACATAGGGATAGATCGATTTGTCATCGGCAACGCCCGTGCCTACCGCATTGCAAATCACCACATTGCCAGCCCGATAGGCTCGCATTAACCCGGGCGGGCCAAGCACCGAATCTGCTCTGAAGACGTCGGGGTCAAGAAAGTCATCATCAACCCGTCGATAGATGACATCGACTTGTCGCGGCCCTTGCGTGGTGCGCAAATAAACGACATCGTCGTCATCGACAAACAGATCCTGACCCTCTACTAGCTCAACGCCCATTTGCTGGGCCAAAAAGGCATGCTCAAAGTAAGCCGAGTTGTACATGCCTGGCGTCAGGACAACCACGTTGCTGTAGCGCTGCGTTGGCGGGGCAACCTGCTGCAATGCATTCAATAACAAATCGGGATAGTGCTCTACAGGTGCAATCCGATGGTTGCTAAACAGGTGAGGGAAAAGCCGCATCATCATTTTGCGGTTTTCTATCATGTAGGAGACGCCTGAAGGGACTCGAAGGTTGTCTTCTAAAACAAAGAATTCGCCCTCATGTTCACCGTGATTGGCGCGTACAAGATCAATACCGGCAATATGCGCATAAATATCTAGCGGTACTTTCACACCCGACATGGCCAAACGATACTGACTATTGCCCAACACTTGTTCAGCCGGTATGACCTCGGCTTTCAATATTTTTTGGTCATGATAGACATCCTGCAAAAAGCAATTCAGCGCCTGAACGCGCTGGATCAAGCCGCGTTGCAATTTGCTCCATTCATGTTCCGGGAAAATTCGCGGAACAATGTCAAATGGGATGGTTCTCTCGGTGCCATTATCATCACCGTACACAGCAAAGGTAATGCCTACCCGCCGAAAAATTAACTCTGCCTCCTCGTGGCGTGCCTGCAAAGCCTGCGTGGTTTGTCCCGCTAGCCACTGTTGCACTTGGCGGTAATGCTCGCGCGCCACACCATTTCGATAATCTCCGGGTTCTGCAGCCAAAGCACCACTCGAAAGCATTTCGTCGTAAGAAGGTAGTTTTAGGTGGTTCACTGTCATTGCCCTCTGAGCCAAAGAATGAGTTGGCTCGCCAAACCTCATGATTAAACATGAAACATCAGATGAATCAGCAAATTTTGTGCCATGTGGGCACTCAGGGCAATGGTTGGCACGCGAATTGCTCATTACTGCTACGTCATGATGCATCACCATTTAAAAGGCATCAGGATTGCACCTATTTGAGGCGCCGCGCACTTATTTGGGGCGCTGCGCATTCTACGCAGTTCAGTTTACCGATAAACTTTGCCAACCCTTAAGACCAACCGAGCCTGGCTGATTCATGAGTCCACCTGTCGAGTCGAAAAGCAGCACCGAACTGCGCCAAACCAGTGAACAAAGCAACTGGCTATCTTCGTTGGCTCGACGCATTCCGACAGCAAAACCTCACCATTTCGATGAAATGCGTCAATCAGCCACCGAGCTGCGAGCCCCATGGCAATCTCTCTTTGCACAGCTTGGACGTGAGAGCATCGATCGCCTAGCCGACTACGCGAACACCGTAAACCACGTCATTGCGCAAAACGGCATTTCCTACAATGTCTTTACTGATCGGCAGGACCAAGTCAGACCGTGGTCACTAAATCCCTTGCCCATGGTGATTGACTCAGACGACTGGCACTTGATTGAGACCTCATTGGCCCAGCGTGCCAGACTCTTGAACCAGATCGTGCACGATGTCTACCACCAGGGCGACTTGCTCGCCGCAGCCTATTTGCCCAGTGCGTTGGTGCTTGGCAACCCCGGCTACCTGCATGCCATGCGCAACGTCAAAGTACCGGGCAATAACTATTTGTATGTCATCGCTTTTGATGTGGCGCGTGACGAGCAAGGGCGTTGGTGGGTCATTGGTCAACGCACGCAGTCGCCCTCCGGGCTCGGCTATGTCCTGGAAAACAGATTGATCATTTCCCGATTATTCCCGCAAGCCTATCGGGAGATGCGCGTTCAACATTTGGCAACCAGTTACCGTCGTTTACTGGCCGCACTGGAAACACAAGCTCAGTCGCTTGCGCAGGGCGCCCCCCCGAGGTTCGCGTTTCTAACCCCAGGTCCATATAGCGAAACCTATTTCGAGCACGCCTATCTTGCGCGCTACCTTGGTATACCGCTGGTCGAAGGCCCAGACCTGACCATTCGCAACAATGAGGTGTTCCTCAAGACCGTGCAAGGCTTGCAGCGTATTCATGGCTTGATGCGACGGCTCGATGACGACTTCTGTGATCCCCTGGAGTTGCGTGCCGATTCCGCCCTAGGCATTCCCGGTCTGCTCCAATCGGTTCGAGCGGGGAAAGTCGTCATGGCCAATGCACTGGGCACCGGATTCCTGGAGTCTCCGGCCGTACAGGGCTTTTTACCAGCCATCTGCGAACACCTTTTGGGTGAGCCACTACTGATGCCTTCACTACACACGTGGTGGTGTGGTGAAACCGCGGCCTGGAAAGATGTCAGCCCACGCCTGCAAACGCAGGTGATCAAACCAACGTTTGCCAACCAGACGTCCACCAACTTTGAGCCTGTCATTGGTAGCCTACTCGATGAAGATGCCAGAAACCAGTGGCGTGCCCGCATAGAACGTCAGCCCGATATCTACACCACGCAAACCTATTTGCCATTCTCTCAGGTGCCCACCTTTAACGGACACAGCATCGAGCCGCGCACAGCCATGATGCGTTTCTACGCGTTAATAGGGCCAGACAATCAGTGGCACGTCATGCCTGGCGGCATGGCCCGTGTGGCCGCGCTGGATCCGCACATTGTTTCCATCCGCAGTGGGGGCACCACGCTGGATACGTGGGTGATGTCTGACACGGAAGTTGACAGCTTTTCGATGTTGCCGGGTCAGACAACCGCCTCACATTGGCAGACGGACCAGGAGCTGGTATCGAGCCGTTCTGCTGAAAATTTGTTCTGGCTTGGTCGCTACACCGAACGTGCAGAAGCCATGGTGCGCTTAGCTCGCGAGACGCTGATGCTGTTGTCAACCAACCGCGTTGCTAGCCTCACCACACTAAACGATGCCATGACGTATCTCGGTCGCACGCAAAACCTGGTTACGTTCGACAGTCCCTCCATGTCTGACGCTCCAGAGGCCTTTGGTCAGATGGTCATTGCCCGTTTGCAGCAATCTGGCTGCGGTGGTCTGATGGATGTTGTCCAGGCCATGCTAACTGCCATGCGCTCGGTGCGCGATCGCCTGCCAGTCGACCACGTTGAAATCCCAGCCAAGATAAAGTCTTTGCTACTGGCTGAAAAGTCACAACACGACATGATGCGGGTACTTGATCACGTTGAGCTGCCTTTGGCAGCGCTGGTTGGCTACCAGCTTGATCGAATGACCAAGGACATTGGCTGGCGCATGCTGGCCGCTGGCCGCTTACTAGAGCGACTGATTAATCAGTCCCAGATAATTACCCACTTTTTTGAGTCGAGTGCTGTTTACACTGAACAAGGATTCGACTCGCTGTTGACCCTGTTTGATAGCGCCATCACGTATAGGACACGCTATCAACGCCAACAAGAGATTCTGCCGTTACTGGACCTGATCGTTCTGGATCAAACCAATCCGCGCGCGCTGCATGCGACAGCCAGTGCACTGGCCGAACACATCGCGCACTTGCCTGACAGCACGGTAATCTGCAAAACACTGGCGGATTTAAATCACAAGCCAGACTCGACACTGGACATGCTCAGGCTAGTCAAAGACATGACTCGAACCGCACTGGAACTGTCCGATGAGATAAGCCATCAGTTCTTTGCTCACATCACTGAACAACGGTTCACATCATGATGACGCGCCTTAGCATCGAACACTCAACCCATTACGACTATGGCCAGGATGTCATCTTTTCTCAACACCTTGGTTACCTGCGCGCGAATAAAACCCCCTGGCAAAGCGTGCTGGACTATCAACTAACCATCACGCCAACTCCAGACGAGCTTCAAGTGCAAACCGATGCCTTTGGAAACGATCGGATTTTTTTTGCGATTACCCATCCACACCGAGCATTGGATGTGCATTGCGCAAGCACCATACAGAAAACCATTCGTTATGCCGATGACGATCTGTCAAAAACGCCGGCGTGGGAAGTGGTGCGGGATTCGATGATGTACTCACTGGACCAGCCTTTTGTTGAGGCATCTGAATTTGTATGGCCTAGTCCTTACATTCCCTGGCTGGAATCTCTCAAGCAATATGCACTGCCATCATTTACCCCTGGGCGCCCTATCGGACTGGCCAGCCAAGATCTTTGCCAGCGTATTTTTAAAGACTTCAAGTACGAAAGCGGCTCAACCGAAGTACATACCCCACTTGAAGTTGCATTTAATAACCGCACCGGTGTTTGCCAGGATTTCGCCCACATCATGATCGGCTGCCTGCGTGCCCTCGGATTGGCGGCCAAATATGTCAGTGGTTATCTTCTAACAAAGCCACCAGAGGGTCAGGCCCGACTGCGTGGGGCTGATGCGACGCACGCATGGGTAAGCGTCTATTGTCCGAATGTTTCGGGTAACTGGTTGGAACTCGATCCAACCAATCAAGCCATCCCTGAGCTTGACCATGTCTGTCTGGCGCAAGGTCGCGATTTTGGTGACGTGTCACCGCTACGTGGAATCATCCGTGGCGGCGGATATCACCGGCTTAGTATTGCGGTGACGGTGGAACCTCACCTACCGGATTAAGCGACACAGGACGTAGCTGTCGTTCAACGCCGTAAGGGCGCGGGTCTTGAAATACTCCTCGAGAAACTTGCTCGCGGCAGCCTTGCCACCACTGCGGGGTTAACAGTTCCATATGCGACTGCCGAAACACGGTTCGGATTTCAGCCTTGCCAAGCAAGAACGTAGAAAACTCTTCGGGAAATACATCATTCGGGCCAACCGCGTACCATGGCTCGCTCGCCATCTCGGCCTCTTCGTTCGGGGCCGGTGGAATAGCCCGGAAATTCATCTCCGTCATGGGTTGAATCTCATCGTAATCGTAGAAAACGACCCGGCCTAAGCGAGTGACACCAAAGTTCTTGTACAGCATGTCACCGGGAAAAATATTAGCCGCGGCGAGCTCACGTATGGCATCACCATAATCGATGATGGCCTTGTGGCGAAGCGGTTCGGGAGCATCAACCAAGTAAAGATTCAGCGGGATCATGCGCCGCTCAATGTAGAGATGCTTGAGCACCAATAAATCACCTTGGGTTTCAATCTGGCTGGGCGCGACACGCTCAAGCTCAGCAATCAATGCGTCAGAAAACCGCTGCCGTGGCAGCGCGACCTGGGAGTACTCCCACGTGTCAGCCATGCGACCAATGCGATCATGCAGCTTGACCATCTGATACTTGGAACGAACGGTGGCCGGGGTCATGCCATCCTTGGAAATTTTGTCCTTGATCAGTTTGAATACGTAAGGGTATGAGGGCAAAGTAAACACACTCATCACCAGGCCTGGAATACCAGGCGCGATATCAAACTGGTCGTGCGAGTGTGCAAGGTGCTGCAAAAAATCCCGATAAAAAAGGGTTTTTCCCTGCTTTTGCAAACCAACCATGGTGTAAATCTCGGCCTTGGCTTTGCGTGGCAGCAAGGTCGCCACAAACTCGACATAAGCAGCCGGGACTTCCATGTCGACTAAAAAATATGCTCGAGTGAAACTGAAGATGGTGCTTAAATCCGCTTCGTCAGCAATCAGCGCATCTACCTCCACTTGCCCTGAGACATTGCGAACCAAGGGGATGACAAACGGGTACAGTGTGCCTTGATTAATCAAGCGTCCCACCACGTAGGCGGTAGTATTTCTAAAAAACAAACTGCCTAGAACATGCAACTGGCAATCACTGGCAAGACGATGACCACTGGCTCTTTGAACTCGCTCTGCCAGTTCGCGACACCCCATACGGGCGAGCAAACGAACGTCGCGCGGCAAATCAGAAAAACCACAGGCCAGGCCAAAATCAGCAAACATCTGGGTCAAGGATCGACGCAGCCCTTCACGAGCGGGGTAATACGCTCGGTAGACCGGGCGTTTACTGTCGAGATAGTCGGTTGCCACAGCAGGGCGCACAAACAAAAAATCGTTGTGGAAATAGTCCCGATGCAAAGCCCTGCAAGTCACCGAGTTGTAGAAGGTTTCCGCACACTCCGGTTGCTGGTGATCCGACAAAAGCGACACAAAGCTCTGTCGAACTGCCTGCCAGAACTGTTGTTGCTGCACACTCATGACCGCGTCTTGACTACCCGCCTGGCGGGCCAACACCGGGTTGAGTTTGGCTAAGCACTCACGCACGCGCCGGTCATAGTATTCAATGCGCTCGCGCGACAATTTTTGTATGCCTAGCCAATCACCCGACTCGAATAGGGATTTGGCTCGCTGGGCACCATACCGAAATAGAGCATAGTGTCGATCAAACCCGGCCAGAATCATATGAGCAACCTCGGCCGGGTCAAGCTTTGTTGGCTTAGGTTCAACAACCAGCGTGTCAGATGTTTGCATGAGACTTCAGCATTCCACGGTTAATTGGCGATTGGTTGTTTCTGGCCGTATGATAAAACCAGCTAAATTTTCTAGCCGAGACAACCCGAATGAATCCTCAAGAGCACAAGCTTTCCTACCCGCTGGACAACACCATGCCAGCACCTGGTCTGAGCATGGAAGTCGCAGACGGCGTTCACTGGATCAGGATGCCCTTGCCTTTCGCCCTTGATCATATCAACCTCTGGCTACTTCGGGACAAGATCGATGGGGTTGATGGCTGGACCATTGTGGACTGCGGTATTACCCGAGATGAGGTCAAAGCACTCTGGGAGTCCGTGTTTGACAATGTGCTCCAAAGTTTGCCGGTCTTACGGGTGATTGTTACGCACATGCATCCGGATCACGTTGGCCTGGCGCATTGGTTGTGCCAGCGTTGGCAAGTACCACTTTGGATGAGCATGACGGACTACATGACTGCTCGACTGTGGTCTAGTGGCGATCAAAGTGGTGCGGCCGGTGGTGAGGGCGCTTACCGTCATTTTTATGCACACGGGATGCGAGACCCTGACTCGCTTGACCAAATCCGCGCTAGATCTTCCTATTACAAAGGCATGGTGCCGGCTGTGCCCGAGCAGTTTGTGCGAATCATGGATGGCGACACGATCGAAATCGCAAACTCCCGCTGGTCAGTCATCACCGGCTACGGCCATGCACCCGAACACCTGTCATTCTTTTGCGCTGACAAAAATGTTTTGATATCTGGTGACATGGTGCTGCCACGAATCTCGACTAATGTCAGCGTGCATAATCTCGAACCGCTTGGCAACCCCTTGCCGTTGTACCTAAGCTCACTAGACAAGTATGCTGGTTTGCCGCCAGACACGCTGGTGTTGCCATCACACGGTAAGCCTTTTGTTGGCTTGCACGAGCGAATCGCTCAACAACATGCGCATCATCGTGAAAGGCTGGATGAGGTTTTATTGGCCTGTGAAACACCCAAATCAACGTTTGATATCGTGCCCGTGCTTTTTAAGCGCAAGCTAGATTTGCATCAAATGACCTTTGCGATGGGAGAGGCAATTGCACATTTGCATGCACTATTGTTTGCTGGAAAACTCAAGCGCCTGGTTCTAGATGATGGACTAATTCAATTTGTTCGCTCATGAAACAAGATCGTGATACCCAGCTATTACACATCGGCAGCGCCCCGTTCGACCCTGTAGACAACAGCGCACCGGTTAACCTGCCTTCGGTTCGAACCAGCACGGTTCGTTTTAAGAACCTAGCTGCACTTGAGCAGACCATGGCCAAGCGCATGCGCGGCGAAAGAGCAGCCACTTATGGCATTGGTGGCTTGCAAACACACAGGGCGCTAGAAGAAGTGTTCAATGTGCTCGAGCAAGGCAACTATTGCGTGCTCAGCAGCTCTGGCCTGGCATCCATTCACCTGGTTTTTATGAGTGTGCTTAAAGCTGGTGACCACGTTCTGATCTCTGACAATGTCTATGGCCCAGTGCGCAACCTGAACGAAACATTGCTGAAACGCCTAAATATCGAAGCAACTTTTTTCTCGCCGGGTACTGATGACCTAGCAACGCTGATACGTCCGAACACACGAATGTTGTACCTCGAGTCGCCCGGGTCCCTGCTCATGGAGATGCTTGACCTGCCGCTGTTAGCCGCTCAAGCAAGAGCACACGGCATCATCGTGGCCACCGATAACACCTGGGGTACTTACATATACCAACCACTTGCGCTGGGCGCAGACATATCCATCGTCGCTGGCACCAAATACGTCAACGGTCATTCCGACTTGTTGCTCGGTGCGGTGGTGACCAATCGCGATGATCTGGCCAAGCAAATTCACCAAATGCAGTATGCCTTGGGCAACAGCGTCAGTTCAGACGACGTATGGCTGTCGCTGCGCGGTGTAAAAACCTTAGCTGTGCGACTACGCGAACATGCAAGGCAAGCCAAAGCCGTCAGCCGGTTTTTGTCACAGCATCCCAAAGTCAGTCGAATTTATGATCCCGCCTGGCCAGAAGACCCTGGTCACTCGCTCTGGAAACGGGATTGCTCGGGTGCCAACGGCTTGCTTAGTGTGTCCCTAAACTGTAGCCCTGATCAAGCCAAAGCCTTTGTGGACAGTCTCGCCCTGTTTGGAATTGGCTTTTCCTGGGGGGGCTACGAGAGTCTGGTCCAATGGGTGAGTCCAAATGCACTCGAAAATCACGCCTATTGGCGCGAACCAGGAAAAGCACTGGTTCGCCTTCACATTGGCCTGGAAAACGTCGATGATTTAATTAGCGACTTAGACCAAGCCTTGGCAGTTTTGCCCGATCCAGCTGAAACACCCCAATAATTGGCTTAAAAACGACCGATGAGCTCACTGGCCACATCCAGTGTCTCTTGGTAGCCGCCGGCCTCCGTTGGCGAGGTCATATAGCGCCCACCCACCGCGATTGATGGGGTACCTTGAATGGCATAACCCTTAGCCAGCTGGTCTGCTCGGGTTGCTTTTGACTTGACGCCAAATGATTTCATCGCCGCAGTGAACTGCCCCCGATCAACGCCCTGACTGACTGCCCAGTCAATCATCGCATCCTCAGTGAATAGTCGCTTCTTTTCTTGGTGCACAGCTGCAAAGAACTTCGGGTGCAAGTCTAAACGCCCCACCGCTTCTAGTGAGTAATAAAAATACTGGAATGGCTTCATTGCCTGGTTAAATGCCACCGGCACCGAACTGAAAGCAACGTCGGCTGGCAACTGAGTTTTCCACTTGGTCACCAAGGGCTCGAGCACTGCGCAGTGTGGGCAGGTGTAAGCAAAAAACTCCAGCACTTCAATCTTGCCCGGCTCTGTCGGTTGCGGCGGGTTAACGTTCACGAATTTCTCTGGTGCCTGGGCAGATGCCATGCCAATGGAAAGCAAGGAGACACTCAAAAACTTGAAAAAAAACTTCCACATGGCTAATACCCTTTAGTTAAAACCAACACTCAGTGTGACCGTTATTGACGGACAACGTTCGCGGTAATTTTCTCCGCCGCAAGCTTCTCTCTGGCAGCGTTCATGTCATCTAGTTTTGCATACGGACCGATACGAACTCGGTTGATTTGTATGCCGTTGACCTCTGCTCGCTGAATCTGTACGGGCAGACCAAGCAGCAACATTCGGGCTCGAAGCGACTCCGCATCCTCTAAAACCCGGAAAGCACCCACTTGCAAATAATAATTGGTACCAGACGAAGCGCCGGTCACGGCACCGGTCGCAGCTGGTGCAGGCGTGGGCTTTGGTGGCACGACCTTAGGAGGCAAGGCTGGCAATGCTGGCTTGCCTTGCTGCGGATCTACTGGCAGCGTAGCGATCAATTCGCCAAGCGTATCCTTGCTTTCTGGCTGAGATCCAGCGGATGGGACCAATCCCTGATTCGGGTCCGGCGTCTGGTCAGGTTTTAATTCAGTATCAACTGCTGACCGACTGGCCTTGTCAACAAAAGGCATCGGTGAGTTCATGACAAAATAGGCGACTGCTGCGGCTGCCGACAGGCCAATGAGTAGGCCTGCAATCAGTCCATAAAAGGTGCCGCCTCGAGAAGTTCGTTTTTGTTTGGCCATAATTCGTTTTATTTACATCCTCTCAGGTGCAGTTACACCCAACAAATCAAGCCCATTTGCAATCACCTGCCGGGTTGCATCAGCCAAACGCAAACGCGCCAACTTTAATGACTCATCGTCCACAAGCACTCTCTCGGCGTTGTACCATGCATGAAAATTAGACGCACAGTCACGTAACCAAAACGCCACCAAATGCGGCGACAGCTCTCGTGCAGCTTGACGCACCAAGCCGGGAAACTCCGCCAAACGCCGCAACAAAGCCAGTTCAGTCGGTGCCATCAGTCTAGCGGGATCAGCCTGATGGATTGTTGCAGGCGCAACGCCAGCCTGCAAGAGAATTGAGCAAATGCGCGCATGCGCATACTGCACGTAGTAAACGGGGTTTTCATCGGTTTGAGACCGCGCCAAATCAACGTCAAAAACGAACTCAGTATCAGCACGGCGCTGTATCAAAAAGAACCGAACCGCGTCACGGCCGACCCAATCGATTAAGTCCCTCATCGTCACATAACTGCCCGCGCGCTTGGAAATCTTGACCTCCTCTGCGCCGCGCATCACTTTGACCATCTTGTGCAAGATATACGATGGATAGTCTTTAGGAATACCCAGATGAAGTGCCTGCAAACCGGCTCGCACACGCGCCACCGTTCCGTGGTGGTCAGATCCCTGGATATTGACTGCCTGGTGGTAATCGCGCTGCCATTTGTTGACGTGATAGGCGACGTCCGGCACAAAATACGTATACCCACCCTCACGCTTGCGCATCACCCGGTCTTTGTCGTCACCCGTGCCAAGCTCTGTGGTTCTAAGCCAGAGCGCCCCAGCCTCCTCATACGTGTGACCTGATGCAATCAACTTTTGGACCGTTTCTTGAACTTGGCCTGTTGTGTACAAAGAGCTTTCAAGAAAGTAATTGTCAAAAGCCAACCCAAATGCCTGCAAGTCCAGATCCTGCTCACGCCTGAGGTAAGAGACTGCAAAGTGGCGAATGGCATCGAGATCATTGACGTCACCCTTGGCAGTTACCGGTGTTGAGTCACTGGCCTGAACGGTTGCGCGTGCGAGATAATCACGCGCAATGTCAACGATGTAATCGCCTTTGTAGCCATCTTCTGGATAGTTAGGGGAGTCCGGTTCAATACCATTGGCTCGCGCCTGAACGCTTCGTGCCAAATTATCGATTTGATTGCCTGCGTCGTTGTAGTAGAACTCCCGACTGACGTTTTGGCCGTTGGCTTGAAATAGCCGACATAGGGCATCACCGAGCGCCGCTTGACGTGCGTGACCCACATGCAACGGTCCAGTCGGATTGGCTGACACAAACTCAACCAGCACGTTTTCACCGGATGCCGGCCAACGCCCAAAATCATCCTTGTGCAGCGCCACCTCGCTCAACACCGCTGACAATGCTTGATGAGAAAACCTGAAATTAATAAACCCCGGACCAGCGATGTCCATGCCCTGCAACAAGCCGTTTACTTCAGGGTTGTTCTCCAGCGCATCCATAATTTGCTGGGCCAGTGCTCGGGGGGACTGGCCTGCGGGCTTGGCAAGCTGCATCGCCAGGTTGGTGGCTAGGTCGCCGTGCTCAGCGACTTTGGGTCGCTCTAAGACCACTCGAGGATCTGCCCCAGGCACCAACTCACTGGCGATTTTTGCGAGGGCTAGCTCAAGAATTTGCGATTGCGCAGGAAGCATAAAAATTTAATGCAAAAAGTAAAAAATTAATGATAGCCTGAAGACAGGTTATTAGCCGGATCGTTCCCACATGCCGGCGCCAACTTCGCTGGAGGAAAGAGTCATGCTGGTTACATTCAGCAGTAAAGTCGATGCTGACGTTTTGATGATGGCAGATCACGCCAAACTGGTTCTCAAAGCAGCTGGTAAAGATATCGGATCAACCGTGCCTGAACGCGGTGTCTTCACCGCCGAGCAGCTTGGTGATGCAATTAGTTCGCTGGAGCTCGCCATCGCCAAAAACCAACCACCTCGCCGTGCCAGCGACGACGATGACGATGAGCACAAGGCCAAAGAAGTCGTTTTACTTGAGCAACGAGCCTATCCGCTTCTGGCCATGATGCGAAAGGCCGAAGCAGCGAACACGCCCGTGATGTGGGATACCAGCTCAGGCTGGTGATTAGGACAACACGGGTAGGCGGCAAGCCGCTTACCCGTGCGATCTACCGGCTCAAAGATCAATATTCGATGCTTGCAACGCGTGCGTCTCAATAAAGTCTCGTCTCGGCTCGACCTGATCACCCATCAACGTCGTGAACAGCTCATCAGCGGCGATCGCATCTTCGATCTGAACCCTTAACAACCGTCGTACTTCGGGATTCATGGTTGTTTCCCAAAGCTGCGCGGGATTCATCTCACCAAGGCCTTTGTAGCGCTGTTTGCTCACACCACGATCAGCCTCACCTCGTAACCACGTCAAGGCATGCCCAAATGTCTCAATGGCAGACTCTTTGCGCTTATCGCCCTCACCGCGCGCTACAAACGCGCCTGGTCCAATCAAATCCTTGAACGTTTCACTGGCTTTTACCAGAACCGCATAATCGGCACCGTTGACGAAATCATCATCAAAACTCGTTGCCCGAATATTGCCATGGTGATTGCGCAACACCATGATCTTGTACTTTTCCGTTTTGGTGTCGACCTGTGCTTTGACATCCACCACACCAGGCAGGAGCGGATTCTGTATGTGCGACAACAATGCAGCAGCACTTTGCTCAGCTTGATCCAGTGTATCGACCTTCAGTGAAACGCCACCGACAAGGGCGTTTAGCGCGTCCTCGTCCATGAACCGTGACAGCCTTGCAACCACTGCTTCGGCCAGCGAGTATTGGCGCGCCAACTCATCCAGGGCTTCGCCACGAATTGGCTGCTGCCCTTGGCGGACCATGACCTCAGCGTCTTTTAAAGCCAGCTGCAACATAAACTGCGCTTCTTCAACTTCGTCTTTGAGGTACCGCTCTTCTTTGCCTGCCTTGACCTTATACAGTGGCGGCTGGGCAATGTAGATATGTCCTTGCTCAACAAGTTGTGGCATCTGGCGATACAACAAAGTCAAGAGCAAGGTCCGGATATGGGCACCGTCTACGTCCGCGTCAGTCATGATAATGATGCGGTGGTAACGTAATTTTTCCAGATTGAAATCCGGTCCAATGCTGGTTCCAAGCGCAGTAATCAATGTCGCAATTTGCTCACTGGCAATCAACTTGTCAAAGCGTGCTTTTTCAACGTTGAGAACTTTACCGCGCAGTGGGAGAATTGCCTGAAATTTGCGGTCGCGACCCTGCTTGGCTGAGCCCCCGGCCGAGTCACCCTCCACAATATACAGCTCGCACAATGCCGGATCTTTTTCCTGACAGTCTGCGAGCTTGCCAGGCAAACCTGCACCCTCAAGAACACTTTTACGGCGGGTCATCTCACGTGCTTTTCGGGCTGCTTCACGCGCTCGGGCAGCCTCAACCACTTTGCTACAAAGAGCCTTGGCGTCGTTCGGATGCTCAAGCAGCCAAGTTTCCAAGGTTTTAGCCACCGCCTCTTCAACCGCGGGGCGTACTTCGCTCGAAACAAGCTTGTCTTTAGTCTGGCTGCTGAACTTGGGCTCAGGGACCTTGACCGACAACACACATGACAAGCCTTCGCGCATGTCATCACCCGTGGTCTCGACTTTGGCCTTTTTGGCCAACTCGTTGTCGCTGATGTATTTGTTGATCACGCGCGTCATGGCCGCACGCAAACCGGTCAGGTGGGTACCGCCGTCCCGCTGTGGAATATTGTTGGTAAAGCACAGAACTTGTTCACTATAGCCGTCGTTCCACTGCATAGCGACTTCAACACCAACTGGTATTCCACCTGCTGCTGAGTCCGTGGCTACCGCAAAGACATTCGGGTGCAAAACCGTTTTAGAGCGATTGATGTATTGCACAAAACCCTGAACACCGCCAGAGAATGCAAAGTCTTCCTCTTTGCCTTGGCGCTGATCAACGAGGCGAATCTTAACGCCATTGTTCAGAAATGACAGTTCGCGCAAACGCTTGGACAAAATGTCATAGTGGTACTCGACGTTGTTAAAGATCTCCGTGTCAGCCAGGAAGTGGACTTCCGTGCCACGGCGTTCGGTTTTACCCGTGACTGCCAATGGCGCAACGCGCTCTCCGCGCCGAAACTCCATTTGATGTACTTCGCCATTGCGACGAACGGTCAGCCGCAACCACGATGACAACGCGTTCACACAAGAAACGCCAACCCCATGCAAACCACCAGAAACTTTGTAGGAGTTTTGGTCGAACTTGCCACCCGCGTGTAGCTCGGTCATGACGATTTCAGCTGCGCTACGCCGAAACTCATCATCCTTGTGAATGTCTGTTGGAATTCCTCGACCGTTATCTGTCACGGAGATCGAGTTGTCTGAATGAATCGTGACAACGATGTCATCGCAGTGACCAGCCAATGCTTCATCAATGGCGTTATCAACCACCTCAAAGACCATGTGATGCAAGCCCGTGCCATCCGAAGTGTCACCGATGTACATGCCCGGGCGCTTACGCACCGCCTCAAGGCCCTTGAGCATCTTGATGGAATCAGCGCCGTAGCTACTTTGGTTTGTTTGTTCAGTATCAGACATTTAATTTAGATCCGCATGGGCATAACAACGTATTGAAAGGAGTCGTCATCAAGCAGTGTCAGCAACGCAGAGGCGTTGGCGTCAGGCATGACCGACCAGCGAACGGTATCGTTCTTAATGCTGGATAAAAAGTCCAGCAGATAACTGACGTTAAATCCAACGTCCAGGGGCTCAAATTGATAGTCGACTTCGATCTGTTCGAGAGCTTCTTCTTGTTCAGCGTTGGTAGACGAGGCAGTCAGCGTATTGTCTGCAAGCTGGAAACGGACGCTACGTAATTTGTCTGTGCTCAGGATGGAGGCACGCTGCAAACTGGCCAACAAATGTTCGCGTGACACATCGAAATGCCGCGTGTAATTGGTTGGAATAACACGCTTGTAGTCAGGGAATTTCCCCTCCACTAACTTGGAAATGAGCTCGACCTGCTCAAACCTGAATCGAATCTGGCCCGCGCCGACATCGACAGAGACGTTGTCATCGTTGTCTTCTAGGAGGCGTTGCAGCTCAAGCACCGTTTTGCGGGGGACAATAATTTCTGTTCGCGTTTGCACGCCATCGGCCGCGCAACTGCAATGTGCCAATCGGTGGCCATCGGTGGCGACCGTGCGCAAAGTATCACTCTCGAAGACCATCAAGGTACCGTTTAAATAGTAGCGGATATCTTGTTGTGCCATGGCGTAGTGCGTCATGCCAAACAAATGCTTTAGTGTTTTTTGTGACAAAGACACGGTGACATCGACGGCTTCCGGCTCAGCCAGTGTTGGAAACTCTTGGGCAGCGAGTGTTTGCAAAGAAAAGCGACTTTTCCCACATTGAACCGTCAGTTTGTTGGTGCTTTGCGATAGTGTGATTTCTTCGCTGTCAGGCAATGCACGCAAAATATCAAGCAGCTTTCGTGCAGCAACCGTCACCGCGACATCATCTTGGCCAACCCCAAAGTCAGCAGTGGCGGTGATTTGTACTTCTAGGTCCGTTGCGATGAACGATACGCGAGTACCGCGTTTACGTATCAAGATATTGGCGAGAATTGGCAGCGTATGACGACGCTCGACAATACCTGCAACTGTTGTCAATGGCTTCAAAAGCGCATCGCGGTTTGCTTTGATAAGTTGCATGAAATTATCCCTTTAATGTTTGTTCGAGCACATGCAGCGTATGGTTAAGTTCAGCTTGTTTACTTCGCTGGTCGGCGATTTTGCGCACGGCATGCAAAACAGTTGTGTGATCACGGCCACCAAACAAGTCTCCTATTTCCGGAAGGCTTTTATGCGTGAGTTCCTTGGCAAGGTACATGGCCACCTGACGCGGTACCGCAATGTTGGCAGGCCGTCTTTTTGAGTACATGTCGGCGACTTTGATCTTATAAAAGTCGGCGACCGTTTTTTGGATGTTCTCAACGGTGATTTGTCCATTGGAGACAGACAACACGTCTTTCAGCGCATCACGGCAGATCTCGACATTGATGTCATCGCGTCCATGGAAACGGACATAAGCCAACACCTTGTGCAGCGCACCCTCTAGCTCTCGGACGTTGCTGCGCAAGTGTTTTGCAATAAAGAACGCGACTTCCTCGGGCATGACAAAACCCTCAGCTTGAGCTTTTTTGAGCAAAATGGCCACCCGCATTTCTAGCTCGGGTGGCTCGATTGCCACCGTCAGGCCAGAGTCGAACCTGGAAATGAGGCGGTCATCAATGCCGGCTAGCTCTTTCGGATAGGTATCGCTGGTGATGATGATCTGTTTGCCTTGGGCAACCATCGCTTCAAACGCGTAGAAAAACTCTTCTTGCGTGCGTTTTTTTTCTGATATGAACTGAATATCGTCGATCAACAACAAGTCGAGCGAATGGTAGTAGCGCTTGAAGTCGTCAAATGCTTTCTTCTGATACGCTTTAACAACATCCGAGACATATTGATCCGCGTGTACATATCGAACTCTAGCATTACTCTTGTTTTCGATAACAGCGTTGCCGATTGCATGAACCAAGTGGGTTTTGCCTAAACCAACACCACCATAAAGAAACAGTGGGTTGTAGGAAGTGCCCGGATTGAGTGCGACTTGCTGCGCCGCGGCTCTGGCTAACTGGTTAGCTTTTCCGGTGACAAAGTTCGCAAACGTGAGCGTGCCATTGAGGCGGGACCGATTGTCTGAGCCTGGTGCTGTTTGAGCGCTTGGCTCGGGCCTTGAGCCGTGGTCTGACGACAACGGCTGGGTCAACGCTTGTTGCTGCACGGTTTGTGCCTGACCTGGCGTCAATTCAAGCGTGACCTCGACGGGTACGTTGTGCCACTCCGTTGCGAGTTGTTGTAACCGGGGTAGGAAGTTTCGCTTGACCCAATCTAGCTTGAAGCGATTTGGTAACGCCAGGCACAGCACGCCTCGCTCCGCGTCAAATGAACGCGGAACGATCGGCCTTATCCAGGCGCTTAACTGCTGAGGAGGTAATTCTTGCTCAAGTTTTATCAAGCAAGACTGCCAGAATTCATCCATGGGGTATCTTTTCGTTCTGGCTATTTTACCCTGTCGATGGAGTACTTATCCACAGCTTCTTCCATAAAACCCATTCTAACCAGTTGACTGGACTGCCGATATTTGATGAAATAGAGGGCTTTCCCCAATATTCCTGGGTTTGACATCATGAAACGTACTTATCAACCTTCAGTTACACGTCGTAAACGCACTCACGGCTTTCGTGTTCGCATGAAAACACGTGGTGGTCGCGCAGTCATCAACGCTCGCCGTGCCAAAGGCCGTAAGCGCTTAGCCGTCTAAAGCGCTGTGTGTTGCGGTTTGGTATTAACGCCAGTTTGCTTCAAACTAAATTTTGCTTGGCAAATAAGTTGCTGAGCCAGGTTAGGCTCGCGTTAAAAAACCAAACCAATCCAAATTCAGTCACTCATCGAGGCACCCTTGGCCTCTGATAACCAAAGATTTAGCCGCGACTCGCGGCTTCTTTCACCCGAGCAATTTGGGGCGGCGTTACGCTCGCGTCCTTTAGCTCGCGGAGAACTATTAACCTTCCATTGGTGTTCTGCTTTACCCACGGACCTGTCAAATATAGATACACCCAAGCTGGGTTTTGTTGTTCCTAAACGACTGGTTCGACTGTCCGTTCGACGCAACGCAATCAAACGTGTTTTGCGCGAAGCGTTTCGGTTGAGTCAAGCATCGCTGTGCCCTGGCTATTACGTTTTCCGGTTAAAGGCAGGCGTTCGCTCGCAGAGTCTTACTGGTCTCAAGCGTGAGATTCGTGTGGAGGCAGATCGCTTAATCAGCACAGCCGCGAGTCGATCATGATTAGCTGGCTGTTGATTAAGCTGGTTCGGGCGTACCAGTATTTCCTTAGCCCGTGGGTTGGGTCCAACTGCAGGTTTAATCCGACCTGCTCACATTACGCGATTCAAAGTATTCAGTCTCATGGCCCTATCAAGGGTGTCTGGCTTGCAATCAAGCGGATAGGTAGGTGCCACCCTTGGGCCACTGGTGGCAACGATCCCGTACCGCCTGGTCGCCACGATAAACAGTGACAGCAATTAAGGCTAAACTGCTGTGTTTCTTTGACTACTTAAAACTCAGGCCAGAATGGATATCCGTCGCACAATCCTGCTAATGATTTTTGCGTTTTCATTGCTTATGCTTTGGAACAATTGGCAGGTTCATCAAACCGGCTCCTCATTATTTGGCGAAACGCCGTCAAACGGAACTTCGACTGCTACTGGGCAAGGGTCAACCAATAGCAATCAATCTGGCTCTGCTGCGGTACCAGCTGGACAACTACCGAGTCAAAACGCATCTAACGGACAAAGCCCGACTGCGCCAGCACCCATGCCGGCGCCTGGTGAAACAGTACAGGTCACGACAGACGTTTTAAAAGTAACGTTTGATCTCAATGGGGCGCAACTGATTCGTGCCGAGTTGCTTAACTATCCTTCAAAGAGCGATGCCAGCCAGCCCACTGTTTTGCTAGAGCAAAACGGTGGTCGCACTTACATCGTTCAAACGGGTGTAGTTGGCCCACCAGGAACGGATTACCCAACCCATCTAGTTCCTTTTAAAAAGGTAAGCTCTGGTTCTACCCTAGAAGGCGATAATCTCGTCGTTCAGTTTGTCGGTGAATCTGGTGGTGTGAAAGTAACGAAGACTTTTACTTTCTCACGTGGCTTGTATGTGATCGGTGTTCAACATGATGTTGAAAACTTAACTGACTTGGCCATTACGCCTTCTGTTTATCTGCAGATCACTAGAGACGGGGATGATCCGGAAGACACCTCGAGCTTCTACCATACCTTCACCGGCCCGGCGGTTTACTCTGAACAGGACAAGTTCCAAAAAGTCTCTTTCTCAGATATCGCTAAAAAAGATGGCAGCTATATCAAATCAACCGATAACGGCTGGTTTGCAATGATTCAGCATTACTTTGTGACCGCTTGGGTACCGCCACAAGGTGTTCAACGCAACTACGACATGGCTCAAGTCGGTGAGAATTTATATGCGGTCCGTAGCGTCGAGGGCATTGGTGACATTGGGCCTGGTGCAGTTTCAACCATAAAAAGCAACTTGTGGGTTGGACCACAGGACCAGGACGCACTCGAAGCTTTGGCACCTGGTCTTGATCTGGTGGTCGATTATGGTTGGCTAACGATCATTGCCAAGCCGTTGTTTATTCTGATGACTTGGATTCATGATGTGCTCGGCAACTGGGGCTGGACAATCGTTGCCCTGACCGTTCTCATCAAAGCAGTGTTCTATCCATTGTCGGCCGCTAGCTACCGGTCTATGGCCAAAATGAAGCAGGTTGCACCTCGACTGCAGGCCTTGAAAGAAAAATTTGGGGACGATCGCCAAAAGCTCAACACAGCGATGATGGAGATGTATCGAAACGAGAAGATCAATCCATTAGGGGGTTGTCTACCAATCGTAATTCAGATACCTGTGTTCATTTCACTTTACTGGGTACTGCTTGCCAGCGTTGAGATGCGTGGTGCACCTTGGGTAATGTGGGTAGATGACTTATCAGCGCGAGACCCACTATACATTTTGCCAATCATCATGATGGTGACGATGTTTGTGCAAATTAAGCTCAACCCAACACCACCAGATCCCATGCAAGCTCGCGTGATGATGCTTATGCCGTTGGTATTCGGTGGTTTCATGTTCTTCTTCCCAGCAGGCCTAGTGCTCTACTGGGTCGTCAACAACATTCTCTCTATCGCACAACAGTGGTACATCACCCAAAAGATGACACAGGCCGCGAATCAGCCACATCGCTAAGTTTGCTGTCCAATGATGCTCCGATTGCTGCCATCGCGACTGCGTCCGGTCGCGGCAGCATCGGTGTCGTCAGGGTATCGGGGAAACATCTAAAAGGCTTTGTCCAGGCTCTGATACCTGGAATTGAGCTTTTGCCGAGGGTTGCACACTACCTTCCCATTCATGACGCCGATGGATGGCTGATTGATCAGGCGATTGTTATCTATTTTTGTGCACCCCATTCATACACCGGTGAAGACGTTCTTGAGCTTCAGGGCCACGGCGGCACTGCGATCATGCAACTGCTTTTACAACGATGCCTCGTCGTTGGTAAACCAATGGGTTTGCGATTGGCAGAGCCGGGCGAATTTACTTTGCGCGCTTTTTTGAATGACAAGATGGATCTAGCTCAAGCTGAGGCTGTAGCGGACCTAATTGATGCAACTTCAAGTGCTGCTGCCAAAGCAGCAGCTGCTTCTTTGTCTGGCGCTTTTTCGTGCGAGGTTATTCGCCTTGGTCAGCAGTTGACTGATGTGCGCGTATTGGTCGAAGCAACACTGGATTTTCCGGAAGAAGAAATCGAATTTATTGAAAAATACCAAGTTCGTCATAAGCTAGGTGTCATCCAAACACATCTTCAAGAGGTACTAGACATCTCGATACAAAGTTGCTATCTGAAAGATGGCCTACGGGTGGTGCTAGCGGGTGAGCCAAATGTTGGTAAGTCAAGTTTACTGAACGCTATCTTTGCTCAAGATATCGCTATCGTTACTGATATGGCCGGCACAACTCGCGACCGAATACGTGAGACCCTGGAAATTGATGGTGTTCCTATTATCATTACCGATACAGCAGGGTTGCGTCATACGACCGATAAAATTGAAGCCATCGGTATTGAACGGACATGGCAAGCCATCGAAGAAGCTGATCTAATCCTGGACATCGTCGATGTTAGAAACCCCGTATCATTAATTGACCAGTGGAAAAACCGGTCAGAACTAATTGGTAAAGAAATAATACTAGTTAAAAACAAAAGTGATCTGTTAAAAACTGATGAAGTATTTTTAAATGAAGATAAGAATCAAGTCTTGATATCTGCAAGGACCTGTCGGGGAATTGAGGAACTTAAATCAATCATTCTGAGTAAAGCAGGTAGACAACTCGGCGAGGTTTCACCGTGGCTTGGTCGTCAACGTCACATCCAAGCTTTAGAACTTGCTAAACACCACTTGGATTTAGCAATCGAACACGCTGAACTTGATGACCGCGTTCTAGACCTTCTAGCAGAAGAACTGCGGCTCAGTCATGACGCCTTAGGTAGCATTACTGGCGGTGTATCAGCCGATGATCTGCTCGGAAATATTTTTTCTTCATTCTGTATCGGTAAATGAGCATACTGAAGGATTCAAAAGTTATAACTTATTGTTTTAATTTAAGTTATTTCTTTAATTTACAAGAAGACACCGTCGTTTTGAGTTGTACTTCAAGTGGTGATTCCTTGTTGATAAGCCTGTGGATGATCTGTTGAGCAATTGGGTATAAGTGACTCAATCTCGTAGACAGGGAAAGTTATCCAATTCTATCCAGAAAGTTAAACATGGTTTATGCACAAGCATTTCCTTCTTTAACTGTAAGAAAAATATAGGAATTTTCGACTTGTTCGACCTGTCCACAGGGTATCTAATCATTAACAGTTATATATAAGAGTACTTACTAACAACAAAAGAAAAGCACGAAACGATCTTAACAAATACTTAGTAGATCATACTAAGCTATGTTGGATTTAAACTTTCTTTAATCTATCGATCGCATGGTCCAAGGTGTCATCATTTTTTGCGAAGCAAAACCGCACTAAGCCATGGTTTGAATCACTTGCATTTGGATTAGCGTAGAAAGCCGATACTGGAATAACAGTTACACCATGTTCCTTAGTCAGCCATATAGAGAACTCGGCTTCGGGCAAGTCTGAAACTGCACTGTAGTCAGCTAACATAAAAAAAGTGCCAGGGCATGCATATGGCTTGAATCGGGTCTGTTTAAGTCCATGTGCTAATCGATCACGTTTTGATTGATAGAAAGCCGGTAAATTCAAATAAGTTGATGCGTCACGTGTGTAATGGGCCAAAGCGTGCTGCAATGGTGAAGCAACCGTGAACACCATAAACTGATGAACTTTTCTTAATTCGTTGGTTAGTTCTGGCGGTGCACAGCAGTAACCGATCTTCCAACCTGTGGTGTGGGTGGTTTTTCCGAATGATGAAATGACGAATGTCCGTTTGGCTAAGGCTGGACGACTTGCCAAGCTCAAATGCCCCTGCGCAGCGAAGATGATGTGCTCGTAAACCTCATCAGACAAAATTAGAACATCCGTACCATCAACGATCGCTTCTAGCTCATCGAGGTCATCTGAGGTCATTACTGCGCCAGTTGGATTGTGTGGAAAGTTAACCATGATCATTCTGGTTTTTGGAGTAACAGCGTTTGCTACAAGGCTCCAATTGACCTTGAATGTCTCGGTCAAAGACGATGGTGGATCCATACTGACTCTGACAGGTATGCCGCCAGCTAAGCGAATGGCAGGTACGTAGCTGTCATAGTTTGGTTCGATCACAATGACTTCGTCGCCACTGTGTACAGTGGCTAAAACAGCAGCCATGATCGCTTCAGTGGCACCACTCGTTACTGTTATTTCAGTGTCTTTGTTGTAGGTGTGGTTGTAGAGGTTACTAACTTTGATCCGGATTGCTTCACGAAGTGGCTCAACACCGGGCATATATGGATATTGATTGTGTCCGGCAAGCATGGCTTCGTTTACTAGCTGTAAGAGTTTGGGGTCAGTGTTGAAGTCCGGAAAGCCCTGCCCAAGATTTATGGCGTTATGATCGAGCGCCATTTTGCTCATGATAGTGAATATGGTTGTGCCGATATCCGGGAGCTTAGAAATTAATTGCATGTTTCAGGGCCTACTGTTAGATGGTTTTGTTGTTGCTCAATGATAGAGAATTTTATAGCTCGCATGTTTAGTCACTTTTTAGTTCGTGTTCTGTTTGGCGGCACGGCAGCGTTAATTGGGGCTGTCATTGCCCAAAGCTTAAACATTCCCTTGCCTTGGTTGTTAGGACCTCTGTTCTTTGTGGCTAGTCTTCGTTTGGCGAATGCGCCAGTGGCAACTATTCGGCCATTGAGAAATGTGGGTCAATGGATTATTGGTATCTCATTAGGGCTGTATTTTTCTCCCGCAATTGCAGAGCTTATTGCGCAGCACTGGTTTTCTTTGGTCCTAGGTATGATGGTGGCATTGCTGCTAGGGGTGTTCGGTACTTATTTGCTATGTTTCATTGGAAAAGTTGACGTCCGAACGGCCTGGTTTTCGGCTGCAATTGGTGGCGCGTCAGAGATGAGCATACTTGCCGAGCGCCATGGCGCTCGGGTAGATCTTGTTGCTAGCGCCCACAGTTTGCGCGTGTTGGCTGTCGTCACCATCGTGCCGTTTGGTTTTGAGTTTGCCGGCTTTGTTGGCCTTGACGCAAATCTCCTAAGCCAGCTATCAGTTAATCATTTCCATTTATTGCTGGTTGCAATTTGTTCAATCATGCTTGGGGTGATGTTTACATGCTTAAAGATTGCAAGTGCCTGGGTACTTGGACCTCTAGTAGCGACGGCTGCTTTAACATTGTTTGAAATAACTAGTACGTCGATGCCTGGCTGGGTGATTAATACAGGACAGTTGCTTTTGGGGTGGGCGCTAGGTGATCGGTACAGACCAGGTTTTTTTAAAGCTGCACCCAGGTTCATGTTGGCGGTGGGATTGTTTTCTCTTTCCGCTATTGGCATTGTGGCGTTGATCGGTATAGCGGTTTCACAGTTTTCAGAGTTACCTTTACCAACGATTTGGCTAGGTATGGCGCCGGGTGGTTTAGCCGAGATGGCGATTACAGCAAAGGTTTTGATGTTGGGTGTACCGATGGTGACTGCATTTCAAGTCAGTCGTATGGCGCTTGTAGTGGTGGTTACTGGGTTGATTTACGAAAAGTTGATTAAACCAAGAGTAATAGCCAGAGACGGCACATTGTAAGGTTGCTTTACTTTGCACCAAGTATCCACAACTTACCCACATCATATCCACAGTCTATTCACAGAGTTATGCACAGCCTAAGCATGTTTCACGTGAAACACGCTGATTATGTCGGTTTAGGATATTTTTGTTTCACGTGAAACATAGTGTGCAGAACACAATGCGCTCACGCAGTATCACACGCCGTATAATACGGTCCTGTATTGCTTGCTATAGGAACATACGTGCCGTTTGCAGAAAGCTACGATGTTATCGTTATCGGCGGAGGTCATGCTGGCACAGAAGCTAGCTTGGCTGCAGCTCGGCGTGGCGCAAAGACTCTGCTACTTACACACAATGTCGATACTTTAGGTCAGATGTCGTGCAACCCATCGATTGGTGGAATTGGCAAAGGCCACCTAGTTAAAGAAATCGATGCACTAGACGGTGCCATGGCATTGGCCACAGATGAGGCAGGTATTCAATTCCGAATACTGAATAGCTCCAAGGGGCCGGCCGTTAGGGCCACCCGTGCACAGGCTGATAGAACTCTCTACAAAAGAGCGATTCGTGAAAAACTGCAGGGTCAGCCTAACTTAAAAATTTTTCAGCAAGCTGCGGACGATCTCATTATTCAAGGTGATCGTGTTTGTGGCGTTGTTACACAACTAGGTATTAAATTTGAAGCGAAAGCGATCGTACTAACAGCAGGCACATTTTTGAATGGCTTGATTCACGTTGGCCTCAAAAATTACGCCGCTGGTCGCGCTGGTGACCCACCAGCGCTGTCACTTGCGGTGCGTCTAAAGGAATTGAATTTGCCGCAAGGACGGCTAAAAACTGGTACACCTCCGCGATTAGACGGCGGATCAATCAATTTCTCTATTTTGACGGAACAACCAGGTGATTTAGACCCAGTTCCAGTCTTCTCTTATTTGGGTGACGCTAGGATGCACCCACGACAGGTTCCCTGCTGGGTTACGCATACCAACGAAAAAACTCATGACATCATCCGTGCCGGGTTAGATCGTTCGCCCATGTATAGTGGAGTCATCGAGGGCGTTGGACCTCGCTATTGCCCGTCAATCGAAGATAAGGTTCACCGTTTTGCAGACAAGGACAGCCATCAGGTTTTTCTGGAGCCTGAAGGTTTAGACACATCTGAGTTCTATCCGAATGGGGTTTCAACGTCCCTGCCTTACGATGTTCAGGTTGATCTGGTCAGGTCCTTACCAGGTCTTGAGGATGCTCATATTGTGCGACCAGGTTATGCAATTGAATATGATTATTTTGACCCGAGAGGGCTTAAGCCGACGTTAGAAACCCGTGCAATAGAAAACCTGTTTTTTGCGGGGCAGATTAACGGAACCACAGGCTATGAAGAGGCTGCCGCCCAAGGTTTGTTGGCTGGTATCAATGCAGCCGCTGTTTCACGTGAAACAGAGATATTTATTCCATCAAGGGGTGACTCGTATTTAGGGGTCCTAGTCGATGACCTAGTTACCAAAGGTGTTACCGAGCCATATCGGATGTTCACTTCTAGAGCCGAGTATCGATTAAGTCTACGAGAGGATAATGCTGATATCAGACTCACCGAGATAGGCCGAAGACTTGGTTTGGTCTCGGACGAGCGTTGGGATCGATTCAATAGAAAACGTGACGCCGTAGAGAAAGAGAAACAAAGACTACGCTCCACATGGGTACATCCTGGGCTTATCAGCACAGATGAAGCTAACCGGGCTTTTGGAAAGGCACTTGAAAGAGAGTATTGCCTGGCTGACTTGCTACGTAGACCGAATGTGAACTATGAAAGCCTACTTTCTTTACGCGATGTAGATGGCAGCTTGTTTGGCGAAGGGTTGGCAGTCTCTACGCCGGAGGCTGAGCAAGTTGAAATTCAAATAAAGTACGAAGGCTATATTAAGCGTCAGCATGAAGATGTCCAACGACAAAAACTACAGGACGAGTACAAGATCCCGGAAGACTTGGACTATGACCAGATTAAGAGCCTCTCGTTTGAGGTTCGTCAAAAATTAAAGGTACATAAACCTGCAACTATCGGTGCTGCCAGTCGGGTATCCGGTGTAACACCCGCTGCGATTGCCACACTATTGATTTGCTTAAAGAAAAAAGTCGGCAAACCAACGGCACAAGCCTAGCCTGATGTTGTTACAACAAAAGCCGACTTTTCAAGAGTACAGCTCGATGACGTTAATAAAAAGGCTTGGTCAAGCACTCGATGATCTTGGTCTTGATATGGATCCAAGCAAACAAACGGCGCTGATTGAGTATTTGCTTGAGCTAGAGAAGTGGAATCGCACGTACAATCTGACGGCGATTAAAACAGTGGACGAAATGCTAGTCCAGCACGTGTTCGATTGTTTGGCGCTTATCCCCGCTTTAGAACGCCACGAGAAACAACATAATTTTCGCTTTGATCTTGTGGCAGATATCGGCAGTGGCGCAGGATTGCCGGCAGTCGTCTTGGCGATTTCTAGGCCTCAGACCAGAGTGATTAGTATTGATGCGGTACAGAAAAAAACTTCGTTCGTACAAAATGTTGCTAATCGCCTGGGTCTAGTAAACTTGGAAGCTCGGCACGGGCGAGTCGAACAGATTAGAGATATCAAAGCGGACCTGGTGATTTCTCGAGCGTTTGCGTCATTACAAAATTTTGTAGAGCTCGCGCAAGGTCTCGCCACAAAAGACGGCGTGATAGCAGCGATGAAGTCTAAACAGCTAGAGGCTGAACTCCAGGAAATTTGTAAAAATCAAAGCAAGTGGCATGTTCATCAAGTTGATGAATTAAGCGTTCCCGAGATGCAGGCAACTCGGTGTGTTGCTTGGCTCCGAAGGAAAAACAATGAGTGAATCAGAAAGCAACGCCAAGCCGAAAGTGTTTTGTGTTGCTAATCAAAAGGGCGGCGTAGGTAAGACGACAACGACGATTAACCTCGCGGCAAGCCTAGCCCAGCGAGGCCGTAAGGTGCTTTTGGTTGATCTAGACCCACAGGGCAACGCAACGATGGGTAGTGGCATTGACAAGTCCGCCTGCGCAGTGAATATCTATCATGTTCTGATCGGCGAGGTGCGCCTCGAAGATGCGACCATTCAATCACCAGAGGGCGGCTATGACGTCTTACCCTCGAATCGAGAGCTTTCTGGAGCGGAAATTGATTTGGTTGCCATGCCAGAACGCGAGAAACAGCTCGAACAGGCAATTAAAAGCTCTGTAAAAGCATACGATTATGTCCTTATTGATTGCCCACCAACGTTGTCCTTGCTGACATTGAACGGGCTAGCGGCTGCAAATGGGGTAATCATTCCAATGCAGTGTGAGTATTTTGCACTTGAGGGATTGTCCGATCTTGTGAACACTATCAAACGCGTTTACCGCAACATCAATCCTAATTTAAACTTAATTGGACTATTGCGCGTGATGTACGACGCTAGAGTTACTTTGCAACTGCAAGTGTCAGCTCAACTTGAAGATCACTTTAAAGACAAAGTTTTCAGAACAATCATCCCTCGTAACGTTCGATTAGCTGAGGCGCCTAGCTACGGTTTACCCGGCGTGGTGTACGACAAGTCTTCGCGCGGCGCCAAAGCTTATCTTGAGTTCGGTGACGAACTGATCAATCGCGTTGAGAGCGCTTGATTCGGGCAAAAAAAGGAATAAGAACAATGGCAACTAGCAAAAAACCCAGAGGGTTAGGTCGCGGACTGGATGCATTGCTTGGGTCAGATGCAAATGCATTGGAGAGCCTCTCAACATCACAGCCCGCCGTGCCACAAGCTTTAAGCGTCGCCGAGTTGCGGGCAGGTAAATACCAACCCCGTACAAAGATGGACGATGTTGCCATTGCGGCACTGGCTGAATCTATCGCGCAACAAGGCGTTATGCAACCGTTGTTAGTGCGCAAAATTACCAGCACAAGTGGTGCATCGTATGAGGTGATTGCAGGAGAGCGCCGTCTACGTGCGGCAATAAAGGCTGGACTCAATGAAGTGCCCGTGATCGTTAAGGATGTGGATGACGAGCAGGCGGCCATCATGGCGCTGATTGAAAACATCCAGCGCGAGGACCTTAATCCAATGGAAGAAGCAAGGGGCATAAAAAGATTGCTTGATGAGTTTGCCCTTACTCACGAACAAATTGCCCTGGCAATTGGTCGCTCTAGGTCAGCAACCAGCAATCTGTTGCGCTTACTAAACCTTGCCCAAGCGGTTCAAGAAATGGTCATGCAAGGAACTTTGGATATGGGTCATGCACGTGCGCTTCTATCTCTCGAAGCGGCAGACCAGATACAAGCGGCTAATTTAATTGTGGCAAAACGCTTGTCGGTACGGGAGGCCGAGCACCTGGTCAACAAAGGACTTCATCCGGTTGCTGCAAAGGCCGGTCATGTCGAACCAAAGCAGAGTCAGGATCTACTTAGAATGCAGGATAAGTTAGCCGATGAGTTCGGCACAAAAGTAGCGATCAAAGCTAACCAGAAGGGTACTGGATCGCTCACCTTACATTTTCACGACTGGGAGCAGTTTCACGGCTTGTTGGAAAAAATGGGACAAACGGCGCTTATTCAGGACGCATAGTCAAAGTAGGTGGCTTCACTGTGACGGTAGGGCCAACGGGGATTTCAGTGCTGAACTTTGAGCGCAGCACAGAGAAAAAAGTGCGTACGTTGCGCACCTCATTGACGGCCGAAAACAGCGCCGACGCAAGTGCATGATATGCCTGCATATCTGGCATGGCCAGAACAAGAATAAAGTCAGGTCCAGTTGTTACCCGATAACACTGTTGCACTGATACGGACTGCGCTGACAAGGCTTCAAAGGCTGACAGGACCTCGTCGGTTTGAGCCGTCATTGTTACCTCAACCACAGCAATCAAAGGTTGCCCCACCGCTTGCGGACTAACTACTGCGACAGTCTTTTCTATGGCACCGATGCTTTTGAGTCGCTTGATGCGCCTTTGACAAGTGGCGGCTGATGTATGCAAACGCATACCGAGTGCGTCGTGTGTAATGTCCGCATCAGTTTGTAGCGCTTCC
This sequence comes from uncultured Orrella sp., assembly GCA_964558695.1. Lineage (GTDB taxonomy): Bacteria > Pseudomonadota > Gammaproteobacteria > Burkholderiales > Burkholderiaceae_B > Algicoccus. The sequence continues at coordinate 111,378 of CAZLFB010000094.1, forward strand.
AGAATAAGACGATCCAAGTGATCAATATTCATGCAAAACCAAACGTAAATTGATTTAAAAAATCATTTCTACTTCAGTGTAACGAAATAAATCGAAATTAATACAAAAACAACGAAAAAAATATTGCGAATTGCAGATAATAAGATCACCACAACAAAGTGTAAGGGCAGAGATTATGTGCGGAATCGTTGGAGCTGTATCGAGCCGAAATATTGTTCCATTGCTGATCGAAGGATTGCAACGACTGGAATATCGAGGTTACGACTCATGTGGCGTGGCGACATACGACAACGGCGAGGTCAAACGCGCTCGGAGCACGAAGCGAGTTGCTGAACTGGCGGCGCAGGTTGAGCAAGAAGGCCTGACCGGTAGCACAGCCATTGCTCACACTAGGTGGGCCACACATGGCGCACCAGAGACCCATAATGCTCATCCACACGTTTCTGGTAAGCCCAGTGGTAAGCCACGATTGGCACTGGTACACAACGGAATCATCGAGAACTTTGAAAGTCTGCGCACCGCGTTAGAAGCGAAAGGTTATGTTTTTGATAGTCAGACGGATACGGAAGTAATTGCGCATCTCGTGCATGACTGCTATGACACCGACTTGTTGCATGCTGTTCAACAAGCAGTCGGGCAATTAAAGGGCGCTTACGCCATTGCGGTGTTTTGTCGAGATGAGCCACACCGGATTGTTGTCGCACGCGAAGGTTCACCGCTGGTAATCGGCGTTGGCGATGGCGAAACCTTGCTTGCATCTGATGCATTGGCACTGGCGGGTGCAGCAAAACAGGTTGTCTATCTGGAGGACGGCGACATTGCTGATTTGCAAACAGAGAAAGTTTGGATCTATAGCCGAGAGGGCCGCGAGGTCAAGCGAGAGCCTCAGCCGCTTGTTGCACATACGGCTGCTGTAGAGCTTGGCCCATACAGACACTTTATGCAAAAGGAAATATTCGAGCAACCGCGCGCGGTTGCCGATACGCTGGATGACATCACCAACATAAATGCCGAACTATTTGGCGATGGGGCGCATGGTATTTTTCAGCGCGTGGACAGGGTGCTGATATTGGCATGCGGCACGAGTTACTACGCAGGCATGACCGCGAAGTATTGGATCGAGTCGATCGCACACGTACCTGTATCGGTGGAAATAGCGAGTGAATATCGATATCGAACCAGTGTGCCGAGCCCCTCAACGCTGGTGGTCACGATTTCGCAGTCTGGTGAGACGGCTGACACCTTGGCCGCACTGAAACATGCTCAATCACTGGGAATGGAAAACACCCTAACTATATGCAACGTTGCGACTAGCGCGATGGTGCGTGCCTGTAAATTAAGCTTTATTACTCGCGCGGGTGTGGAAGTCGGTGTTGCCTCGACAAAAGCCTTTACAACACAGCTGACCGCACTATTCCTTCTAGCGTTGGCTTTGGCTGAGACCAAGGGGAAAATGCTAGCCGAGGATGAGACACGCCAGTTCCATGCATTAAGACACCTACCAGCGGCAATTACAGCGGTATTGGCTCTAGAGCCCCAGATCATTGCGTGGTCACAGAAGTTCGCAGCCTGTGACAATGCGTTATTTCTCGGGCGCGGAATGCATTACCCCATCGCATTGGAGGGGGCGTTAAAACTAAAGGAAATCAGTTATATCCACGCAGAAGCTTATCCCGCCGGGGAGCTTAAGCACGGTCCATTGGCCCTAGTAACCGATCAGATGCCAGTCGTCATCATTGCACCCAATGACGCGTTATTGGAGAAACTTAAATCAAACATGCAAGAGGTCAGAGCCCGTGGAGGCGAGCTCTACGTATTTGCCGACGCCGACACGCTGATTAAGCCCACGCAAGGCATGCATGTAATTCGCATGCCAGAGCATTACGGTGATCTCTCGCCAATTCTACACACGGTGCCCTTGCAATTATTGGCGTACCACACCGCGTGTAGCAGGGGCACCGATGTCGATAAGCCCAGAAACCTAGCCAAAAGTGTCACGGTGGAATAAACGTCTTGTGTCTTCTTAGGTAGCCCAAGAACATAAATACACGCTGTTTTGCTTGTCAGGAACCTGCAGTTGCCTGCAGTTGCCTTGACAACTTAAGAGTTCACCTTCATAATTGTCGGTTCTCTTTTGGAGGGGTGCCCGAGTGGTTAAAGGGGGCAGACTGTAAATCTGTTGGCCTTGCGCCTACGTTGGTTCGAATCCAACCCTCTCCACCAAAGAGAATACGTTGTTTGGGAAAATCGACTCATGCGGGTGTAGCTCAATGGTAGAGCAGAAGCCTTCCAAGCTTACGACGAGGGTTCGATTCCCTTCACCCGCTCCAGCTAAATCAGGCCAAGTGGCCTTGGTAAAGCAGCCAACAGGTCGGTGAAGGTCCAAATGGCAGTGAATGTTGTTGTGCGAGTAAGTTTGTGCGAGTAAGGCTAAACCCAGGTTTGGGAAGGCCCATGTGGCTCAGTGGTAGAGCACTCCCTTGGTAAGGGAGAGGTCACGCGTTCGATCCGCGTCATGGGCACCAGAATGAAGTCGGCTAGCCGAAAAGAGGCCGGTACGGCGAGTGGTAATAAAGTGCGTAGTTTTTAAATCCTAACAGCTTCCATTCAGGTCTAGGAGTTTGTAATGGCAAAAGGCAAGTTTGAGCGTACCAAGCCCCACGTGAACGTGGGCACGATTGGTCACGTGGATCACGGCAAGACGACGTTGACGGCGGCGATCACG
>CAZLFB010000095.1:0-2818 GCA_964558695.1 uncultured Orrella sp.
TATTCCGCCTGGCATCGGGTGGCATCCGATGAGAGCTGGTTTTTTCATGAGGGCAGCGATGTTGAGGTTTATTCGCTCGTGCCCGGGGTCGAGCAAAAAGGTTTGGCGCTGCACACGCAAACCTTGGGCGCCTCAAGTGGGTGTTTTGAGTTGACGATAGCGGCAGGCACCTGGTTTGCTGCGCGCCCGGTCTCACCCGACTCATACACGCTAGTCAGTTGCGTGGTGGCGCCGGGATTTGAGTTTGTGGATTTTGAGCTGGCCCGGCGCGAGCAATTGGTCGAGGCGGGTTACCATCAAACTGCCAATTGGCCCTTGATTGAATCATTACTCATTGCGACAGGTGTTTGATGCCAATGCCATCTCAACGATCTGCCGAACTATCGGGTTTTTTGCGGGCCATGCCCAAGGCCGAGTTGCACATTCACATTGAGGGATCGCTTGAGCCCGAGCTGATCTTTCGTTTGGCGGCGCGCAATGGGATCACGCTGGATTACCCGGATGTTCAGTCGCTGAGGGCTGCGTATGCATTTAAGGATCTCCAGAGTTTTCTGGATATCTACTACGCCGGTGCGAGTGTGTTGCAGACCGAGCAGGATTTTCACGAGATGGCCTGGGCTTATTTTGAGCGTGCCAAGGCCGATGGTGTGGTCCGAGCGGAACTGTTTTTTGATCCGCAGACCCACACTGAACGCGGTATTCCCATGGCGGTGGTGATCGCTGGCTTGAGTTCAGCCTGCGAGCGCGCTCGCCGTGAACTCAACATTAGCTCTGACCTGATCCTTTGTTTTTTGCGGCACCTGTCCGAAGACGACGCCATGGCCACACTTGAGGCGGCCTTGCCTTATCGCGATCAGTTGATTGGCGTGGGGCTCGATTCGAGTGAGGTGGGCAACCCGCCAGAGAAATTTGCGCGCGTGTTTGCACGCTGCCGTGAACTAGGCTTGCATTTGGTGGCCCATGCGGGTGAAGAAGGGCCGCCTTCTTATATGGAATCAGCACTCGATGTGCTAAAGGTTGAGCGTATCGATCATGGTGTGCAGTCCATTCATTCGCCAGCTTTGCTGCAACGACTCGTCAATAGCCAGGTGCCGCTGACCGTGTGTCCATTGTCGAACGTCAAATTATGTGTGTTTAAAGACCTTCAGTCACACCCGATTGCGCGCTTGCTGCGCGCTGGCGCGTGCGTGACGATCAATTCGGATGATCCGGCGTACTTTGGGGGCTATTTGCTGGAGAATTTTGAGCAAACGTTTGCCGCGTTTGATCTGAACCTTCAGGATGCTTATCAGCTTGCTCGAAACAGTCTGACGGCATCTTTTGCCCGGGCCGATGAGAAGCAACGCTGGCTGGCTGAGCTTGATGCGCTGTATGCGGTGCACGCAGCTGGATTAGCCCTTGCCCAGGTCAGAGTAGTTAATTGACTTAACTTGGCGCTGGTGTTGCTCGGCCGCTGCTTTTACTTACGTTATGACCAGGTTTGATTGAGCTGTGATCTAGTCCTATCAGCCACGTTTTTTAAACAAATGCAGCGTAGCCAGCGTCGTCACTAATTTAGCGGTCGCTAGTTCAACCAGATCACAGCTGTCAATCAGTCAACCAATTCAATCGTGTGTAAATAATCCCCAGTCGCTTGGCGCGTGGTAGTCACCTGACCGCGTGAGCCGATGTATCGACCCGTTCCACCTGTCACTGCTCGTACTTGTGGCATATTTGGATTCATTTCGCCTTCGCCCGTACCATACAGGGACTTGCCCGCTATCACCAATGAATCGATACCACCAAAATCCATAACGATATTGCCGATTCGGTCAAAAAATACACCACCGGGACCATCCGGCAGGGCCACTGTAATGATGATGCCACTCATCACCCCTTCTTTTCCGTCGGCTGTGGTGAATGGTGCTTCAAACGCCAATAAATCTCCATGTGAGGCGCCTTGGGCCCCTAGATCAATGTGTTCGATCATTGGTGCGGATTGAGTAACGGTGAATTTTTCAGCTGCATGGGTTGGGCCTGTCAAGACAAAGGATGCAAGGATGATACTGAAAGTGCGGGAAATGAATTTCATGGTCGCGATCTCGATAGATGTGAGCATTATGTCTTCAGATTATTACTAGAACTCACGGTACACCAAAAATGTGTGATTCGTGATGGCACGCCCAATAACCTGCTGGGCAAGTGTATGACAGCCGCCTTGCTAATGGTGTGGGCTGTGGCTGTGCATTCTTTGCCAAATGCCCTGTCTGTCTGATGACGCAATATAAAAGGGCAATTCTGATGAGTGAATGTGTTCTCTCGGCATATCATGTAAGCGCTTTCTAGCGCGTGGATTATCAGGACTCATGAGACCGCTCCAATCTCACCCCATCGCCATCATTGTGATTGCCCAACTGTTTGGCACGTCACTTTGGTTTAGTCCTAACAGTGCTGCTTCAAGCTTGATGACGCAATGGGGTTTGAGTGCCGTCGAACTGGGGCAACTGACCAGTGCAACCCAGATTGGCTTCATTGTGGGCACGTTGTTGCTGGCCACCACGGGGCTGGCAGACCGTTTTTCCGCCAGCCGCATTTGTGCGTTGAGTTGCGTGGCCGGTGCATGCTTTAACGCGATGTTTGCCTTGAGCGCCACGGGATTTGAGCAAGGCATGATGTGGCGGTTTCTGGTGGGCATCACCATTGCCGGTATATATCCCATGGGCATGAAAATGATCATTTCCTGGTCGACTCAGAACACCGGTGCCACGCTCGGTTTGCTGGTTGCGATGCTCACGCTGGGCTCGGCCTTGCCCCACGGCGTTCGTGCGGCGGGCATTGG
>CAZLFB010000096.1:0-3324 GCA_964558695.1 uncultured Orrella sp.
TGGTCCCAATCAGGCTGGCAATACTCGGGCGGCGATTGCCTATTGTCAGGCTCATCCACGCTGGCGCTTGTCAGTACAGACGCATAAGGTCATCGGGATCGCTTGACTGGTCTTTCACAACCAGATTTTTTCAAACATCAATTTCTAAGCGCTTGGCTGCGACCGCCAAATTGCTGCATATGGCATCAAAGATGGGTTCGGGAAAACCGTCTGGCCGCTCACGACTGACCGTTTCTATTACCTTTGGCGTCTGAAGGATCATTGCTTCGATCAAGGGTTCAGTCTTGTTGAAAAGCCCGAATTGGTGGCCAAGACGAACAAAATGTTCACGTCGTATGTAAGCTAGGTTGTAGTGACGGTTCTTGCCTTTGACTGCCATGGCGAGCTTGACCTTTTGCCAAGCGATCTTGTTGGCAGATTTTCCTATCACGGGCCAAGCTGAGAGCACATCGTAAAACGGCGTCAAGAAATAAGATCCGCCTGGCATTAATTGGATACTGAAGTTTTTGGCATGTCCATCCGTGGCTGCCAACATCCAGAAGATCATCTGTGATTTGACCAAATCGCTTAAATCCTTCTGGCGTTTGACCGAATCTTGCAACCAAGTGCCAATGGTTTCAATCCCAGGGCCACCCTCTGATTCGTACTTTAAGTGTGGTGGTGTCGCAGTGACTTGACAGAAGTCTTCCTGGGGCAAGCGCAACCACCAGCGACCAGACGCATGCATCTGTCGGTCAAAACGCTCGAGTGCCAACACCTTTTGATCTTCAAATCGCAGCATGGCAGCCTTGGGCACATCCAGCCCGAATGCCGCCAAAATACGCAGACAAAGCCATTCGTTCTCTACAGAGGTTGACATGTCTAGTCGCCGGTCGATGCCGATGTGACCAAGCGGCAGCTTCAAAATGTGTGTGGTTGGCGTTGCGTCTTCTGGCAATACCCATTGCCCATCGTGCCAGAGGAGCGCGGTTTTATCCTGCGCTCCAGCAATCGATAGTCTTAAGTCGTGCGAGTGACCAGCGATATCGGCAAAACTGGCTGCCGAGCGTCCTAGACGCTTGAGCAAATTTGCAATTTGGGATTCGCTTAGTGGTTGACCTTTAATATGAGTTAGGCCTTCTGGCACGGCATCATCGGCCAAGAGCTGAACAGCTCCAACGCAGTCACGCCCAATTTGTTCCAGCAAATCAAACACGCCCGTCGAAGGTGCACGATAGTGCTGAGCGAGCTGCCTGCGAATCTGGTGACTATCGGGCAGTAAATTGTCAAAGTAGTTCTCAACCACTTGGCCACGATGTAGCGAGTGTGACCGCAGCGGCAAGGACAAAGATAGTGGATGTGCATTGTCCGATTCCACCCATTGGCTGTCATAACTCAACAATGATTCACCTGTGTTGGTCACAGACCATTGCCCAAGGCGTTGACCGTTGATCCAAATGCCAAGGTGTCTAGTCTTCGAGTGTCGCCTTGCCATCGCAATTTCCTATGCGCTACTGGTTACCGATCTTATTGCTCTGTTGGTCGCTTAGGTCGACTTTCTCCTTTAGACTGACTTCTATTCCAAGCACGTGACACATGCGCAGGAAATCAGATAGTTTGATGTTGCCGGGGTTGAGCTCAAGCCTTGACACCGCGGGTTGGCTAGCATCTATTACCAATGCAATTTGAGCCTGTGTGATTTTGCGTTGCTTGCGCGCGCTCTGCAAAATGGAGGCAAACTGTGACGCATGGCTAAGGATGTGTCTCATTAAATATCCAATTAACGAATAAAATAATTTTATTCTAATTTTGAATAAAGTATAAATATTCACTTCGGTTTGGACGATAAAACAGCAATGGTTTGGTCCTAGCGGCACACGTTGCAATCATGGCGTCTTGCTATACGTTTTGAACCTCGGCCTTTGAGGGCGTGCGGGATGTCAACTCCGTTAGGGCATGGTTGTCGTTTCTTATCACGCTAAGATCCTGAATTCAGTTGCCTTGGCAATTGGTTTTACCTGACGATTGTGTCGTTGCATCTCTACTAAACCATAGTTCGACATTGTCTTGAGCGTACGGGACAGATTGCCCGGTTTGCGTCCGGTCAGCATGGCAAGGGACGAAATCGATTCGGGCTTGACCTCTTGAATAACTTTTAGCAATGCACGGTTATCGTCACTCAGCACCTCAGCCAATGACCGCATCGAGGTAAACCACACCTTGGGTTCGCCTGGCTTTGGCTTGTAGTCACCACGGGCAATCGCAAGGATCCTGGTGCGGATTTGGTCTTGAGGCATGATGCCGATGATGATTGCTTTAGTCGGGTTCATCGCGTTTGCTCTCCTTTAGTACACGGTCTGCTTCTTGAAAAAAATCGGCCAATAGTTGGTAAGCGTCACGGAATTCATATGGCACACCTTTGTCTTTGCGATGACGGTGCTTGTGGTCATAAGGCAAACGAACGCCTGCGTATTTGAATTTTTTAGGTGGTTGTACACAGTGTGCGTTGTCATAACCCAAAATTCGTTTTCCATACGGTTCGTGTAGCGTTAGTGCATATCGGATGCCGTGAGGGATTTGCGCGCAAGCCTCTACTCGCCAGGCTTGAATTTTGATCCAGTAGCCGCCCGACTGATCGATGATTTGATCGTGTAGATCGAGTAGCGTTGAAATGCCGTCAGTGTTACTAAGATCTCGTGTTTTTAATTGTATCATCTGATGATATACGATAAATGGTTGCGATGATATGCTTTAAATTCATGGCAGCCATGTTCAGCTGAATGCCTTATCGACATGGCTGCACCATGGTTTGTGCGCGATGGGTTGAGCCCGCAAGTCTTCAAGCTGAACTTCTCGTGTCACGGCGGTGGCAACGCCTTTGTCCTTAGGGTGCCGCATCACCTAAAAATTGGTTCGTTGCCTGAGATCAACCGAAGGTGGGTGTGATTCATCAGCGTCCCTCGGTGACGCAAAAGGACGGGCAGTATGCGTGCAGTGAAAGGTGTTTTCTAGTCGTAGAAATACGTCATGTTGCGGGTGGACGACATAGAGGCAACGCCTGGTTACAGCCGCGACCAAAAGAACGATCGTTACCGGGTGATGGGTTTTTGCCGTCTGTTGCAAGCCAGCGCACGTAAACCGCACGCCGGTGAGCTAACTGATTGTCTCAGTCTGGCATCTGGCTAATGGGTAAGGTCCTGATCATGATCGACGTTGAGAGGATTCGCGCTTGCCGGTGACCGCACAAGCTCGAGGGCACGATTCACGATCTCATGCGATGAGGCAGCAACAAAGCTAACATGGGCATAAATGGTTTCAGTTCTCGGTAGCCACGCGTGTCAACAC
>CAZLFB010000097.1:0-71652 GCA_964558695.1 uncultured Orrella sp.
CCAACGGGTGGTTTTCTAATCGGTTTTTTGCCGGGTGCTTTTGTGGCTGGGTGGATGGCTCGCCGTTCCGCACAAGTGACCGAAGGTCAGCGCAGTGGCGCTCAGGTTTTTGCTGGCAATCTTACGGCGGCAATCCTGGGGGGGGCGCTGACGGTTTATCTGGTTGGCGTTCCCTGGCTAGCGGTCGTGACCGATACGCCACTGTCCAAAGCGGTGCTGGCGGTGGCGATTTTCATGCCAGGCGATATCATTAAGGCCCTGATTGCTGCTTTTGTGGCAACGCGGCTAGCGCAATTAATGCCAATGGCCGGTGATCGTGTCTGAGGCTTAGTTTCGCCCTTTGAGTGTTTGAATCGCATCCCAGATGTGTAGTGGGTGTTCAACAATGGCATCTGCTTGCCAGCTCTCAACCGGGTGTTCAAGTCCACAGTAGCCATAGGCCGCTGCTATGGAGGGCATGCCAGCTGCTTTAGCAGCTTGTATGTCACGCAGGTCATCTCCCACATAAAAACATGCCTGTGGTTCAAATCCCGCTTCTTTGGCGGCATGTTGCAAAGGCATGGGGTGTGGCTTGGCGAATTGAACGGTATCGCCACAGACCAGCGTGGCGCAATCGGGCAGGTTAAGCCAGGTCACGATCGGCTTGGCATAGCGCGTGTGTTTATTTGTCACGATGCCCCAGCGCATGTTGGCAGCGCGGATGTTCTCTAACAGTTCGGCGATACCATCAAAAATGACGGTATCTGTGGTGCTATTTTGTTCATAGTCAGCTAGAAACGCGACGCGAGCGGTTTCAAACTCTGGGTGGTCGACGTCAAAGCCGAGTGAGGCTTTGATCATTCCGCGCGCGCCCATGGATACAAAAGGTCTTAGACGATCAACCGGTAAAGAAGGCATACCGCGTTGCAAGCGCAGGCGGTTGGCTGCCGCGGCCATGTCGGGCGCCGTGTCGGCAAAAGTGCCATCGAAGTCAAACAGAACCAGATGTGTCATGAAAAACCGCCCCTAGAATCGATTGAGAAACCGATTGTAAGGCGCGGCGCGAGCAATATTTGGTCAAGAAGGCTAAGGTTGGGCGTTCAGGTCCTGGGGGCAGGTAACCGTTGCCGTTGCCGTTGCCTTAGGCTTTAGGCTGCTTCGGCCTGTGTCAGCTCCTTGCTTGGTGTGGTTTGCGAATTTTGATCAGTGTCTAGCGCTACCTGATCCGGTTGTTGCCCTTGTTCTGAGTCCTCTAGGTAAGTTCTTAGCGCTTGAACCACCACATTGTTCAGTGACGTGCCCTCTGATTCGGCGTGCAGAACGGCTGTTTGATGCAGCGCAGGGGTAATGCGAACGTTAAACTGCCCTTTAAACGGGCGTTGTGGAAATTTGCCGTGACGGGCACAGTCTGCTAGGTAGCCGTCCACGGCGGCGTTGAAAGCTTTTTGTAGCTCGGGGATAGTCGCGGCGCCGTAGGTGATCATGTCGTCAATGAACAGAATATGTCCTTTGAGTCTGCCGTCACGTACTGACGGTTCGATCGATCCGTGGTAACCCCTGTGACTGAGAAGTGTAGATTTCATGTCGTTGCCAAAAATTAGTTGCCAAAACAGCAATGATTATAGCGCGACACGCAATGCTTTCAAATGTGGCAAATACGGAATCCCCAGGGACTACTGAGGCTTGCGCGCGGCGAGCAGATAATTGACGCTGGTATCGTCCCCGAGTTTGTAGACTTGGGTGAATGGGTTGTAGGTCATGCCAATGACCGTGGTGACGTTTAGGTCGGCTGCCCGACAGGCATCAGCCAATTCGCTTGGCTTGATAAACGCTTCCCAGCTGTGTGTGCCTTTTGGTAATAACTTCAGAATGTATTCTGCGCCGACAATGGCAAATAGAAACGACTTTGGGTTGCGGTTGATGGTCGAGAAGAAGAGCCAACCGCCGGGTTTGGCAAGATCGGCGCAGGCTTGAACTACCGATGCCGGGTCTGGCACGTGCTCAAGCATCTCCATGCAGGTCACCACATCAAAACTCCCAGGCTGGCGGCGAGCCATCGCCTCGGCACTGATGCTCTCGTAATTGACTTTGACGCCTGATTCTAAGCTGTGGAGTTTGGCCACCGTCAGTGACTTTTCTGCCAGGTCAATGCCACTGACCTCGCCACCACCTAGTGCCATGGCCTCAGCGAGGATGCCACCGCCGCAACCAACGTCCAGTACTGTTTTATCCTTTAGCGCCTGCGCAGGCTCTCCAGGGTTGATGTGCGCTTGAATCCAGCTTAGACGAAGGGGGTTAATGGCGTGCAGTGGCTTGAATTCGCTATTCGGATCCCACCAGCGCGAGGCAAGCGCACTGAATTTCTGGATTTCAGCGGGATCAACGTTGGTTTCAGCTGATATCGGGTTTTTTGCGTGGCTCATGTGCTTTGACAGAACAGAATCGAGGATGTTTGTATTGTCGCAGATTGCGCTCGTGGCTGGCACTTGACCCGACTTTCGTGTGATGGATTGGTGAGGTAACAGGGGCCGGGTAAAAAAAAGGCCTCCCGAAGGAGGCCTTTTCTAATCGAAGGGCCGAATTAGCTGCGGCTACCCACGATTTCAACTTCTACGCGACGGTTCTTGGCGCGACCTTCGGCGGTGGCGTTAGAAGCGATCGGATCTGCTTTGCCTTTGCTTTCCGTGTAGATACGGTCAGCAGCCACGCCTTTGGAGACGAGGTAAGCTTTAACAGCATCAGCACGGCGCTGGCCGAGGCCTAAGTTGTAGTCAACTGAGCCGATCGAGTCGGTGTAACCGACAGCGATAACGGTCTCGAGCTTGATGGTGTTCAGCTGGGCTGCCACCTGGTCAAGCAATTGACGGCCTTCAGGCTTGAGGTTTGACTTGTTGAAGTCAAAGAAGGTGTCAGCACTGAAAACAACCTTGTCTGAGACCGGGGAGTCTTTTTTGTCGACGCACTGAGGATCAGCCGTGGCTGGGGTCCAGAAGCTGTCTTGCCAGCATTGACCATAGCTGTTTTTCCAAACGTTGCCGTAGCTGTTGACCCAGTTGTCATTGGACTGAGCGGAAGCAGCACCGGTTGCCGTAACGGCAGCGAAGGCGATTGCCAGAGCGAATTTTGAGGGCTTGTTCATGTTTCTCCTCGTTAAGCTTAAAGCTGAAAGTTAGTCTCGCAGCGAACCCCCGCCGCAATTCAGGAAACGGGGCCAGTATAACAACGCTAAGAGCAAGTTAAAAATATCGACACACTGGGTTTCCTGCGTGTTGAGTGAAATCTTAAGCGATTTGTGCGCAATTGCGATCCCTGTTGCTACTTTCGATGCTCGTATCGACGTAAATTTTCGAATTCCGATGATTTGTTGTTGGGTTTTGGCAACAAATCGTTGTTAATTTGCCCCACGTCGGACTGATTTGGGCGGGAGTGGCTGAAACTTTTGTGTGGTTTGGCAGGAACTTTTATTAGTTACGCCGGTACAGTTGCCCGATCTTGGGTAAGTGACCTTGGGGATCGGACATCATTAGCATCGAAGTGTAGAATGTAAAGTTTGTTTCAAACCGATACAGCCAGAGGTTGTGGCGGCCTTTTAATCCTCGACATAGATTACATCTCTTATGGATTCCTTCGCTAAGGAAACACTCCCGATCTCCCTCGAAGAAGAAATGCGCCGCAGCTATCTCGACTACGCGATGAGCGTGATTGTGGGTAGAGCGTTGCCGGACGTTCGTGACGGATTAAAGCCAGTGCATCGGCGCGTATTGTTTGCCATGCACGAACTGAACAATGACTGGAACCGAGCCTATAAAAAGTCTGCTCGTATTGTGGGTGACGTCATTGGTAAGTATCACCCGCATGGTGATCAGGCTGTGTATGACACGATTGTGCGTATGGCACAGGACTTTTCGCTGCGTTACATGCTGGTTGACGGCCAAGGCAACTTCGGCTCGATCGATGGTGATAGCGCGGCAGCCATGCGTTACACCGAGATTCGCCTGTCCAAGATTGCCCATGAGTTGTTGGCTGATATTGACCAAGAAACTGTCAATTTTGGGCCTAACTATGATGGCAGCGAGCATGAGCCACTACTGTTGCCCACTCGGTTGCCAAATTTGCTGGTCAATGGCAGTTCTGGCATTGCCGTTGGCATGGCCACCAATATTCCACCGCACAATCTTGGTGAAGTGATTGATGGTTGTATGCATGTACTACGCAATCCAACGGCCACGGTTGATGAGTTGATTGAGCTCATTAAAGCGCCCGATTTCCCCACGGGCGGGATTATTTATGGCATGTCTGGTGTGCGCGAAGGCTATCGGACTGGTCGTGGGCGCGTCATCATGCGTGCTAAGACGCACTTTGAGGACATGGAAAAGGGTAATCGTCAGTCCATCATCGTCGATGAGCTGCCCTACCAAGTTAACAAGAAGTCGCTGCAAGAGCGCATGGCTGAGCTTGTCAACGAGAAGAAAATCGAGGGCATTTCAGATATTCGTGACGAGTCGGACAAGGACGGCATGCGCTTGGTCATCGAACTCAAGCGTGGTGAAGTGCCTGAAGTGGTCCTGAACAATCTGTACAAGAACACACAGTTGCAAGACACGTTTGGCATTAATTTAGTGGCTCTGGTAGACGGCCAGCCGCGTTTGTTGAACCTAAAGCAGATGGTGGATTATTTTCTGTCACACCGTCGCGAAGTGGTTACACGTCGCACGGTGTTTCAGTTGCGCAAGGCCCGTGAACGTGGTCATGTGCTCGAGGGCTTGGCGGTTGCACTGGCAAATATTGACGAGTTCATCACGATCATTAAGTCCGCACCCACGCCACCAGTGGCGCGCCAGGAGCTGATGTCCCGTGCCTGGGATTCGTCGCTGGTACGTGAAATGCTCTCACGCGCGGACGGCGATACGCCGGGTGGCAGTGGCGCCTACCGCCCAGATGGCCTGTCACCTAACTTTGGTTTGCAGGGCGACGGACTGTATCGGTTAAGTGATGTTCAGGCGCAGGAAATTCTGAACATGCGCCTGCAGCGCTTGACTGGCCTTGAGCAAGACAAGATCGTCAGCGAATACAAGTCGGTCATGGACAACATTGCCGATTTGCTCGATATTTTGGCGAAACCAGAGCGCATCACCGTCATCATTGCCGAGGAGCTTGAGGCAATCCGGGCTGAGTTCTCCACCAGTGCCAAGGATGTTCGTCGATCCTCAATTGAGCACAATGCCACGGAGCTCGACACCGAAGACCTGATCACGCCAACCGACATGGTGGTGACGCTTTCTCACAGTGGCTATATCAAGAGCCAGCCCCTGTCGGAATACCGAGCCCAGCGCCGGGGCGGCCGCGGTAAGCAGGCCACTGCCACCAAAGAAGACGACTGGGTTGATCAGCTCTTTATTGCTAACACACACGACTACTTGTTGTGCTTCTCCGACCGAGGCCGTCTCTATTGGCTTAAGGTCTGGGAAGTGCCGCAAGGGACTCGAAACTCTCGAGGGCGCCCCATCGTGAACATGTTCCCGTTGATTGACGGTGAAAAGATTACGGTTGTGTTGCCAGTCAAGCAGTTCTCCGATGAGCACATGGTCTTTATGGCTACAGCGCGTGGCACGGTCAAGAAAACACCGTTGTCTGACTTTTCCAATCCGCGCAAGGCCGGCATCATTGCAGTCACCCTCGATGAGGGCGACTATCTAATTGGCGCAGAGTTGACGGATGGTCAGTGTGATGTGATGTTGTTCTCTGACGCAGGCAAGGCCGTGCGCTTTAGTGAAGACGATGTGCGTCCCATGGGGCGCAATGCTCGCGGCGTGCGCGGCATGATGCTGGATGAAACTCAGGAAGTCATTGCCATGGTTGTTGCTGGCGATGAGACCAAGACGGTGCTGACCGCCACTGAAAATGGCTACGGCAAGCGCACGCCAATCATTGAATACACCCGTCACGGCCGTGGCACCAAGGGTATGATTGCGATTCAGACGTCTGAGCGCAATGGCAAAGTCGTGGGTGCGGTGCTGGTGTCTAGTGAAGACGAGATCATGCTCATTACCGACGGTGGCGTACTGGTCAGAACGCGTGTTTCGGAAATCCGGGAGATGGGCCGCGCAACGCAGGGTGTAACCCTGATCAGCGTGGACGACGGCAGCCGTCTTTCAGGTGTGCGACGGGTTGCCGAGCGTGATGTGGATGAGTCTGATGAGGCAGATGAGTCTGGTGGCGCTGCAAGTCAGGCGAGCGGTGATGCCACCGATGACTCAAAAGACGCCGGTGCAGATGATGCGGCCACGCCGGATGCAACACCACCGTCAGGCGAGTAAGTAACGTGTCCACCGTGCGTCCCTGGAACTTCTCGGCTGGCCCCTCCGTCTTGCCTGAGGCAGTGCTGGAGCAAGCCGCCGCCGAGATGCTTGACTGGCATGGCAGTGGCATGTCGGTCATGGAGATGAGCCATCGAGGGCCCGAGTTCACACAGATTTGTGATGAAGCGGAGGCGGACTTGCGCGAACTGTTGGGCGTTGGCGAAGAGTTTGCGGTGCTCTTTATGCAGGGCGGCGCAACGGCAGAAAACGCGATTGTGCCGTTGAATCTGCTGGGCCGTGGCCAACAACGGCAGGCCGATTATGTGCTCACCGGCACTTGGTCAGTCAAGTCCTTCAAAGAAGCCGGCAAGTATGGTGACATTGCCGTGGCTGCATCGAGCGAGACGGCTTTCGAAGACGGTGGCACCACGTATGCACCGCTTACCTGGGTGCCTGCTGTGGCTAACTGGATTGTCAGGCCGACGGCGGCGTACCTGCACCTGTGCAGCAACGAGACGATTGGTGGGGTGGAGTTTATGGACTGGCCCGATGCCCACGCCATGGCAGCGCTTGGTGCGCCCGATGTGCCGCTCGTTATTGACGCTTCGTCGCACTTTTTGTCGCGCCCGATGGATTTTTCCCGGGTGGGCATGCTGTATGCAGGTGCCCAGAAAAATGCTGGCCCTGCAGGCGTGACCATGGTGATTGTTCGTCGAGAGCTGATTGGTCATGCTTTACCCATTTGCCCGTCGGCGTTTGATTATGCCAACGTGGCCAAGGAGCGCTCGCGTTTCAACACACCACCGACTTACGCGATCTACGTGGCGGGGTTGGTGTTCAAGTGGCTGCTGCAGCAGGGTGGCTTGGCTGCCATTGAGAAAGTCAATCTGACCAAGGCGCAAGCGTTGTACGGTTTTTTTGATCAGTCGGGGTTTTACCGGGTGCCGGTACACCCCTCGGTGCGCTCGCGCATGAACGTGCCATTTACCTTGTCAGATGCCGCTTTGGACCAAGCATTTCTGGATGGGGCGCGTGCCGCAGGCCTGAATCAACTCAAAGGTCACAAGTCAGTCGGTGGCATGCGCGCTTCGATATATAACGCCATGCCGGTCGCTGGGGTGATGGCACTGATTGAGTATCTACAATGGTTTGAACGCGAACATGGATAAAGAACTGCAGGCCAAACTGTTGCCATTGCGTCAGAAGATCGACAGCCTTGATCAGCAAATTCTGGCGTTAATTAATGAGCGCGCTCGCACTGCGCAAGCTGTAGGCACCGTCAAGCACGCGCATCATGAGCAAGGGCCGGTGTTTAGGCCTGAGCGGGAAGCACAAGTGATCCGTGCGCTGCAGTCAGCCAATGAAGGACCGGTTGGTGACAAAGCCATTGATGCCATTTGGTCGCAAATTATTTCGGTCTGTCGCGGCTTAGAAAAAGATATCCGTGTGGCTTACCTCGGACCCATGGGGTCATTCTCGGAGCAGGCTGCATTTGAGTACATGGGGCAGGATATTTCCGGTGTGCCATGCCCAGATTTTGATGAGGTGTTCAGAAGGGTTGAGTCTGATGGTGCCGATGTGGGGATTGTGCCGGTTGAAAATTCCACCGAGGGTGCCGTCAACCGCACGCTTGATCTGTTGTTGAACACGCCCGTGCGTATTGTCGGTGAGCACACGATTGTGATTCGCCATTGTCTGTTGACCAAAAGCGGCACCATCGATGGTGTGACGCGCGTCATGGCGCATCCACAGGCCTTGGCGCAATGCCAGCATTGGCTGGGCATGAATCACGTGCACCTAGTGCGTGAGCCGGTGGCTAGCAACGCCGAAGCGGCCCGTATTGCGGCGCAAGACCCAACGGTGGCTGCGATTGCCAGTGATATTGCCGCCAGAGCTTGGGGCTTGGAGGTTGTGGCTGAGGGCATTCAGGATGATCCATCGAACCGCACCCGGTTTTTAGCGATTGGCAAGATTGATACCTTACCCAGTGGTGCTGACAAGACCAGTTTGATCCTGGCTGTGCCCAATGAGGCTGGTGCGGTTTACAAGATGTTGGCCCCGTTAGCTGACAATGGCGTGTCGATGTATCGGTTTGAGTCGCGCCCGGCGCGAACCGGCCAGTGGGAGTACTACTTTTACGTTGATATTGAAGGCCATCGCCAGGATCCGGCAGTGGCCAGGGCGTTGTCTGAGTTGCAGGCGCGCTGTGCATTTTTAAAGGTGCTGGGTTCTTATCCGAGGCAGACGTGAGCGAGACGATCAAAGACAGCATGGGTGTCAAAGGGCTGGTTGCGCCGAATCACATCAAAGAGATTCAGCCCTATATTCCGGGTAAGCCGATTGACGATCTGGTGCGAGAGCTTGGCCTTAAACCAGAGCAGGTGGTCAAGCTGGCATCCAACGAGAACCCGTTGGGCATGCCCGAGTCGGCTAAAAAAGCCATTGAGCATGAGTTAAAGGGTTTGGGCCGTTACCCGGACCCTGGTGGTTACGCCTTAAAACAAGTGATTGCTAAACGGCTGGATGTGCCAGCGGGCTGGATTACGCTGGGCAATGGCTCAAACGATATTCTCGAGCTGGTGGGCATGGCACTTTTAGAGCCTGGCTACAGTGCGGTGTATTCGCAGTTTGCGTTTGTGGTTTACCGCTTAGCCACGCAGGCACGTGGCGCCGAGCATCTGGTGGTGGCGGCCAAGGACTTTGGCCATGATCTGGATGCCATGTTTGATGCCATTGCGCCAAATACGCGCGTGGTGTTCATCGCCAATCCGAACAACCCAACGGGCACCTTCCAAAGCGCTGAGCAGATCACGCGGTTTTTAGAGCGTGTGCAAGCAGCGCATGGTAACCGGGTGACGGTGGTGCTGGATGAGGCGTATAACGAATACCTGCCTGCTGATGTTCGGATTGACAGCGTGGCGCTGGTGAAGCGGTTTGAGAATCTGGTGGTTTCGCGCAGTTTTTCCAAGGCATACGGCTTGGCGGGTTTGCGGGTGGGGTTCGGCCTGGCGCAGCCAGCACTGACAGACCTAATGGCGCGCGTGCGTCAGCCCTTCAATGTGAACTCGCTGGCCCAAGCGGCTGCGATGGCAGCCTTCCAGGACGATGAGTTTTTGGCGCGCAGCGCTGAAGTCAATGCGGCTGGTAAAAAGCAGTTGCAAGAAGCCTTTGAGCGTCTGAAACTGAAGTACGTGCCAAGCTATGCCAACTTCGTGCTCGTGCATGTGGGCGATGCCAATGCCATTAACCAGGCGCTGCTCAAGCGTGGGGTGATTGTGCGTCCGGTCGCGGCCGATGGTTTGCCCGAGTGGTTGCGCATCTCGATTGGTTTGCCTGAAGAAAATGCGATCTTGATTCACGCCATGACTGAGGTGCTTGGTAAGGAGCTTGCGTGAGTGGTCGAGCAAGTGATGTCGCCAATGCACAGCCATTGCGGATAGATACGCTGGCGGTTGTGGGTGTGGGGCTCATTGGTGGCTCGTTTGCGCTGGGGCTTAAGCAAGCTGGTTGTGTGAGTCGGGTGTTAGGCGTTGGTCGCAAGCCCGCAACGCTTGCGCAGGCTCGTGATCTCGGCGTGATTGATGAAATTGCGACATTGGAACAGGCTGCGCGTGAAGCTGACCTCATCATGCTCGCAGCACCGGTGGGTTCGTTTGAACCGATCTTTGAAGGGCTGGCTGCGAACCTCGCCGATACCGCCTTAATCACGGACGGTGGCAGCACCAAAGGCAACGTGGTCACGGCTGCGCGTGCGGCGCTTGGCCAACGCATTGCTCAGTTTGTGCCAGCGCACCCGATTGCGGGGTCACACGAATCGGGCCCACAAGCTGCGTTTGCAGATCTTTACCGTCACCGCCATGTGGTGGTTTGTCCATTGCCTGAGAACACGGCTGCTTCAATTCAATTCGTCTCTGATGCGTGGCGGGCATGCGGGGCGTGCCTAGTGACCATGGATGTAGAGCAGCATGACGATGTGTTGGCCGCTGTCAGCCATTTGCCACATTGGTTAGCTAGCCTGTATGTGGAGCATGTGGCACGCGATGCCAATGCGGATTTAAACCTGCGGCTAGCGGGCGCTGGTTTTGGTGATGTCTCGCGCATTGCCCAAGGCTCGGTCGAAATGTGGCGTGACATTTTCATGGCCAACCGCCCAGCAATGTTGCGACAGTTGGATGCTTTGCATGATTTGCTGGGACAGGCGCGTGAGGCTTTACGCGCAAATGATGAGGCATGGCTCAATGAGATTCTTGCCCATGCGGCCAGCGTACGACGCCAATGGGGTGAACAGCAAAAACGAAACAAACAAGACGGTGGTAACGATCCGACATGAATCCGGGCAATGAATCAAACCTAATGCTTGAGCCGGTCACGCGAGCGCATGGCACGGTCCAGTTACCAGGCTCCAAAAGCATTTCCAACCGGGTATTGCTCTTGGCAGCATTAAGTGTTGGCTCTACCGATATTCATGGCCTGCTGGACTCGGATGACACCCGTGTGATGTTGCAGGCGTTATCCAGTTTGGGTGTGGGTGTCGGTCGTCGCAAAGACGGCGTGGTGACCATCACGAGCCCAGGTCACTTCCGTATGCGCCAGGCCAATTTGTTTCTTGGTAATGCTGGCACTGCCTATCGGCCCATGACGGCGGCTTTGGCCTTTGCCGGCGGCGATTATGAGCTCACTGGCGTTGCGCGCATGCATGAGCGCCCGATTGGTGATTTGGTGGACGCTTTGCAAGGTTTGGGTGCTGATATCGAGTATCTGGGCCAGCCTGGTTACCCACCATTGCGCATCAAGCCTGCTCTGCCCAAAGGTAGCGCCATCGAGGTTAATGGTTCGGTGTCAAGCCAGTTTCTGACGGCTTTGTTGTTGGCTGCGCCTGTGTTGGTGTCGCAGACCGGTCAAGATCTGCGCATTCGCGTCGTTGGCACCTTGATTTCCAAACCCTATATTGATATCACCACTGAGCTCATGTCGCGCTTTGGGGTCCTGGTTGAGCGCCAAACGGATGAGGCCGGTCAGTTGGTGTTTGTGGTCCCCAAAGAGGCACAGTATCGGTCTCCGGGCGCGGTTCATGTTGAAGGTGATGCCTCGTCAGCATCTTATTTCATGGCCTTGGGTTTGATTGGAGAAGGTCCCCTGACCGTTGAGGGCGTGGGCCAGGACAGCATTCAAGGTGACATGGCATTTGCCGCCACCATTGAACAAATGGGGGCGCAGATCGACTGCTTGCCCAACTCGTTGACGGTCTCTGGCCTGTCAGTCGCAAGCGGCGCGCGATTAAAGGCATTTGACCAAGACTTCAATCTGATACCGGATGCGGCGATGACTGCAGCCGTGCTGGCCATTTATGCGGACGGGCCATGTACCTTACGTAACATCGGCAGCTGGCGTGTGAAAGAAACCGATCGCATCCATGCCATGGTCACCGAACTCGGTAAGCTCGGCGCCAAGGTGGATAGCGGCGAGGATTGGATCACGGTGTATCCGATCGCGCAGGATGCGTGGCATCGGGCCAGCATCCATACCTACGATGACCATCGCATGGCCATGTGCTTCTCATTGGCAGCGTTTGGGCCGGTGCCGGTGACGATTGAGGATCCAGGGTGTGTGGCTAAAACGTTTCCGGAATATTTTTCTGTTTATATGCAGGTGGTGTCGTGAGTGTGATGGCAGAGGCGGTACCCGCGATTGTGATCGATGGTCCAACCGCGTCGGGCAAAGGAACCGTTGCGGCCAGGCTAGCGACTGAGCTCGGCTGGCACATTCTTGACAGCGGCGCTTTGTATCGCTTGGTCGCCTGGACTGTGCTGGATAAAAACATTGATGCCAATGACGTGGCCGCTGTGGCCCTGGCAGCGCGGCGTATGGATATCCGGTTTGAGCAGGGTCGGATTTTGCTGGACGATCAGGACGTCACGGAGCTGATCAGGCAAGAGCATGTGGGTAATTTGGCTTCGCGGCTTGCGCCGGCAGCGCCCGTGCGTGAGGCTTTGCTGGAGCGCCAGCGTGTGTTCAGGCGCGCGCCTGGGCTTGTGGCCGACGGCCGAGACATGGGAACGGTGGTGTTCCCTCACGCCGATTTGAAGATCTTCCTGGTCGCTGATGTTAAAGCCCGCGCTCAGCGCAGGTGTCAGCAATTGCGCGAGCGCGGTGTGGAGGCTGATGAAGCCTCGGTGCTCGCTGACCTCAAAGAGCGTGACGCGCGCGACACTGACAGGGCGGTCGCACCGCTTAAGCCGGCTGCGGATGCGCATCAGCTTGACTCATCGCGTTTGACCGTGGATGAGACCGTGGCAGCGATTCTGTCGCTGTGGCATAAATTGCAACGCAGTGTTCAATAACCCCAGGTGAGCGCAATCCATTCCTTGAGTGCTCGGTTACTGGTGTCTAAGGCATCGGTGCTGGGTAGCCAGGCCAGTGCGCGATCTTTGATGGCATGTGCTTGCCAGTCGGTGGGGTAGGCATCGACCTGAAGTCCAGCGCGACGCGCATTGGCCATGGCGCGCGGCAAGTGTGAGGCCGAGGTGACCAGCGCCAGACGACCAAGCCAGCCTCTGTCGCGCATGATTTGTGCGACGTTTTTGACGTTCTCGCGGGTGGTGGTTGAGTCCGTTTCGAGCACGATGGCCTCTGGTGGTACCCCAAGTTGCGTCAGTAGCTGCGCGATCCAAAAGGCTTCGGCAGGTTTGGGCGGCGTGCTTGGCCAGACGCCACCACTGACAATGATGTGTGGGGCGATAGCTTGATGCCAAAGGCTCGCGGCATGAACCGCACGATCAGCCGCTTCGGTTAGGTCAGGTTGCCAGTCGGGCGCCAGTGGTGACTGAGTCGAGCGTGTCAGTCCACCCAAGAGCAAAATTGCATCGTAGGGACCGCCCTCATTGGCCTTGGTGATCGCGACTGCCCGGCGCTCTAAGCCCGCTTGTAATTGGTGCGCCACGCCAGGCATGGCAAAGAGGATGACCTGTAGCACAGCCAGTGTCATCAGTGCTGATCCCCAGAGACGTCTTGGCCAGACCCTCTTGATGACCCAGCCAGCTGTCACGCCCAGGCACAGCAAACCCAATGGCGTGGCCGACCACGTCAGTAGTTTGACAGCGAGATTTAGCAGGTTGGTGTCGCCCATGAGCGTCAATGTGGTGTCAGTGAGTTGCTAAAGTGTTGATCAAAAACGATATTTTTATGATAAGATATAAAGCTTTCCTCAACTTTTGGGGGAAGCGTAGCACAAGCCCCGCTAAATGGTGATCGAAAGTCTAGCGAACGATCGATGATCCAGAGGCGGTTATTCATAACACCGTGCGTCGTTTGTTCTGGCATATTGTCCGGCAACCGACACCGCGAGAAACCGGATCAAATGGATCCACCAGGTACCCTTTACATGTCAACTCAACCAACCACTGAAAACTTGACCGGCGGCGAAAGCTTTGCCGATTTATTTGCACAAAGCATTAAAAAGCAGGACATGAAGTCCGGCGAGGTTATCTCCGCCGAAGTGCTGCGCATCGATCACAACTTCGTGATTGTCAATGCGGGCCTGAAGTCTGAAGCCTTCATTCCGCTTGAAGAATTTTTAAACGATCAGGGTGGGCTTGAAGTCAACCCCGGCGATTTTGTCTCTGTGGCGATTGATTCGCTTGAGAACGGCTACGGTGATACCGTGCTGTCTCGCGATCGCGCCAAGCGCCTGTCGGCTTGGTTGTCCCTTGAGCAAGCGCTCGAGAGCAACGAGCTGGTCTCTGGCACCATCACTGGCAAGGTCAAAGGTGGCCTGACCGTGATGACCAACGGCATTCGTGCGTTCTTGCCGGGCTCATTGGTTGACACCCGCCCAGTCAAGGACACCACGCCGTTTGAAGGCAAGACCATGGAGTTCAAGGTCATCAAGCTTGACCGCAAGCGTAACAACGTGGTGTTGTCACGTCGTGCTGTCCTCGAGGTCAGCATGGGCGAAGAGCGCCAAAAGCTGCTCGAGAACTTGAGCGAAGGCGCAACCGTCAAAGGTGTGGTCAAGAACATTACCGACTACGGCGCGTTCGTGGATCTGGGCGGCATCGATGGCTTGCTGCACATTACCGACATGGCATGGCGCCGTGTGCGTCACCCCTCCGAGGTTCTGGCAGTTGGTCAGGAAATCGAAGCGAAGGTCTTGAAGTTCGATCAAGAAAAGAGCCGTGTTTCACTGGGAGTCAAGCAGTTGGGCGAAGATCCATGGATCGGTTTGGCCCGTCGTTACCCCCAGGGCACTCGCTTGTTCGGCAAGGTGACCAACCTGACCGATTACGGTTCGTTTGTCGAGGTTGAAGCCGGCATCGAAGGCTTGGTGCACGTCTCTGAAATGGACTGGACCAACAAGAACGTCGATCCACGCAAAGTCGTGACCCTCGGTGAAGAAGTTGAAGTCATGGTGCTTGAGATTGACGAAGAGCGTCGCCGTATTTCGTTGGGCATGAAGCAGTGCCGTGCAAACCCCTGGGAAGAGTTCTCGATCAACTTCAAGCGTGGCGACAAGGTCAGCGGTGCGATCAAGTCGATCACCGACTTTGGCGTTTTTGTTGGTTTGCCTGGCGGCATCGACGGTTTGGTTCACTTGTCTGACTTGTCATGGACGGATACCGGTGAAGAGGCAGTGCGTAACTTCAAAAAAGGTGACGAGCTGCAAGCCGTGGTGCTGGCCATTGATACCGACAAAGAGCGCATTTCGCTCG
Organism: uncultured Orrella sp.; assembly: GCA_964558695.1. Lineage (GTDB taxonomy): Bacteria > Pseudomonadota > Gammaproteobacteria > Burkholderiales > Burkholderiaceae_B > Algicoccus. Next base: position 14,987 of record CAZLFB010000097.1, read on the forward strand.
GCGTGAAGCAGCTTGAAGGCGATCCGTTTAACAACTTTGCCGCGACACACGACAAAGGTGCAGTGGTGCAAGGCACGGTTAAGTCGGTTGAGCCCAAGGGCGCTGTGGTCACGTTGTCACTGGAAGTTGAGGGTTACTTGCGTGCTTCTGAGATGGCCAGTGGCCGTGTCGAAGATGCCACGACAGTGCTCAAGGAAGGCCAAGAGATTGAGGCGATGATCATCAACGTGGACCGCAAGGCTCGTTCGATCCAGCTCTCGATCAAGGCTCGTGACAATGCTGATACGGCTGACACGTTGCAGCGCATGTCTGAAGCAGGCGCGACCACGGGTACGACCAATCTTGGTGCTCTGTTGAAAGCCAAGCTTGATCAAGCCAAAGATGGCGAATAAGCCAGCATAATCGCGAGATCGTTGTGACCAAGTCAGAACTTATCGCGGCACTGGCAGCGAGCCATAAGCAGCTCGCTGCCAGTGACATTGACGTGGCTGTCAAAACCATTCTCGATACCATGGTGGAGTCGCTGGCCAACGGTCAGCGCATCGAGATTCGCGGTTTTGGGAGTTTCTCTTTGTCGCAGCGTGCACCACGCCTTGGACGCAACCCCAAGACAGGTGAGCAGGTCTCAGTTCCTGGCAAGCGCGTACCTCATTTCAAAGCGGGTAAGGAGTTGCGCGAGCGTGTGGATAATGGCCATGCCATTCCTACACCGACTGACGTTGAATCGTCATCCTGATTGTCTGTGATGTAACCGCATCATGATGGCGGCAAATCATCCTGGCCATACTTCCAATATTTCTAACGATTCGGTGCAGACCGCCCCAAGCCGGGCTCACGGCACGGTGCTGGTGACGGGTGCCAATGGACTAGTGGGCCAGTCGCTTTGCCGAACCCTGGCAGCGAGGGGCTTTGCCGTGCAGGCAGCGGTGCGCCAACCCCAAGCGTTCCTCCCCATTGCGGGTGTGTCTGCGGTGCAAGCACCTGATCTGGCTAATCCACAAGCGCGCTGGTTACTCGACCAAGTGGACGTGGTGATTCATGCGGCTGCTCGAGTGCACGTGATGAACCCCGCACTTGACGAATTGGAACGTTTTTTGGCGGTCAATCGCGATGGCACCGTGCGCCTAGCGCACGCCTGCGCACAAGCCGGTGTTAAGCGGTTGGTGTTTCTAAGCACCATTAAAGTCAATGGCGAGTTCACCGAGCCCGGTCATCCGTTTGTGGCAACTGACCGAGTGGCCCCGACCGATCCGTACGCTTTGTCCAAGTTTGAGGCTGAACAGGGCCTACAGTCGTTGGCCGAACAAACGGGGCTGCAAGTCACCATCGTGCGCCCGCCACTGGTCTACGGACCCGGCGCCAAAGGTAATTTGGAATTGCTGGAGCGCGCTGTGCGCAAAGGCGTGCCTTTGCCCATTGGGGCGCTGGATTTGAATCGCAGAAGTTTGGTGAGCTTATCAAACTTGGTGGATCTGGTTCGCGTGTGTGCAACGCACCCCAATGCGGCAGGCAAGGTGTTTCTGGTTAGCGATGGCGTAGATCTATCGACGCTTGGACTGGCCCGTGGAATTGCCAAGGCTTGCGCAGTACCGCTAAAGTCAGTGCGCGTGCCAGTCAGTCTGCTTGGGCTGGCAGCCAGGATGTTGGGCAAGCAAGAAATGATGCGTCGCCTGACAGAGAATTTGCAAGTCGATATCAGCTTGACTCGTCAGACGCTGGGTTGGATGCCGCCCCAAACGGTCGAGCAAGGCATGGCTGGCGCATTTGCCGCGGGGTCAGGCAATGTCAGTGGTCAATAAACCCTTGCATTACAATAAACGCTTAACTTTATAGGATGTCAGGCATGCGTTACGTCCTGTGGGCCATCAAGCTCGTCGTGTTTGCCGTGGTTGTCTTGTTTGCTTATAAGAATATGGCACCCGTGGATGTGCAGTTCTTCGGTGATATGCAGTTTGTGAGCGTGCCGCTGGTGGTCGTGATTTTGATTGCGTTTGTCTTGGGTACCGTGCTTGGTGTGTTTCTGATGCTGCCATCAACTTGGCGTGGCCGCCGTGAGGCAGGTCGTCTAAAACGTGACCTTAAGCAAGCCCAAAAGGGCAGCGCGACATCGGCACAGACCTCATCCACAGCGGCTGACTCGGCCATCAAGCCTCTGTAAAGCTGGCGGGTGCTAAGACATGACCTTTGAATCCTGGTGGCTGATATTTCTGCCGTTGTTGTTTGGCCTTGGATGGTTGGCGGCGAGGATCGATTTCCGGCAGATGCTCAGTGAGAGCCGCAATCTGCCTGACTCGTACTTCAAAGGCCTGAATTTTTTGCTTAATGAGCAGCCTGATCGTGCCATCGACGCATTTGTTGAGGTTGCCAAACTAGATCCTGAAACCACGGAGCTGCATTTTGCGCTGGGCAACCTGTTTCGCCGCCGCGGTGAGATGGAGCGTGCGATTCGGGTTCATCAGAGTTTGCTGTCTCGTGCTGACCTGCCTTCGCGTGAGCGTGAGCACGCCTTGCATGAGATTGCCCAAGACTATTTGAAGGCGGGCATGCTTGACCGTGCTGAAATGGCCTACAAGGAACTTAAGAACACCCGCTACCAAGAGCAAGCTGCCCGTGCCCTGGTGCGTATCTACGAGTCTGAGCATGATTGGCCCAAGGCCATTGAGGCCGTGCGCAAGCTAGGCAAGCTTGCCGACGAGTCCGTGCCGCAATTGGTGCACTATCACTGCGAGATTGCCCAGAGTCACTTGATGCGCAAGCCGCCAGAGTTCGACGCCGCACGTCAGGCACTTGATCAGGCGGGCGCCGTGGTCGGGCAGGCGAGCGATTCGACATCCGCGTCACGCGCGCGTGTGCTGATGCTCGAGGCTGCTTTGGCGCGAGCCTCAGGCAAGGCTAAAGTAGAGCGCCATCACTTATTGCTACTGCTTGACGAAGCCCCGGAGTATGCCGGCTTGATTGCGGCCGATTTGCAAAACAATTTTGCGGCCACAAATGAATGTGCGCAGCTACTGGTGCGCTTGTCAGCTCACTATCAGACACATCCGTCGCTGGACCTGTTTGATGTCGTGTTCCGGCTCATCTGGCGTGAGCAAGGCCGCGAGGCTGCTTGGGCATTTGCGCAGGCGGCATTGACAGCCCAGCCAAGCTTGTTGGGTCTTGAGCGCGCCTTGGCTGCCCAAGCTCGTGCACAACAAGACGACGAAGTTCAGTCTGATGCAACCCACCATAGCCATGGTGGGTTGGTGTCGCTCGATTTGTTAAAGCGTTTGGTCGGTCGTCAAACGCAGCGACTCGATCGTTATAGCTGCCGCGTATGCGGGTTTCAGGCAAAAGCCTTTTATTGGCAATGCCCGGGTTGTCATGGATGGGAAACCTACAGCCCAAGACGTGTGGAAGAACAGTCATGAGCCATAGCAAACCCATGGCAACAACCATTAGCAATCAAATGAATGACTTGCCTGCGTTTCCGCGCGAGGCAGCCGCCCGTGTGCGGGTGTTGGTGGTGGGTGATGTGATGCTAGATCGCTATTGGTTCGGTGAGGTCGAGCGCATTTCGCCAGAGGCACCTGTGCCAGTGGTGCATGTGGGCAAGCGAGAAGATCGACTCGGCGGTGCTGCCAACGTGGCGCGCAATGCCGCAGCCTTGGGGGCGGCAGTGACGCTGGCTGGCATTGTGGGGCGTGATGAGCCCGGCCAAGTGGTGCACGCCATGCTTGAGCAGGCTGGCATCACGTCTGAGTTGATTGAGGATGATCACACGCATCCCACGACATTGAAGATGAGGGTGCTTGGACGCCAGCAGCAGATGGTCAGGGTGGACTTTGAGGGGCGGCCCTCAGAGCGGTGCGTGCAGGCGCTGACCGGTCGGGTAAAGCAGTTAATGGCTGATCATGACGTGGTCGTGCTCTCGGATTACGACAAAGGTGCCTTGGCGCAGGTCGCTGATCTGATTGGCAAGGCCCGTGAATTGGGCTTGCCAACCTTGGTTGATCCCAAAGGCGTGGACTATGGTCGCTATCGTGGCGCAAGTCTGGTGACGCCAAATCGCAGTGAGATGCAACAGGCGGTGGGCCAGTGGCGTGGCGAGGATGATTTGGTTGCGCGCGCTCAGCAACTGCGCGAGCAACTGGCGCTGCAGGCGCTTTTAGTGACGCGTTCCGAGCAGGGCATGACTCTGTTCATGGATGATGCGTGTCATCATGTGGACGCTCAGGCTCACGAGGTGTTTGATGTCTCTGGTGCGGGTGATACGGTGTTGGCCACGTTAGCCGTGGTGCGGGGCACGGGCGCTTCCTGGGTTGACGCCATGCGCTGGGCCAATCGAGCCGGTGGCATTGTGGTGGGCAAATTGGGCACCTCAACGGTGACGGTGGAGGAGTTGCAATGATTATCGTGACTGGGGCAGCCGGTTTTGTGGGCGCCAACATTGTGCGTGGCTTAAATGCCCGCGGTGAAACCAACATTCTGGCCGTTGATGACTTGACCGACGGAGACAAGTTTGTGAACTTGGTGGGTTGCCAGATCGCTGACTATCTCCACAAAACAGATTTCCGTCGTATGGTGGCGGAAGGCAGTTTGCGTGCGGTGCGCGCGGTGTTTCATCAGGGTGCGTGTTCAGATACGACAGAGCGCAATGGTCACTACATGATGGACAACAACTATCGGGTCACACTGGAGTTGTTTGAGTGGACCCAAGCTCAGCGTGTGCCATTTATCTACGCTTCATCGGCTGCAGTCTATGGGGCCGGTCCCGTGTATGCTGAGGACTTGGCAAATGAGAAGCCCTTGAATGTCTATGGCTACTCTAAGTTTCTATTTGACCAGGTGGTTCGGGCACGCTTTGCATCACTGACTGCTCAAGTAGTGGGCCTGCGCTACTTCAATGTCTATGGCCCGCACGAGCAACACAAAGGTCGCATGGCATCCGTGGCATTTCACAACATGAACCAGTTTGTGGAGCACGGCCATGTCCAGCTCTTTGGCGGCTGGGATGGATACCCCGATGGCGGACAAAAGCGTGACTTTATCTCAGTCGATGACGTGGTTTCCGTTAACCTGCATTTTCTGGATCATCCACAAACGAGTGGGATATTTAATTGTGGCACTGGTCGTGCCCAGCCCTTTAACGATGTTGCCAGTTCAGTGGTCAATGCCATTCGAGCTGCCAAACGCCAAGATCCGCTCAGCCTAGACGAGCTGGTTGCGCAAGACGTACTTCGCTATACCGTGTTCCCAGACGACTTAAAGGGCCGCTATCAGAGCTATACCCAGGCTGACATGGGCGATTTAAGGGCCGCAGGCTATGACAAACCCTTCAAAGATGTTCAGACCGGTGTGGCTGACTACGTGCGTTACCAGATCGAGCAAGGGCATCTGAAACCCTAGTTGCTTGCGCCACTATGCCGCAATGGCGGTAATTGCCGTAATTGAATCGCTCGTTGCATGGGCTCACCATAGGCACCTTTATTAGGAGGCGCCTGTGTTGCTTGTGAAGATTCTCAATCCCAGAGATAGAACCCAAACCAAATACATGGAAGTCCTGGTGCTCACCACGGCGCTACTTTGCTGCGGCGCAAGCTTGGCTGCTGTTGACGTGAATCAGGCCAATGTTCAGGCGCTGCAGCAGATCAAGGGCATTGGTGCCAAAACCGCACAACGCATCGTGGCTGAGCGTGCCCGAGGACCGTTTGAGTCGCTTGAGCATCTGTCTGAAAGACTGTCAGGGATTGGCCCCAAAACCATTGTCAAGCTCAAGGCAGCGGGGCTGTGCGCGGGCTCCCCGCAAGCGCCCTGTCAGCAGGTTACTGGACTTGCCCAGCAGGCAGCGCCACCGTTCAGCCATCCGGGTAAGCGCAATCAACGGGTGCGCTCGGATGACGTTGCAACGCCCGAGATCTTGCAGATTCCGTGATGGTTGGCCTGAGATGGTCTTTGCAACCAGTCTTGCTAGCCATTCAATACAATGCAATGCATATCAAACGCAGAACCTAGGACAGCAATCCAGGAAAGGAATGATCACCATGGCTCAGGAGCAGTACTTAACGCTTGAACAGCTTGTTGGCAACACACCGCTTGTTCGCCTGCAGCGCCTGCCAGGCGAGGTCGGGGCACCGCGTGGCAATGTGATCTTAGGCAAGATGGAGGGTAACAATCCGGCTGGTTCCGTTAAGGATCGGCCCGCTTTGTCCATGATTCTCGAAGCAGAAAAGCGCGGGAATATAAAACCTGGCGACACATTGATTGAAGCCACCAGTGGCAACACCGGCATTGCCTTGGCCATGGTGGCTGCCATGCGTGGCTACAAGATGATTTTGATCATGCCAGATAACCTGTCGCTTGAGCGTCGGGCGTCGATGACTGCGTATGGGGCTGAGCTCATTCTCACGCCCGCTGACCAAGGCGGCATGGAGTTTGCGCGTGATTTGGCGGGCCAAATGCAAAGCGAGGGCAAGGGCATTGTGCTGGATCAGTTTGCCAATCCAGACAATCCGTTGGCACATTTCAAGACCACGGGCCCGGAGATCTGGACTCAGACGGCCGGGCGGGTGACGCATTTTGTGAGCGCCATGGGCACGACAGGCACCATCATGGGTACGTCGAAATTCCTGAAGTTCATGAACCCTGATATTCAAATCGTGGGGGCGCAACCGGCTGAAGGCTCGCAGATTCCTGGTATACGTAAGTGGCCGCAAGCCTATCTACCCAAAATTTATGACGCGGCTCGGGTGGACCGGTTTGAGCTCATTGAACAGTCCGACGCAGAAGCCATGGCCAGGCGATTGGCTGCCGAAGAGGGCATTTGTGCCGGCGTCTCGGCCGCGGGTGCGTTGGTGGCCGCGCTTCGGGTCGCGGCCGAAGTTAGAGACTCGACCATTGTCTTTATTGTGTGCGATCGTGGTGACCGCTATTTGTCCACGGGGATATTTAACCGGTAAGTGCTTGGCTGGTGGGCTACTGGCGCAGTGAAAGTGATATCCGATTACTCACTGTACAAGCGCCTGCGCCAAGTCAGCCACCGCGGTGGCATAGAAGTAGCTACGGTTATATTGAGTGAGCGCAAAAAAGTTGGGTGTGGCTGTGCGGTACTGCACCGTGTCTTGCGCGGGCAGCGGCAGGTCAATGACACCCAGCGGGTAGTTGGCCCAAACGCCTGCTTGCGCGCCAGGGTCAAGCGTGGCGCCGGCGGCCTTGAGCGTATCCCAATTCAGGGTGGGTGTTAGCCCACCTTCAACGAGTTCGCCAGCTCGCGGTGGTAGCGCAACCGGGGCAAACACTGGCAGGCCTTCGATCCAGCCATGAACTTTCAGAAAGTTCGCCACCGACAGAATGGCATCATTGACATTGCTCTCAAGGTCAATACGGGTTGAGGTCGGGTCGCTGGCCACCGCCCAGCGTTTAAGGCTCGTGGGCATGAATTGCGGAATGCCCATGGCCCCGGCAAATGAACCGAGCTGCCGCTGGGCGTCGACCTTGCCCTGGTAATTAAGCTCGATGAAATCTGCAAGCTGCTCCTGGAACATCTCGATGCGGTCAGGCCGCAACGGGTCAGGGTAGTCAAACGATAGCGTGGTCAGCGCGTCCAGCACACGGTAGTTTCCCATGTACTGCCCATAGAGTGTTTCCACACCAATGATGGCTGCGATGATATTGGCTGGCACGCCAAACTGGGCTTGCGCTAGTCTGAGCGCTTCTGCATGCTTGGCCATGAAAGCTTTGCCAGCATTGATGCGGATGGGCTCAACGAAGTTGTTGCGGTAGCTTGTCCAGTTCTTGGGCGCAGCGGGTGTACCGGGTTCGGGTGGGGTCATGAGCCGAATGGCTGCGGGCAGACGGCGTGCCTGAGTCAACAGTGCGCTGACTTCTTGGGGTGGCAGGTTGCGTTCACGTGCGACGGTGCTCGCAAAGGTTTGGACCTCAGGTCTGGCCATATAGCCCTGGTTGGGCGATGCTTGGGAAGTGCTGACTGCGTCGGTGGTGCTGGGGGCTGAGCGAGTTGTTTGACCTGGGGCAGCAGGTGGAGCAGCAACTGGAGCCGCAATCGCAGCCTGACTGGCGACTTGGGCTTGTGGCGCGGGTGCAGAAGCTTTGTCCAATCTCAAGTCGGCGGCAGGCGAAGAGCACCCCATGAGCCCTAATAAGAGTGATAATAATGAGAAATAACTGATAACCTTGGGCATAAAGACCTCATGGAGACACTGTTTCTAACCCACCCGATTTGTCTTCTGCACGACATGGGGCAAGCGCACCCAGAGTGCCCCGAGCGGCTTGACGCCATCTCGGATCAACTGCTTACCAGTGGCATTATCAACTACATCCAGACTGCAGAGGTAACTGCGCCTGCAACTGATGCAGATTTACTACGTGTGCATGCGCAAACGCATCTGGAGCGCTTAGCGAGCTGGTTGCCTGCCGAAGGTGTGCGCGATATCGATGGTGATACGTCGATGAACCCGCACACGCTGGAAGCTGCCCGCCACGCGGCCGGCGGTGTAATTCAGGCGGTTGATGCCGTCATGGCGGGCGCAGCTGCCAACGCGTTTTGTGCGGTTCGACCACCCGGTCATCACGCCTCTGTCGCGCGCGCCATGGGGTTTTGTTTTTTTAATAACATCGCCGTCGGCATTGCGCACGCACTGGCTAACCATGGTCTGTCACGCGTGGCGATCATTGATTTTGATGTGCACCACGGCAACGGCACTGAAGCGATATTTGCCGGGGATGAGCGCGTATTGATGTGCAGTTATTTTCAGTACCCGCTATTTCCACACTGTGGCGTGCACGACCCAGCACCTAATATGTGCAATATCCCGGTCGATGCCTATACGCGAGGCGATCACATCCGGGAGCTCGTGACCGAGCATTGGTTGCCCCGGTTGGAGGCGCATGCCCCCGAAATGATCTTTATTTCGGCTGGGTTTGATGCCCACCGCGAGGACGACATGGCCCAGCTAGGTTTAGTTGAAGCCGACTACGTTTGGATGACCGAGCAGTTGATGGCAGTGGCCGACAGACACGCCAACGGACGTATCGTCAGCGCACTTGAGGGCGGTTACAACCTGTCCGCGCTGGCACGCAGTGTGGTTGCCCATGTGCGGACCCTGGCAAAGTTGTAGAATCGACCGTAACTAGACAGAAAAATCCGTGCCCCTGCGTTGACAGGTGGTGCCTCAGGGGAATAGCACGATAGCGGCGTTGTCTAAGACGCGCTCGTTCCTGGGTTTGCGCTGACTGACTTTATTTGAAGACCCATACTGGAGATTGCTCGATGAAGGTCCTGGTGCCTGTAAAACGTGTGGTGGACTATAACGTCAAGGTCCGTGTCAAGTCTGACCAGACTGGTGTTGATATCGCCAACGTGAAAATGTCCATGAATCCGTTTGACGAGATTGCCGTTGAAGAGGCGGTGCGCCTGAAAGAAAAAGGTGCGGTGAGTGAAATTGTTGCGGTTTCTTGCGGCGTTGCCCAATGCCAGGAGACACTGCGTACGGCCATGGCCATTGGCGCGGATCGTGCCATTCTGGTGCAAACCGACGAAGAGTTGCAACCGCTGGCTGTTGCCAAAATTTTGAAGTCACTCGCAGAAAAAGAGCAGCCTGAGCTCATCATTCTTGGCAAACAAGCCATTGACGATGATGCTAACCAGACAGGCCAGATGCTCGCTGCGCTCTTGGGTTGGCCGCAGGCAACGTTTGCCAGCAAGGTAGAGGTTGCTGATGGCAAAGCCACCGTCACACGTGAGGTGGATGGTGGTCTTGAAACTTTGGCGCTGACGCTTCCGGCCATTGTGACCACGGACCTGCGCCTGAATGAGCCGCGTTATGTCACGCTTCCTAACATTATGAAGGCCAAGAAAAAGCAGCTCGACACGGTATCCCCAGCCGATCTAGGTGTTGATGCAGCCCCGCGCTTAAAGACACTTAAAGTCTCTGAGCCACCAAGCCGTTCGGCTGGCATTAAAGTGCCTGATGTAGCGGCATTGGTGGATAAACTTAAAAACGAAGCGAAGGTGGTGTAGATCATGTCCGTACTCGTCATTGCAGAACACGACAACGCGCAGCTCAAAGGCGCAACGCTAAACGTCATCGCCGCAGCGGCCAAAATTGACGCTGATGTGCAGGTGTTGGTCGCCGGTCATGGCGCACAGGCCGTGGCCGACCAGGCGGCCAAGGCAGCTGGTGTAACCAAGGTGCTGTTGGCTGACGGTCAAACGCTTGCCAATGCACTTGCAGAAAACGTGGCGGAGCAGGTGCTCGCCGTGGCTGGCAACTACAGCCACATCTTGTTTCCTGCCACCGTGTCTGGCAAGAACGTGGCCCCGCGCGTGGCTGCCAAACTCGATGTCGCGCAGGTCTCTGACATAACGGCGGTTATTTCGCCGGACACGTTTGAGCGCCCAATTTATGCTGGTAATGCGATTGCCACGGTGCAGTCGCAAGACGCCAAGAAAGTGCTGACTGTGCGCACCACGGCGTTTGATGCCGTGTCAGCCGAGGGTGGCAGCGCCCCAGTGGAAACACTGGCTGCGGTTGCTGATAATGGCCGAGCGAGTTTTGTGGGGCGTGAGCTTGCCAAAAACGACCGTCCTGAACTTGCGGGTGCCGGCGTGGTTGTATCTGGTGGCCGTGGTCTCGGTAGCGCAGAGAGTTTCAAAATTCTTGAGCCTTTGGCAGACAAGCTAGGTGCAGCGCTCGGTGCCTCGCGTGCGGCCGTCGATGCGGGTTTTGCGCCCAATGACTGGCAGGTTGGTCAGACTGGCAAGATTGTTGCGCCTCAGCTTTATGTCGCGGTGGGTATTTCTGGTGCCATCCAGCATTTGGCTGGCATGAAGGATTCCAAAGTGATCGTGGCCATCAATAAGGATGAAGAGGCCCCTATATTTGGGGTGGCTGACTACGGTTTGGTTGCAGACTTGTTTCAGGCTGTGCCTGAACTCGAGAAAAGCATTTAATCCGAACGGCGAGGTAATGCCGGTCAACGAAACAAAGGCCAGCATCGCTGGCCTTTGTGCTTTGTAGGGGCGTGCCCACTGATGCAGCGTATGAAACGGGATCTGAATCGAGATTGGAATCGTACTGAACTTCTTGCCACATTCGACTGGCTTCTTCCGATTGCCCGGGACGCGGGGGACGCCATCATGCAAATCTACCGTCAAGCCCAAGCACACCCGACTGGCCCGAGCAGTGCACTGGTGCATCACAAGGCTGACCAGTCACCTTTGACCGAAGCTGATTTGGCTGCGCATCAGATCATTGCGCGGGGCTTGGCCCTGCACACGCCGGGGGTGGTGTTGATATCGGAAGAGTCTTTTAGACCGGAGCAGATGCTGGATTTGGATCAAGCCACGGCGCCGTTTTGGCTAGTAGACCCGCTTGATGGTACCAAGGAGTTTCTGTCGGGCACGGGCGAGTTCACGGTCAATCTCGCCTTGATTCACCAACGCAAGCCCGTGCTCGGTGTGGTGTATCAACCCACCACGCATGAGCTGTTTTTTGGGGGGCAGGGCTTGGGGGCGTGGCGGCAGTGTGGTCAAGTGGGTAAGGCTGCATGCCCTGAATCGGAAGGGATCTCCGTTGCACCTAGACAAAGTTCGCCATGGCGCGTCTTGGCTAGCCGCAGCCACTTGGGGCCACAGACCGAGGCACTGATTCAGCGCATGGGTCAGACTGAGCTCTTGCAGGCAGGCAGTTCGCTCAAGTTTTGTCGCATTGCCATGGGCTTGGCAGATTTCTATCCTCGCTTGGGTTTTACCAGCCAATGGGATACAGCCGCAGCACAAGCAGTGCTTGAGGGTGCTGGTGGACACGTGATTGATATTCGTGGCGAGGCTTTGCGTTACGGGCAGGTTGACATCATCAACCCGGATTTCCTGGCCTCGGCCTTGCCCTATCAAGAGGTTCAGTGTTGGTGGAGGCCTTAGAGCTTTTGTGTAGTGAATTCGTATGTTGATGTGTGGATCTGGATGCGTAGCACTTGGCTTGTCGTCATCTTGGCTTTGCTCAGTGGAAAATAGTCTCAGAGTCTTTATGGTCACCAGGTCGATGGCCGACGATCATTCTTATTTTTATACTTATCAAAATGATAAGTATAATTTCTTAATGTCTTGACGGATAGTTTGTTCTGTCCCGAGGCTAGATGAAAGTAGCTAGGTTGCAGTCTGGGTTGATCGGCGTGAACAAATACAAATGTCATGATACAAATGTCATTGCATTTGACTACACAAAAATATACACTAGTAATGAAAATAGACAGCTTTGATTGGGACAGTGGTAATTGGCCCAAGTGCGCGAAACACGGTCTGACTCAGCGCGAGATTGAGGAGGTCATTCTGAACCAACCCGCGGTGATGTCCGACCCTTGTCCCAGCGAACCAAGAATGCGGGCCATTGGTAAGACGTGTGCGGGACGATATGTCTTCATGGTTTACGTCATACGCGAGCTAAGGGGGCGCTGTCTTTTGAGACCGATCAGTGCACGCTATATGCATCAGAAGGAGGTTAAAAGTTATGAAAGCCAAACGTAAATCAATCCCCATCCCCTCATTTCCCAATGATGTAACAGCAGAAAAGTTTGTCGCAGAGTCTGATCTATCAGCTTATGACTTGAGTGGCTTTAAGCCGATGCGCTTCGAAGTGCAGCCCAAAGCGGCAGCACTGAACATGAGATTGCCCGCCTCTTTGTTGGAGGCGATTAAACGTAAAGCAAAAATGAAGGGGATTCCGTACACGAGATATGTTCGCCTGTTACTCGAAGCGGATCTCTCGGGTTCGTGATCCAGTCGTGATTCAACCGGCGTTAGGGTTCTCGTGGACACGTGATTGATATTCGCGGCGAGGCTTTGCGTTGCGGGCAGGCTGACATCATCAATCCGGATTTCCTGGCCTCGGCCTTGCCCTATCAAGAGGTTCAGTGTTGGTGGGGGCGATAGCGCTTGGTGGTGGAAGATGCGGCTCGTGTGTTCGCGGCATGCGGTATATTTTTAGCCAATTACACACAAAATACGTAATACAGATGCGGTGTCGATCAGGTGATCGATACCGCGTTCCTATCTCTGTTCGTTCCGGATTACTGTCGAATGGTATCAGGCAACCAAGTCGCGATTTCTGGGAACAGAATTAACAGGATCGTGGCTACCACCAACAACAAGAAAAACGGAAACGCAGCTTTGGCCACTTCCCAGATGTTTCTACCCGTCATGGACTGCAGAATAAAGAGGTTGATGCCCACCGGTGGCGTAATCTGCGACATCTCGATGACCACCACAATGAAAATACCAAACCAGATCGGATCGATGCCAGCTTGCTGGGTGATGGGCATGATCACAGCGGCTGTTAGCACCACAATCGAGATGCCATCCAGAAAGCAGCCTAGGATGATGAATAGCAACGTGAGCGCTAACAGGAGCTCAAACTTGTCTAGCCCGAGTGTGCCCACCCAGGCGGCGAGTTCTCTCGGAATACCCGTAAAGCCCATGGCTGTCGACAGGAAGGCCGCACCAGCCAAGATGAACGACACCATGACGCTTGTGCGGGTGGCACCGAGCACACTGTCGATGAAACTTTGCTTGTTCAGCGATCCAGTAAAAAGCGCAATCAATAAGGCACCCACCACGCCGACGGCTGCTGCTTCGGTCGCTGTTGCGATGCCCATGTAGATGGAGCCGATCACTGCAACCATGAGCGCTACGATTGGGAACAGTTTGCGTGTTGCCAAGATACGCTGCATGATTGGGACGCGATCTTCGCGAGGTGGCACCTTGGATGGGTTCAACATGGACCAGATGGCCAGATAACCCATGAATAGAACCATCAGCATCAGGCCAGGTAAGACACCGGCGATAAAGAGTCGCGAAATCGACACGTCGGCGGCCACGCCATAGACGATCATGATGATCGACGGTGGAATTAGGAATCCCAGCGTTGAGGAGCCGGCCAAGCTGCCGATGGTGGTTTTTTCATCATAGCCGCGCTTGAGCAACTCCGGAATGGTAATCCGACCAATTGTTGCTGTGGTCGCGGCTGATGACCCCGAGACTGCTGCGAAGATGCCGCAGCTAACCACGTTAATGTGGATTAGCCTTCCTGGAAACCCAGCCAGCCAGGGGCTTAGGCCTTCGAACATGTCTTTGGCCAAGCGAGTGCGATAAAGAATCTCACCCATCCAGATGAACAGTGGCAGTGCCGTCAGGGCCCAGCTTGAACTTTGGCCCCAGATCACGGTGGACTGAATGGTGGCTGCTGGTGCATGGGAGAACATCACCATGCTGATTAAGCCCACCGACATCAATGTGACGGCAACCCACACACCCGATGCCAAGAGCACCAGCATGATGACCGCCACGATCAAACCAATCAGTGAGACATCCATGGCTTAGTCCACCATCTGTTCTTTGTTTTTCTCGAAATTCGGCTCTTTGCCACGCAGCACGTTCACGAGGTCTTCGAGAATCGCCAGACAAAAGAGCGAAACACCAACGCCCATGCTCAATTGTGGTATCCATAATGGATACTTAAGGATCCCGGTAGACACTTCCTTGAACTCGTAGCTCTCCCACACCAGTCCGATCGAGTTGTAGGCCCATATGCCAACCATGGTGACCGAAAATAGCAGCACCGCCAACAGTAAAACCCGCTGCCATTGAGATGAAAGTCGTGCTGATAACAGCGTCACGCGGATGTGCGAGCCTGAACGAAAAGAATAAGCCAAGCCCAGAAAGCTGCTGGCAGCCAGGCTATAGCCTGCAAACTCATCGGCCGAAGGGATTTGTTGGCCCATGAGTCGCGCCACAATCTGCGCCGTGACTAGCACGGCGATGGCGACCAGAAATACGCCAGCCAGATAGCCGCTCCAGGTAAAGAGACGATCTAGAAACTTACTGAACATGGTTGTTTGTTCCAGTAAAAACAAAGCCGGCGGTTGGCGCCGGCTTTGTGACCATCATGGTCAGATTAACGCAACGGAGCCAGAATCTTGTCGGCGTCCGCGCCAACGGCCGTGGCCCACTCAGCTGCCATTACATCGCCAATCTGAGCCAGTTCCTTGGTCAGAGCCTCATTGGCTTGCCGATACTGCATTTTCTCTTTGATGGTGGCCGTCGTCGTGGCAGAAACTTCTTCACTCATTTGCCAACCGCGTGTCTCAGCTGCCTTACCAGCCTCGATCAGCGCTTGCTGAGCCTTGGGGCTAAGGCGCTTGAAGGCAGCCTCGTTGACGTAGATCATGTTCTTGGGCAACCAAGCCTGTAGATCGTAGTAGTAATTCGCAAACGCCCATGCTTCATACGTAACGCCCGTGGCCGCCGAGGTCACCATGGCGTCGACGATTCCTGCGGTGAATGCCTGCGGGATTTCGACAGCTTCAACCGTTGTGGGAACGGCCTTCATCAAATTGGCCATCTTCTCAGTTGGTGAGTTGTAAGTACGGAATTTCACGCCTGCTAAATCGGCGACCTTGGCGATCTCTTTTTTGGTGTAGAAGCCTTGGCCTGGCCATGGCGTAACGTAAATCAAGCGCATGCCGTTGTCTTGCAGGTACTTCTCAACAAACGGGCGCTGCCCTTGCCAGAGTTTCTTCGCGGAGTCGTATCCGCTCGCTAGGAAAGGAATGGCATCGACCTGGAATATTGGGCTCTGATTGGACAGGTTAGCCATTAACGTCTCGCCGATTTCGACTTGGCCTGTGCGCACTGCACGGGGAATTTCGGGGTGCTTGAAGAGTGACTGCGCAGAGTGCACGGTAATTTTGAGGTCACCCCCAGCGAGTTTATTGACGTCGGCGACGAACTGCTGAATGTTTTTGGTGTGAAACTCGGCTTCAGAATAAGGCGTTGCCATGTTCCAGTTGGTTTGTGCAACCGCGCCAAACGACAAGGTCGCGAGCGCTGCTGCGGTGACCAGACTTTTAGTGAATTTCATGTCGGTTCTCCAAGTTTATAGGTCAGGTTTGTGATTGAGTGATAACTGAACGGATGCTTACAACGGTGATCAAGATTAGCAACAATCAACTCTTCGTACAACAATTCGCTACATAAATATATTCCCTTGGTTAAAAGTCTTAATACCCTTAAAACCCGCGTCAGCACAAGGTTTGTGCCGATAACCCCATCAAAGTGCGCTCGTGCACCACATAGGTGTTTACACCAAGGTGCTCATTTGGGCAGTGCCCGAGAACCATCTTGACGCAAATACTGAGGGCCTCGCCAATTGCTATAGTCGACCCATCGTTGTGGTTGAACCCGGCAATCGCGTTGCATCGCGATCGAATAGACAGCCTAGACAAGCTATGCAAATTCCGTGCCTATGTACACAGGGTGTGCAAACCCCCCGAACCCAATTGCAAGTGCTCAATCACTTCACCTGACTAAACACCCGCCGACAACAAACCAAGGAGCAATCGTCATGTTCTACCAGCCAAATCAGGGCCATGGCCTGCCGTTCAATCCATTTAAGGCCATCATCGCCCCGCGTCCGATTGGCTGGGTATCAACCTTGGATGCACAGGGTCGGCCAAACTTAGCCCCGTATAGCTTCTTTAATGCTGTGTCGGGCGCGCCGGAGATGATCATGTTCTCAAGCGAAGGCTTGAAAGACAGTGTTCGCAACGCGAAGGAGACAGGCGAGTTTGTATATAACTTGGTGAGTGCGACGCTCATGCAAGCCATGAACGCCACGTCAGCCGCACTTGACCCTGGCGAGAACGAGTTTGAGTTCGCCAAGTTGGGCGCGGCACCGAGTCAAATCGTCAAGCCACCTCGCGTGGCTGACACCCCCGCGGCACTGGAGTGTAAGGTAACGGCTGTTACCGAACTGACTGATATCGACGGCAAACCCACCGACCGATTCATGGTGATTGGTCAAGTCGTTGGGGTGCACATTGCCGATGAGTATTTGGTCAATGGTCGGTTTGATATTGTCAAAGCCCAGACCATGGCACGTTGTGGCTATCAGGATTACGCACAGGTCATGGCGCTGACGCAGTTGTTGCGCCCAGGTGAGGTAGCTCTAAAGGTGTAGGTGGATCTGGTATAAAAGCAAAGTAAATTTTTAACGAAAAGCAAAGTAAATTAAAAATCAAAAGTAAAGTAAATTTAAGATTTTAGTGTTCGATTCCTCACTGTGTGTGACTGTCAACAGACGTTTTTCCGGTGCTGTGCGTGGCATAAATGCAATGGTGCAATCCAAGTCCGGTGGTTAGTAGTCTGTTTAGGGCTCAAGACCTTGGCGGCCAGAACAGCTCGGTTCTGTTGGATGCCGGATTTTTATGTCCAGTCATCAAAGGCTAGTGCATTTATGGCGGTCCAACAAAACATTCGTAACTCAGCGTTGTGAATAGACGTGCTTTGCCACGTTACACAACACTCGGTTTGCGTGAAATTTGGCAACCTGTGCTTCTCACGCTGGATGGGTGGATGGAGGCTGGATTCGTGATTAGCACAGTAATTCACAGCTAAATAGTAAAGTAAAATAATAATAAATAGTAAAGTAAAATGAAAAATAAAGCAAAGTAAAGCAAAATAAAGCAAAGTAAAGCAAAGTAAAGCAAATAGGAATGCCAATGTCTGATATGCCAATGTCCACCCGAGGCCATGAACGTTTGGCTGCTGCTTTACGTCACCTAAAGGGCGTATTGGAGGCCAGGCCTGGAGTGGTGATGGCTAAGGATCTCGCTAGCCAGGACAGATCAGTTCTGGTGGATGCCGGATTTTTACGTCCGGTCATTAAAGGCTGGTATGTCTGCAGCAACCCAGCTGATAGCCTCGGAGACAGCACGGCATGGTACGCGAATTTCTGGGGGTTTGTGGCGGGATATCTTGAGCGTCGATTTGGTGACCGTTACTGCCTGAGTCCAGAAGCATCGGTGCTGTTACACACAGGTTACACGGTCGTGCCACGTCAGCTTGTGGTAGTTATTGAAGGCACTGTGACTGATGTTGTGCATCTGCCGTTTGACACATCGATTTTGGTTTATCCAGACCCCAAGCGTTTGCCCAAAAAAAGCGGCGAAATAACCAGAGCGACCGTTAACAATGCTGACAAAAAAGCGCAAGCGGACACACGTGCTAATACATCCGAGCCTGCCGCCTGCATCGAGGGCTTGTGCATTTGGTCAGTTGCTGATGCATTGTGTCGCTGTGGCCCTCAGTTTTTTAAGGCACACCGCCGGGAAGCTGAGATAGCACTGGCGATGGTCAGAGATGTATCACAACTGATTGTTGCACTGACGGACTTAGGAAATCGCAGTGCAGCCGCACGCTTGGCCGGTGCGCTTGAGTTTGTCGGGCGCAAGGCTGAGTCCCAAATTTTGCTCAAGGCGTTATCAGAACCGGGTCAGAAGCTCTACTCGAGCAATCCTTTTGATGCACCGAGACCAAGCCTACTTGGATCACGCGAACGGTCGCCGTATGTGCTGCGTCTGCGTGCCATGTGGCAAGACTGGCGCGAGGCGGTGATCGCAGGGTTTCCGAGTGCGCCGGGCTTGCCCTCAAAGCCTGCAGAATTTTTAAAACGTGTCCAAGAGCGCTATGTCGCTGACGCATATAACTCACTGTCGATCGAAGGCTATCAAGTTACCGATGAATTAATCGAGCGCATTGCCAGTGGCGCTTGGAGCCCAGACGACAACGAGCAACATAAGCAAGATCGAGACGCACTAGCCGCCAGAGGTTATTTCCAGGCGTTTGGCGCGGTCAAACAAACGCTCGTTCAGATTCTTGAGGGTGTCGACGCCAGTGATGCGGTCAAGTTTGGTCACCAATTATGGTACGCCGAGTTGTTCGGTCCTGCAGTCAGTGCTGGGATTTTGCAGCCGCATCAGATTGCTGGCTATCGAAGTGGCCCAGTTTTTATCCGGAACTCAATGCACACGCCTTTGCCACGAGATGCCATTCTTGATAGTCTCGATGAATTGTGGCGTTTGATTGGCCAGGAGCCCGAGGCCAGTGTTCGAGCTGTGCTTGCTCATCATCTGTTCGTGTTTATCCACCCCTACTTCGATGGCAACGGTCGCATTGGCCGTTTTCTCATGAATGCGTTGTTTGCCAGCGGCGGCTATCCATGGACCGTGGTGCGAGTGGCGCGTCGCAAGACATACATGCAGGCACTGGAGTCAGCCAGTGTTCAGGGCGACATCAACCCGCTCGTGAAATTTTTGCGAGAAGAGATGTTGGAGCACACGCCTTGATTGTGGGCAGGCGGGTATAAAAATAACCAAAGGGCGACGCCGACAAATATCCGTGGACTGACAAGATCATTTACCTGGTCGTTGCCCAGGTCTCGAGCGCGCGGTGCCAGATAGCGGCTTTCGTCTTAAGCACTCAGGGAATATTGCCAGGGTATTTCTATCACAGCGCCACCGCAGCTTGTAGCAAAGTAAGAGGGTGACCAGAGAACGTCGCGGCGTCTGAGCCAAGGATGGAAGTATCCCAACCCTTTGCACAACACGCAGCGCTGGAGCCGTCTCCAATCCGCGGCCCAGCAAATACAACCAGGCCGGTTAGACATGAAGCGCTTTACTGGCTGTTTTGACGATGACGATCGCCGTTTTTTGGTGCATGCAGATCCCGGTTTGCCGCCAACAGGGCTAGTAGCAATTCACCTTGCTCAATCGCATCATGCAACGCGATATGGTCATGATGGTGGCTCAGGTTTAAACGGTCTTTTAGGCGCTTTTGTAGCTTTGACTTGTGAGCGCTACGGTAGGTGAGGTTCATGAACGCCATCGCAAAACTTCGAATATCCAGTGCATGATGACTAAATGGGCTGTGCCCATGAAACCGCATCAAGTACCAGTAGACGTAGGTGAAATCAAATCCAACAGGCCAGGCAGCAAACACAGGCTTAACGTTCTCGCCGGCTGTCGTCAACACCCACTTGGCAAACTCGGGCATGACTTCCGATGGCTCGCGTTGGTTTTGTTGGCAGGCTTCCCAAGCTTTAGGCTGGGTTGCCCACCACGCCATGGTTTTGGCGTCCGGTGTGGCATCGGGCAAGGGCTTGAGGTTGGCACTGTAGGTGCCCATTGCATGCCCATCCGGATCAAACACAGCACATCCAAGCGAGAGCATGGAATTCACGCCAGGAATGGGGCCATCGGCTTCGACGTCGACACTAAAATACAGTTCGGGAGGTTTCAAGCCAGTTCCTCTAAGAAGCACATCAAAGCGTTCGCATCATTTCATCACGCAGTTGATAGGCCGCCAGACTTGTGTCGGCAGCAACATCACCCCAACTCAAGTGTTGTCCTGCTTTGACTGCGCGCGTGACTTTAAGGTTGTGTGCCAGGCCTAGGGGCAGGGCGTTGATCGCTTTGGACTGCTTGGCTTGAAAGAGGCTACCCACCACGGTATAGCCACCCTCACCGTCGAGCATTTCCCCCGGCGCAAGATCGCGTTTGGCAGTGGCCACCACATCGGCGTTTAGACAAATGGGGCTGCCGGTGGCTTCGCCTCGCAAACCGACTGAGGCAACCGAGATGCCCACCTCCAATCCAATTAAGTGCCAGCGTTTGTAAAGACAGGCATAACGGCCACTCGGGTCAGTTCTAACCTTGTATTCGCTAAAGCAGTTACGGATGTAGTCGGTCTCACCTTCAAACACCACGAACACACCCATGCGAATATCATACGGAATCACGCGCCCATCGCGTTCAAGCGAAGACACGACTTCGACTTGGCCTTTCTGATGCAGTACACCCCCTTCTTCAATCGGGCGGCAGACATAGGGGATGTCATCCACGCTGGCAGGCGGGTAGGTTAAACCGTGAGGTGGTGCCACGAGCCCTGTGGCATTGCATATGGCGGTTGACTCAATCGCGGGCTTCGAGCCATCGAGAAACGAGTTGAACATCTTGGGGTTTAAGCCCCCGCGTTCAGCCTCTTGCGCAGTCAATCCCCAGTTGTCCCAAACCGTATCGGGTGTGGATTGCGCAAAGTGCGGTAGCCACTTGTGGCCACGACCAGCAGACACCACGTTAAAGCCAGCCGCACGCGCCCAGTCAACCAGATCACACACCAGTGCCGGTTGATCACCGTAAGCTAGGCTATAGACCACGCCGGCATCGCTGGCGCGTTTACCCAGCATCGGTCCGCACAGTGCATCGGCCTCAACCGTGACGTTCACCACGTGCTTGCCGTTGGCAAAGGCGCCTAGGCAATGGTCCACCGTGGCAATGGGCGAGCCAGTGGCCTCGACAATCACATCGATGGCAGGGTGCTTCACCAATGCCAGCCAATCATCACCCACATGCGTGTTGCCATTGGCCATGGCGGCATCCAAAGAGCTTGCCGCATATTGTTCAGGTTGCCAGCCCACGCGCGCGAGGTTGCGCTTGGCATTGTCTGGCACCAGATCTGCAATGCCCACCAGATGGATGCCAGGTGTTTTGGGGACCTGCGCCAGATACATGGAGGCGAATTTGCCAGCGCCAATCACGCCAACACGAATTGGCTTGTTCTGGGCTGCGCGGGCTTGCAGTTTGGCGTATAGATTCATGGTCGTCCCCTGAGTTTGTTGTGTTTGCTGGTGTTGCCTGTTGCCTGTCGCCTGTTGCACGTTCTCGCGACGTGTATGGCAATCCTCGAAAGCCTATCAGAAAGGCTGACGATTTGCTTGGGCGTGGCGACATCGTTCTGTATTCTAAGCATGCACATCTGTTGGTCGCAGGATCATGTATGTCTCATGCTGATCATGGGATTGCTTGCATACAAATGGCAGGGACGATTCAAACTTGATGCCCCCTGGGGCATCTGTTTCTGAAGTCAGTTACAAAGCCCGGCGGTAAAACCCAACCCTGCAAAAACCAAATCTACAAAAACAAAGCCCGCAAGGCTTGAGCACAGGCGGGCTTTGTTTAGTGTTGCAACCAATCTAGGTGCTTTCTTCCTCGTACGAGGCATGCTGCTTTTGCAGGTTAGGTTTGGCTTTGGTGTTGAGCACGAAGTCGTAAATGGCGAGCGCCACGCCCACGACTAGCAGGATCAGCAGTGGCACTTCCTTGATCTTCCAGATGTAAGGCACTAAAAAGCCGATGAGTAAAATCGTCGAAATAATGGCAGTCGATTTGTAGTTCATGACGTTTCTCCAATAATGGCGTCAAAATTTTTCAGGAGCCAGTTGGCAGTCCGTAACAACCGTGCATCGTCGTGTCGGGCGGCAACGAGCTGGATACCCATGGGCAAGCCAGATTCAGTCTGTAACAGCGGCAAACTGATGGCTGGCATGCCAGTGTAAGACCAGACCATGTTCATGACGGGATCACCGGTACTGCCGAGACCTTTGGGGGCAGGTCCGAGTGTGGCTGGGGTAATGATGGCATCAAAGCGGTCAAAAAACTCATCGAACCCGGCAACGGTTGGCTCAATGCCTTCTTTCGCCTTGAGATAGTCAACGGCCTTGATCTCACGACCACGAGCAACGATTTCACAAACCCGGTCGCTGACTTCTTCTGACGAGTGCGCCATGTGCTCTTTCATGGCAGCAGCAAACTCAGCGTCAACGATCGTGTTTAGGCGATCAATGGCGACCTTGGTTACTTCAGGCAAGTCGATAACCGTGATGCGCTCACCGAGTGCCTCAATCAGCATCTCAAAGGCCTCTCTTGCCTCTGGGTCGAGCAAATCCCAGAATGGAGCGCGGATGAATGCGAATTTTGGGGGGAAGGGAGGGTCTTGCTGGCAAACTGAAAGCAAACGTCTTGGCAAAACACCTTTGGTGGTGAGGTCGCTGTCATCGGCACCAATCATGACTTCGGCCACCAGCGCCACGTCTTCGATGTCTCTGCCAAATACACCAACTTGATCGAGTGTCAACGACAGGGGCTGCAGGCCAGCGCGCGAGATCAATCCGCGCGTAGGCTTAAAGCCAATCACCCCACAAAATGAGGCGGGCCGGATCACAGATCCTGCCGTTTGGCTGCCAATGGCAACGGGCACCATGCCAGCGGCCACCGCAGCAGCGCTACCACTTGAGGATCCGCCAGGCGTGTGCTCGAAGTTGTGGGGATTGCAGGTGTCGGCAGCCTGGCCAAGACAGAAGTCCGGCATTTTGGTTTTACCAAAAACCACTGCGCCAGCCTCCCGAAGCTTCTTGACCGCGGTGGCATCCCACCGAGGCTGCCGACCAGCTAGGCTTTTTGAGCCATACTCGGCCGGCATGTCAAAAGTATCAAAGGCATCTTTAACCGCAATCGGTACACCAGACAAGCGGCCAATATCACCGCCGCGCGCCCGACCCTCATCGAGAAGTCGGGCTTGCATCAGCACTGAGTCGCGGTCAAGGTAGGCAAACGCATGAATGGCCTTGTCCGTGGCTTCGGTGTAATCCAGAAACAAAGTCGACAGTGTTTCGGCATTAATCGAACCACTGTGAATCAACTCGGCAATTTTTTGCGCGGTCAGCTCAGAAATGGTGATCTCATTCGAAGTTTGTTCACTCATGACTTAGTTCGTCTGCATGAAGAATGAAGGGTCAATCACACCCTCAGGCAATGGCCCGTCATCGACTTTCCCGGTTTTGTTGTACAGCAAGTCAGGCAAGTAGGTGACGATTTTGGGTTGCACGTAGACCAACACCAGCGTTAACAACACAATGCCCAGGAATGGGAAGCAACCCTTGAAAATATCCCAAAGCTCAATCCCTTTGGGCGCAACCCCTTTGAGGTAATACGCCGACATCGCCATGGGGGGGGTCAGGAACGAGGTCTGCAAGTTAATGGCAATCAGCAAGCCAAAGAGCAAGGGATCGACATCAAACACGGCCAGCATGGGCAAGAAGATCGGCACAAAGATGATGATGATCTCGCTCCATTCAAGCGGCCAGCCCAGGATGAAAATGATGAGCTGGGCCATGATCAGGAACTCCAGCGTGCTTAAGTTCAGCGACAAAATGAAGTGCTCGATCACGCCTTCGCCACCGAGGTAGGAGAAGACCGAGGAGAATGTCCAGGAACCCACGAAGAGCCAACACACCATGGCAGAGGTTTTGGCGGTCAGGTAAACGGACTCACGCAAACGATCCCAGGTGAATGCACCATAGGCTACTGAGAGCACGATGCCACCCAAAGCGCCCATGGCTGCTGCTTCACTTGGCGTGGCTAATCCAAACAGGATGGAGCCCAGCACCGCAACGATCAAAAATGCGAGCGGGAAGAAGGCTTTGAGCAACAGCTGGAAGCCTTGCCAAAAACCTATCGCCTCCATGTCCGTTGGTTTGGGCGCAAGCTTTGGATTGATAATGACCCGGGCAACGATGTACACCAGATAAAGACCAGCCAATAAAAACCCGGGTATCAGCGCGGCGGCATATAACTTAACCACCGACACGCCAGCAGTCGCTGCGTACACAATGAGCATGATCGATGGTGGGATCAGAATACCCAGCGTTCCGCCGGCCGCAATAATCCCGCTGGAGAGTTTTTTATCGTATCCAGCTTTGAGCATGGAGGGCAGGGCAAGTAAACCCATCAAGGTCACCACCGCGCCCACGATACCGGTTGCGGTTGCAAACAGTGCGCAGGTCACCAGCGCAGCAACACCCATGGAGCCTGGGATGTGGCGCATGGCAACTTGTAGGCTTTCGAAGAGTTTTTCCAGGATGTTGGAGCGCTCAATGATGTAGCCCATGAACAAAAACAGCGGGATGGAAATGAGCACGTCATTGCTCATCACGCTGAAGGTGTTCTGCACTAGCAGGAAAAAGATGTTGTTGTCCCAAAAAGCCACAGCGGGGTTGAAGTAGGCGTAAAAGCCAAACCCCACACCCATGGCCATCAAGGTAAACGCAATCGGAAATCCCAGAAAAATAAAGCAAATAAACAGCCCCAGCATCAGGAGCGCAATCGCGGGATCACTCATTTGGCCGCTCCTTGTTCGGTGCCGTGTGTTTCAAGCAAAATGTCTTCCAATTCTTTGATGTCGTCATCGCGTGTAGGCCATTCACCGGTCTTGATGCAGAGAATACAGCGACACATTTCGGCGCTGCCAGCGAGCAACATGCTCAACCCAGAGACAAAAATCACCACTTTCAGTGGCCAAACCGGCACACCAGCAGGGCTATTGACGCTAACTTCTAGGATGCTCGAGGACTGCAGCGCATAGAAGAATCCAGTCAAAACCAGTGCCAAGATGCCAGGCAGGAAAAATACAAAGTAAAGAACCAATTCGACTTTGGCCTGCGTACGGGGCTGCCATTTGCGGTAGAGAAAATCCCCACGCACATGGGCATTCTTCGATAGGGTGTAGGCACCCGCCATCATGAACAGAGCACCATAGAACATGTAACTCATGTCATAGGCCCACGACGTTGGTTGGTTCAGCACATAGCGCATGAATACTTCGTAGCTCGTTCCAAGCGTTAGCATCACGATGCACCAGCCAAACGAGTGCGCCAGAGCCTTGGACAGGCTGTCTATCCATCGGATATAGCCGATCATTGTTGTTTCTCCACGATTAAAAAAAGACCGCCAGCAACAAGCGGTCTCTCTAATCGATCCCCTAAGCGTGCTGTCCGCTTAGGGGGATCGTGTAAGCACTGTCAAAAATTAGAACGGCAGTTTAACTTTGAAAACATGCTCATAGGCTGCTTTGTAGTCAGCGTCGTTCAAGAAGCCGTAGTAAGCCACGCGGCGAGCCCAAGCCTTTTGCGATTCGGCCACTTTCTTGAAGAATGGGTCTTCGCCCTCGAGCTTGGCGGAGATTTTGTCCCAAGCGTCGAGCTGTGCATCAAACACGGCCTTGGGCGTGCGAACCACACGAACTTTGTCTTTGACGATCAGCTCTTGCAGGTCGCGTGAGTAGTTGTCTTGGGCAGTCCAGGTGTTGGATGATGATGCAGCCTCAGCACCGTACTTCAGGATCGCCTTCAGGTCAGGTGCCAATGCATCATATTTGGTCTTGTTGAAGATGATCTCAAAGAATTCCATGGCCTGGTGGAATGAACCCATTGAGTAGTACTTGGCCACGTCTTGTGCGCCGAAGCGACGGTCAGAAGTTGGGTTGTTGAATTCGAAAGCATCAATCACACCACGCTCCATGGCAGGCACAATTTCGCCGCCAGGCAACTGGGTTACGCTCATGCCCATTTCTTGCAACATGTCAGCTGCAAGACCCACTGTACGATACTTGTAGCCAACCATCTCCTGTGCGTTCTGGGGAGGCATGTTCTTAAACCAGCCGAATGGCTGCACAGGCATTGGGAAGGCGAAGAAACCCTTGATGTTCAGTTTCAGTTGGGTCAGCAACTCATCGTACAGCTCAATACCGCCGCCGCGCTGAATCCAGCCCAGGGTTTGTTCTGCGTTGGCGCCCGTGACAGGACCAGAGCCAAACAACGAGGCAACCTTCGATTTGCCATACCAGTAAACAGCGACGGTGTGGCCTGCGTCCAATACACCGTTGGAGACGGCATCGGTGACTTCAAATGGCTTGACGACCGCACCAGCTGTCAAGAAGTCGATGCGCAAGCGACCCCCAGCCATTTCGTTGACCTTGGTCACGTACTCTTGTGCCATCTCGTTAAAGATGTCGTTAGCACCCCAAGCGCCCTGCATTTTCAGTACGACGGGCGATTGCGCCACAGAAATCATGGGGAAGCCAGCAAGGGGAGCTGCCGCAGCAACCGTACCTGCCTTCTTAAAAAACTTGCGTCGTGAGCTAACAGTCTCATCTTGCTTGGCGACTGCGGTTTGCTGTTCGAGCTTGGCCATATGTGTCTCCGTTCTTGGTGTTGGCTGACTAATAAAAAAGCTTACGCGGATATAACAACAGCGTAATCATCAACCGTTGGGTGCTAGGGAGCAATAGGGGTTTTCGCCTAATAAAACTCGTCAAATGCCCTACAAAACAAAGGGGTATCAGGCCTTTTTCCAGCAGCTCGTTGAATTCTGAATGCTGCAGTGCAAATAAAACGATGGCGTATTGGTTTTGTTGCGCTGCAACATTGTGTCGATTCATCGTTTGATCAGGTTGCTTGGGGTGGTTGATGTCAGAGCTTCATTTACTAGGAATTTGTGGAAGTTTGCGAAAGGCGTCTGCTAACAGGGGTTTGTTGCGTGCGGCGCAAGCATCACTGCCGGCCGGTGTCACCATGGACATTGCGGAGTTAGGTGATGTGACTTTTTACAACAGCGACCTCTCGGACAAACCGGAGTCGGTAAAGCGGTTGCTTTCGCAAATCGAGGCTGCCCAAGGGCTGGTGCTCGCTTGTCCAGAGTACAACTTTTCGATTGCGCCAGCCCTGAAGAACGCGCTGGACTGGGCGTCGCGCGAGCCTGACAACCATTTGCTAGCGGGCAAGACCGTCGCCATCATGGGGGCTGGCGGTGGCATGGGCACGTCGCGTGCCCAATACCACTTGCGCCAGGTCTGTGTTTGCTTGGATTTGCACGTTCTGAATAAGCCTGAGGTGTTCGTCAATGCTTTCACCGGCAATTTCGATGCCCACGGCGATGTCACCAGTGAAGAGGTACGCAAGCAGCTGGCGACCCAGATGCAGGCCTTTGCCGATTACACGCGCAAACTAATCTAACCTCGAGAGTTCGAATGCGTTCGCTCAGATGGGCGCCGCCACAACTTGCTTGCCTGTGGCCACCACGGCGTGGCCGTCAAACATCAGTGTGCCTTGAGTCTGCAGGGCCGCTGCCGCTGCCGCTGTGCCGAGTTTGGCGGCCTGAACCATGTCGTCTTGTTGCGTCATCGACCAGACAAAGCCGCCAACAAAGCTGTCACCCGCCCCCACGGTGCTCGTGACCTTGACGGCCAAGGGCTCAATGCGCCAGGCTTGATCGTGGGTCACGATTAGAGAGCCATCGGCGCCTAGCGTGAGCGCAACGACTTCAGTTTTGTCTTGCTTGATCAGTTCTCGAGCAGCGTTCACGCATTGTTGGGCATCGGCTCGCGATTCGTAGTCGTGGCCGGTGAGCGCAAAGAACTCTTCGCGACTGGGTTTACATAAAAACACCCCGGTATCGAGCGCATCGGCAAGTGCCTGCCCGCTGGCGTCAACCACAATGCGCAGATTTGGGTTTCGTTGGCGCGCCGCTCGAATCACCGTGGCGTAATAGTTATCTGGCATCCCGGGTGGCAGGCTGCCCGACAGCACGAGGTATTTGGCTGGCAAGTGCTGCAGGATGACTGCTTTGCACATGTCTTGCTCGGCGTTGCTCAGCCTTGGACCGGGCAGGACAAATCGGTACTCGTGGTTGGTCTGGCTCTCGTAGACAGTAAAGCATTGGCGGGCCTGCTCGGCAATCGGGGCTTGGATGCAATCCAGGCCATTGTCGGTTAGCCGCTGCACGATATCTTGGCCCCGCAGGCCTCCTACCGTTAGCATGGCTTGGCAACTTGCGCCGAGCGAATGGACGACGTGAGCGACATTGATGCCACCACCACCGACTTGTTCGCGCTCAGGTGTGCAGCGCATCTTGGCGTGGTCAATCAGCTTGGTCACCGTGGTGCTGACATCCAGCGTTGGGTTCAGTGTCACGGTCAAGATGTCAGTATGCATGTGAGGTCAGTGCTGAAGAATTGGTTATCTCATGAAACAGCAGTCACAAGGCTACGCGAGGACTGACGCTGACTCAATGATACTGACACAAGGGTGCTGAAAAGAGGGTGCTGAAACGATTGCCATGCATGGAACTATGATGGTGGTTTTAGAGCTCGGTGAGCACCCGGGAGTGCGGGCAGTGACGTATCAACCAAGCCAGGCCACAGACAATCGTTCGCTCACGCGCGGTCTGGAGATTTTGCGGGCGTTTAAACCGGGCTTGAGCTTTCTGACCAACAGTGAGATTGCCGAACGCACTGGTTTGCCACGATCCACCGTCAGCCGTTTGACTGGCACGCTGGTGCGCTCGGGTTTCTTGTTGCACGACGCCGCCATGGGGGGCTATCGGCTGAGTGCGGCCGTCGTGGGCATGGCCCACGTGATGTTAAGTGGCTCATTTGTGCTCAAAGAGTCTTTGCCTCTGATGCAAGCCGTCGGTCGGCAAATGCGAGTCAATATCGGGCTCGCGGTGGCGGACCACGATGACATGGTTTATTTGGAGAACCTGCCGTTTGGCCCTAAGGCCAGCCTTCGCAAGGTCGTGGTTGGCCAACGCGTGCCGATGGCGCTGACTGCGCTTGGGCATGCTTATCTGTGCACGCTGGAGGGCGAGTCGCTTGCCCAATGCATGGCCAGCCTTAAAGCACGTCATGCGCGCGACTGGAACAAAATCCTCTCGGGGATTGTGGCTGATATGCAGTACGCGCGCACCCACGGTTACTGTGGCGTGTCCTGGCAGCCTGGCGTGGTCTCAGTGGCCACGCCGCTGGTGATTGCCAATGAGCCGGTGCATGTGCTGAACATGAGCCTATACACCGATGACAGTGTGGGGCGCGTTGAGCAGGTGTTGTCACCAGCGCTAATTCGTTTACGTGACTCGATTTTGGCTAAGCTTGCCAAGGCCGGTGCGTGATCTGCAGGTGCCCGCAGGCAACCGCGACTCGGACCTAATGACGGGTAGCGCTGCCGGCATCCAGGCCATCCAGATCGTCTAGCCCATCGATGCCGTCAAGCTTGTCTTGATCATGGGCGCCATTTAAGTTGGGGTTGCTGGTGTCGTCATCGACGTCGTCTGGCAACTCCGGTTCCTCCAGGGTGAATGGCAATAACATGGCAAGTTCGGGCGCTGTGTCAAACACTTCTCCCTCCGGGTCTAAGCGGATGAAGCGTTCCTCTTCGTCGGGGGTGATTTCGATGGCCCACAAAAACGCACAGTCGTAAGCAGACTTGTCAGTCTCAAGCCCACCGCGTTGGCCGAGCACTTTGGTGCCAGGACCGCCCATTTGCACGTGCACGATATCATCGCCAATGGCTTCCTCCTGATCGA
Source organism: uncultured Orrella sp. (assembly GCA_964558695.1). Lineage (GTDB taxonomy): Bacteria > Pseudomonadota > Gammaproteobacteria > Burkholderiales > Burkholderiaceae_B > Algicoccus. Next base: position 44,849 of record CAZLFB010000097.1, read on the forward strand.
GTGCTCGCCCAAAAATGACCCACTGTGCACCGTCAGTCTCGCCGACCTCGGCCAAAATGGCCGTGCCCATGTAGGCGGTCAATGCATCAGATGTCTTGCCCAGCATGGTGATTTCTGAATCAGAAAAGGCAAGCGTTGGGTGTGGTGTCGTCATGATCAGTAGACTGCTTTGGGTTGGTGTTTGGTCGGTGTTTTAATCAAGGCTTAATCAGGAAGTCATTGAGGATGGATATATTGGTGCTGCGGGTGAGGATTGACCCTACAATGACGAATTATCGACATTGCAACACACTTATCACCAATGGCTCAATACGTCTTTACCATGAACCGGGTTGGCAAAATCGTGCCACCCAAGAAACAAATCCTGCGTGACATTTCATTGTCATTCTTTCCTGGCGCCAAAATCGGTGTGCTGGGCTTAAACGGTGCGGGTAAGTCTACCTTGCTCAAGATCATGGCTGGCATCGACAAAGAGATCGAAGGCGAAGCCGTACCGATGTCGGGTTTGGATATTGGCTATCTGCCGCAAGAGCCGCAATTAAATCCCGATCACACGGTGCGTGAATCAGTCGAAGAAGGCTTGGGGGCGGTAACGGTTGCGCGCAAGCGTCTGGATGAGGTGTATGCCGCTTATGCCGAGCCCGATGCGGATTTCGATGCGCTAGCGGCTGAACAGGCTGAGCTTGAAGCGATCATCGCCGCGGCGGCATCGTCAGGCTCTGATGACATCGAAGCGCAGATGGAAATTGCGGCTGACGCACTGCGTCTGCCGCCCTGGGAGGCCAAGATTGGTAATTTGTCGGGCGGTGAGAAGCGCCGCGTGGCACTTTGCCGTTTGTTGTTGGCTAAGCCCGATATGCTGCTGCTAGACGAACCCACCAACCACCTTGATGCAGAAAGCGTGGACTGGCTTGAGATGTTTTTGCAGAAGTTTCCAGGCACGGTAGTGGCAGTCACCCATGACCGTTACTTTCTGGACAACGCTGCTCAATGGATTCTGGAACTCGATCGTGGTCACGGTATTCCCTGGAAGGGCAACTACAGCTCTTGGCTCGAGCAGAAAGAAGATCGTCTGAAGCAGGAAGAATCCACCGAATCAGCGCGTCAGAAGACGATTCGTAAAGAACTGGAGTGGGTGCGTCAAAACCCCAAGGGTCGCCAGGCCAAGGCCAAGGCACGTATGTCGCGCTTTGAAGAGTTGTCCTCGCACGAATACCAAAAGCGCAACGAAACGTCAGAAATCTTTATTCCCGTGGCCGAGCGCTTGGGCAATGAGGTGGTGGAGTTTAAGAATGTCTCCAAGGCATTTGGTGACAGGCTGCTGATTGACGACGTGAGCTTTAAAGTGCCACCGGGCGCGATCGTGGGCATTATCGGTCCCAACGGCGCTGGTAAGTCGACACTGTTTCGCATGATTTCTGGTCAGGAAAAACCAGACAGTGGCGAGGTGGTGATTGGCCAGACGGTCAAGCTTGCGTTTGTTGATCAGTCACGTGACGCCTTGCCCAATGATAAGTCAGTGTTCGATGCGATATCGGATGGCGCAGACCTGATTACGGTGGGCCGTTTTGAGATGCCGGCACGTGCCTATCTGGGCCGCTTTAATTTCAAAGGTACCGACCAGAGCAAGCAGGTTGGGCAGCTCTCGGGCGGTGAACGTGGTCGTCTGCACTTGGCCAAGACGCTGCTTGAAGGTGGCAACTTGCTGATGCTCGATGAGCCATCCAACGATTTGGACGTTGAAACCTTGCGTGCCCTTGAGGATGCTTTGCTGGAGTTTGCCGGCAGTGTGATGGTCATCAGCCATGATCGCTGGTTCCTTGACCGCATTGCCACGCACATCCTGGCGTTTGAAGGCGATTCGCAAGTGGTATTTTTTGATGGTAACTATCAGGAATACGAAGCCGACAAAAAGCGCCGTCTCGGAGAAGCCGGTGCTGCACCCAAGCGCATCCGCTACAAGGCACTGAAGTAAATGTTGAGTTAAGAGGAGACCGTCATGATCCGACGCCTGTCTGCTGCACACTCGGTTTTATTGATCGTGGACATGCAGGCGTCACTCATGCCGGTGATTGATCAGGCCGATGCCCGCATGGCAGCGGCCAAGCGCTTGGCTGATGCGGCCAAGCTTCTTGATATCCCGGTCTTGGCGACTGAACACCTTGCCAACAAGCTTGGCCACACGGTCGAGTCTTTGCGAAGCGATATCCAGTCTGTTTGCCACAAAACCCACTTTGATGCCACCAAGGAAGAGCACTTTGAGACCTTTATGCCAGCAGGACGGCCTCAGGTCGTGGTGGTAGGCGCAGAGGCCCATGTGTGCGTATTGCAAACGGCTTTGGGTGTATTGCAAAGTGGGCGAGAGGTCTGGATGGCAACAGATGGCTGTGGCTCTCGCCATGACGGCGATCGCGAGGCTGGACTTTCGCGCTTAGCGCGTGCCGGTGCTCAACTGGTGTCTGCCGAGATGGTGATGTTTGAGTGGTTGGTGCATGCCGAGCATCCAAAGTTTCGGGAGGTGCTCGCGGTGATCAAGTCCAAGGATAGGTGAGGGCAGCGCCTAGCTTCTCTCAGTTTGGCGTCTGACTGTTTGTGAATAAAAAAGCCCCTTTCGGGGCTTTGGGTTAGGCGGCTTAGGCTTGGTCCTGTTGAATCTCAATCTTGACTTCTAGCACCTCGAGCGAGTCTTGGCGTTCTAGGTTGACCTTGATGTCATTCGGATCGACTTTGACGTATTTAGAAATCACCGCGACCAACTCTTTCTGCAGCTGGGGCAGATAGTCAGGTGTTGCATTGCTGCCGCCGGTGCGCTCATGCGCCAGAATGATTTGCAGCCGTTCCCTGGCAACCGAAGCCGAGGTCTTCTTTTGGCCCAGCAAAAAAGACAGAAACGACATCACTTGCCTCCTAGCAGACGTTTAAAGAGTCCAGGCTTGGTGTACTCAACAAAGCGCAAGGGTTTCTCTTGGCCAAGGTAGCGGTCGACCACGTCAGAGTAGGCTTCAGCGACGTCTGAACCCGTGATGTGGATCGCGGGCAAGCCCTGGTTGGAGGCCTGCAAGACCGATTCAGACTCGGGAATAACGCCAATTAACTGGATGCGCAGAATGTCCTCGATGTCTTTGAGCGAAAGCATCTCGCCATCATTGACACGCTTGGGGTTGTAGCGGGTCAATAGCAAGTACTCTTTGATGGGCTCAAGGCTCTCGACAGCGCGCTTGGACTTGGACGCCAGAATGCCCAGGATGCGATCTGAGTCGCGCACCGAAGACACTTCCGGGTTGGTCACCACGACGGCGTCATCCGCAAAATACGCGGCCAACAGCGCACCGGTTTCAATGCCCGCTGGCGAATCGCAGACAATGTAGTCAAATCCCATCCCTTTTAAGTCATTGATGACTTTTTCTACGCCTTCTTGAGACAGTGCATCCTTATCACGCGTTTGCGAGGCGGGCAGGATGAATAAGTTCTCAAGGTTTTTGTCCTTAATCAGTGCTTGATTGAGCGTGGCTTCACCCTGAATGACATTGACAAAGTCGTAGACCACACGACGCTCGCAGCCCATGATGAGGTCTAGATTGCGCAAGCCCACATCAAAGTCAATGACGGCTGTCTTAAAACCGCGCATGGCCAAGCCTGAAGAGAAACTGGCGCTCGTGGTGGTCTTGCCTACGCCACCTTTACCTGAAGTCACCACTACGATTCGTGTCATGGCGAGCAAATCCTTCCGTGTCAAAATTGAATTGGTTGTTTTACAGCGTTTTCACTGCTTTTACAGCGTTTTCACTGCTGAACTGAATAAGGACATCGGCTGCGTTGCTGAGCTTTGGCGTTATTTGCGCGCAGTGCGATGTCTGACGCCCTCTATTATGTCTGATTTCAGTCATCGAGGGGTTCGAGGCGCAGTGCTTGCTCCCTTAAAAACACCATGACGGGCTTTCTGTGCAGCGTTAAAGGCAGTGCCGAGTCAATCACTCGATAAACGCCAGCGACCGCCACGAGCTCCGCATCTAGGCTGGTGGTAAAGATCCTGGCCTGAGAATCACCCCTGGCACCGGCCATGGCCTTGCCGCGCAATGGGCCATAGACGTGAATATTGCCGTCAGCAATGATCTCAGCACCTTGGCTGACCACGCCCATGACCACGAGATCTGCATCGCGCGCATAAACCCGCTGGCCGGAACGCAAGGGGCCTTCAATGACCATGGTGGGCGAGCCAGCAGGCGTGGATGCTGGCTCTGGGGTCTTTGCCGCTTCGGCAGCGCCAGCATTGGCTTTGGGTACTGGGGTGGGTGCTTGAACTGGTTCGGCAACTTCCACGGCAGGCTTGGGTGCGGTTACGGTCTTTGGGGTGGTGTTTGATAGCTCCACATTGGCTAAACCATGCTCAATCGCACTTTGGGCGATCTCGCCAGAAGCCACCACACCGATGACCGGTAGTTTGTGGTTAGAGAATGCTTCAAGCAGGTCGTCCCAGTTGGGGGGCTGCTCCAACGCGCTGGCATCGATGACCACCGATTCGCCTGCAAAAAAACTGCCCGCATCTGCCATGCGCTGGTTTAGCGAGTTGATGACCGTATCGGTGTCGTCGCTGTGCAGCACGGCTCTGAGCGCGTAGAGGGTGGCGCTTTTGAATTCGAGGGCGGCTGAGTTTGTGTTCATGGTGTCAGTTTATGTTTTGCTGGATTGTGCAGCCCACGCGTCTTTCAACGTGGTCACGCGGTTAATGACAGGCAGGCCATCTAAGCTGGCTTTGACATCAGGCGCAAAGTAGCCTAAGCGCTCGAACTGCCAGGCGGCCGTTGAGAGATCGATCCCCGGCTCAAGCCAGCCGTGACAGGCTCTAACCGAGTTGGGGTTCAAGTGGTCAAGAAAGTTGCCTTCGCCGGCGTCAGGGTAGGCTTCAGTAAATAGGCGGTCATAAAGCCGGATCTCGGCGGCAATCGCATGGACGGCGCTGACCCAGGTCACAGTGCCCTTGACTTTCACAGCGTCCGCACCGGGTGTGCCGCTGCGGGTATCGGGCAGGTACTCAGCATGCACTTCAATGACCTTGCCAGCCTCGTCTTTGACGCAGCCTGTGCACGTGACAACAAATGCGTATTTCAGGCGCACCTGGTTGCCGGGAAATAGCCGGAAATATTTAGCGGCCGGTTGTTCCATGAAATCTTCGCGCTCAATCCAGAGCTCGCGCGTAAACGCAAACTCGCGCTGGCCTAAGTCGGGTAGATGTGGGTGGCGCGGTGCCTGGCACATCACTACCTGCTCAGCTGGCAAGTTTGTGACAACCAGCTTAACCGGATCCAAAATAGCCACTGCGCGTGGCGCGACGGGATCCAGATCGTCTCTGAGTGCTTGTTCCAGCACACTGTAGTCAATTCGTGAGTTGGCCTTAGAAACACCGGTGCGTTCACAAAACAGCTTGATGGCTGAAGGGCTATAGCCTCGGCGGCGTAGACCCGCGATGGTGGGCATGCGCGGATCATCCCAGCCTTGCACATGGCCTTCTTGCACCAGCTGTAAAAGCTTGCGCTTACTCGTGACCACGTAGCTCATGTTTAGCCGTGCGAATTCGTATTGGTGTGGCAAGGGGCGCTTGAGCAGTCCCAAGTCTGCCAATGTGTTCAGGCTCCAGTCATAGAACGGGCGCTGATCTTCAAATTCGAGCGTGCAGATGCTGTGCGTGATGCCTTCCAAGGCATCTTCGATCGGGTGGGCCCAGCTGTACATGGGGTAGATGCACCAGGCATTGCCCGTGCGGTGATGATGGGCGTGGCGAATCCGGTAGATGACCGGATCGCGCAAGTTCATGTTCGGTGAACCCATGTCGATGCGAGCGCGCAGCGCCATGGCGCCGTCTGGATGTGTGCCAGCACGCATTTCGGCAAATCGTTGCAGGGACTCTTGGGCCGGGCGGTCACGCCAGGCGCTGTTGGTGCCAGGCGACGTGAGGGTTCCACGGTTGGCACGCATTTGCTCAGCGCTTTGTTCATCGACATAAGCCAGGTTGGCTTTGATCAGCGCACAGGCGAACTGATACATCACTTCGAAATAGTCGCTCGCAAAATACAGATGCGATTGCTTGCCGTCTTGCCATTCGTAACCCAGCCATTGGACGGCGTCCATGATGGCATCCACGTAGGCCTGGTCTTCTTTCTCGGGGTTGGTGTCATCAAAGCGCAGGTGGCAAATTCCCTGGTACTGCTTTGCCATCCCAAAATTCACCCAGATACTCTTGGCGTGCCCGATATGTAAAAACCCATTTGGCTCGGGCGGAAATCGCGTGCGGATGCGGGCGGTGTCGATCGGTGCGCCACTGAGATCATGTGCCGTGGCCGGCGGGGTTGCCCAGCGCTTGTCACCGAATCGGTCAGCCTTAAGGTCGGCATCAATGATCTGCCGCAGAAAATTTGAGGTTGAGGCCTCGTGGTGTTGGTCTGTCATGGAGAGGGGGGCGTTACCGGTTGCTAGCGTTGATGCTATGTTTGTTTTAGGGCGCGTATGGCTAAAGTTACATTTTGCCACGTCCGGTCTACACTTACGGACGATATGCAAGAAATTCAACTTCTCCTGGTGCAGTCTCAGACCACTCTGGCGCAATTGGCCTTTGAGCTGATGGCACTGCTTGGTCTGGGCCTTGTCTGGTTGCTGGTGGCACTTGGCCCGCAATCGCCGTGGGCGAACGCATGGCGTAGTCTGTTTAGTCGGGTGGCCAGGCTCACGATCGGTTTGGGCTTGTTGTGGCTCACTGTCATGGTATCGGCTTGGCCGCCCTTGCTTGAGCGCACAGGCAACGTGCTGGGTCCCATGATTGCGGGTTTGGTGGCGGTGATGCTGGTGACAGAGACGCTGGCCTATCGGTTGGCACAACACCCAAGCCATGGCTTGCGTTCAATGGCTGCCTGGTTGACTGCCATAGGCTTTAGCCTAGCGTTTGCGCTGGTGCTTCTAGCCCAGAGCTGGATGCGCGAACCCATGGGTGCGGCGCTGATTGATGGACGCTATCAAGTGATTGAGTGGTCAGCCATCGTGCAAGCCCAGGCGTTCTCGCGCGCGTTGTTGGCTACTGCCTTCAGTGCGGCATTGTTGCTAGCGGTGCTGGCACAGTGGTCCGTGCAAACCCCAAATCATGGCGTGACAGGATCAATCATCACGTTGTCAAGCACTGCACTTTCAACCACGGGGCAGCGTGCCATGACGGGCATTGGGGTGGCTGGCCTACTTGGTTTGTTGTGGTTATTAAACCAAGCCGTGGGTGGGCAATTAAACCCCACGACCCAGGGCACGCAGACGCTGTATGACGCGTTGCTTTATGGCGCGGCAAACTGGCCTTTGCGCCTGACATTTGTGTTGTGGTTGGTCACGTTGGCAGGTTTGGTGGTCGGTCTGGGTTCTGCGGGCGACACCCGCAAAATCGCTGCATGGATCACCCGACTGCCGGTCATCAGTGCGCCGCTCTTGTGGCTTGGTGCCTGGTGGCAGTTGTTCATCTCGCCGCAGCCATCGTTGACAGCCGGTTTGCCGCTGGCCGACCTGGTGTCGATGCTGCCAGCTTGGGCGTTGGCGGCTGGTTTGGCCTTGGTCGCTTTGGTGGTGGTGTTGTCGTTTGGACTGTTTGTCCGGTTTTTAGTGCGTGCTCACCCCGATAGCCATCACGCGCAAGGAGCACGGACATGATTGAGTCCTTGTCAGCCTCGATGGGCCTGGCCGTAGGCGACCCGTTGTTTTGGATGCCACTGGCTTTGATGCTGCTGGTTACAACCTTGTTGCTGGGCTTACTGTTGCTCGATGGCATTGCCCTGGGCGCAGGTCTGCTGTTGCCGTGGGTACCGAGTCAAGCGCGCGCTGGATTGCTGCTGGCGATCGCACCTTGGCAGCGCGCCAACGAACGCTGGTTACCCCTGCTGCTCGGTGTTTCCGTGGCGGCGTTTCCGATTGCCTGGTCAGTCATGATTGAGGGCATGTACGTGCCTTTTCTGCTGCTGGTGGTCGGTTCGGTTCTGCGAAGCTTGGCCATTCGAAGTGGCCCATGTCGCTGGCTCTACGGCGTGGGCAGTTTCTGCGGTGCGATCGGATTCGGTTTGGTATTGGCCGCGTATGTCACTGGGCAACAGTTTCATTGGTCGTTTGTTGCGTTCGATTTGGTAATGAGCTTGGCGATGATCGCTGCGTTTGCTTTGTTGGCTGCCAGTTGGCTCGTCATAAAAACGCAAGGTCCGATGGCCGATAGACTCGCCAAAGCAGCGGCTGGCGCTGCGCGCTGGAGCGCGGCCGGCATGGTGGCGTTGGCCTTCACGCTAGCCCTGGTGAACCCGGCGATTTTCTATAAATGGACCCATGGCAACAACCTGCAAATGGCTGCGCTGTGGTGGTTGGTCATGTTGGTGGCATTTGTGTGGCTAGATCGTTTGTTACGCAGCTGGCGTGTCAACGCGGCACGGGCTTTGCGTGTGCCAGTGCTATTGGTGTGGTTGTTGCTGTTTTTGATGTTCGCTGGTGTGCTCTACAGTATTTTTCCGTTTCTGATTCTCGATGAATTGACCATCTGGGATGCGGCTGCGCCGCTCGAGCCCATGTCGCTGGTGGCTTGGTCTGCTTTGGTGATTGCCGTGGTTGCGGTGGTCGCACAAGCCTGGGACTATCGCCACTTGTTGGTTGCTGAGGATGGCTGCGACCAAGATCGAGTATGAGCACCACGCTGGATCGTGCCCGCAGTGCCAGTCCCCAGGAGATCTTGCACAGCGTCTTTGGCTTTACGGCGTTTCGCGCGCAGCAAGCTCAAGTCATTGCCCATGTGATGGCCGGTGGCGATGCGCTGGTGTTGATGCCCACGGGCGGCGGCAAGTCGCTTTGTTATCAGATCCCGGCGTTATTGCTCCAAGGCGTGGCCGTGGTGATCTCACCCTTAATTGCGCTCATGCAAGACCAGGTGGTGGCCCTTGCTGCGCGTGGCGTCAGGGCGGCAAGCCTGAACTCCACCCAAACCTGGGAAGAGGTTCGATCCATTGAGCAGTCACTGATTGCTGGTGAGCTCGATTTGCTATACGTGGCGCCTGAGCGTCTGGTTACTGCGCGCTTGATGCGGGCGCTCAAACAAGTCAAGGTCAGCCTCTTTGCGATTGACGAGGCGCACTGTATCTCTCAATGGGGACATGATTTTCGGCCTGAGTATTTGGCGCTTCAAGCGCTTGGTCAACATTGGCCAAGTGTGCCGCGCATTGCACTGACCGCCACGGCAACGCCCCGAACCCGGCAAGAGATCCTGGCGCGTTTGGAGTTAGATAACGCCACGACCTTTGCCAGTGGTTTTGACCGTCCGAACGTGTTCTACGAAGTGGTGAGCAAAGCCGATGTGCGTGTGCAATTGCTTGATTTCATTGCCAGCCGTCATGCGCATCACTCGGGCATTGTCTACACTGCGTCGCGTGCGCGCGCGCAAGCGCTGGCCGCCTGGCTGGTTCGCCATGGTGTGAACGCCTTGCCGTATCACGCCGGATTAAGTCGCCAAGAGCGTGCTTTGCATCAAGCGCAGTTTGCCAAAGAGCCTGACCTGGTGATGGTGGCCACGATCGCGTTTGGAATGGGCATTGACAAGCCAGACGTACGTTTTGTGGCGCACGTGGACATGCCACGTTCACTTGAGCAGTACTACCAGGAGACAGGTCGTGCCGGACGTGATGGCAGGCCTGCGAGCGCGTGGCTGGCATATGGCATGCCAGATGTGACTAACCGCTACCTGCTGGCACGTGAGGCTGAAGTGAGTGCCAGTCAGGCGCAACGGGTACTGGAGTCATTTGATCAGATGCTGCGATTTGCCGAGTCGCTGTCTTGCAGGCGGGTGCAATTGCTTGCGCATTTTGGGCAGGACAGTGAGCCTTGTGGTCATTGCGACAACTGCCAAGCGCAATCGCAAGGCAATGAGCCCTGGGATGCCACCGAGGCCGCCCAAATGGTGTTGTCCGCGGTCTATCGCCTGTGGCGTGAGCGTGGTCAGCGATATGGCTCTGGCCATCTGATTGATATTGTGCGTGGCAAGCGCACGCCTCGCGTGCTAGCCCAGTCGCATGACACGCTGTCGGTGTTTGGAGTGGGTGCCCAGTGGTCGGTGCTGGCTTGGCGGGCGGTGCTAAGAAGACTGATGGCTGAGCAGATGCTGGTGCCTGATGATGAGGGCTATGGCACGCTGGCGATGACGCCAGCCAGTGTGCCAGTGTTTAAGGGTGAGCGCAGCTTATGGATGCATGCGCTCGATTAGCATCTGGCAATATCAGTGGCGCCTAAAAATCCACGGATTAAAAAGCGCAGGGGTTGAGAACCGACAGATTAAAACGATCAGGGGTTTAAAAGTTCGCCGCTGCCCGGGTGGTTTTTGGGTGGTGTTAAACCGAGGTGGCGCCAGGTGGTCTGAGTGGCAACACGACCACGCGGGGTTCTCTGCAAAAAGCCGTTTTGAATCAGGTAGGGCTCAATCACGTCTTCAATGGTGTCGCGTTCCTCGCCAATGGCGGCCGCCAAACTCTCGACGCCCACGGGGCCGCCATCGAACTTGTGCACAATGGCCTCTAGCAGCTTGCGATCCATTAGATCCAGCCCAAGCGGGTCAACTTCAAGCATACCCAGCGCTTGGGAAGCAATGTCTTGGGTGATGATGCCATTGGCTCTGACTTGGGCGTAATCGCGCACGCGGCGCAGCAGGCGGTTGGCAATGCGAGGCGTGCCACGTGCACGGCGCGCAATTTCGCAGGCGCCGGCAGGCTCCATGTCGGCTTGCAGCAACTTGGCATTGCGTGTGACGATCTTGGCAAGCTCATCGTGGCTGTAGAAGTCCAGCCGCGACACAATGCCGAATCGATCGCGCAAAGGGTTGGTGAGCATGCCGGCTCGGGTGGTGGCACCCACAAGGGTAAAGGGCTGCAAATCCAGTTTCACGCTTCGAGCCGCTGGTCCTTCGCCAATGAGTATGTCGATTTGGAAGTCTTCCAGTGCAGGATAGAGAATTTCTTCGACCACCGGTGACAAGCGATGGATCTCGTCAATAAACAGAACATCGTTCTTTTCGAGGTTGGTTAAGAGCGCGGCCAAGTCGCCAGCACGTTCAAGTACAGGACCCGAGGTTTGCCTGAGGTTGACACCCATTTCATAGGCCACAATGTGGGCCAGTGTGGTTTTGCCTAAGCCAGGTGGGCCAAACAGCAGCACGTGGTCAAGTGCCTCGCTGCGATGTCGGGCGGCTTCAATGAAAATCTGCAACTGATCGCGCACGGTTTGCTGACCCACGTAGTCATCAAGGGCTTTGGGGCGTAAGGCGCGCTCGACCGACTCTTCATTGGTTGTTTGGCTTGTGGCGTCCACAAGCCGGGTGGCGGGGGTTGCCCCGGTAAATTGATCAGACTGGATGGCCATGGAATTGTTTGCAGAAGATGCTTGCAACAATCGTACACTATGCTGACCACCATACGAGGATTGAGGGATATTTGCAGCCATGGTAAGCACCGCCACCGACACCGCCACCGACACCGCAACCGACTCAGCAACCGACACCGATCAAACGCCCGTGTTGCCAACCTACGCTGGTGTTGAGCGTGCCGCACGCACCTTGGCTGGCGTGGTGCATCGCACCCCGGTGTTGACGAGCAGCTCGTTGAATAAGGCGCTCAATGCCCAAATATTTTTTAAGGCTGAGCCAATGCAGCGCACCGGCGCCTTTAAGTTTCGGGGGGCATTTAACGCACTGTCTAATTTGACGCCCGAGCAGGCTGGCGCCGGTGTGGTGGCGTACTCTTCTGGCAATCATGCGCAGGCCATCGCGGCCGCTGGCCAAATTCTGGGCATTCGCACTACCATCGTCATGCCCCATGATGCGCCTGCGGCCAAGCGTGCCGCAACCGAAGGCTATGGCGCCACCGTGGTGTCTTATGATCGCTATACAGAAAACCGTGACGAGATTGCGGCTGAGCTTTCCCAGCGGTATGGCTACACGGTCATTCCACCCTTTAATCACCCCGACGTGATTTGTGGTCAGGGCACGGCTGGCAAGGAATTGTTTGAGGATGTAGGAACGCTCGATGCGCTGTTGGTGTGCCTAGGCGGCGGTGGCTTGCTGTCTGGCTGCGCGCTAGCGGCCTCGGTGCTCAGTCCAGACTGCAATGTCTATGGGGTCGAACCTGAGGCGGGTGACGATGTGCGTCAGTCACTTCAGGCCGGGCATATCGTGCAAATCCCAACGCCCAAATCAATCGCCGATGGTGCTCTAACGGCTGGACCAGGCGCCATCACCTTTGCGCTCATACGTAACTATGTTACCGATATTCTGACTGTCACCGATGAACAGCTCGTGTTGACTTTGCGCTGGTTTGCGCAGCGGTTAAAGTTGATGGTTGAGCCCACCGGCTGTCTTGCCGCCGCCGCGGTGTTGCAGCAAGTGTTGCCCGTGACGCCAGGCGCGCGCATTGGCGTCATTGTCAGCGGCGGTAATGTAGATCTGGCAAGCTATGGGGCGTTTTTGTCTGACCCCAAGTGGGATACGGGTCCCTGGGTGATCACTAAATAAGGAGTATTCGTCATGCGTATTTTGGTGGTGGGCGGCACTGGCTTTATTGGGAAACACGTGGTGGCCAAGCTTGCCGCGCGCGGCGACGCGGTATTTGTGCCCACCCGGCGCTTGCGGCACGCGCGTGAGTTGAGGATTCATCCGACGGTGACCATCATGCCGGGCGATGTGCATGATCCGAAGGTAATCGATTCTTTGGTTCAGGGCATGGATGCGGTCATTAACCTCGTGGGCGTCTTACACAGCTCGTCTGGGCAACCCTATGGTCCGGCTTTTGATGCAGCGCACGTGCAGTTGCCTGCCAGCATCGCGCGCGCCTGTGCGGCGCACGGTGTCAAGCGCTTGATCCATGTGAGTGCCTTGGGTGCGAGCCCTAGTGGCACGAGCCAATATTCAAGATCCAAAGCGGCTGGTGAAGCCGCTATTGCCGAGGTGGCGGCGCAAACGCCTGGTCTTTGCACCACAGTTTTTAGACCTTCCGTGGTGTTTGGCCCCGGTGACAAATTCATGAACATGTTCGCGGGCTTAGCCAAATGGTTTTTTGTTTTGCCATTGGCGGGTAGCAAAGCGCGCATGCAGCCTATCTATGTCGATGATGTGGCGCGCGCCATCGTCAATGTGCTGGGCCAACAGGCCACGTGCGGGCAGATCTATGATCTCGCCGGCCCACAGGTCTACACGCTTGGCGAACTGGTTAGCCTGGCAGCCAAATACAGTGGTCACCCCCGCACGGTGCTGGATTTGCCCATGAGCATTGGACGTTTGCAAGCGCGGTTTTTTGAGTGTCTGCCTGGCGAGCCTTTGATGTCCAGAGACAATTTGGATTCACTGCAAACAGACAACGTCAGCGACAAGCCCATGGACCCGATTTTGGGTGTGGTGGCAACACCGCTTGAAGCAGTGGCACCGAATTACCTAAAGCCTTATTGATTATTCGGGGGCAATGATGGCACGCATTCCGTATGCTGATTTGACGCGGCCAGAGGTAGAGCCGCTGGTTAATCAAATCAAAGCCGAGCGCGGCGACGTCTTGCACCTGTATCGCATGTTGCTCCACAGTGAGCCCGTTGCCCGTGGCTGGTTAGGGTATCTCACGGCGATTCGTCAGCAATGCAAGCTGTCTGCAGCTTTGAGGGAGCTTGTCATCATGCGGGTGGCCCATCTCAATGGAGCGCCATATGAGGCCGATCAGCACCGACCCTTTGCACTCAAAGCAGGCGTGAGCGAGGCGCAGCTCGATGCTTTGCCCAACTGGCCGCAAGCACTGCCTGTGTTTGATCCGGTTCAGCGCGATGTGCTGGCTTATACCGATGCCATGACTCAGCATGTGCATGTACCCGAGGATGTGGCAAGGGCTGTGCGTCAGCACTTTGATCACGAGCAGTTGGTCGAGTTGACCGCGACGGTGGCGGCCTACAACATGGTCTCGCGGTTTTTGGAAGCCATGCAAATCCACTCAGACGACAAGGTCGATTGATCAAATCCTGGGTGCGCGATTGTCAAAACCTTGCAGGTGCTTTGCTAACGAGCGAGGGCTTTGAGTGCTAAGCGGATGCCTTCAGAGACTTCCACGCCAGCTGGCAAGGTTTTGATCGCTGCCAGCGACTCTTTGTCGGAATAGCCCAAAGCGGTTAAGGCTTGAACAATGTCGGTTTCGTGGGAGCGACCAGCACTGGTGGCTATATTGTCAGCCCCAAGCTTGCCCTTGAGTTCAAGCAACAAACGTTCTGCTGTTTTTTTACCGATGCCGGGCACCCGTATCAGCCGAGCAGTTTCTTGCAAGGTCACGGCTTGTGCCAGGTCAGCCACTGACAAGCCTGAGAGCACAGACAAAGCGGTTCTCGCACCGATACCGGTGACCTTGATGAGCTCACGAAATGCCTGACGCTCTGGGTTCGTGGAAAATCCAAACAAGATATGCGCGTCTTCACGCACCACCAGATGCGTCAGTAGCGTGACTTTGTTGCCGACATCGGGCAAGTCATATAGCGTGGTCATGGAGACTTCAATGTCATAGCCTACGCCGTTGACATCGAGCCCAATGCGTGGCGGGGCCTTTTCAAACAGGGTGCCAGTCAGTCGTCCAATCATGATGTTTCCCGGTTCATTGTGGTGTTACTAAGTTGGTGCGCTGAATATCACAAGCCACGTCTGATCCGTCCGCCCTTCACACTGGATCGCGACGAGCGTGATGCAGCCGTTGTCCAGCCTTGCTTGCTTAGCGCTTGGCCCAGTGGTGTTGTGTGTGCGTGGCAAATGGCGCAGGCTAGCGCATCGGCAGGGTCGGGGGCTGGCAGGCCATCGAGCGCAAGCAATTGCTGCACCATCATTTGAACTTGTTCTTTGGCCGCTTTGCCGTGTCCAACCACTGACTTTTTGACTTGTAAAGCCGTGTATTCATGGACTTTCAAGTCACTGTCGGCGAGTGCGCACATCGCAGCCCCTCGGGCTTGGCCGAGCAAGAGCGTGGACTGTGGGTTGGTGTTAACAAACACAATCTCAAGCGCAGCGACATCGGGTTGAGTTTGCCGCACGACCTCACGCAAGTTGTCGAGGATGACTTTCAGGCGTTCAGGCAGTGGCACGTCACTGGGTACAACAATCGTGCCGCTGGCAACATAGTGCAAGCGGCTGCCCTGGGTGTCGATCACACCGAAGCCGGTGCGTCGCAATCCAGGGTCAACGCCGAGTATCCGCATGAGCTGACTAAACCTTAGTGGCGGAAATGGCGCATGCCGGTCAAGACCATGACCACATCGCGCTCATCGGCTGCTGCAATCACCTCATCGTCACGCATGCTGCCACCCGGTTGAATCACGCAAGCGGCACCGGCATCGACCACCACATCGAGGCCGTCACGAAACGGAAAGAAGGCATCAGAGGCCACGGCGCTGCCCTTGAGCCCCAGACCGGCGTTCTCGGCCTTGATCGAAGCAATGCGCGCTGAGTCCACCCGACTCATTTGGCCTGCGCCCACACCAAGCGTCATGCCATTGCCTGCAAACACGATGGCGTTTGACTTGACGTATTTGGCCACGCGCCAGGCGAACATCAGGTCTTGCATCTGCGCCGGTGTCGGTTGACGTTTGCTGACCACACGCAGCTCGTTGTCGTTGAGCAGATGCCAGTCAGGGGTCTGGATTAACCAGCCACCACCCACTCGTTTGACATCAATGTCGTTGTGCGCCGGACCCATGGGGATTTCCAGGACGCGCACGTTTTTCTTGTGCTGAAGAACCGCTAGCGCCGCACCATCAAATCCGGGGGCGATCAGCACCTCGAGAAATTGACTAGAGACGGCTTCAGCAGTGGCTGCATCAATCGGACGGTTAAAAGCAATGATGCCGCCAAATGCGGAAGTCGGATCCGTGCGAAATGCTTTTTCATAGGCACGGTAAGTGTCTTCACCAACGGCCACACCGCATGGATTGGCGTGCTTGACGATCACGCAAGCCGGGGTGTCAAAGCTTCTGACACAATCCCAAGCTGCATCAGCGTCGGCGATGTTGTTGTAGGAAAGCTCCTTGCCTTGCAGTTGGCGGTAGTGCCCCATGAGTCCGGTGGGAATAGTGGGATCGCGGTAGAAAGCCGCGATCTGCTGCGGGTTCTCACCGTAGCGCAGGGTTTGCTCGCGCGTCAGTTGCAAGGTGAGGGTGCGTGGCCAAGTCTCACGCTCAGGCGTTGCTTGCGGGTCGGGCTGCGCATGTGCCAGACTTGTGAGGTATGCAGCGATCGCTCCATCATAGGCGCTAGTGTGGGCATATACCTTGGCTGCGAGTTCAAGGCGCAGGCCATAGCTTGTCTGGCTGTGGTGTTGGTCCATGTCGGATAGCACGCGTGGGTAGTCGTCTGGGTCGATCACAACAGTCACACCACCGGCATCATTGCCGTGATTCTTGGCGGCCGCCCGCAGCATTGCAGGGCCGCCAATGTCGATGTTCTCGACGGCGTCCTCAAACGAACAGTTGGGCTTGGCCACCGTTTCACGAAATGGGTACAGGTTCACGACCAAGAGGTCAATGCGCTCGATGCCGTGCTCTTGGATCGTTTGCATGTGCTCGGGTGTGTCACGCCGTGCCAGCAGGCCGCCATGGATCTTGGGGTGCAGGGTTTTGACACGCCCATCCAGAATTTCCGGTGAACCGGTGTGCTGGGCCACTTCCGTGACCGGCAAGCCAGCCTCGGCCAGTAGTTTCGCGGTGCCACCAGTCGAGAGCAAGCGCACGCCCCGTTGATGTAGTGACTGGGCAAATGAGACGACACCAGACTTGTCGGAAACGGAAATAAGCGCGGTTTGGATTTTCATGATCAGGAAAGTGAAATGATTGAACGACCCGTGTGCAGTCGAGGTTCGGTTTTAAATCAGTTGATGTAGTTGCAGTTTCTTGCGCAGGGTATTGCGCGTGATGCCAAGCATCTCGGCCGCCCTTGACTGATTGCCACTGGCACGATTCATGGCGGTTTCCAGAAGCGGCTTCTCGACGCAGCGCATGACCATGTCCCACATGTTAGTCGGTTCAATTTGTCCCAGATCTTCCAGGTAGAGCGCCAGATTTAGTCGAACGGATTCGTCCAGTGGGGTGATGTCTTTTCTCATGGGTATCTCTTGTTATGCCGCAAGCCTGGCGCTGACATGATGGCGGTTTAAGGCCTCATCAAACCATTGTTGAACAACCCGAGCCTGTTCAGCCGTATTGTCGATCGTATTGATGCGTGCCGTCAGTGTGTGGCCTTCAGGGACGTTTTGTAGGTACCAGCCGATGTGCTTGCGCGCGGTGCGCACGCCAGTGAATTCGCCGTAGAACTGATAGTGGTCTTGCAGGTGGTGCAACAGCAAATCTCGGATTTCAAGCAAAGCGGGTGGTGCCAGCGTCTGGCCCGATTGTAGGTAGTGATCGATTTCCCGAAATATCCATGGCCTGCCCATGGCAGCGCGCCCGATCATGACCGCGTCAGCGCCGGTATAGTCGAGTACTTCTTTGGCCTTTTGAGGGCTGTCAATGTCACCGTTGGCAATCACCGGGATGCTGATCACGGCTTTGACCTGAGCAATGGTGTTGTATTCGGCAGCGCCCTCATACAGATCAGCGCGCGTGCGACCATGCAGAGTGAGCGCTGCGATGCCAACCGATTCAGCAAGCTTTGCAATGCGCAACGCATTGCGATTGTCCCGGTTCCAGCCCGTGCGGGTTTTAAGTGTGACCGGTACCCCATGCGGGGTACAGGCTTTAACGACCGAATCTAGAATCCGGGCGACCAAGTCTTCAGTCTGTAGCAGGGCAGAACCAGAGGCAACCTTACAAACTTTCTTGGCTGGACATCCCATGTTGATGTCGATGATGCGTGCGCCCTTACCGATGTTGTAGACCGCTGCCTGGGCCATCATCTCAGGATCTGCACCGGCAATCTGTACGGTGATGGGGTCAATTTCTCCGGTGTGGTCCAAGCGACGTGAGGTTTTGACGCTATCCCAGAGTGCGGGATTACTGGCCGCCATCTCGGAGACAGCGTGCCCAGCACCAAGGCGTTTACAAAGCTGCCGAAATGGGCGGTCTGTCACCCCCGCCATGGGGGCGACAAAGACTTGATTGGGGAAAGTCCATTGACCGATCTGCATGGTTCCATTGTATCGGAGCTAGAGGTCGGTTCTATGACTAGGCAAGCTAGCACAGATCACATGGTGCATCGGCTTGGGCTGCTTTACTGCCGTAAGCCCTGCATTAAATGCCGTGCCAGAGGTGCTCGTAATGGTTCCAGGGCGTCGAGGGCCCAAAGGCCTAGGCCAGCTGCATGTTCCAAGGGTGCCAAGCCAGTGGTGAAGGCTCTGGACATCAAGTCAGTCAGTTTGACGGTGCCTTGGCGGTCGCGGGCTCGCAGGTTTTGATAGATGCCTAGCGTACGAGCCGGGTCACGGTGTGGGTAGGCAATCCAGTCACGCAAACAGTGGGCCAGTGTGGCGACATCGCGAAGGCCGAGATTGAGTCCTTGCCCTGCCACGGGGTGCAAGGTCTGTGCGGCATTGCCGATGTTGACGATTCGGCCATTCACAGGCTTGGGGTCGATGCTTTGATAGAGAGGGTAGGCTTTGAACTTTTCTTTCACCACAAATCGTCCGAGGCGCTCACCAAACGTCTTGCCCATGGCCTGTTCAAATCCGTGCAGATCCATTGCCTCTAATGCTTTGGCGCGCGCTGGCTCACAACACCAGACAATAGACTGTGAGCCGTCGCGATTGGGATGCGGCAAGACCGCAAAAGGCCCACCCTTGGTGAATCGCTCAAACGCCCAGCCTGGTTTGGGCTGGGTCACCCAAGCCTGTCCCAAGAGCGCGACTTGACGGTAATGGTCAGGTGCACCCCCGTGGTTCATGCCGTCAGCGCGTACGGCCAGTGCCACTTTGACATGATCCTTTTCTGTTCGGATGCTGACCGAATCGTTTTCTTGCATGACGCTTGAGGCCTTGCCTTGGATGACCGTCACGCCAGCCTGCTGCGCTGCTTGGAGAAGCGCCGTGTGCAGACTGCCGTAACGCACCACGTAACCGAGCGCAGGCACTTTGAGCTCATCGTGGGAAATCAATGTGCGCCCTAATCGTCCTTTTTGGGATACGTGGATGGTTTTGATCGGCGTGGCGTCGTTGGGCCAAACACCGATATCGTTAAACAGCACTCGGGTGCCTTCGTTCAAAGCGATCACTCGGTTGTCTTCATGCGAGGCGATGTTCCAGCGGGTGACTGCCTCCGACTGAAACAGCACGATCCGGGCTGGGTCAGGTGAGAGCCTTGCGAGTAGTAAAGCCAAAGCGCTGCCGGTGGGGCCGCCACCGATAATGCCGATGTCAAACTCAGGTGTCAGCGTTTCGTGGGCCCTGGGGTGACCGGCAGCATGTTTGGCCGGCTGTTTGGCTTCGGGCACTGTCGCTGCTGTGTCGAGGTGTTGTTTGCTCATGTGGGAAGTTTAGCGAAGATTGGCGATCGGCTCGAGTCAATGATGCTACAGGAAATGGGCAATTTCGATTGGACAATCTCAAGGGCGCAGGGGTGCAGCATGACCAAGGCCTTAATGCGTATAGAATCTCACCATGCCGAATTTAACGCCCACCCCTGAAACGACCAATTACCCGCCACAAACCAGGCTCTTGCGCAGCAAGGTCATGGCTGGCTTGCTGTCCTTCTATGGTGGCTGGTTTGGGGCGCACTGGTTCTACCTGGGGCGCAAGTACCCCTGGGTGTTGGGTGTGCTGGCCGCGGTGTTGTTGTTCCTGGCCAGTCGTGCCGACGTGTGGTGGGATAACCCAGCCATTTTTGTGTTGTTTATTCCGGCTGTGGCGGGTTTCATTGAGGCGATTGTGCTTTGCTTGACCAGCGATGCCAAATTCGACGCGCGCTATAACCCTGGCTACGTCCGGGACAAGCCAACAGGTTGGGGGCCGGTGCTGGTAGCTAGTTTTGGGCTACTCATTGGCACCGTGCTCACCATGTTTGCGATTGCCCATGTGGTGCTTCACATTTGGACTCGATTGGGCTGGCTTGAGGGTTTGAATTTCTGACCAACGATCGAAATTCGTTTACCCACCAAACGCGCGCGCCTCACGCGCATTTTGGGCGGACCTGACATCGGGGTGCTAACAGCATCTCAAAAAATCTCCTCAAATTCATGTGATCCTCCGCGGGATCATGTTCACGCGGCTTCGTGCTTTTAAAACAAATCCTTGCGAATGTCGCTGGCATTTCTATGTGACACTTCTTTGCAAATCAGTGTGTTAAGGTCGGTTAGTCATTTTGGAGCAAAAAATTCCTTAGCCCAAACCTACTCGACTTTAGTGACACCACTGGGATCGTTTGATGGCCAAGCAAAGATTTATCTGGCAAAAAAAAGCAAAATCAAAGCTGCTCGCGCTTGAGCCTCGAATGCTATTCGATGGGGCTGCGGTGGCTGTTGCTGTTCCTGACCCCGTTTCAGAGCCAGCGGCTGAACCAGCGCGACAACCCGCGCCTGAGGCTACCCTTGAACCAGTTAATGAATCTGGCCAGCAAGCTGGCGCCAGCGAGCACGGCATTGCTGAGTTTGAGGATGGTCCGGTTTCCAATGAGTTACCAAGTAACGAGCCGCTTGCGACGACCAGCGAGCTTGCCGATAAAACTGGTGCGGCTGAGCTTGGTCAGTCGACCCTGCAAGGTCAGACAGAGTCAGCTGATTCCCTGGCTGCATGGCGCGAGGTCACGGGGCAACCGGATAGTGAAATCGTCTTTGTTGACACGGGTATTAATCAGTACGAGGCCTTGGCCACAGCAGCTAGTGACAAGGGATACACGGTTGTTCTGATCGAGTCGGGCTCGGATGGCATTGACCAGATGGCGCAATACCTGCAGAGCCGATCAGGTGTAGAAGCGATTCACATTCTGGGGCATGGTGGCGCTGGTGAACAGCGCATTGGAACAACCACATTAAATGCTCAGACATTGGCTGAGCATGAGGCGGCACTCAAACAGGTCGGCAGTGCGCTTAGCGCTGACGGTGACATCTTGCTCTACGGTTGCTATGTCGCTGCGGATGATGGCACCTTGTTTGTTGACAGCCTGGCACGTTTGACTGGCGCTGACGTGGCCTCCTCGGATGATCCCACAGGAAACATCGGGTCTGGTGGCGACTGGGTGCTTGAGTACGGCAGAGGGGTAATTGAGGCTAAGTCCTTATTTGAAGGCGACAGCGTTGTCGGATTTAACGAGGTATTGGCCGCTTCCACACTTACCAGTTCAGTATCTGGTCTTACGACGCCAGAGGATGTGGCACTTTCGCTTGCTGGCAAGATCAGTGCCAGTGGCGCAGAGACCAGTACCATGGAAGCCGTCATCACGGTGACAGCTGGCAACGGTCAGGTCAGTTCAGGCTCTGGTGATGATCTCGTTAGTGGCACATCGCTGGCTGCGCAGGGGGCTCTTCTTGATATCAATACGTTCCTGGCTGGGTTAGGTTTTATTCCAGATTCGAACTGGTCAGGCACAGCAACGATTAAATTGACCGTTGACTCTAATTACACCAATGCTGCCAGCATTAATGATGTTGCAGAGCTTATCTTCAGTATCATGGTGGCACCCGTGTCCGATACGCCCGTGGGGACGGACAAGACGCTGACGATTATCGAAGACACGCAGGTGACGTTATCCGTGGCGGATTTTGGGTTCAGTGATCCCAATGATGATCCGGCTGACAACTTTGTGGCGGTTGAAATCACCGCGTTACCCGCGGCAGGTTCTTTGACGCTAGCAGGCGCTGTGGTCACGGTAGGGCAGTCAATTTCCGCTACTCAGATCGCAAATGGTGATCTGAAGTACGCGCTAGCGGCCAATGACACGACAACGCGGTCTTTCGGTTTCAAGGTGGTTGATGACGGGGCCTCTGGTAGCAATACGGCGACATCGGCGAACACCATCAGTTTTGAGGTGATCAAAGTCAATGATGCGCCGGTTACGACCTCGCCGGGTACGCTCGAGACACCCAAGAACACCACGCTGTCTAGCATTAATCTGACCCAATACGCCAGTGACCCGGATGGTGGCAGTGGCAACGACGATGCTGCGATCGTTGGATACATTCTTGGCTTGGTGCCAGATGCGTCTGAGGGCCAGTTGTTTGTGGCGGGCTCATCTGTGCCACTAGGCCCCAATGCCTCTTTGACGCCGGCTGAAGCGGCAAGCCTGATTTTTGTGCCCGCTGAGAACTATTTCAGCCCAGATGGCAACAATGCAAGCTTTACCTTCCGCGCTAAAGATGCTGCCGGGTTGTTGAGCAACGAATCCACGGTCTCGATAGAAGTATTGGGCACCAACATCGCCCCCGTGCTGACGGTGCCAGGGGCGCAAACGGTTGCGGAAGAGGTCACTCTGACGCTCTCGGGCATTACAGTGGCTGATGCCGATGCCGGTACTGGTGAGATCGAGCTTACGTTAACCGCTGGTAATGGAAGTTTGAGCTTTGTTGTCGAAACCGATGGTGTGACGGTGACAGACATTGACTCGGGCACCGTGGTGGTCACGGGCACGGTGGCTGCTGTAAACACAGCATTAGGGTCAAGTAACCTGACCTACACCCCTGACGCCAACTTCCCCAACGGCAGTGTGGCGGCGACTGACACGATCACTGTCACTGTCAACGACCAGGGCAATTCCGGTGACGCCAACGATGCTGGCTTTGCTGTTGGCACTGATCAAAAAACCATCACGGTGACTGTTACACCGGTGGCAGATCCACCAGAGATGACGGGTGGTGCAACGCTGCCAGCAGTCGACGAAGACAACCAGACCTCACTGGGACAGACTGTCTCGAGTCTTGTTGGTCCCGTCTTTAGCGATCCTGACGGTGATGCCTTGGCGGGTATTGCAATCACGGGCAATGCAGCAGATGAAAGAACCGAGGGTGTTTGGCAGTATTCGGCAGATGATGGCCTGACTTGGACCGATGTTGGTGCACGAACCGAAAGTGCGGCGCTATTGCTTGGTGCCACGGCCAAGCTACGATTTGTTCCTGTTGAAAACTACAACGGCACACCCGAGCCTTTGTCGGTGTTTGTGATCGATGACAGTGGCAGTCGCATGTTTACCGCGACCTCTGTCGAGCAGACCTTGAACGTCACGGCGGCGGTTGCTGACAGTGATAGTGATACTTCGATATCCGGACAATATATCACTACGTCTGTGAGCGCGGTCGATGACCCCACGGTGACAGAGCCCGACACCAATACGGTGCCCGAAGACACGCAGGCAACGGGCAATATTCTCTTCAATGATAGTGATCTGGATGATGTCCTGACGGTTGATACCTTCACGGTAAATGGTGTGACCACCAATGCTGGGACAACATCGACGATTGCCGGTGTTGGTACCCTGGTTGTCAATGCCGATGGTGCTTATACCTTTGACCCGGATACAAACTTCTCGGGCAAGGTGCCTACCATCACTTATACGCTGAACACTGGGGCGACTAGCACACTGGATATTACGGTGACGCCGGTCAATGATCCACCAACGCTGTCGGTCTCAGGGGCTACGGTTGCGATTGGTGGCACCTTGGCTTTTAGCAACACCGTTGTTGTCGCCATTGACCCAGACAATACCGACGCACAATTGACATTTAGCTTTGATGCCCTGCCGGATCGTGGTTATCTAACCTTCGATGGAAAACGTGTTGGCCCTGACACCATCGTCACCTACGACCAAATCAACAGGCTTCAATTTGTTGATGAGAACGGTGCGACTGACGGTCAAACAACGTTCGACGTCACCTTGCGCGATGGGGCTGGCGGATCGACTGCTCAGCGCATCACGATCGATATCGGTACGACGGTCAATGTCGCGCCTGATGGTATTGGCAACCTAACGGGCACCATCTTTGAAGATGCAGGCAGTTATGGTGACCGCATTGCCACGAATGCCGGCATGCTGATTTCGGAATACACGGGCTACAACTTCCAAGATCAAAATCAGGCGGATCTGAACGCAGGAGCCATGGGTTTTGCGATTGTGGGCAATGCAGCTAACACAGGCACCCAGGGTAGCTGGGAGTATTCGACTGATGACGGGGTCACCTGGTCAACAGTGCCAACAGATGCCAGTGACACTAGGGCGCTGATGATCTCGGCCGACACAAGAGTGCGCTTTAATCCAGCCGAAAACTATAGCGGTCAGCCTGGTGCCTTGTCGATTAGAGGTGTAGACAACACTTACACGGGACCGTTCTCGGGTGATGCGAGTTTGAACGGAGCGAGTTTCTCCATAGACGTCTCAACGGGTTTGGGCGGCGATAAACCCGTCTCGAATACCGTCAACACGCTCATCATGACCGTTGAGGCGGTCAATGATGATCCGGTTTTAGATACTCAAAACCCCGCGGTGACAGTGCCGAGCGGCGGTCGTGATGTTGCCATCAACAACACTGTACTGAAGGTGTCTGATGTCGACTCTCTGGTGTCCTCGATCCGTTACACGATCACTGACGCGCCTGAGATCGGTCAAATTCGTCTGAACGGCTTCGTGCTTGGTGTCGGTAGTAGCTTCACCCAGGCAGATATCGAAAGTGGTCGGATCACCTACACTGCCAGCAATGGCACGGGCCCAAGAAGTGACGCGGTGACGTTCACGGTGACTGACGGCGCAGCCAACGTCGTGCTTGATCGGCCAGGCGGCATCTACAACGAGGATGGCGCGCTCAAGCCCATCACACTGAACATCAGTATTCCAAACGATGTGGTGTCAACAGGAGGGGGTGGCACGGGCGGCACCGGCAATAGCGTGCCACAAGTTGGCGCAAACACGCCAGTCACGGGCGACGAAGGCGATCCATTAGTGGATGGTGACGTCATCGCAATTACTAGTGCCAATTTGTTGGTGATCGACGGCAATAATGATCCAATTACATTTACGGTCACCAGCACCCCGAACAATGGCTCGCTGCTGCTAAGCGGCGTCTCTCGCCCATTGGTGGTCGGTGATACCTTCACGCAAGCTGACATTGATGCTGGGAAGCTGTCTTTTGAGCACGACGGATCAGAAAACTTCCTCTCCAGCATTGGGTTGACATTTACTGATGGCCCGGCGCCTGCGCAAAGCACAACCCTGCAAATCGACATCACGCCGGTCAACGATAAGCCAGTGCTAGAAGTTGAAGATGCCATCATCGACGAGGGCAAGTCTTTTGTGCCGGTGATTTCAGCCACGGATGTCGATGGCGGTGGCGACAAGACGGGTGGGTTTGCCGATGCCAACACACTGACTTACCAATTCAGTGCGCCTGCCAATGGGGAATTGAGGTTGGTCATCGACGGTGCGACCTATAACGCCAACGACGTCAGCACGTATGTCGTGATCAGTACCAGTACAGTGTTGCAGGCATCAGAGTTAAGCCGCTTGCACTATCAGCATGACAACTCGGAAACCTCCAGTGACTCGTTTGACGTGACCGTTGATGACAACTCGGGTGCGGCAAATGCCATCTCGAGTGAGACCATCAACATTACCGTGAGATCGGTTAATGATGCGCCGGTTGTGGTGAAAAACACAAGTCTGGTTGCGGGTATTGACTACAACACTGGCGGCTCCGAACATAATCCCAAAGGTCCTGACTACGAGCAGACGTCGACTTTGGTTGATGAAGGTGGTGAGGTCACGATTTCCGGGTCGGCGCTCCAGGCCTATGACCCAGACAGTACGACTGATCAGTTGCAGTACCAAATTACCCGGGCGCCAGCCAATGGTCAGTTGCTGTTGACCGTTAATGGTACCGACAGGGCACTCGGCTTGGGCAGCTCGTTTACGCAAGCCGATATCGACGCCGGTCGGGTTAAGTATCAGCATGACGGCCGCGAGACAACGACAGATAGCTTTGCATTCAAGCTTACCGATGCCGGTGGTGGCCTGGAGCCCGAGGGGGTGTTTACGATTGACATTAACCCCGTCAATGACGCACCCACCATTAGATTACCAGGCCCACAAACGGCTAACGAAGATCAGCCATTGGCGATACGCGGTGTGTCGATCGCCGATACGGATGCGGGCAGTGCACCTGTGTCCGTGACACTGTCTGTCGGCAACGGCACGTTGACGTTGGGGTCAACCACGGGTTTGAGTTTTAATGCGGGTGACGGCAGTTCTGATGCGACCATGATTTTCACTGGTTCGGTGGCCAACATCAATGCGGCAATGGCTGGCTTGACCTATTTAGGTGATGCCAATTGGAGTGGCTCGGAGACGTTGAGTATTTCGGTTGATGACCGGGGCAACACTGGCCAAGACCCTGGCTTGACCGGCACGGCCACTTCTGAGACCGCTGCTGCGAGCCTTGCAATCACGTTGAATCCCATCAATGATGCACCGGTGGTCACGGTGCCGGGTGCGCAGTTTGTGAACGAAGACACGAACCTGACAATTACAGGTGTTTCGGTCGCCGATATTGATGTCAGTGACACCGCCGGCGGGGAAGTCGAAGTGACGTTATCGGTGGGGCAAGGCGTGCTCACGTTGGCGCAGTCCACAGGCTTGTCTGCATTCACCGGAGATGGCACGGCGTCTGTTCGTGTTAAGGGCAGCCTTGCCGATGTTAATGGCGCAATTGCCACGCTTACCTATCGAGCGGGGCAGGACTATTTCGGTAGTGACAAGCTCACAATTGTTGCTAGCGATCTAGGCAATACCGGCCTTGGCGGCGCGAAGACTGACACCAAGGTGATTGACATCACCGTGGCGCCGGTCAACGATGCGCC
>CAZLFB010000098.1:0-119247 GCA_964558695.1 uncultured Orrella sp.
CACGGGATAGGTACCTCGGAAGTTGAGCATGTGTTGGCAACGCAAACGTTACTGGCGAAGAAAAGCAAGAATATGTTGGTTAAAGTCGATGGCAAGCTGCCAGCGGGCTGTACGGCCAAGGACGTGGTTTTGCATATCATCGGTGTCATTGGTACGGCTGGCGGCACGGGCTACGCCATCGAGTTTGGCGGCACTGCGATCCGGGACCTGAGCATTGAGGGTCGAATGACCGTGTGCAACATGGCAATCGAGGCGGGTGCCCGTTCGGGCATGGTGGCCGTCGATGACAAAACGATTGAGTATTTCCGTGGTCGACCATTTGCGCCCACGGGTGCGCTTTGGGATTCGGCAGTTCAGTACTGGCGCACGCTGCATTCCGATGAAGGGGCTCACTTTGACCGGGTAGTGCAGATCAATGCGGCCGAGATCGTGCCGCAGGTGACCTGGGGAACGTCGCCAGAAATGGTCTTGCCCGTAACGGATCGTGTGCCAGACCCTGACAAAGAGAGAGATCCCACGCGTCGCAGTGGCATGGAGCGTGCATTGCAGTACATGGGCTTGGAGCCCAATACGCCCATTACGTCGATCAAGATTGACAAGGTTTTTATCGGCTCGTGCACGAACTCCCGTATCGAAGACCTTCGCGCTGCGGCAGCTGTCGTTCGCGGCAAGCGTGTTGCAACCAGCGTCAGGCAGGCCATGGTTGTTCCAGGCTCGGGGTTAGTCAAGCAACAGGCTGAGCGTGAGGGCCTGGACAAGATTTTTGTGGAATCAGGCTTTGAGTGGCGTGAACCCGGCTGTTCTATGTGTTTGGCCATGAACGCGGATCGACTGGAGCCTGGTGAGCGCTGCGCCTCGACGTCTAATCGGAATTTTGAGGGTCGGCAGGGTCAGGGCGGTCGAACACACCTGGTCAGCCCGGCAATGGCCGCCGCCGCCGCGATTGCAGGGCACTTCGTTGATGTACGCACGCTAGGCTAGGAATCAATATGGATAAATTTACAGTTCACAAAGGTGTTGTTGCGCCGCTTGATCGTGAGAACGTTGATACGGACTTGATCATTCCCAAGCAGTTTTTGAAGTCCATCAAGCGCACCGGTTTTGGGCCTAACTTGTTCGATGAGTTGCGCTATCTTGACCATGGTGAGCCAGGCATGGACAACAGCAAACGTCCCTTAAATCCGGACTTTGTTTTAAATCAGCCTCGCTATCAAGGCGCTTCGATCCTATTGGCTCGCAAGAATTTTGGCTGTGGCTCAAGTCGTGAGCATGCGCCATGGGCGCTGCTGCAATACGGTTTTCGGGCAGTGATTGCGCCATCGTTTGCCGATATTTTCTTCAATAATTGCTTTAAAAATGGTCTGTTACCGATCGCGTTGACCGAGATGGAAGTGGCTCGTTTATTTGATGAGGTCCACGGGTTTAATGGCTATGAGCTCACGGTTGATCTGCCGGCCCAGGTGGTGCGCACAGGTGATGGGCGTGAGTTTGGATTCGAAATTGACACGTTTCGTAAAGACTGTCTTGTTAATGGTTTGGACGAAATCGGCCTGACGTTAAAGCAGGCCGACAAAATTCGGGCGTTTGAAGCACAGCGTCTAGCGTTGCACCCATGGCTTGATGTCCAACCAGTTGGAGCACGGCGATGACACACAAGATTGCAGTATTGCCGGGTGACGGCATCGGAGCGGAAATCGTCGATCAAGCCTTGCGAGTTCTGCATGCACTTGGACTCTCGCTTGAGGTCAAGCAAGCGCCTGTTGGCGGGGCCGCCTACGATCAACATGGCCATCCATTGCCAGCCTCAACACTTGAGCTAGCCAAATCCAGCGATGCGATTTTGTTTGGTGCCGTTGGGGATTGGAAGTACGACAAGCTGCCACGTGAGCACCGGCCCGAGCAAGCGATTCTTGGTTTGCGTAAAGCACTTGGGCTGTTTGCCAATTTGCGGCCAGCGATTTTATATCCGGAGCTCGCCAACGCTTCATCTTTGAAGCCCGAGGTTGTTTCGGGCTTGGATATTTTGATTCTGCGTGAGCTAACGGGTGATATTTATTTTGGTCAGCCCCGCGGTGTTCGTACCGCAGTCGATGGTTCTTTTGTCGGTGAGCGCGAGGGGTTTGACACCATGCGTTACGCTGAACCGGAAGTGCGCCGCATCGCTCATTTGGGATTTCAGGCTGCTAAGAAACGCCGCGGCAAGCTTTGCAGCGTGGATAAGGCCAATGTGCTTGAGACGTCCCAGTTCTGGCGTGACATTGTGATTGACGTATCGAAAGAGTATCCGGACGTCGATTTGTCACACATGTATGTCGACAACGCAGCCATGCAGCTGGTGAGGGCACCGAAGGAGTTTGATGTCATCGTGACGGGTAATTTGTTTGGTGACATTCTGTCCGATGAGGCAGCCATGTTGACTGGCTCAATCGGCATGTTGCCCTCTGCATCGTTGAATCAGTCCGGTCAAGGCCTCTATGAGCCAAGCCATGGTTCGGCACCCGATATCGCGGGTCAGGGCATTGCCAATCCCTTGGCGACGATCTTATCGGCTGCCATGATGTTGCGCTATTCGCTAAACGAGGATGCTGCGGCCACTCGAATCGAGTCAGCCGTGCGTCAGGTTTTGTCCCAAGGGTTGCGTACAGCCGACATTTTTGAAGCCGGAACCACCAAGGTTGGTACTGCACAGATGGGCGACGCTGTGTTGAAGGCGCTTGGCACGTTATGATGTTCAGTTGAGTCGGTGTGCCGACGACTGGTTTTTAATCCGGTCGGCACGCTTTTGTTGATCGATTGGGCATAACAAAAAATGAGTTCTTCTGTCGGTTTTATCGGATGGCGAGGCATGGTTGGTTCCGTGCTGATGCAGCGCATGCGCGAAGAAAACGACTTCGCTGGGTTGGAGCCGGTTTTTTTCTCCACGAGTAACGTTGGTGGCCGCGCGCCTGATTGGGCGGGTGGCGGCACCTTGCACGATGCCTACGATATAGACGCGCTGAAAAAGCTGCCCATTATTGTCACCACCCAAGGCGGTGACTACACCACAGCCGTGCACAACAAGTTGCGCACGGCTGGTTGGCGTGGTTATTGGATCGATGCGGCTAGCACGCTACGAATGGAGCCCCACGCCGTTATTGTCTTGGATCCGGTCAACCGCGCTGTCATTGATGCCGCTTTAAGCAAAGACACCAAAGACTTCGTCGGTGGCAACTGTACCGTCTCTTGCATGTTGATGGGCTTGGCTGGCTTGTTCCACGCGGGTTTGGTCGAGTGGATGACCAGCATGACCTACCAGGCTGCCTCAGGCGGTGGTGCGCAGCACATGCGCGAGTTGCTTAATCAGTTTGGTCTGCTCAATGCGAATGTCGCCCAAAAGTTAGCTGATCCCGCTAGCGCCATTCTGGAGATTGACCGGTCTGTGCTTGAATTGCAGCGCAGTGGTAATTTGCCCGTCGATCACTTTGGCGTGCCGCTTGCCGGCAACCTGATTCCCTGGATCGATAAGGACCTGGGAAACGGCGTGTCACGTGAGGAATGGAAGGCAGGGGTCGAAACCAACAAAATCCTGGGTCGAGGCGAAGGGTTTGATCATCCGGCAGTCCCCATTGACGGATTGTGCGTGCGCATTGGAGCAATGCGATGCCACAGCCAAGCATTGACCATCAAGTTAACGAAAGACGTGCCGCTCGATGAAGTCACTGACATCATTGCTCAGGGCACGGCTTGGGCCAAAGTCATCCCTAATTCGAGGGAGGCGACCATGGAGCAATTGTCACCCGTTGCCGTAACCGGTACCTTGGATATTCCGGTTGGTCGCCTGCGCAAAATGAGCATGGGTCCGGCTTATCTCAGCGCTTTCACGGTCGGCGACCAATTACTATGGGGCGCCGCAGAGCCGTTGCGACGAATGCTCAACATTTTGCTTGAACGTGGTTGAGCCGATTTTGTTACATTTAGTTTCAGATTAGCCAAGTAGAGGTTAGGTAACTCGTTATTCAGGGTTAATTAGCCGATCAAACTCGTATCGCGATTGACATGAAAAATAAGAAATCCAACCCCCTCGAGAGTTTTTTGATGATCAGTGCACGCTCTGCGG
Source organism: uncultured Orrella sp. (assembly GCA_964558695.1). GTDB lineage: Bacteria > Pseudomonadota > Gammaproteobacteria > Burkholderiales > Burkholderiaceae_B > Algicoccus. The sequence continues at coordinate 4,097 of CAZLFB010000098.1, forward strand.
CACTGATTACTGTCGCGTTAATGAGCATCGCGCAAGTTCATGCGTTTGAGCTTGGTCACTCCCGAGTCACTTCCGCACCTGGCCAGCCTTTGATCGTGCAAGTGCCCATCACCAACATAACCGACACAGAGGCGGCCTCGCTCGCGGTTAGTTTGGCACCGCCTGCCGTATGGCAGGCTGCTGGGCTGAATCCGCCTGTTGCGCTTGATACGCTGACCCTGTCTGTTAACCCCGGCAGGCAGAGCAATGCCCGTTTGGTTGAGGTTCGGTCTAGCCAGCCAACCGAGCGGACCGTGGTGGATGTGTTGTTGCTAATTACCACGTCAGCCTCGAGCACAACCGCACAAGCCAGCGTGATTATTGCGCCACCACTTAAGGTCAGGCCGGCAGGGGACAGTGTGACCGTGCAGCGTGGCGACACGCTGATCGGCATCGTTAATCAGTTTCCAGTATCAGGCGCGAACCTTTACCAGCAGCTTTGGGCTCTCTACAGCGCCAATCCGGGCGCTTTCTTGCGCGAGAACATGAATCTTTTGAAGGCGGGAGCCGCCCTCAGGATTCCAGACGCGGATGCAGTGCGTGCGGTTGATCCAGCATTTGCCAAAGCGCAGTACCTTGAGCATGTTCGCGCTTTCAAGCAGGGTCGAGGTGTTGGTCAAGGCAATCAGGGCATTGCTGCGGATGGGACAGCGCAAACATTGCAAACGCCGCCCGAGCAGCAGCAGGGATCTGTTGAGCAGGCAGGTACTGAGCCGGCAGCCCCAGGTAGCGATCAAGTTCGTTTGACGGCTGCAGGACAAGACCCACAAGCAGACCAGGCCGATTCGGCGGCTGCTCAAGCCAAAGCCATGGCTGAGGAGTTAGAGCGCAAACAGGCGCTGGAAAAGAATATCGAAGCTTTGCAAGGGGCGATCGCAACAGCCGCAGGTACTGATGGTCAGTCAGGGCAAGAGGCCACCGGTGGTGCCCAGCAGCAGCCCGCTGAGTCAAGCGCGGTGACGTCCAACCCAGGTGGCCAACAAGGTGGATCTTCCTCGGCAGACAGTGGGGCTGGTGGGGCTCAATCATCCGATTCCGCGAATGCCGCATCGTCCAATTTTTTCTCCAAAGTGAGCCAGTGGGTCACGGATAACACGACGGCAGCGATTGCGTTGCTGCTGGCTTTGATCGCGTTGTTATTGGCATGGGCTTTGCGTGCAACGAAGGCTAAGTCCTCGCATGTTGAGCAGGTGCAAAGCCGAGCTGAGCACATCGCCACTGACTTCAATCAAAAGCTACAAGAAATTGATTTGTCGCTCGATGATAAGCCTAATACTGCAGATCAAAAGCCTGACAACAAAGGTTAATGAGCATGACGCGTGTGGCCCTTGGCGTCAGTTATGACGGCAGGCCTTGGTCCGGATGGCAGACTCAGCCTAATGGTCAAACGGTTCAAGATCAACTAGAAATTGCGCTAGCCCAATTTGTTGGCAAAGCGGTTAGCACCACCTGCGCAGGTAGAACCGATACTGGCGTTCATGCATTAAGGCAGGTTGTACACATCGATGCGCCTGTCGAGCGGTCAAGCAGTGCCTGGGTGCGTGGTCTGAACAGCCTTTTGCCTGACTCCATTGCCGTGCAATGGGCGTTGCCAGTCTCCCCCGAGTTCCACGCGCGTTTTAGCGCGATGACGCGCTCCTACACCTACGTATTACTCAATACTCCTGTGCGTCAACCGTTTTGGGCTGGGCGGGCTGGCTGGTGCTTTCGGCCGCTCGCGCTTGAAATCATGCAAGAAGCGGCTGATTTGTTAATTGGAGAACATGACTTTTCCAGTTTCCGATCGTCTCAATGCCAAGCAGCAACGCCGGTGCGCACCATGCACCAGATTCGCCTGCGACGACAGGGTGATATTGTCCTCATTAGCCTGACGGCGAATGCCTTTTTGCATCACATGGTTCGCAATATTGTTGGGGAGCTCGTGCTTTTGGGGCAAGGCAAGACTGATCTGACTCACTTTATAAGTGTCTTCAAAGGGCTGGATCGGACCAAGGCTGCTCCCACCTACAGTGCCAGTGGTCTATATTTAACGAATGTGAGTTATCCCCAAGATCTTTTGCCCAAAGAACCAGTGGCATCGACTGCTACCTTGGCTGGCTTTGAACTCGATTAAAACGCGCCCATGCATATTTCCATGATCCAAGAGCAACGCACACGCATCAAGATATGCGGATTGACTCGTGAACAAGACGTTGAGCTTGCGTGTGCGCTCGGTGTCGATGCTTTAGGTTTTGTGTTCTATCCCAAAAGTCAGCGTTGTGTCACGCCCGAAGTGGCCGCCCGACTGACACAAAAACGCGATGTCTTTGTATCGAGTGTTGCGCTTTTCGTCGATCCGACAGTCGACTTGGTCAATGCTGTGATTCAGACCATGCGTCCGAGTTATCTGCAGTTTCATGGGGATGAAACCCCGGCCTATTGCGAGCAGTTTGCCTACCCTTATATCAAGGCATTTCGAGTTGGCGCGCCAGGCCAGGATACCGATGTTGGCCTGCTTGCGGCCTGTCAGCGGCATGAGCAGGCGAGCGCTTGGCTGTTTGATAGCTACACACCCGCCTATGGTGGGAGTGGCCATGGTTTTGACCGGACCTTGCTCGATGCCGTGCTGGCTCATGCAGCTAAGCCAGTTATTTTGTCGGGGGGATTAAAGGCCGACAACGTCGCCGAACTCATTAAAAAAATCAAGCCTCAGGCCGTTGATATCAGTAGTGGGGTAGAGCTAAGCCCGGGCATCAAGTGCCCTCAGAAGATGAGCGACTTTGTGAGAGCTGTGCGTTCTGTTTGATTGGTCAGCCGGGTTTTTGACATGGGCTTAGTGGCAAGGTATGATTGCGTCCTTTAGTTCTCTAGGCGGTTAGCTCAGTTGGTTAGAGCGCCACGTTGACATCGTGGAGGTCGTTGGTTCGAATCCAATACCGCCTACCAAATCTTCAAAACCCAGCCTGTGTTGCTGGGTTTTTTTATTACGGGCCGCCTAGCACTGGTGCACCATCAAAAAAAGGTACCTCACGAAAATCGTGCGGCGCCTTTTTAAAAGCCGATAAAGCGGCTTAAGTGCCTTGTGGATCGTGCTTTTTCAGAATGGCGTAAAGTTGGTCTTTCAGAAGCAACTTCTCTTTCTTGAGGGTCTCGATCTCCTCATGCGTGCCCGGAGAGATGTGTTCTTCCATGTTCTTGATCTTTTGATCGAGCTCATTGTGCTTGTCAAACAAGCGCGTGAAGTGATGGTCTGTGGTTTTAAGCTTGGTAATCAGGTCACGGTACTCGGGAAACATATTGACTCCATCAGGCTAAAGATTTGAATCGCAAAAGCAACTCGCTCAATGGCATATTACAGGCGATCAGTGTTGGATTGCTTGCACCACTCGAGCAAAAAATTCATCTGCTTGACTTGAGTCAAGCCAGCGAACGATCACAACCAAATTTAGCACGGGTTCAATGAGGCTGAAATGTCCGCCAGCGCCCATGCCGAAATAGGCTGAAGGTGACAAGGACTTGAAAATTCGTTGCTTGTCATTGAGCCAAACCAGATAGCCATAAAAGGGCGCGAGCGGACTGGGTGCCCGCATCTGTTTGATCCAGTCCAACGACAGTATTTGATGCCCGTTGGCGATGCCATCATCCAGCAGCATCTGAGTCAGTTTGAATTGATCCCGTGCGCTGATTGAAACCCCGCCGCCCCAGTGTGAGCCGCCAGGCACAGACTGTATTGTTTGCCCTTGAATTTCGACCCAAGCATGATCGTAGCCAACCCATCGCCAGTCCGGTGACAGCTCACAAGGTTCAGCGATGTGCTGTCTGAAGACCTCGGGCAGAGGCTTTCCAAACAGGTGTAGCAAGGCCAGGGATAACTGGTTAATGCGAACATCGTTGTATTCCCAATAGCTGCCGGGTGGCTGAAGTTCGCGTTTCGTGCCTTTCTTGCCATGGGTGACAGGCGCAAACGCCAGGCTGCGATAGTGATCAACTTGATCAGGAATCCCGAAGCAGCTGCCACTCCATTCGCTGGTTTGTTGCAGCAAGTGAAGCCAGGTGATTTGTCGGTTGTGTGGGTCATCAAATCCGATACCTGGCAGAACCTCGACGATCGGTTGGTCTGGCGTTAGTAAGCCTTGGTCGTATGCCACACCAGCGAGTAGGGCCAGATAAGCCTTGGCGACACTAAAGGTCAGGTCAGCGCGATCTGGATCACCAAATTCAGCAATTGGCCTGCCATTTTGTGCGATCAAACCAGCAACGCCGCCGCGCGGGTGAACGGGACCGTACAAACGGTTGTAAGGCGGCGGGTCGTCCTGGTGCACACCCCAGACCCCCTGGGTGTCACGCGACCAAGCTACCTCATGGTCAACGGCGAATTGAATGGCGCTATCAAGCTGTTTGGATTTGTTAATCATTTCTCCCCCGGGGCCATTATGAGACCTGATGCTGCTCAGATGCTAAGATTTGCTGGTTTTACTCATCGTATTTCAAAAACACTGAATCATCATGGTTGCTATCACATTGCCCGACGGGTCGAAAAAAGAGTTTCCTGGTCCTGTGACCGTTGCCGAAGTGGCTCGAACCATTGGCACTGGGTTGGCCAAAGCTGCGTTAGCCGGTAAGGTCACCCGGGGCGATGTTAGCAAGCTCGTCGACACGAGCTATACCCTTGATGAAGATGCTGATCTGGCCATCGTCACCGCCAAAGATCCCGATGGTTTGGACATGTTGCGCCATTCGACCGCGCACTTGTTGGCATACGCGGTTAAAGAGTTGTTTCCCGAAGCGCAGGTCACGATCGGTCCTGTGATCGACAACGGCTTTTATTACGACTTTTCTTATCACCGTCCGTTTACGCCGGAAGACCTGCAGGCCATTGAACAAAAGATGGGTGAGCTTGCTGCCAAGGACGAACCCGTGACTCGCGAGGAGTGGGTGCGTGATGAGGCGGTTGAGTTTTTCCGTGGGCTCGGCGAAGTTTACAAAGCAGAGATCATCGCCTCGATCCCCACCAACGAGACGATCAGCCTTTATCGTGAGGGAAGCTTTATTGACTTGTGTCGTGGCCCGCACGTGCCGAGCACGGGCAAGCTCAAAGTCTTTAAGCTCATGAAAGTTGCCGGCGCTTATTGGCGTGGTGACAGCAACAACGAAATGTTGCAGAGAATCTACGGCACGGCTTGGGCGAGTAAGCAAGAGCAAGATGAATACCTTCACATGTTGGCCGAAGCGGAAAAACGTGATCACCGCCGACTCGGTAGAGAGCTTGACCTCTTTCACTTTCAGGAAGAGGGCCCAGGCTTGGTGTTTTGGCATCCCAAGGGTTGGGTGATTTGGCAGCAGGTTGAGCAGTACATGCGGGCTGTTTATCGCGAGAATGGTTACCAGGAAGTCAAGGCGCCACAGATTCTGGATTTGTCTCTCTGGAAGAAAACCGGTCACTGGGACAACTATCGTGAGAATATGTTCACGACCGAGTCCGAGAACCGCGTCTATGGTTTAAAGCCGATGAACTGCCCCGGCCACGTACAGATTTTCAATGCAAATTTGCATTCCTATCGTGAGTTGCCCTTGCGCTATGGTGAGTTCGGGCAGTGCCACCGTAATGAGCCCTCGGGTTCTTTGCATGGCATGATGCGCGTCAGGGGGTTTACTCAAGACGATGGCCACATCTTTTGCACAGAAAATCAGTTGCAAGATGAATGCGCTGCGTTTACCGAGTTACTACAAAAAGTTTACGCCGACTTCGGTTTTAACGAGGTGCTCTACAAAGTTGCAACGCGTCCTGAGAAGCGCATTGGTAGCGATGAGAGCTGGGACAAGGCCGAACAAGCCCTCATGGAAAGCCTAAGACGCACCGGTTGTGAGTTTGAGGTATCGCCAGGCGAGGGCGCATTCTACGGACCAAAGATCGAATACACCCTGAAGGACGCGATTGGTCGGCATTGGCAGTGCGGCACGATTCAGGTGGACTTCTCGATGCCAGCGCGTCTAGGCGCTGAGTATGTCGATGAGCGGGATCAACGATTAGTGCCCGTGATGCTGCATCGGGCCATCCTTGGTTCGCTTGAACGTTTTATTGGCATGTTGATTGAAAATTATGCGGGTGCCATGCCACCCTGGCTTGCGCCGGTGCAAGCCGTGGTGTGCTGTATTTCCGAATCTTCGGCACATTATGCAGCGCAAATCACACAAAGCTTGAAAAAACAAGGCTTTAGGGCTGAATCTGATTTGCGGGGTGAGAAAATCAACTATAAAATCCGTGAACACAGTCTACAGAAGGTTCCTTATATCCTAGTAGTGGGGGACAAGGAGCGTGATGAAGGTAGCGTAGCGGTACGTGCGCGTGGCGGTGTTAATCATGGTGTCATGCCATTCGAGGCTTTTACAACCTTATTGGCAGAAGACATCAAAGAGCATCGTCAGGTTTCTGTACCAAAAGATTAATTTTTAGGAGTTTTAGACATCGCAACAGATAAGCCCCATCGCATCAACGGTGAAATCCGCGTCCCAGAAGTGCGACTGATAGGAATAGAAGGTGAGCAGCTTGGAATCGTTAAATCGATCGAAGCTGTCCGTATGGCCGAGCAAGATGACGTGGATCTTGTTGAGATTGCTCCGAACGCCGATCCGCCGGTATGTCGTTTGATGGACTACGGTAAGTTCAAGTATCAGGAACAAAAGCGCCAAGCCGAGGCGCGCGCCAAACAAAAAATCATTCAGGTCAAGGAAGTTAAGTTTCGTCCTGGAACGGACGAGGGTGACTACCAGGTCAAGCTTCGCAACCTCAAGCGCTTTCTCGATGAAGGTGACAAAGCCAAAGTCACGCTGCGTTTCCGGGGTCGTGAGATGGCCCACCAGGAACTTGGCATGAGAGTGCTCGAGCGCGTTCGAGACGACTTGCTAGAGATGGCAGTCGTGGAGGCAATGCCAAAGCTAGAAGGCCGTCAAATGGTCATGGTGCTTGCGCCCAAGAAAAAAGTCGTGCTTGGCAAAGGTGACGCTAAACCGTCATGATCCATGTTCTGTTTGTGATCGACCCGCTTGAAGGCCTAAAAGCCTACAAGGACTCCTCGGTCTCTATGATGCGTGCTTTGGTGGCGCGCGGCCATTCAATCAGTGTGGTGCATCAAGGCGATCTCTTCATTGACACTGGCGTTGTCAAAGCGATGGCCAGGTCGATCGCCTTGCATGCTCATGCGGACCTGCATGGGCATGCGTGGTGGGAGTACACCAGTGACTTTCAGGATCGTGCGTTGGTTGATTACGGCGCTGTGCTCATGCGCAAAGATCCGCCGTTTGACATGGAATATGTCTATTCCACACATATGCTGGAATACGCGCAGGCCAGTGGTGCCAAGGTTTTTAATCATGGTGCTGCCATTCGTAATCATCCGGAAAAGCTTGCTATTACCGAGTTTGCGCAATTCACCGCGCCGACCCTGGTCACTCGAGACATGAACAGAATCAAGGCGTTTCATGCACTGCATGGTGACATCATTGTCAAGCCGCTCGATGGCATGGGTGGCACGGGTGTCTTCAGACTTAAGGCGGACGATGCCAACCGGAGTGCCATTCTTGAAACACTGACGCACGATGGCCAGCGCACCATCATGGCTCAGCGTTACATCCCTGAAATTGTCCATGGCGATAAGCGAATACTGTTGATTGGCGGTGAGCCAGTTCCGTATGCCTTGGCACGCATTCCGCTGGCCGGTGAAACGCGCGGCAACTTGGCAGCGGGCGGACGTGGTGTGGCTCAACCGCTGACTGACAACGACTGGAAAATAGCCAATACGCTTGCGCCACTACTTTATGAACGGGGCCTGCTACTGGTGGGCTTGGATGTGATTGGCAGTTACGTCACGGAAATTAACGTCACTAGCCCAACCTGTTTTGTGGAGATCACGGAGCAGACCGACTTTGATGTGGGCCAACGGTTTGCACAAGCGCTGGAGGCAGCAGTGCATGACTAAGCCTCAGGTTGTTGTGGCACTGGTGGCGCACGCGCCGCTTGGGTCTGCCTTAAAGTCAGTGGCTGAGCATATTTTTGGTGAGCACCCGGCGCTCACAGTCATCGATGTGTTGCCGGGCGCCTGCGCTGATGACTCCACGGATAGTTTGCTTAAACGGTTGAGTAAGCTCGATGCAGGTGCTGGCGTTTTGTTGCTCACGGATTTGCCGGGTGCGTCGCCTGCGAATATCTGTGCTCGCGCTTGTTCACTGGCACGCGGGGCTGGAATGCGGTGCGAAGTCGTGTCTGGTGTGAACGCTTCCATGGTTTTGCGGGTGGTCAACTACGGCACAAATAGCCTGGATGAAATGGTCAAGGTTGCGCTAGAGGGTGCCAGTCAAACAATCAAACGTGTAGACTGCTAAGAAATCGCAAGTCCCACGTAAAACTAAACATTGTCGGAAGCATGCGCCATGCCGCAAATTGATCTAGTGGTCTCAAATAAACTTGGCTTGCACGCTCGTGCAGCGGCCAAGCTAACTAAGCTGGCCAGCCAGTTCGGCAGTGAGATTTTCATCGCGAAGGAAGCACGTCGCGTCAACGCCAAAAGTATCATGGGCGTCATGATGCTGGCAGCAGGCAAGGGCACAAACGTACAGATTCAGGCTGAGGGTGGTGACGCCGACCAAGCACTCGATGCTATTCGGGAGTTGTTCGATGACAAATTTGGCGAAGGCGAGTAACGACAATCATTCGGCGCGTGCGAGTGCCAGCGCCAGTGCAATGATTTGTCTGTATGGTCGTGGCGTAGCCAGTGGTTTTGCCATGGGCCGAGCCGTGGTGCTTGGTGCAGCAGCGCTTGAGGTCGAACACTACCGGATCACGCCAGACGTGGTCGAGCAAGAAACGACTCGATTGCAAGATGCGCTAAAAGTCACGCATCAGGAGCTTCTTGAGCTCGCGACTACCTTGCCAGAAGATGCACCTCGGGAATTGGCAGCCCTTTTGAATGTTCACCAGTTGCTGTTGGAAGATCCGCTGCTTGCCCAAGAGAGCCTCGCGTTAATCCGTGAGCGGCATTACAACGCTGAATGGGCCTTGACTACGCAGGGGCAGTTGCTCGGTGAGCAGTTCCTGGCCATGGAGGATGACTATCTGAGAGAGCGCGGCGCTGACGTGCGTCAGGTTGTCGAGAGAGTGCTCCACACGCTTCGTGGCAGCAAGGTCATGTCTGCACTTGATGGGGTCAGCGACACTGGAGATCCGTTGATTGTGGTCGCTCACGACATTGCGCCCGCGGACATGGTTCGGCTTCGGGGCGCGCGGTTTGCAGGCTTTGTCACGGACCTTGGTGGCCCAACATCCCACACGGCCATTGTTGCCCGTAGCATGGGCGTGCCAGCCGTCGTTGCCTTGGGGCATATTCGTCAGATGGCCCGAGATGGTGACTATTTGATTGTCGATGGCCAGTCTGGTGCAGTTCTGATCAACCCGACACCAGCCCAGATCAGCGGCTACAAAAGCATGGCCGTCAAGTATGCGGACTCGCGTCGCGCGCTGCTTAGCCTGAAAGATGTCACCTGTGAAACGCTTGACGGTGTGCGCATTGGCCTGCAGGCCAACATTGAAATGCCTGATGAAGTTGGCCTTGCTTTAAGCCAAGGTGCCGAAGGGATTGGATTGTTCCGCAGTGAGTTTCTATTCATGGGGCGCGAAGACCTGCCTAGCGAAGAGGAGCAGTTCCATGCTTATCAGTCGGTTGTACAGCAAATGGGTGATAGGCCAGTCACCATTCGCACACTAGACATCGGCGCGGACAAAGCGCTCGATGGTGAGGCTACGGTGGCAACCAATCCTGCGCTCGGTCAACGTGCGATCCGATACTGTCTAGCCAAGCCTGAATTGTTTGCTGCGCAGTTGCGTGCGATTCTTCGAGCTTCTGCCTTTGGGTCGGTGCGGATTCTGATTCCCATGATTACCAGCCTTGCCGAGGTTCGGGCAACCTATGAGATGATCGAGTCCGTCAAGCGTGAACTCAGTGCCCAAGGCGTTGCGTTCGATCCGGCGTTGCCAATTGGTGCCATGGTCGAAGTGCCTGCCATGGCGATTGCCATTGAGCCGTTCGCCAGTGCTTTTGACTTTTTGTCGATTGGAACCAATGATTTGATCCAGTACACGCTTGGCATTGACCGTGCGGATTCGGAAGTGTCGTCTTTGTATGATCCCCTGCATCCCGCCGTCTTGCGCCTGATAGCTGGCACGATCAACGCAGGCCAGCGTTTACGCAAGCCCGTGTCCGTTTGCGGGGAAATGGCAGGTGATGCCAAGCTCACGCGTTTGTTGCTTGGCATGGGGTTGACACAGTTTTCCATGCATCCCAGGCAGCTTTTGGATGTGAAGCAGCAAATTTTGCAGGCTCATTCGAACGCATTGCGCACCAAGGTGGCGGCTGCGTTGAATCGAGCAGAGACAATTGAACCAGGTGCGCTGAGCTAGCGAAGTTTGACTAGCCGCGAAGCGCTCAACGTTTCGTTTGATCCAATAAAAAAGAGTGAGCAGCTATAGCTGCTCACTCTTTTTTCTAACGCAATACTGAACCTACGGGGTTGCCTGAATTACGATCACTTCATCGTGAATTCTGGGTAGGCTTCCATGCCGCACTCGGCGATATCAACGCCTTGGTACTCTTCCTCTTCGCTGACTCGGATTCCCATGACGGCTTTGAGAATGCCCCAGACAATCAAGCTCGCCACAAAGACCCAGACGAAAATCGTCAGTGCGCCAATGATCTGAGCCGTGAAGGTGGCGTCTTCATTGGTGAGCGGTACCGCGAGCAAGCCCCAGATTCCAACCACGCCGTGAACGGAAATGGCACCGACTGGGTCATCGATCTTAAGCTTGTCCAAGCTCAGAATCGAGAAAACAACCAGTACACCGCCAGCCGCGCCAATCAAGGTCGCTGCCAAAGGTGAAGGTGTGTCTGGTCCAGCTGTGATGGCCACCAAGCCTGCCAAGGCGCCGTTTAGGATCATGGTTAAATCGGCCTTGCCAAACATCAGTTTTGCGACGATGAGTGCTGCAATGACACCGCCAGCGGCTGCTGCGTTGGTGTTCATGAAAACCACAGCCACGCTGTTGGCTGACTCAACCGAAGCCGTGGCGAGTACGGAGCCGCCGTTAAAGCCAAACCAGCCGAGCCACAACACAAACGTCCCAAGCGTGGCCATTGGCAGATTGGCGCCAGGAATGGCCCGGATTTCGCCGTGCTCACCGTATTTGCCTTTGCGTGCGCCCAGCAAGATGACGCCAGCCAGTGCCGCAGCTGCACCGGCTAAGTGCACAATGCCAGAGCCCGCGAAGTCTAAAAAGCCCAAGTCACCAAGGCTGTACAGGCCAAAGACGGATTGGCCACCCCAGGTCCAGGAACCTTCCATTGGGTAGATGAAGCCTGTCATGACCACGGCAAAGAGCGCAAATGCCCACAGCTTCATGCGCTCAGCCACCGCACCTGAAACAATCGACATGGCGGTTGCAACGAACACCACTTGGAAGAAGAAGTCTGCCGACGGGGCATAGGTTGCCTCGTCAGCAACGCCATCCCCAGTGATGCCCGAGAGCAAAAAGCCGCCGTCATACATAATGCTGTAGCCAACAATCATGTACATCGTGCAAGCGATTGCGTAGAGCAGGATATTTTTGGTGAGAATTTCGGTTGTGTTCTTGGCACGCACCAGACCGGCCTCAAGCATCGAAAAGCCAGCTGCCATCCACATCACCAATGCGCCGCAAACCAGGAAGTAAAACGTGTCGAGTGCATACTGCAGTTGAAAAAACTGTGCTGCCACGTCAATAATTTCGGTATTCATCGTGATTTTCCTTTTGGTTACAGGGCATCAGGACCAGATTCGCCAGTACGAATCCGAATGACTTGTTCGAGTGGCGCCACAAAGATCTTGCCGTCGCCGATCTTGCCGGTCTTAGCGGACTCTTCGATGGTCTCGATGACTCGCTCAAGGATGTCGTCGTTAACCGCGGCTTCGATTCGAAGCTTGGGCAGAAAATCCACGGCATATTCAGCGCCGCGATACAGTTCGGTGTGGCCCTTTTGGCGGCCAAAGCCTTTGACTTCTGTCACGGTTAGGCCCTGCACGCCGAGTGCTGACAGAGCGATCCGGACTTCGTCAAGCTTGAAGGGCTTGATAATCGCAATCACTAATTTCATGGGTTTTCCTTTTTAGTCAGGGAACGGGTAATAAGGATCAAGCAAAAGCCATGCCAACTTTCAATGCGATCGTTTTGCCCTTTATTGGTGCTTTATTTGGGGCCGATTCCAATAACGGCACTGTATTGGTGCGTAAAATGCATTGCACTGCAGCATGAGCAATACAGATTGTTCTTGAACGATCAAAATTGAATGCAAAATTGAATGCAGTGGTGCGAAATGGCGTGAGAGGCTAAACTCGTAGCAGAACTCATCATGAGGTGCCAGTATGCAAACGAATCCTTGGTTAGACGCTTTTCAAAAGAATGTCTCTGACTTGATTGCACGCAGTCCCGCTGCGGAGGTGGAGCGCAATGTGAAAGCATTTATGACGCAAGCCTTTAGCAAGCTTGAGCTCGTGACGAGGGAAGAGTTTGATATTCAGTCAGACCTGTTGCGGCAGGCACTTGAGAAGGCAAATGGATTGGAGCGCCAAATCCAAGCGCTAGAGCAGCGCATGACGGCGCTGGAAAACAGCAAAGGCTAGCTTTGCGTTGCCAGACTACGGTATCAGCCTGAACAAAGTCAAAAAATACTATATAATCAAAGGCTTTCCTAAATTCCCTATGCATTGGCGCGGTACTAGAGTAGTTGTAGTGCTCGAGCCGTACCGGTAGTAAGGGCGTCTTTTAGGAAATGAATAAGTGTGGCCGGGTCGAAAAGCGCTTGCCAACGGCGGCAAGGCACCTAGGCGACATGACATAACTGGAAACATCATGCCGAAGATGAAAACCAAGAAAGGCGCTGCCAAGCGCTTTTCAGTGCGGGGCAGTGGCTCCATCAAGCGTGGTCAGGCTTTTAAGCGTCACATCCTGACCAAAAAAACCACCAAGAATAAGCGTCACCTGCGCGGTTCGACTGCTGTTCATGCATCTGACGTCGCGTCCGTACGCGCCATGATGCCGTTTGCCTGATAGGAGACTGAAATGCCCCGAGTTAAACGCGGAGTTACCGCACGTGCCCGTCACAAGAAAGTTATCGCCGCCGCAAAAGGATATCGCGGTCGCCGTGGGAATGTATTTCGTATTGCCAAACAAGCCGTCATGCGTGCTGGTCAGTACGCCTATCGCGACCGTCGCAATAAGAAGCGCACTTTCCGCGCGCTATGGATCACGCGTATCAACGCGGCAACGCGCGAGCATGGCGTGAGCTACAGCACCTTCATCGCTGGCCTTAAAAAAGCGGCCATCGAGCTTGATCGCAAGGTGTTGGCTGACATGGCCGTTCACGATAAGGCTGGTTTTGCAGCCATCGTCAATCAGGCCAAATCAGCGCTCTCGGCGTAAGTGGTTTGTTCAAGCAGGCGCTTGAACATTGCCCCTGACGTGATTAGCGTTAAGACCTTGCGAACGGAGCCTTTAAGGCTCCGTTCGTTTTTGCGACACATTTGCGCAAGCGTCCTACATTCAGAACTAACGACCAGCCATGTCCGACACACTACAACACCTTGTCTTAGAAGCTAGCGAAGCGTTCGAAGGCGCTGCCGATGTTGCCAGCTTAGAGAACGCCAAGGCCAAATATCTTGGTAAGCAAGGCGCCTTGACTGATTTAATGAAAGGCTTGGCAAAGCTTGACGTACAGGAGCGCAAATCTGAGGGCGCTCGTATCAACGAGGCTAAACAATCGATTGAGGCTGCGCTCACGGCAAGGCGACAGGCATTGGCGGATGCGGCGCTAGCCAAAGAGCTGGCTGGTCAGACCATTGATGTCTCTCTTCCTGGTCGCGGCTTGGGCATTGGTGCCATTCACCCAGTGATTCGTACATGGCAGCGAGTTGAAGCCATTTTCGGTTCAATTGGGTTTGACGTGGCCGATGGCCCCGAGATTGAAAACGACTGGACCAACTTCACGGCGCTAAACAATCCGTTGAATCATCCGGCCCGTTCCATGCAGGATACGTTTTATATCGACATGAAAGACGACGATGGGCTGCCTTTGTTGTTACGCACCCATACCAGTCCAATGCAAGTTCGGTATGCCCGTATGAAACAACCGCCCATCAAGGTCATTGCCCCGGGTCGCACTTACCGGGTTGACAGCGATGCGACTCATTCACCCATGTTTCATCAGGTTGAAGGTCTTTGGATCGAAGAGAATATTTCCTTTGCTGATCTCAAAGGTGTCTACACGGATTTCATGCGCTGTTTTTTCGAGACCGATGATCTGAAAATTCGATTCAGGCCATCGTTTTTTCCGTTTACCGAGCCATCAGCGGAAATCGACATGATGTTCACCAGCGGCCCAAACAAGGGTCGCTGGCTGGAAATCTCGGGTGCGGGGCAAGTGCATCCTGATGTCATTCGTAACTTTGGGCTGGATCCAGAGCGCTACATTGGATTCGCCTTTGGTTCTGGCTTAGAACGTTTAACCATGTTGCGTTACGGCGTGCATGACCTGCGGCAGTTTTTTGAGGGCGACCTGCGCTTTCTGGCGCAGTTCGCCGACTAACAACCATGGTTTGATTGCGCGAACCGTGTGCCAGCCGAGCAATCTATTCACGGCGCAACCACATTATCGACTGAGTTGAATTATGCAATTTCCCGAATCTTGGCTAAGAGCGTTTGTCGATCCCTCTGTGACAACAGAGGGATTGGCTGATCAATTGACGATGGCCGGCCTGGAGGTTGAAGAGATTGAGCCCGCGGCACCGGCGTTTTCTGGCGTCGTGATCGCTCGAATTGACGCCGTTGCACCCCATCCGAACGCTGACAAGCTTAGGGTGTGTCAGGTCACTGCCGGTGGTGAGCCCTTGCAGATTGTTTGTGGTGCACCCAATGCTGCTGAAGGTATGCTGGTCCCATTGGCCAAAGTTGACGCGGTGTTGCCTGGTGGATTAAAGATTGGCAAAGCAACGATGCGTGGCGTCGAGTCAGCAGGCATGCTGTGCTCGGCCAAAGAGCTTGGCTTGTCACAAGACCATAGTGGTTTGATGTCGTTGCCGCTATCGATGTCAATTGGCGCAGACCTGCGTGAAGCGCTTGCACTCAATGAGTCGATTCTGACCTTAAAGCTCACGCCCAATCGGGCTGATTGTCTTTCCATTGTGGGGGTTGCTCGGGAAGTCGCTGCACTGAACGCGCTTGAGCTTAAAGATAGCCCAGCGCCATCGGTTGCGGTCACCATCCCAGACAGGCTCACTGTCAAGGTTCAAGCAAACGATCTTTGCGGGCGGTTTGCTGGTCGCGTGGTGCGTGGCGTGAATGCCCGTGCGCAGACTCCGGCTTGGATGGTTCAGCGCCTGGAGCGGGCAGGGCAGAGAAGCGTTTCAGCATTGGTCGATATTTCCAATTATTTGATGCTCGAGCGTGGCCGTCCGACGCATGTGTTTGATCTAGACAAAATGACCGCGACTGAATTGACGGTGCGTTGGGCTAAAGCTGGAGAAACACTGAAGTTATTGAACGGCGATACGGTTGAGCTGTCGCCCCAAATGGGTGTGATCACGGCTGGCGATCGCATTGAGAGCTTGGCTGGCATCATGGGTGGGGATGAGACGGCGGTCGGTCTTGATACCCAAAACGTGTACCTCGAAGCCGCATTCTGGTGGCCCGATGCGATTGCAGGGCGCACCAGGTTGCTTAAGTTGACATCCGAGGCTGCGCATCGATTTGAACGCGGTGTGGACTTCGCCAATATTTCAGAGGATCTGGATCGATTGACTGCCCTGGTTCTTCAAGTGTGTGGTGGACAGGCTGGGCCCATTGATGAGCAAACATTGAGTTTGCCGCAACGTTCACCAGTCACCATGCGCTTGTCGCGTTGTCAAAAGATTCTAGGCATGGAAATCAAAGCTGATGACGTTGCTGGGGTATTCAAGCGCCTGGGATTTGAGTTCACGACCACTGGCGACTCTTTTGTGGTGACACCACCGTCTTATCGGTTTGATCTCGACATCGAAGAGGACTTGATCGAAGAGGTCGCCCGGATGGTTGGGTTTGACAATATTCCGGTGCGTCCGCCTGTGGCCAGTGCCAAGATGCATTTCAGGCCTGAAGCTGCCCGTGGACAACACGCTTTGCGTCAAACCATGGTTGAGCGTGACTATCAAGAGGTAATCAATTTTTCGTTTGTCGATCGTCATTGGGAGACTGATCGACTCGGTCAGACCGATCCGATCGAGTTGCTCAACCCCATCGCCAGTCAAATGTCGGTCATGCGTTCTTCGTTGCTACCCTCGTTGGTTGCCAATGTCGTTTACAACGCCAATCGACGTCAATCGCGCGTGCGGGTATTTGAGATTGGCCGCACGTTCGTCCGTGATCCAGCCGTTAAGGCATCTGATATGACGGTGGCGGGTGTTTGCCAGGCCGTTAAGCTTGCTGGCGCAGCATGGGGTCCGGCGGCGTCTGAACAATGGGGCATACAAAGCCGTCATGTTGACTTTTTTGATGTCAAGCGTGACATCGAAGTTTTGTTTGGCAAGCATCTGGCCAATCTTCGGTTTGAAGCGATTGAGCATCCGTTGCTTCACCCTGGGCGTTGCGCAAAAATCAAGTTCGATGGCAAGCCCTGCGGCGTCATTGGTGAACTGCATCCCAAGTGGGCCAGATCTGAGGGTTTGCAAAGTGCGCCCGTTTTGTTTGAGCTCGACGTTCAGCCACTTAGTGATGTGGGTTTGCCACAACCTAAAGCCTTATCAAAGCAGCCAGTGGTGCAGCGCGACATGGCACTATGGGTTTCCTCGGATATTGCGGTTGGCCAGATCCTTGATACCATCGAGGAAACTATTGCCAGTAGCCCTGATTTGTCGGTTGTCATTAACAAGCAGCTTTTTGATGTTTGGCACCCCAAAGAACAAACCGAGCAGGCAGCATCTGGGCAGGTTAGTCTGGCGTTTCGCTTTTGGCTACAAGATCCTGAAGTCACGCTCGAGGATGAGCGGGTGGAGCACTGCTTGTCGTTGATACGACAGGCCATTGAGAATACCCATGGCGCGCGTCAGCGTTAGGAGCGATATATGCTGTTAGATACTCAAACATTGACCAAGGCAGAGCTTGCAGAAGCGCTGTTTGAAAGAGTGGGGCTCAATAAGCGCGAATCGAAGGACATCGTTGAGACGTTTTTTGACCAGATTCGGGCGTCCTTGGAGCAGGGTGATCACGTGAAGCTTTCTGGCTTTGGGAATTTCCAGGTCCGAGATAAACCGGCCAGGCCGGGGCGTAACCCAAAGACTGGCGAAATCATCCCAATTTCGGCTCGTCGTGTGGTGACCTTTCACTCGAGCCAAAAGTTAAAACTTGCCATCGAAGTGCATAACGATAGCGTTGGCACCTGAGATCCACTATTGGGCTAGAATCGAACGCGTAACATGTCAGTACAAATCATGATCCAGACTGAAACGCCAACCATCGCTTTGCCAGCTATCCCAGCCAAACGCTACTTCACCATTGGTGAGGTCAGTGAGTTGTGTGCGGTCAAGCCCCATGTGCTGCGCTATTGGGAGCAGGAGTTTACGCAACTCAAGCCGATCAAACGCCGTGGTAACCGCCGTTATTACCAGCACCACGAGGTGCTGCTGATTCGCAAGATTCGTGAGCTGCTGTACGAGCAGGGGTTCACGATCAGTGGTGCGCGCAATCGGCTCGCTGACGGACGCGACACACAAGCCGATCCTGATGCGGCTGTTCGGCTGACCGCGAAGGAATTACAAGCCTTGCGGGCTGAGTTGACTGACATTTCCAATTTGCTTAGAAGCGTCTGAGCGGCAAGGTTGCCGTTCTGCTACAATCTGACGCTTCGGGGCGTAGCGCAGCCTGGTAGCGCACTTGCATGGGGTGCAAGGGGTCGAGAGTTCAAATCCCTCCGTCCCGACCAATAAAAGAAGGCCACAGTTAATCGCTGTGGCCTTCTTGCTTAGGTCTTTCAGCTTGATGCTCAAACTAGCCTGCGCCTTACACAGATTCGAGTCTGGGGGCCGGCAACACCAGGCATGCATCTGCGAGCGCTGACGCTCGTTTTAATCAAGCAGCTTTGCGGCCAAATCTCGAATATCTCTGGCCACAATATCCCAGGCCCCTTGCGCTGTGAAATCCGTGGTTTGATCCGGACCATATTCGGTTGGTCTTGGCCAAAAAGCAGTTTTTAGTCCGCACTGTCGTGCCGCCATCAGGTCGTCATTGTGTGCGGCGCACATCATGACTTCGTTAGGCTCTAACCCCAAGACACGTGCCGCACCGAGGTATGTTTCAGGCAAAGGCTTGTAAGCGTTAAACCACTGAGTCGAGAGGTTTAGATCCCAAGGTAAACCAGCATGTTTGGCCATGTTGTTTAAAAGTGCCACGTTGCCATTTGATAAGGGAGCAATCGTGAACTTTGCTTTAAGACGAGAAAGACCAGCGATGCTATCTGGCCAGGCATCAAGCCGGTGCCAAACCTGGTTGATGTGAATCTTCTCTGGTTCAGATAGGTTACCCATGCCAAATTGGGGCAGCAAGGCCTCAAGTGCTTCTCGATGCAGGTCGTCAAGCAAGGTGAATGCCCGCTGCCCGCTACGTACTTCTTGAAGCTTTGGCTGGTATTGGCTGCGCCAGGCTCGTGCGAAAGCATCCCAGTCTGTTTCTATACCTCGGGCTTTTCCCCATGCGCCAAGGTCTCGCTCAATGCTGCCGCGCCAATCGACCACGGATCCAAAAACGTCAAACAGCAGGGCACGTACGCGTTTTATGTCTCCCATGAAGAATCTCCTTGTTAGTGTCTTGTGCTGTCGATTGCCGTATGTTCTTTCTGGTAGTCATCCAACTTATACTCGGTTTTATAGCGGCTAAGTTTGTAATTAACTCGAATGACAATCCAAACGGAGACGACCTTGCTGCCTTTTAAAGCTTGTGAAATTGGTGATGCAGCCGAGAATGTTCTGACCCCATCTTTGGTCCTGGACTTGGATGCTTTTAACCGAAATCTTGAGCGGTTGATGCAGCAAGCCCCCAATGTTCGGGTGCGTCCACACGCCAAAAGTCACAAGTGCCCTGACATTGCTCATCGACAGATCGCGCTGGGTGCGGTCGGGATTTGCTGCCAAAAGCTCAGTGAAGCGATGGTGTTTGCCAATGCGGGTATTCAGGACATTCTGTTGACCAATCAAGTGTTTGGTGCGACCAAGCTCGCCAAATTGGCTCAGTTGTCACAGGCAGTTCGGCTTGGGGTGTTGGTTGATGACGCTGTCCAGGTCAAAACGTTGGCAGCCGCCATGGCAAGCCAAGTCCAAGCACTCGATGTCTACATTGAGATTGAGGTGGGTGGGCGGCGCTGCGGTGCATCACCAGAAACAGCACTAGAATTAGCCCGCATGATCCAGATATCGAGGCAGCTTCGTTTGGCTGGTCTGCATTGTTATCACGGTCCGGCTCAGCACTTTCGCCAGAGTGAGCAGAGAAGCACCGCAATTGCGCAGGCAGCCCAAATTGCCAGTCACACCGTGAGCCTTTTGAAAGAGGCGGGTATTGATGTGCCCTGTGTGACTGGCGCTGGCACCGGTACTTTCTGGCTTGAGCGTGACTCGGGTGTCTACACGGAGATCCAGCCAGGCTCCTATGTTTTTATGGATCGGGACTATGCGGACAATGTTGTCGGTGCCGAAGATGTGCGCTTTGAGCATGCGCTGTTCATCCAAACGATGGTGATGAGCGTTTCGCACGAGGGTTTCGTGGTGGTTGATGCAGGCCTGAAATCCATGAGCGTTGACAGCGGTATGCCGCGCGTGCATGGCAGAGATGATCTGTCCTACGTGCGCGCGTCGGATGAACACGGCGTGATTGACGCAACTGAAGGCCTGCGACCATCGCTAGGCGATGTTCTGCGGTTAATTCCAGGTCATTGTGATCCGACAGTCAATCTTTACGATGAGTTGGTGGTGGTTAGCGCAGGCAAAGTGGTTGATATATGGCCAATTGCTGCACGCGGTGCTAGTCTTTAAGAACCCTTGCCGAGGAGCTTTTTGAATGAGTAAAGGTCGCCACCATCACCATCACCATCACCATGTGACCCGGACACAGGGCAGACGTATTATCATCACTGGCTAAGTGCCCTTGAGAAAATGGCATTGACCGCTGATGTGGTCTCAGCAGACCAATTAGCCGTTCGTCAGGACGCGTGGCGTGATGCTGCCGCACGCACACCCCATGGACAGCCAATCGAGCTGTTGCCAACTGAAAAATTAAAGCCCGATATCTAAACCAAGTTGATTTTTGAGATCGGGCGATAAGGTAACAGCCACTGTCCAGGCGACTATCTGCTGTGTCTAGACGGGCTTGAACATGGGTACGGGCGGTGTGTCCTGACCGTCGGTCGGCTTAAAAACCAGTTCAACCTTCTGACCAATACGCACCTCATCGAGATCACAGTCCACAATTTGAGTCATCATGGTGATGCCTTCTTCGAGCGTGACATAGGCGATGCAGTAGGGATTGGGGTCACCGCGCTGCATGACGCTGTAACTGTAGACCTCGCCTTTACCACTGGCTTGCTTCCACTCAGTTTCGCCCATGCAAAACGGGCAAAGCGTGCGTGGATACCAATGCACTTTGCCACACGATTTGCAGGCTTTGATGGTGAGCTTGCCTGCTTTGGCCTGCTCCCAAAAATACTCTGTGCCTGGTTCAATGGTTGGTGCGGCAATGACATTGGGTTGATATATTTTGCTCATGATCAGAGTCTCTCCAGAATCAGGGTTGCGCTGCCGTGGCGCGTGCCTAAAAAGCCGCCCGTGCCGTGGGCCAAGGCGATGTCGCAGTTGGGCACTTGCACCGCAGGATGAGCTTCACCACGCAATTGACGCACGGCCTCGATAACCTTGGTGATGCCGCCTCGATTGGCCGGGTGGTTGTTGCAAAGGCCACCGCCATCGGTGTTAAAGGGCAATTTGCCTACCCCAGAAATCAAATTACCGTCGGCCACAAACTTGCCGCCTTCACCTTTCTTGCAAAACCCCAGGTCTTCTAACTGCATGATGACCGTGATCGTGAAGCTGTCATAGATGGACGCATACTTAATGTCTTCGTGCGTGACGTCAGCCTCCTCGAATGCGCTTGCCCCCGAGAATCTAGCCGCGGAGTAAGTCAAATCCACCTCGCCACCGAGCTGCCCTTTGACCGCTTCACCGGCACCCCGAATGCACACGAGCGGTCGTTTCAGTTGGCGAGCAATTTCAGGGCGCGCCACAATCAGGGCACCGCCGCCATCGCTGACGACACAACAATCAAACTTTCTGAGTGGGGAAGCGACGACCGGTGAGTTCATGACGTCTTCGAGCGTGACCACGTCTCTGAGCATCGCATGCGGATTGTGCTGCGCATGATGCGAAGCAGCCACTTTGACCCAGGCCAGCTGCTCAAGTGTGGTGCCGAACTCGTACATGTGACGTTGCGCCACCATGGCGTAACTATTCACGGTCACGGATCCAAGCGGAGCCTCAAACGGCGCATCTGGCACATCGCTGCCCCAGTTGCGCGGCTTTAGCCCAGAGGACCCTGCTGAGCGGGGACGCCCAGCCAGCGTAATCAGTGCGATGTTGCATTTACCCATGGCAATCGCTTGCGCAGCGTGCGAGACATGGGCTAGGTAAGAGGAGCCTCCCGTGTCAGTCGAGTCGACATGACGCAGATTGCGTAAACCCATGTAGTCAACCATGCTGAGCATGCCAAGACCTGGGGCGTCACCAGCACAAAAGTAACCGTCCACATCACTGATCGATAGACCGGCGTCTTCTAGCGCGCCTTTGGCGCATTCGGCGTGTAGCTGCGCCACCGAACTCTCGGGTGCTTTGCGAATTGGATGCTCGTAGGCACCCACGATATAGGCTTTGTCTCGTATGGTCATTGAACGGGCCCAATAGGATGGTTGATCAATTGCGAAGTTCAGCGGCAGGGCTTGATCTGTTCGCATTGGTTTGTTTTTATCACTTTGGCGCACCGCTCGGTTGTCTGATTGACCAGCGTCTGACTTTGTTGCGGTTGACCACCAGCGTCGTCACTTCGGGTACATTTAGTGGCGTTAAGGCAATCGTCAAGGCAATCGCCAAGGCAATGAAACCTCTGCACGGAGTTTGAGACTCTCATCATGGCTAAAGCACTAGAGCATCTGCGCGTTCTTGACCTGTCCCGGATTTTTGCGGGTCCCTGGGCCACACAAAACCTGGCTGATCTGGGCGCTCACGTCATCAAGGTCGAGCGCCCCGGGCGTGGCGATGATACCCGTGCCTGGGGGCCCCCATTTCTGAAAGACGAGCAAGGCAATGACACCACCAACTCGTCTTATTTCATGTCGGTCAACCGCGGCAAGCACTCGATAACGGTCGATATTGCCACCAAAGAGGGGCAAGACCTTATACGGGAATTGGCCAAGACCGTGGATGTGGTTGTAGAAAACTACAAGGTTGGCACACTCAAACGCTATGGCCTGGACTATGAAACGTTAAGCGCTGCCAATCCACGCCTGGTGTACTGCTCAATTACGGGTTTTGGGCAAACCGGCCCATATGCGCCATTGCCGGGCTACGATTTTGTGTTTCAAGGCATGAGTGGCCTGATGAGTCTGACCGGCAAGTCCGACAGTGAGCCAGGTGGTGGGCCGATGAAGTACGGCGTTGCCATTACAGACCTCACCACGGGCATGTATGCTGCATTTGCCATTCTGGCAGCGATTGAGCATCGCCGTATCAGTGGGCGCGGTCAATACATCGACCTGTCTTTGCTTGATTGCGCGGTATCGCTGACCTCGTACATGTCCATGAACTACTTCATGTCTGGCAAGATCCCACAGCGCATGGGCAATGTGCACTCGAACATCGTCCCGTACCAGGTGTTCAGATGCAAGCAGGGCGACATCATCATGGCCGTGGGCAATGACACGCAGTTTGCTGACATGTGTAACGCCATTGGCAAGCCGGAACTGGCTCAAGACGAGCGTTTTAAGCGAAATTCTGATCGTGTACGAAATCGACTGGCGCTCGAACAAATCCTCGATGAGCTTCTCAAGCAACGAACCATGCTGGAGTGGGTTGAGATTTTTGAGAAACACAATGTGCCCAGCGGACCGATTTATACGCTGGATCAGGTGTTTGAGGATGTTCAGGTTAAACATCGTGGCATGAAGACCACGCTGGAGCACGAAGTGGGCGTTAGCGTGCCAAGTGTTGATTCGCCCATTCGATTGTCAGACACACCTTTGCAGTTGACCAAATCAGCGCCCACGCTCGGCAATGCGAATGAGCATGTGCTAAAGGGTGAGCTCGGACTGACAGACAAGCAAATTCAAGGATTGAAAGACAAAGGGATTATCTAGCTGGACGGTGGCGCAACTTTCTGGTGTGTGAACCAGGCAGTTGCAAGCACTAGCCAGGACAGTATCAGCAGGCTGCCGCCTACCGGTGCGAGTGGTCCTAAGGCAGGTAAGCCAATCAGATATTTGGCATAGATGGCACCGCTAAAGCCAACGATGCCGGCCAGCATCAGGAACCGCGCGACCATCATGGTGCGGCTGTGAAACCCGAGCAAGACTAAAATAGCGATGGCGTGCAGAAGTTGGTAGGTTGATGCGCGCTCAACCGCGATGGCGGCTTGTGGGTCAGCCAGCGCGTGCGAGGCGACAGCGCCAAGCGCAACGCCCGAGGCACCAAGCAGGCCGCACACGAGCAACCATGGAGATTTAGCGTTAAAGTTCATGGCAATGCCAGGTTAGGTAAACAGGGTCCCGAGCTTAGCACGTGCTAAGCGCAGGCCATTTGATTTAAAGCCACGCAGCTGGCTTGATTCAGATGGTAGGATTTCATGAGTCGAAGGATATCTGATGAGATTTACACATATTTTTTGCCCTAGACTGCTCAGCCGTGCTGTTGTCTTTACCGGGCTCCTATCTTTGCTGGCCGCATGTCAAGGTATCGATCCAGGTAAGTCGCCCAGCAAAACGTTTGAAGTGGATGTGCCCGTCAAAACAGCCTACGAACGAGCGATTGCACAAAGCAAGATGTGTTTGGTGACTGAAGATCGGTTTCCTTTAACATCCCAAATTGATTCGGATGAAAAGTTCGCAGTCGTGCGCGTGAACATGGTAGCGACCGATACCTTAGTATCAAACGTGCGTATTGTGGCCGAGTCACCCACAAAGTCTCGTGTCAGTGTTCAAATGTGGGGCGTCAATGTCTGGGATATGACCGCAGTAGATGCGATGCAGGCAGCCATCGAGTTTGGTGTGCCGAGTTGCATCAATTACTTTCCGACGCAAACAAAAAAGAAGCGCTAACTCAATCCGCTGTTTATGAGTCTAACCACGGTAGACAGCGATCGATTGCCAATGACTCATTCGTGAATGACTTGCCATGACCATGCTAGCCACCGCTGACCAGATTAGCTACTTTGGATACCACATTCCTTATCTTGAGCACCTTGGTGTTGAGCCCGTGATGTGTGAGAACGACATGGCCATGACCCGCCTGGCGATTAGACCGCACCTGGTCAACAGCCGCGGTCATGTTCATGGTGGAGCTTTGATGAGTGTGCTGGATTTCACGCTATCGGCGGCTGGTCGCGCACACGATCTGACTGGCATCAGCATGGCAACGATTGATATGTCGACAAGCTTCATGTCACCCGGATCCACTGACCTGACCATTACGGCGACCTGTACGCATCGCGGCGGGTCGATTTGTTTTTGTGAGGGTGAGGTACGCGATACTGACAGTAAACTGGTGGCCAAGGCCACCGCTTCTTTCAAAATGCTTAAAGTGAATCGCTAAGATGTCTTTAAAACAAACCATTTCCGATGAAGTTAAAAACGCCATGCGCGCCAAGGACAGTGCCAGACTGTCGACGCTGCGGTTTTTGTTGGCAGCGATCAAGCAGCGCGAGGTTGATGAGCGAAAGGATCTATCGGACGCCGAAGTAACCGCCATCCTAGAAAAGCAAGTCAAACAGCGACGCGAGTCTATTGCAGCCTATGAGCAGGCAGGGCGCACCGAGACAGCCGAACAAGAAAAAGCTGAGATCGTGGTGTTGCAGGCGTTTTTGCCCAAGGCGGCAACGCCCGAAGAGGTTGCGGCTGCAATTGCTCAGGCAATCGATCAGGCCAAAGCCGATGGTGCACAAGGCCCGGCCATCATGGGTCGTGCGATGGCCACGCTTAAGCAATCACTGGCCGGTCGCGCCGAGATGAGTCAAGTCTCCCAGCAACTGAAGCAGGCGCTAAACCCCTGATGGCGTTTGGCTTGGGCGGTTCATGTCAGTGGTTTATGGCAGTGGTTTATGGCAGTGCCGCATAGTACTGGTTCAGGGTAGCGACTCACCCC
The DNA here is from genome assembly GCA_964558695.1 of uncultured Orrella sp. GTDB lineage: Bacteria > Pseudomonadota > Gammaproteobacteria > Burkholderiales > Burkholderiaceae_B > Algicoccus. The sequence continues at coordinate 29,606 of CAZLFB010000098.1, forward strand.
GGATGGGAGGCCGCTGGGCTTCTTACGAGCCCCAATCGGTGTAGTTGCGCTGTTTCGTCTACCAAGCGGCCCGCCAGTAAGTGGTGCGTGTTGCCATCACTTTGCCAAGTGCCAATCACCCCAAGTAGCGCAGCATGCAGCAAGACGGTTTTTTCGCGTTCAACCAATCCTGGGTGAATGATCACGTTCAGCCAGCCTGCTTCGTCTTCCAGGGTCAGAAACATCACACCTCGAGCGGTATGGGGCCTTTGCCTGAGTGTGACCAGCCCGCATGCACGCACTAACTGTCCGTGACGACATGTCAGCAAGGTATCACTTGGACGATAGCGTCGCGTTTGCAGGTTCGTGCGAATCAAGCTCAGTGGATGGCTGTCCAGGGTATAGCCCAGGCTTTGGTAGTCCAGCACCAGATCTTCGGCGGGTGAGGCCACCGGCAATTGACTGCGATTGGTTCGGCTCGATGGCAGCGCTGCCAGCAGGTCATGGCGTCTTGGCACTGCCGCTTGCCACAACGCTTCTCGGCGGTGGCTGGTCAAAGCACTCAGGGCACCGGCATTGGCCAACCATGACAAGCAGTTGCGCGTCAGTTGCGCGCGCCGCGCAAGATCATCCATGTCAATAAATGCAGATTGCTTGCGGGCATGCACAATGCGCGTTGCGACCACGGGCGATAAGCCTTTGACCTGATTAAGGCCAAGGCGCACGCAAGGGCGCATGCCTTGAACTGGTTCGAGCATACATTCCCAAAGGCTCGTTTGTACATCGACGGGTCGAACTTGGACACCGTGTCTGCTCGCGTCCTGAATCAACTGCGACGGGCTGTAAAACCCCATGGGCTGAGCATTTAATAATGCTGCCAGGAAGCTTTCTGGTTCGTGACGTTTGAGCCAAGCACTGACATAGGCGAGCCAAGCAAAACTTGCTGCATGGCTTTCTGGGAAACCATACTCACCAAAGCCTTCGATTTGTTTAAAGACAGCTTGTGCAAACTCAGGGGCATACCCATTTTTCAGCAAACCATCGATGAGTCGCTGTTGGAACTTCTCCAAGCCGCCGCGGCGCCGCCAAGCGGCCATGGCCCGGCGTAAGCTATCCGCTTGCCCCGCGGTAAAACCAGCAGCGACCATGGCAAGCTTCATCACTTGCTCCTGAAAAATGGGGACACCCAGCGTGCGTTCTAGCACTGCCCTGACTGCATCACTCGGGTAGGTGATGGGCTCTAATCCCTGACGTCGCCGCAGGTAGGGGTGCACCATGCCACCCTGGATCGGGCCAGGCCGCACAATCGCCACCTCAATGACCAGGTCATAGAATTCGCGAGGTTTTAGGCGCGGCAGCATGTTCATCTGCGCGCGTGACTCAATTTGAAACACACCCACGGTATCGGCTTGGCTGATCATTTCAAATGTAGCCACATCCTGTCGGGGAATATCCTGAATCCGAAACACTGGCAAGTCGCGCCGCCAGGCTGTGAGTGCCAGCGCGCGCCGAATAACCGTGAGCATGCCCAAGGCCAGCACATCGACTTTCAGCAAACCCAAGGCATCCAGGTCGTCTTTGTCCCACTGCACAACATAGCGATTCGGCATGCTGGCGGGCTCAATGGGTACGATTTGACTTAGCACACCCCGAGATAGCACAAAGCCACCTGGGTGCTGAGAGCGGTGGCGTGGTTTGCCAATCAATGCGCGGGCCAGGTAGATCCATTGTTCGATTAACCGTGGTTCAAGACCCGGTTCGCTGGCAAACATATCGTCTGACCAACTCGGTGAGCCATCCCACCAGGCTTGTGATTTGGCCAAGCGATCAATCACGTCGCTGTTGATGCCCAAGGCTTTGCCGACATCGCGCAAGGCACTGCGAGGTCGATAAGTGATTTGTACGGCTGTCAGTGCAGCCCGGTCATGTCCGTAACGCTGATAAAGGTACTGAATCACTTCTTCACGACGTTGATGCTCGAAATCCACATCAATATCAGGCGGCTCATTACGTTCACGACTAATAAAGCGTTCAAATAAGGTGTTGCCATGCTGAGGATCAACTTCGGTGATGCCCAGGCAATAGCAAACGGCTGAATTGGCTGCGGAGCCTCGTCCTTGACACAGAATCCCGCGGCTGCGGGCAAAGCGCACCATGTCGTATACCGTTAAGAAATAGGCGGCATAACCAAGCTCGCTGATTAAGTCGAGCTCATGTTCGAGTTGTCTGGTGACGTTGATTGGGATGTGATTGGGGTAACGCGACTGCGCACCCAGCCAGGTCTGCTCTCGCAGATACGCCTGTTCGGTGTAACCCGCGGGTACGATTTCGGTGGGATATTCATAGCGCAGACTACCCAAGTCAAACTGACACAAGCTGGCAATTTCTATGGTTTCAGCCAGACTTTGGGCATCATAAAGCTGTGCGAGTCGCAAGCGACTGCGTAGATGCTGCTCGGCGTTCGGTGCGAGCAGCTGACCGCATTCACGCACCGGCCGTCGTTTGCCAATCGCTGTGATGACATCTTGCAAAGGCTTGTCTGAACGGTTGGCCATGTGCACTTGGCCAATGGCGACACGCTTGGCCGTGTGTTCTAGACAAAGTGCACGGATGCGTTGGCGCACCGCAGGCTCATTGGCGTGCAAGAGGGCTGTATCGCCGATCCACCATGGCCCATCGAAGTACTGCTTAAGCGCGTGGATGCCGCACTCGACACCCGCCAACGAACTGGCTGGCGGTGGCAGGACAATGGACAGGCACTCCTGTAGGCGGCTCAGATCCTCGGGCTGGAACTGATAGCTCCCCTTGGGGGATCGGGCGCATGCATCAGTGATGACTTGGCACAGTGATCCGTATCCATGGCGCGATCTTGCCAGCACCACCATCGACCATGGTGCGTGCGCAGTATCGTGAACACGAAACAAACTACCGATGATCAGCTTAACGGGTGTTTCACGCGCTTGGCGCCAAGCTCGTACGACGCCAGCAACCGAGCATTCGTCTGTGATGGCCAGTGCCTGGTAGCCTAGTTCAGCGGCTTTTTCTAGTAGGGTTTCAGGCGAACTTGCCCCTTGTAAAAATGACAGTTCGCTTTGGCAACAAAGCTCGGCATAGTCAGGTAATGTCATGGCGTCATGGCTCACCCAAACAAGCCATGTAAAAACCAGTGCGCCTGCACCTGGTCACGCTCGCGATAGATCCAATAGCGCCGTTGCGACTGATCAGTGGCTATAAAGTAGTCGCGTTGGGTAAAACCCTGGTCCCACCAACCGGTCTCAATGCGGTAAGGACCCTGCAGCAGTTGCAATGGGCCCTCCAGGTAAGGCTGGTCATGGCGTATTGCCAATGCTTTTGGTTCTGCGACCAACCAGGCTGGGCAGTGTGAGCCTCGGTCTAATAAAACATTGGATGACTGTCGTGCATCTTCTGTAGACCACTGATTAGCGGCCTCGATGCGATAGTCCATTGTCGGGGCAGCCTGTTGAACGCCCGTTTGGCCTAGTCGAGCGCGCAGCAGATCCAGTGTTTCAGAAACAGACTCAGGGGCGACGTAGTCATCAGCAAATAATGACCCCGTGTGTTCGGGGCGCGGTGCCAGCACGCGCGTTAAAAGCGTAATGTCTGAGACTGGGGCAGGCAAACGTGTGCGCTCAAGCCTGACCTGCCACCAGCGCCACAGCACGGCAAACGAATCTGTCGGTTCACTGACCGCAAGAATTAAGGTGCTTGGCGACCAGGCACGACGACGGTCACGATGATGTAGGCGGCATTCTAGTCGAGAAACGGCCAGATGGTGCGCTTTAAGCCATGTGCAGAGATCATCAAACAGCTTCTTGAACGCAGGCTCAAGGCCACTGACATGTTCAATTAAACGAGGTAGTTCGCGCCGTACGTAAAATTTTGGTGCGAGCTTAAGCGGCTCGTACTCAAGCAGCACCTGGCCGTATGCCTGATCGAGTGACTTCAGCAGTGCGGGGCTGGTGCGCGCAGTCAGTTCGGCGCGGTCAAGTTGGCGTAATTGTCCCAGATACTGGCAGCCCACGCGATGTAACCATGCCGCATAAGGCTTGGCCGTGGGTAAGCGTTCAATCAGCATCATGTCAAGGCGTTGTGACAGACGCCTATTTGATAAGGCGTAGTGCCAGGCGACTAAATGACGGGGATGGTCGCTACTGATGGCCAGAAGCCAAGCACCTAGCGCTGTGGGGGTCACGGCCACCGCAACAGTCATGTCCAAGGCCGAAAGCTCTGCGTAAACCCGGCGCTTTAATCCGCGAATGCCGCCTAGCCAACGTAAGCTGGCCTGAACGTCAAGCAATAGAACCTGTTCGCGCCAGAACATGGTGGGCGTGATGGCCGATGCAATTTCTTGCACGGGCGCTTGCCATTCAGCACGCCAGTGCAGTGGTGCGATGGCCACCCACATGGATGTCTCCGGATAAGGATTGTGCTGCTAGCGCCAGTGACAGTGCGATTGGCTCAGCGGGCCTGGGGCCCTTGCACTTGATGATTTCAATCTTCAAGCAGCCAGCAGTCGTTGGGGTGAGCAGCAAGCGCAAAGGTGAGGGCGAGAATTGCCTGGCCACGGTTTTAGGGCGAAACAGAAACATCAAGGTATTGGCTTCTTGCACGCAAGCGTGTAGACGACGCAGTGCCTTGTCATCAACTGGGTCAACCCAGGCAAGTAAGGCTGCAAACGCTTTGCCGCGCAACACCGTCTGCGCACTCCACCAGGCATCGGACAAACTCTTGGGGCGCAGCCACCACAGCCTTTGGCTTGGCACATTCCACTGTTGCCAGGCCAGCGCATTGGGGATTTCAGGTGGGTTAAGCAGCACGATGGGGCGATGACTAGACAAAGCAGCCAGTGCGGGCGTGACCAACGCCAGTTCACCGCAGCCCGGTGAGTCAGCGAGAATTTCAATTAAGCTGGCCAAGGGCCAGCCACCACCGGGCAAGCGGGCATCGAGTGCGCGATGGTGTGTCGGGCAGATGTTCATGGGTGCTGGCGCGTGCTCACTGGCGCGCCAGACGCCGGCCGGTAGGTGTGGGCGTGCGAGCGCCATATTTGTCGGGACAGTCAAAGGGTTGCGAGCCATGTGTTACACCAAAGCGATCAAACTTCAGACAATGGGGAAGTCAAAGTTTCCTGATAGCACTCATTAAAATACTGTATAAATATACAGTAACTATTGGATCGACACATCAATAACTCACTTGCAACTCGAATCACAGCGAATCACAGACCACCATGCCTCAGGATTTAGTGATCAGGCGCCCGCAAGGGTTGTATTGTCCGCAAGGTGACTTTTATATCGACCCCTGGCGCCCGGTGGATCGCGCCATCATTACGCATGCGCATGCTGATCACGCGCGCACCGGGCATGGCCACTACCTCGCAAGCGCGCAGGGTGAACAGGTGTTACGCACGAGGCTAGGCGAAATCAATCTACAGACCCTGGCGTATGGTCAGACGCTCGACCATAACGGCGTGAAGATCAGTTTGCATCCAGCAGGTCACGTGCTTGGCTCGGCCCAGGTGCGACTGCAGTGGCGTGACGAGGTCTGGGTGGTTTCGGGTGACTATAAGCTTGATGCTGATCCTACCTGTACACCCTTTGAGCCGGTTGTGTGCCATACCTTCATTACTGAATCGACATTTGGATTGCCCGTATATCGCTGGCCAGATCCGGCCACCGTTATGCAACAGATCAATGACTGGTGGGCCCAGAACGCTGCCAACCAACGAACCAGTGTGCTCTATGCCTACTCGCTGGGCAAGGGCCAGCGCGTACTAGCAGGCATTGAGAAATCAATCGGCCCCGTGGTTACGCACAGTTCGTTCAATGCTTTAAACGATGTTTATCGTGCAGCTGGAATCGCCTTACCGGCCACGCAAAGTGTCACGCAAATCAGTGCCACGGATTGTCAGCGCGCCTTGGTGCTAGCGCCGCCCGCGGTGGCTGGCAGTACTTGGATGCGCCGGTTTGGACAGGCCTCGGATGCCATGGCCAGTGGTTGGATGCGTGTTCGTGGCGCTCGCCGTCGTCGCAGCGTTGATCGAGGGTTTGTGATGTCAGACCATGCTGACTGGCCAAGCTTGTTGAGTGCGATTCAAGCCACTGGTGCTGATCGCGTCATTGTCACGCATGGCAGCACCGCGGTGCTGATACGCTGGTTACAAGAGCAAGGTCTGAATGCTCAGGCGTTTGAGACCGACTATGGCCATGAAGGTGACGCGCATGACGAATAAGTGTAGGGCTAAGCAAAAATGAATCGTTTTGCGCAGCTTTATCAGGCGCTCGATGACACGACTTCCAGTCGGTCAAAGACAGCACTCATGGCCGCGTATTTCAGCCAGGCCGATGCCGCAGATGCTGCCTGGGCTGTTTATTTTTTAGCGGGTGGCAAGCTAAAGCGGCTGATCGCTGCCGGACAGCTGCGTGCTTATGCGCAACAACAGACACAAATGCCCGAATGGCTATTTGAGGCGAGCTATCAAAACGTCGGTGATCTGGCTGAAACCATTACCCTGGTATTGCCGCCTACGGAGTGCACTCGCACGGACAGCTTGCACGAGTGGGTCGAAAATGAGTTATTGCCCTTAAGAACCCAATCGTCCGATGACCGCTTGATTCGTTTGCAGCAAGCCCTGGCGGGCTGGGACGCTCAGACGAGGTTTGTTTGCCTGAAGTTGATGACCGGTGGCTTTAGGGTAGGGGTATCACGTCTGCTGGTGACTCGGGCTTTGGCGCAAGTCACGCGTTTGCCAGCGACGGTGATGGCGCAACGGTTAGTTGGCTATCTCGCAGGCCAGCAAGAGCCCCAGGCAACACGGTATCTCGCCCTGATCAATACCAGCGAGCAAGCGACCATGTTGCCTGGCCAACCCTTTCCTTTCTTTTTGGCCCAGTCGGTGCAAGGCGATGCTGATGTTTTGCAGGCAACGCTTGGCGAGGTGTCCGATTGGCAGCTTGAATTCAAGTATGACGGGATCAGGGCGCAGGTGGTCAAGCGCGCTGCCCAAGTTTGGTTGTGGTCGCGCGGTGAGGAGCTCATTGGCGATCAATTTCCCGACTTGATTGAAGCGGTCCAGGCATTGCCTGATGGTTTGGTGCTTGATGGTGAAATCTTGGTCTGGCACGATCAGGCTGATCAGCCAGCGCCATTTGCTGAGCTACAGAAGCGCTTGGGACGCAAGCAAGTCAGTGCGCGAATGATGGCGCAGCATCCCGTTGTTTTTATGGTGTACGACTTGCTTGAGTGCCAAGGCCAGGATTGCCGTGATTGGCCGCTTGCCAGGCGGCGAGAGCGCCTCGAGCGTGAGCTCGGTGCGGTTTTAAGCCCACGTTGGCGGGTTTCGCCCGTGCAACACGCTGCTAACTGGCATCATGCCGTTCAATTGCAGCAATCGGCGCGTGAATATCGCACCGAAGGGCTCATGATCAAAGCGCTGGATTCGCGTTATGGTGTCGGACGTACACGCACATCGGGCTTATGGTTTAAGTACAAGCTTGAACCGCGCTCGATTGATGCGGTGCTGATCTACGCGCAAAAGGGCCACGGCAGACGTGCCAATCTGTATACCGATTACACGTTTGCGTTGTGGCACCAGCCAAGTGCTGAAGTGGCGCCGGTTTTGGTTCCCGTGGCCAAGGCCTACTCAGGACTCACGGATGAGGAGTTTCGTCAGGTTGACGCGATTATCAAGAAGTCTGTGGTTGAGTCATTTGGACCCGTTCGTCGGGTTGAGCCCAAGCTTGTCTTTGAAATTGGTTTTGAGGGGGTCATGTTAAGCACGCGCCATAAGAGCGGCGTCGCGTTGCGGTTTCCACGCATGCTGCGCTGGCGCACCGACAAACCGATTGAGCAAGCCGATACGCTGGACCAATTGAAATCATTCTTATGATTGAGTCGCGCATTCAAGATTGGTTCAAGCAGCAGGGGTGGCGGCCGTTTGCGTTTCAGCAGCGTGTCTGGCAAGCGATGCGCGAGCAGCAGTGGGGCTTGCTGCATGCCGGTACGGGCTCAGGTAAAACGCTGGCATCCTGGCTCGGTGCTTTGCAGGTTTGCGAGTCGACAGACGAACTCAAAGCAGGGTGCTTGAAGGTTCTTTGGGTTACGCCCATGCGCGCCTTGGCGGCGGATACGACCGTGACCCTGGCTGAGAGCGCCAAGGATCTGGTCCCACATTGGCGCATCGAGATGCGCACGGCCGATACCTCGGCCTCAGTTAAAGCGCGTCAAGGCAAACACTTGCCAGAAGTCTTGGTGACCACACCCGAGAGCCTAAGTTTGTTGCTAGCGTCCACGGATGCGCAAGCACGTCTGCAAAGCGTGCAAGTCGTGGTGGTCGATGAATGGCATGAGTTGATTGCCAGCAAGCGTGGCGTGCAAGTGCAGCTTGCACTGGCACGGCTCATGCGTTGGCAACCCGCGCTGGTTTGTTGGGGCATGTCAGCCACGCTGGGTAATTTAGAACAAGCGCTTCAGACACTCACGCAGCCTTCTGGTCAGCCAGGTTTGCTGATGTGCGATGACATGCCCAAAGCGATATCAATGGATGTGGTGTTGCCACCCAAGGTCGAGCAGTTCCCCTGGGCTGGCCACATGGGGCTGTCGCTGGTGGGTGAGGTTGCCAAGCGAATCTGGCAGGCTCAAACCACGCTGGTGTTTGTTAATACACGAGCGCAAGCGGAGCGCTGGTACCAGGCATTGCTTGAGCATGATTCAGGGCTCGCTGGCGTCTTGGCGTTGCATCATGGCTCGCTTGACCAGTCCGTGCGGCATTGGGTTGAAGCAGGTTTGAAGCAAGGCAGTTTGAGGGCCGTGGTATGTACCTCGAGTCTGGATTTGGGGGTGGATTTTTTGCCGGTCGAGCAAGTCATGCAGATAGGGTCCGCCAAAGGCGTGGCGCGTCTGATGCAACGCGCCGGGCGAGCCGGACACGCGCCAGGCAGATCCGCAAAACTCGTGCTGGTGCCGACCCACAGCCTGGAAATTTTGGAAGCGGTGGCCGCCAAAGACGCTGTGCTCAAACTCTCTATTGAGTCCAGATCGAGTCCAGTGGCACCCATGGATGTGTTGACACAGCATTTGGTCACGATTGCATTGGGTGGGGGTTTTAGGCCCGCCGAGCTGCGGGCTGAAGTGCAGCTGACCCATGCCTATCGAGACCTCAGCGATTCGGATTGGCAATGGGCGCTGGATTTTGTCAGTGGCGGTGGCAAAGCACTGGCTGCCTATCCGGATTACCGACGAGTGGTGGCAGGTGAGGATGGCGTCTGGCGTGTGCCTGATAGGCAATTGGCTAGGCGCCATCGCATGAGCATCGGCACGATTGTTAGCGATGCGATGATGCAGGTACGGGTTTGGCGCAAGGGTGGTGCGGGTGCTCGACTCGGACAATTAGAAGAGAGCTTTATCGCCCGGCTCAAAGTCGGCGACGGGTTTTACTTTGCCGGGCGTTTGCTTGAGCTAGTCAGGGTGCAAGACATGACAGCCTACGTCAAACGCACGGATCAAAAGCGCGCCGTGGTGCCGCGTTGGATGGGCGGCAACATGCCTTTGTCGTCTGAGCTTGCTGCTGCCATGTTGGCGCGACTCGATGGCGAGGTTCAAGACCAAGATCCAGACCCAGACCCAGCTTGGCAGGCCATGGCGCCATTGTTGAGCACTCAGTCACGCTGGTCGGCCTTGCCAAGCTCAAACTACCTGCTTGTTGAGCAGTGGCAATCACGTGAAGGCAGCCATCTCTTCCTTTATCCCTTTGCAGGTCGTCACGTGCACATGGGACTGGCCATGTTATTGGCGTGGCGTTTGTCGCGTGAGTCTGCACGAACCTTCACCATGGCCGTGAACGACTATGGGTTTGAGTTGCTTTGCGCTCAACCTTTAGCGGCACAAGAGGTTCTTTCGCCTGCACTTTTCACCATCGACAATTTACAGCCTGAGATTTTGGCGAGTTTGAATGCGTCTGAGCTGTCACAACGACGGTTTCGTGAGATTGCCAGGGTTGCAGGACTTGTGTTTCAAGGCTATCCCGGCGCAAAAAAAACGGCCAAGCAAATCCAAGCCTCGTCCGGTTTGTTCTTTGAGGTGTTTCGTCAATATGATCCAAGTAATGCGCTACTTAAACAAGCTTACGATGAGGTTTTAAGTCAAGAACTTGAGCATGAGCGCCTAGCACAGACATTACAGCGCATGCAATCGTTGCCTCTCTTGATTAAGCCGCTCGAGCGGCCCACACCATTTGCATTTCCATTGTTAGTCGAGCGCTTGCGTGAACGTCTAAGCTCTGAGAAGCTCAGCGAGCGTGTTGCCAGACTGGTTCGAGATTTGGAGAAAGCCATTGCAAGCTGAGTTTGCCAATATCGAATTTGCTGGGCATTGCTTCAGACTGTTGCCCTCTGGTGCGATCTTTAGTGTTGCACACCAAACACTGTGGGTGGCTGATCTGCATTTAGGTAAAGCAGCCACGTATCGTCAACTTGGTCAGCCTGTGCCCAAAGGGACAACGACAGCGACCTTAAAGCAGCTAACGGGCGATATTGAGCAATGTCAGGCCAAACAAGTGATTGTGCTGGGTGATTTTTTGCACGGGCCTCTGGTGCATGGCTCCCAATCAACGCTTCAAGCCATTTCAACGTGGCGCGCGCAGCATGCGCACTGTGCGATTACCTTGATTCGTGGCAATCACGATGACAAAGCAGGCGATCCACCCCAAAGTTTAAATATTCGGGTGGTGGATCAACCATTTGAGTTCGAAACCATGCTCTGTTGCCATGATGACCAGGCACCCGGTCTGAGCCCGCATTCGCTTGTGCTATCAGGTCACACTCATCCGGTTGTTGTTGTGCACGGTCGCGCACGAGAGCGCTTTAGACTGGCGTGCTTTGTGGTGAGTCCCAATCGGGTCATCTTGCCCGCATACGGTGCATTTACCGGCGGCCATGTGCACAAACCGACATCGGAAGAATCGATTTACGTGATTGCGGATCAGACGGTGATTAAACTCTCAGGGCCCATCTGAGTTTGCTGCCAGGCCTGACCTGGCGTATGCCACCACTTTATGCTTTGAGTGCATGTGCCAGTTTGGTCGTAACTGTCTTCTTGGACCCAACACAACCCGCTGCGATGACGCAAAACAATCGTGGTGCACCGCGTGCCATAGTCTGAATCAATAATAAATGGTGTTGCCAATAAGCGCTCACGTTCCAATGTTACGCCTGTCGATGGCAATAGAGCATCTTCGACCGCGCGGGTGTCCAGCATGATCTCGGTCAGTGCCCGAGGATTGATTGATTGAGCGCTGGACAAGTAAGCAGCAAGGGCTTTAGTGGTTCGCTCGGTCTTGGGCCATTGGGTATCAAGCAGTGCATTGGATATGGCGTGTATGCCTGGTTTGACGGTAGATGCAAAAGGCTGCTGATAGTTTGATGCGTGCCAGACACCGAATCCCAGGCCATTGGAAAGAGGGTCAAGGCCATGGTGACGATTGCTTGTGTTGATGGGATCAACCAAGACCAGGTTAAAGCCGTTGTATTGACTCGCTTGGTTGGCCAGCTCATCGAGATATTGCTCAGCGGTCAGCTCACCGGTCAAAAAATTTTGTGCAAGCCGTCCACGCGATGGTGCATCGGGTTTGGTGTGTATGGGGTCGCGCACATTGGTGAGCAGCGCCAAGCGTGAACTGTCGTCAATCCCAAGCCACATGCCGCCGGCTTGAAGATCACGCCCAGCCAACACATGTTTTGCTTCTGGCCAAGGCTGCATGGTCAAGGCCGCTCGCGCATGGTACTCATCGCGATTGGCGGCGACCACCAATGGCCACTGTTTATGCATATCAATCGCAAATACGGCTAAACACATGCCCGCGCTCTATCTTGACTTGGGGTGATTGACAATCGAGACGCCCACAATGACCAGTGCAGCACCCACCACGAAAGCCATGTCAAGTGGGTCGTTTAGCAACAGCACACCAAAAGCCACGCCAAACAGGGGAGTCAGAAAAGTAAACGTGGCCAGACGTGAGGCAAGGTAGTGCGTGAGTAGCCAAAACCAAACCAACAATGAAAAAAACGCAATCACAACCCCTTGCGCGGTGAGTGCCAACACCAGTTCAGGCGTCCAGTTCACTGCCATTTGCTCTGAGACCGCGGCGGCAACTAGCAACACAACAAACGCAGCGATCAATTGATACAGTGTGGTTTGAGCAGCCGGTATTCGATTCAGACCGGAGACTCTGAGTACAACCGTGGTTGATCCCCATAAAAAACCGGCGGTCAAGCCCAACAAATCACCCCAAAGAATGGCGCTGCTGACACTGGGCTGCGCAAAGCCTCCCAGAAACGCCAAGGCAATGCCGACAAAGCACAATGCAATGCCAATCCACTGGATACGTGAGAGGCGCTCTTGTGGCAAAAAAACGTGCAAGCCCAGCGCGGTAAAAATCGGCGCGGTGTAGAGAAATACGGCCATGTGAGATGCGGTGGTGTAGCGCAAGCCCTCACCAATGAAAAGAAACTCAAAGCCAAACAACAAGCCCGCAATCACACCCGCACGCCAAGGACCCTTGTGCAAGGCGAACGAAATCCCACGAAATGCCATAAAGAGTGCAATTAAGATCACGCCGATGCCCGAGCGCAGCGAAATTTGCAAAGTAGGGGCCATATCGTCAGCCACCAACTTGATGACTGACTGTTGTCCACCCCACAAGATGCAGAGTAAAAGCATGAGCAAGACAGCCCGGGCATCGAGAGGTTGGCGTATGTCGTTCATTTTCTGGAAATATTTAGTGTCGGACCATTGTCACACAAGGGATGCCTGCCACCAAGCGCGGTCGCAAACGCTAAACTCTGAATCTCATCGATCAAATTATTTGGCCTTGACACATGTCCAGCACCGAGCCGTCACCGCAGAACCGCCCAACTCAAGCGCCTAGTGCGCCTGCCACGCTTACCCAGTGGCTCGCCTATTTAGAGGGCCTGCACCCCAAGACCATTGAAATGGGGCTAGAGCGCATTCGCTCGGTCGCCGTCAAACTCAAGCTTGACAGTACGGCGGTTAAATATGTTGTGGCGGGTACCAATGGCAAGGGATCAACCTGCGCCATGCTTGAAGCGATCTTGCTGGCTTCAGGCTGGCGGGTCGGTATGTATACATCGCCGCACTTGATTGATTTCAACGAGCGCGCCCGCATCAATGGACAAGTGGTTGACGACGCTGATTTCATACGGGCATTCGAAGTGGTTGAAGGTGCCCGCGGTGGCGTTTCACTGACGTATTTTGAGTTCACAACCCTGGCGGTTTTGTTGCTTTTTGCGCATCAACCGCTAGATGCCTGGGTGCTCGAGGTTGGTCTGGGTGGCAGGCTAGATGCAGTCAACTTAGTGGATGCCGATTGCGCGATTGTGACCAGCATTGACCTTGATCACCAGGACTGGCTTGGCGATACCCGTGAATTGATTGGCTGGGAGAAAGCACACGTCTTTCGGGCCGGTAAGCCAGCTATCTGTGCCGACCCTCAGCCACCGCAAACCTTACTGGACTACGCCAAAGAGATCGGCGCTGACCTTTGGTTGTTTGGGCGAGACTACAACTACTCTGGTGATCGCCAGCAATGGGGGTTTGCCGGGCGCAACGCACGCCGCAATGCTTTGGCCTATCCGGCGCTTCGCGGGGCGAACCAGTTGCTGAATGCTTCGGGCGCACTTGCGGCGCTCGAAAGTACGCGGGACCGCATCCCGGTGACACAGCAAGCCGTGCGGCAAGGGCTCTTGCAGGCCAGCCTGCCCGGTCGGTTTCAGATTTTGCCTGGGCAGCCTGTGGTCATTCTCGATGTGGCACACAACCCACATGCGGCCGCCGTGCTTGAGAAAAACTTAGGAAACATGGGGTTTCATCCCTACACCTATGCGGTGTTTGGCATGATGGCAGACAAAGACATTGAAAGCGTGATCGCCCACCTGGCCAAACGTATTGACCGCTGGTACTGTGTGACGTTGCCCGGTTCGCGAGCCATCCCTGCAGCCGAGCTTGCACAGAAAGTTCGGTTGGTCACCGATCAGACTCGAAGTCCCGATGACGGCGCGGTGGACGTTGAAATTTGTGTGGATGTTGCACAAGCCTACGATGCTGTATGCCAGATCGCCAAGCCGGATGATAGAATCGTCGTGTTCGGGTCATTTTTGACGGTTGCTGGAGTGTTGCAACATTTGCAACGGCATTAAGCGACGCGTCGCACTGGTGTAAGAGTCAGCGATGTCCCTTCCCGCACAAGGTTAGGTCATGGGTTTGTTTAGCAGAAAAGAAGCCAAGTCCTCGCGCCACGCAGCGCACCGTCCTCGTCCATCGGTCTCCAGTGAAGCTCAGGCAGCCAGTCTGCGTGTACGAGCCCGGCGGCGTCTGGCTGGCGCGGTCGCATTGGTGCTGGCCGCTGTCATTATTTTGCCTGTCTTGCTAGACGGGGAACCGCGTCCAGTGCCTACTGGCATCGACATAGCGGTGCCCGAGCGCAATGCACCTTTCAACCCGCAATTAAGTCCGCCGCCAGTCGCTGGCGTGACTGATGGTGATGCGACTGCACCCGTGGCACCAGGGTTAGCGTCCTCTGCATCGGACTCAACCGCATCAGGTATTGATGTGCCCACCACAGATTTGTCAGTCGGCGCAGCGGCTCAGGTCAACCAAGCAGAAAAACCGGCCAGTGCCGCGATCCAGTCAGAAGCGTCTACGCCCGTAACACCAACGACCAAGCCTGATCCGAAGCCCGCAGCGGCAGCAGCGACGGCAGCAGCGACGACAGCAGCGACGGCAGTACCCACACCAGCGGCCAAGCCTGATAAGACAGCTGAAGCCTTGGCCATACTAGAAGGGCGTGCCCCACCCGCGGCATCGAGTTCCCCGCCATCGGCGAGTGCGACCACGGAAGCGTTCGTTGTACAGGTTGCCTCTTATGGGAGCGAGCCAGACGCTAAGTCGCGTGTTGAAAAGCTCAAAAGCCAAGGCATCAGTAACGCGTTTCTGGAAACTGCCACTGTCAGCGGCAAGCCCACCTATCGCTTGCGGGTCGGTCCCTTTGATTCCCGCTCCGCCGCGCAGGCCGCTCAGGCTCGCCTGCGCACCTTGGGCTATGACAACGGCTTTATCACGACCAAGTGACGGGTTTTGATTTTGCGCTCTTGGGGATACTGGGTGGATCAACCCTACTGGGCGTTATTCGGGGCCTAATCAAGGAGTTGCTATCGCTAGTGGCCTTTGGTTTGGCGTTTCTGGCTGCGATTTGGTGGGGCCCGAGCTTGGCGGGCATCAGCCTGTTGAACTGGGCTAGCAATGAATATCTGCGACTTGGGATTTCGTACGCGGCGTTGTTTGTGCTCACCTTGTTGGCGGTGGGGTTGTTAAACATGGCGCTGTCGGCCATGATTAAAAGTACAGGGCTGTCACCAGCCGATCGCGGCCTAGGTGCCATGTTCGGATTGATTCGGGGTGTGCTGTTGGTATTGGTTTTAGTGGTGATAGCGGGTTACACGCCACTGCCTGAAGAGGTGTGGTGGAAGCAAGCGATGTTCTCTGAGCAAGTGGTTGGTGTGATTCAGCAGCTAAAGGCGCGTCTGCCTACGCCCATGGATCAGTGGCTACCTTACTAAGATACGAGTATTAAAGCGCAACAGTCTGTCTACTGGAAAAAATCATGTGCGGAATTGTGGGGGTAGTCGGGCGTGGCCCGGTCAATCAGTTGCTTTATGACAGCTTGTTGCTGTTGCAGCATCGTGGTCAAGACGCGGCAGGCATTGCAACGTCTGAAGGCAATCATTTCAACATGTTCAAAGGCCACGGCTTGGTGCGGGACGTTTTTCGTACTCGTAGCATGCGATCACTGCCTGGTTTTAGCGGTGTTGGGCAAGTGCGTTATCCAACTGCCGGATCAAGCGATAGCGCTGAAGAGGCACAGCCTTTTTATGTGAACGCGCCATTTGGCATTACCTTCGCCCACAACGGCAATCTGACTAACTGGAACGAATTGCGGGAGTCGCTGTTTCGGATAGACCAGCGGCATATCAACACCAACTCCGACTCTGAGGTGCTGCTAAATGTGTTAGCCCATGAGTTGCAACGATCAGCCAATGGCATTTCGCTGGACGAGGCCGCGATATTCAGGGCTGTCGCCGGTCTGCACGCCCGTGTCAAAGGTGCCTACGCTGTGGTGGCACAGATTGCTGGCTACGGGTTGCTGGCGTTTAGAGACCCGCATGGTATTCGGCCATTGTGTTTGGGCCGTTTCGAGTCGCCTAATGGACCTGAATGGATGGTGGCTTCGGAGTCGGTTGCCCTAGAAGGTTCAGGGTTTGAACTGGTGCGTGATATTGAGCCGGGTGAGGCCGTGTTTATCTCATTGGATGGACAGGTCAGTCAGCAGCAATGTGGTGCGCCATCCCAGCATGCACCTTGCATCTTTGAGTATGTGTATTTTGCCCGTCCAGATTCGGTGATACAGGGCGTATCGGTCTACAACGCGCGCCTGAAAATGGGTGAGTATCTTGCCGATAAACTCGCGCGCACCATGCCGTTGAGTGAAATTGACGTGGTCATGCCGATACCCGACTCATCTAGGCCAGCGGCCATGCAACTGGCCTCCAGACTGAATCTTGAATACCGTGAGGGTTTGATTAAAAATCGGTATGTTGGCCGAACCTTCATCATGCCTGGTCAAGCAGTCCGCAAGAAATCGGTGCGCCAAAAGTTAAACACCATCGGTTTAGAGTTCAAAGGCAAGAACGTACTGTTGGTAGACGACTCAATTGTGCGCGGTACCACTAGCCGTGAAATTGTTGAAATGGCCAGAGCCGCTGGCGCAAATAAAGTGTTCATGGCCTCAGCTGCGCCGCCCGTGCGCTATCAGAACGTTTATGGCATTGACATGCCCACACAAGATGAACTGATTGCCAACGGTCGCAATGAGGCAGAAATTGCCGAGCTTATTGGCGCAGACGCCCTGATTTACCAAGACATTGAAGACATGAAAAAGTCGGTAACGGATCTAAATCCTGAGCTGACCCACTTCGACTGCTCGTGCTTTACCGGTGAGTATGTTACTGGTGATGTAACGCCGGATTACCTGAATTGGCTCGCTCGGCCCCGACAAGACGAGGGGGAGGGTGGTGGCCTGCAATTTAACCTTGGATTTGCTGCCAACGACAGCTAGTTAATTGCTGTTGATTTTTGCAGTCGTGTTTCGCTTTGGTTGTCGCTGCGGTTGTCATTTCAGCGATTGTTCTAGGGCTGCTCGGACAAGTAGACCTGCCTCTGGGAACTAGGCACTAGGCCTGCTTGCTCGAGCGTAAAGCGAGCACACTGCCAATCGCAAATGCGGCGTACAACACCAGACTCCAAACTGCAAAATCCAACCCCAAAATGCTGACGGCTGCATCCATGCAGTTTGCGTAGATCCCGAATAGCCAGGGCATGGCAGCGTCAAGACCACTGCCAACCACCAATCGATCTGCCAGTGTTTGATCACAGCTCAATGACTGCGATGCCACCGTCCACTGATGCCAGGCGGCTGCCATGCCCACTAGGGACACCAGCATCACTAAAATCAAGCTGATCCGGCGGGCAACTCGCCCACCAAGCGCGGCACCTAAAGTCGCAACTACACAGATCACAATGAACAGCAATCGCTGAAAAATGCACCATGCACAAGGAAGCAGGCCAAGTAAATGCTGGCTTAATAAGGCGGCACCGACGGCTGCAAACGATACAAACGCGATGGCAGTCAGGATTCTTGAGGGGAGCTCGGTGTTAAGCGGCATGGATCATCTCGGCATTTAAGGTATCAAAAATCGCTTTTTGAAACTGGCGCTGTTGTCGGGGCTGCGAAAGAAAATCACCGCTGATAACAAACACGTCTTCAACGCGTTCGCCCAACGTCATGACTTTGGCCATTTGCAAAGAAACATTAAATTGAGCAAAGGTATGCGCAAGTTCAGCCAACAGACCAGGTCGGTCAGTGGCGACAACCGCCAAGCGCCAGTTTTGGCTGCCTTCGTCAGGTTGCAAATCGACAATTGGTGCGAATGGAAATGCCCGGGAAAGACGGGAAAGACGACTGGTCGCTGAACCAGGGCTTCTTTTGATCAACGCATTGGCACCGTCAAGCGTCTGCGCGAGTTCGTGCTCGATCAGATCGGCTAGGGATCGTAGGTCACGCTGTGGGTTGATCGGCAAAACTACGAAGCTATCAAGCGCATAACCATGGCGGGTTGTATGAATGCGGGCATCCTGAACATCAAGTCCCTTGCCACCCAAATATGCGCAGATGCGTGCAAAGAGATCCTTCTGGTCGTGTGTGTAAACCATGATTTGCAAACCAGTGCCGCCAACCACGGGTCGGGCTTTGACCACCGAGGAGTCAGGGCTATCTTGGTAGTACAGGTGGCGGGTGTGCCAAGCAATGTCCGGCGCATCGTGGCGCAGGAAATAGGCAACATCGAGCTTATTCCAGAAAGCTTCACGGCTCTCATCGCGTAGACCAACAAGACGCGTCAATCGAGTCGCTTCCTGCAGGCGTTGCTCAAGCACACTGTTGGCTGACTCTGCATGTCCGCCAAGCGCGCTTTGGGCAAGGTGGAACAAATCTTCGAGCAGTTTGCCCTTCCAGGCGTTCCAGACTTTGGGGCTTGTACCGCGAATGTCGGCAACCGTCAGCAAATACAGCGCAGTCAAACGCCGCGTGCTACCCACCGCGTTAGCGAAAGTCTGTATGACCTCTGGATTCGATAAATCCTGTTTCTGAGCGACTTGAGACATCATCAGGTGATGGCTGACCAGAAATACAACGAGCTCCGTATCTTCGGTGGACAGTCCATGGTCACGCGCAAACCGGCGAACATCGACCGCACCCAACTCGGAGTGGTCACCGCCGCGCCCTTTGGCGATATCGTGAAACAGGGCAGCAACATAGAGCAGCCAATGCCGCTCCAGATTGGCCATCAGTCGCGAAGCCAGGGGGTATTCCTGCGCATGTTCAGGCATGGTAAATCGCCTTAGATTGCGCACAACCTGTAGCGTGTGCTGATCCACGGTGTAGACATGGAACAAATCATGTTGCATCTGTCCGACAACTCGGCGAAAGACGGGCAGGTAGCGTGGCAACACGTTGAGCATTGTCATTCGTCGCAATGCATGCACAATACCTTGCGGTTGTTGCAATATTGCCAGAAACGTTTCTTTGTTGACCGGGTCACGACGAAACTCAGCATCAATGAGGCTTCTCGCGTGCCAGAGCGCGCGCATGGTGCGTGCGGTCATGCCGGTTAACTCAGGGTGTTGTTGCATCACTAAAAATGCCCTGAGAATCTGCTGCGGCTGATTTTCAAAGAGGTTCGTGTCTCGAATGTCTAACCGCCCGTTGAGGTCAAAAAAACTGGCATCGATTGCAATGGCGGCCGTGTCTGGTACTGGAAACAAGCTCTCTTCGATGCTTTGTACTAACACCGTATTCAATTGAGTGACCAGACGAGCAGCCCAGTAATACCTTTGCATTAGGATTTCACTGGCGCGGCGCGTGTCCGTCGCTTCCAGACCGTAAACCTGAGCCAAGGAATGCTGCATGTCAAACACCAGACGATCTTCGCGTCTGCCGGCGAGCAGGTGCAATTCAACCCGAAGTCGCTTGAACGCAGATTCGGCTCGACGTAGTTCGTTGGCTTCTTGCGTGGTCAGCAAGCCGCTCTTGGCAATCTGAGCCCAGCTTGAACCAAAACCTGCTGCTTTGGCCATCCAGCGAATGACCTGCAGGTCACGCAGACCGCCGGGTGATTCTTTGCAGTTGGGTTCCAAGGCGTAGGGCGTTTCTTGATAGCGGGTGTGACGTTGACGCATCTCAGCGAGCTTGGCCCGATAAAAGGACTTTGGATCCAGAAGGCTCAGCATTGCTTTGTTAAATGCGTTGACTAAACTGCGTCTGCCACTAATGAAGCGCGTTTCCAGCAAACAAGTCTGGACTGTGATATCGGACTCTGCTTCGCGCACACAGTCGTCTATGGTTCGCACGCTGTAGCCTGGCTCGATTCCCAGATCCCAAAGGGCAGCGACCAGCTCGCTCAGACGTGTCTCGTCCTGTGGGGTCGGCGGCTGATCGAGCAATATCAGCAAGTCAACGTCTGAATAAGGATAAAGTTCACCGCGTCCGTAGCCGCCCACGGCGGCCAAGGCGGCGTGTTTGGGTAGAGGGAACAGTCTTAACAGTTGGCGCAGAGCCTCATCTGTAATGCGACGTAGTTCGTGGACCAAGCGATCTGCGTTGGGCTTGAGTCGAAACTCGGCAATCACGCTCTCACGCTTGTGGCGCAAAGCCTGCCGAATCGGTCCCAGATCCGGTGAATTGGTCATGACTGCCTCAAATGGCCGATAGAGCCGGTGGCGCTGGCATGGCTTCGGAGACGGTGAGCACCTCAAATCCGTCATCTGTGACTAAAACGGTGTGTTCCCACTGAGCAGACAGGCTGTGATCACGTGTCACGACAGTCCAGCCATCGGCCAGTTGGCGAATGTCTTTCTTGCCAGCATTGATCATGGGTTCGATCGTAAATATCATGCCTGGCTGAAGTTTGACACCGGATTGGGGGCGCCCGTAGTGCAACACTTGTGGGTCTTGATGGAATACCTGACCAATACCGTGGCCGCAAAATTCTCTTACCACAGAGTACCCACGTGACTCGGCATGGCGCTGAATGGCGTGACCCACGCAGCCAAGCGTATTACCGGGCCGAACCTGCTCAATGCCCACCCACATGCACTCGAAAGTCGTCTCTGTTAAGCGCTTGGCGGCGATCGATGGTTCGCCCACGTAGTACATGCGGCTGGTGTCACCAAACCAGTCATCTTTAATGATGGTGACATCGATATTGACGATGTCACCATTCTTAAGCACTTTCTCACTCGGTATGCCATGGCACACTTGATGGTTGACCGAGGTGCAGATGGCAGCCGGGAAGGGCGGGTATCCGGGCGGGGCGTAACCGACAGTGGCAGACTTGACCTTCAGCACATTGGTGATGAAGTCCATGGTCAGTCGGTCTAGCTCGCCCGTGGTCACGCCTGGCTTTACATACGGAGCCAGGTAGTCAAGAACTTTGGCCGCGTCTTGGCAGGCCGCACGCATTTTATTAAGGTCTGAGGGGTCGGTTACCAGATGCATGGGTAGTCAGTCGCTTTTGTCAATTCGTAGAAAAACGTAGTAGAATTATAGACTTTCCAAAACTTAGTCACCTGATAAACCCACTGTCTCATTGGTGTTTGTTGATAAACAGTGTAAGCGTAAAGGCTTGCTAGGTAGGAAAGAGTGGCGTGCAAATAGCCGTCAAATCGCGTGGTGCGACACCAGGGTGCCGTGAAAAGACAATCGGTGCAGTCGCATTACTGGAAACAACCCTAGGAGAATCTCATGTCACTCATGCGTGAAATGTTGGAAGCGGGCGTGCACTTTGGTCATCAGACCCGTTTTTGGAACCCAAAAATGGCACCGTACATTTTTGGTCATCGCAACAAAATCCACATCATCAACCTCGAGCAAACAGTTACCAAGTACGCTGATGCGCTGAAGTTCGTGCGTTCGGTCGCTGCCAAGAATGGTAATGTGCTGTTTGTTGGTACCAAGCGCGCCGCACGCGACATCATTGCAGCTGAGGCAGCACGCTGTGGTATGCCTTACGTGAACAATCGCTGGCTTGGTGGAATGTTGACCAACTTCAAAACGGTCAAAAGCTCAATCAAACGCCTAAAGGACATGGAAGTCGTGGTGGCCGATGGTGGTTTGGAGCGCATGTCCAAGAAAGAGGCGCTGATGTTCGAGCGCGAAATGGAAAAACTGAGCAAGTCCATCGGTGGTATCAAGGACATGGGCGGTCTGCCGGATGCCATTTTTGTGATCGATGTTGGTTACCACAAGATTGCTGTGGCTGAGGCGCATACGCTCGGAATTCCTGTTGTGGCCGTGGTTGACACGAACCACTCACCCGACGGCATTCACTACGTTATTCCAGGTAATGACGACTCAGGCAAGGCAGTTGCGCTCTACACGGCGGGCATGGCCAACGCAGTTCTCGAAGGCAAAGAGCAGGCTGTCAGTGGCTTGGTTCAAGAGCTTGCCGCTGACGAAGAGTTTGTCGAGCTGCAAGACGACGTCGCAGCTGCTCAGTGATCCTAGTGGCTAAGCTGCGGTGCTCGCGCATTAGGCGTGGCGGTGCTGCAGCTTGGTCAGTTCAGGCAGTTTAAGGGCTTGCTAAGCAATCTATACGCTTGAGCGTCTTGGCGCTAGAGGGCGTTGATTCAGTAAGTCACGTTTAATCATTCAAATAGATAGACGGAGCAAACATGGCTGAAATTACCGCCGCAATGGTCAAAGCATTGCGTGAAAAAACCGATGCACCCATGATGGAGTGCAAAAAAGCTTTGACAGAAGCCAACGGTGACATGAGCAAGGCCGAAGAGGTGTTGCGTGTCAAACTCGGCAGCAAGGCCAGTAAAGCAGCCGCGCGGGTAACGGCTGAAGGCCTGATTGGCGTGAGCATTGCCAGCAATGGCAAAACCGGTGCAATTGTTGAAGTGAATTGCGAAACCGACTTTGTCGCCAAAAATGATGACTTTATTGGTTTTGTTCAACAAATCGCTGATCTCGTGATCGAGCACTCGCCGGCTGATGTTGCTGCTTTGTCAGCCCTGCCCATGGGTGAGGGCACCGTTGAGACGACCCGAACCGCATTGGTGGGCAAGATTGGCGAGAACATGAGCATTCGCCGGTTTAAGCGATTTGCCACCGAGGGCGCACTCGCTAGCTATGTTCACAGCGGCAAGATTGGTGTTTTGCTTGACTTTACCGGCGCCGATGAAGTGGGTAAGGATGTGGCCATGCATATTGCCGCAACCAAACCGAAAGCGATTGATGAAACAGGTGTGCCTGAAGCAGATAAAGAGACCGAGCGTTCAGTTGCCCGTCAAAAAGCTGCTGAGTCAGGTAAACCAGCTGAAATTGTCGAAAAAATGGTGGAAGGTGCCGTGCAGAAGTATTTGAAAGAGGTTGCCTTGTTGTCACAGCCTTTTGTCAAAAACGACAAGCAAACGGTCGGCCAGATGCTCAAGGAGAAGGGCGCAGCTGTTAATCAGTTTGAACTCTTTGTGGTCGGCGAAGGTATCGAAAAGAAAGTCACGGATTTTGCCGCTGAAGTGGCTGCTGCTGCAGCTGGCACGGCTTAAAGCCCGGATGTAATGCGGCACACGGGTGGACGGTCCGGATAGACCGATCTGCCCGTTTTTTTTGGGTGCGCAGCACCCCTGCTCGATGCGCTTTTTAGCTTCTTGATTCAGTCGGCATCTGTGTATTCCGAATCGGCTAAACTTGCGCTAGCTCAAATGGTTGTTTTTGCTACTGCTGAGGTTCTTCCATGTCCGCCCAACGCCATCAACGTGTACTGCTGAAATTATCCGGAGAAGCCTTAATGGGCGAGGATGCCTATGGCATTAATCGCAGCACCATTGTGCGCATGACCGAAGAGGTTCGGGATGTTGCGCTAAAAGGTGTGCAACTGGCTGTGGTGATCGGTGGCGGCAATATTTTTCGAGGGGTGGCGCCAGGTGCTCAAGGTATGGATCGAGCAACAGCAGACTACATGGGCATGATGGCCACTGTCATGAATGCGCTAGCCCTGCAAGACGCACTCAAACACATGGGCGTGGATGCCAGAGTTCAGTCTGCTTTGAATATTGAGCAAGTGGTTGAGCCTTACATCCGTCCCAAAGCTTTACGCTATCTGGAAGAGGGCAAAGTTGTGATCTTTGCTGCCGGCACTGGCAATCCCTTTTTTACAACCGACACGGCCGCTGCATTAAGAGGTGCTGAGGTTGGTGCCGAAATTGTGCTCAAGGCCACCAAAGTTGACGGCATTTACAGCGCGGACCCGAACAAAGATCCATCGGCGCAAAGATACAGTCGCATCAGTTTCGATGAGGTAATCGCCCGTCGGCTCGAGGTGATGGATGCAACTGCCTTCGCACTATGCCGCGATCAGAAACTCCCGATACGGGTGTTTTCAATCAACAAGACCGGTGCGCTCGCGCGCGCCGTCAATGGT
The DNA here is from genome assembly GCA_964558695.1 of uncultured Orrella sp. Taxonomy (GTDB): domain Bacteria; phylum Pseudomonadota; class Gammaproteobacteria; order Burkholderiales; family Burkholderiaceae_B; genus Algicoccus. The sequence goes on from CAZLFB010000098.1 coordinate 53,716, forward strand.
GAAGATGAAGGCACGTTAGTGCACGTCTAGATTTTTAGGAGTTCGAATGATGAGTATTCAAGACATTCGGTCGAGTACCGAAAACAAAATGAAAAAATCTTTGGAGTCGTTTCAAACAACGCTGTCCAAGATTAGAACTGGCCGTGCACATACGGGTCTGCTAGATCACATTGAAGTTGAATACTATGGCGCAATGGCCCCGTTGTCTCAGGTTGCCAATGTGAACTTGCTCGATGCTCGTACTTTGACAGTGCAGGTCTGGGAAAAAAATATGGCGTCTGTTGTGGAGAAAGCGATCCGCGACTCTGATTTAGGCCTTAATCCTCAGGCGATGGGAGACTCGATTCGCGTCCCGATGCCCGCGTTGACCGAAGAGCGCCGTCGTGAACTCACCAAAGTCGTGCGAGGCGAGGGTGAGGATGCGAAAGTTGCCATTCGTAATTTGCGCCGTGATGCGAATGATGGTTTGCGCAAACTGGTCAAAGACAAGGAAATATCAGAGGATGACGAGCGCCGCGCGCAGGACTCAATTCAGAAGTTGACTGACCAGTTTGTGGCCGACATCGAGAAGTTTGTCACCCAAAAAGAAGCTGAGGTTATGAAGGTCTAGTGCTAGAGGTGTGCGGGCAAGCCTCAAAGGTTGCCCAACCGCTCCCTACAGGATGGCAAATTGAAAATCATTAGCTCGACCCAGCAGGTTCCAGAGGTGTCGGCTGTGCCAGTGCATGTGGCAATCATCATGGACGGCAATGGCCGTTGGGCCACCAAACGGCATTTGCCCCGCACAGCTGGACACGTCAAGGGTGTTCAGACAGTGCGCAATGTTGTCAGATACTTTGGTGATATCGGCACGACCCATCTGACGCTGTTTGCTTTCAGCTCAGAGAACTGGCGCAGGCCCCGTGACGAAGTCAACCTGTTGATGCGTCTATTCGTGCAGGCTCTTGAGCGAGAGGTCGATGAGCTCAAAAGCAAAGGCGTGCGACTGCGAGTGATCGGCGATACAAGCCGGTTTGAGCCTAAGCTGCGAGCCATGATTCAAAACGCCGAGGCCAATACTGCACACAACAGTGCCATGAACCTAACAATCGCCGCGAATTACGGTGGACGTTGGGACATTTTGCAGGCCATGCAACGTATGCTGGTTGAGCAACCGAGCTTAGCGAGTGATCCGGACTCAATTAGTGAGGATGCCGTTACGCCCTACCTCAGCATGGCTTGGGCACCAGAACCCGACTTGTTTATCCGCACTGGGGGTGAGCAGCGAGTTTCAAACTTTCTAATCTGGCAATTGGCCTATACCGAACTGTATTTCACTGACAAGTTCTGGCCTGAGTTCGACCGCCATGACATGGAACAGGCTGTCAGTTGGTATCGTGAGCGTGAACGGCGTTTTGGGCGGACAAGTGCCCAGATCCCAGCCGTCACCGAGAGAGCGATTTAGTTATGCTCATCAAGCGCGTGATCACCGCTGTTGTCTTGCTTGTCATTCTTGCCGTTGATCTCTCTTTGGAGAACCTCTGGCCTTTACTGATTTTCCTCAGTGCAGTGGTGGGACTGACAGCTTTTGAATGGCTGCGATTGACTGCACCGGGTCATATTGCGATCTCCTCCGTCATGGGATTATTGCTCGGCTTGGGAACTTTGTGGCAAGCGCATGTGTGGCTGGAGGCTGGGCACATGGATCTGACCCTGTTGCACGTTGCCATTGTTTTAAGCAGCGTCATTTGGCTGACTGCAATCCCTGCAAAGTTATGGACAGCCCAAATTCATCATCAGCCAAAGTCTATTTTGTGGAGCGCCTTTGCACCCATTTGTCTCTATGCGACCTGGGGCGCCTTGGCGTTATTTTGGATTAACGAAGGCGCCTGGAGCTTGTTGTCGCTTTTGCTGGTGATTTGGATCGCCGACATATTGGCTTATTTCGGTGGCAAACGGTTTGGAAAGAACAAGTTGGCTCCCAATATCAGCCCTGGCAAAACTCGCGAAGGCGCATTGTTTGGATTGGCTGGGGTATTAATTTGGATGTTGATTACCGCACAGTTTGACAACAGCTATGCGTTCTGGTTGCAGCAGGCCTGGGGGTGGGTCGGTCTAGTGTTTGGCTCGATTTTGCTGGGTGCTCTAGCAATCATGGGTGATCTGTTTGAATCGTATTTAAAGCGTCAGGCCAACGTGAAAGACTCTAGTCGCTTGCTTCCAGGCCATGGCGGTGTCTATGATCGAGTTGACGCCGTTGTAGCGGTGGTTCCGGTGGCATATCTCCTCATTTCCGAGTTCTGGTTCAGATGACACAGCAATCGATTGCCATACTCGGTGCGACGGGCTCGATTGGCCAAAGCACCATCGACGTGGTTAAACGCCACCCTGATCGATTTAAGGTTCAAGCCTTAAGTGGCTACACGCGCATGTCTGCACTTGCACAGGCAGCACAGCAAACGAATGCGGCGTGTGTCGTGGTTCCTGACGACAAGGCGGCAGTGCAGTTTCGCGCGAGCTGGGGCTCATCCAACAAACTGCCCGAGATCCGGGTTGGTTCGCAAGCACTCATCGACACAGCGGCAGAAGAGGGCACCGACATCGTCATGGCTGCTATCGTCGGTATTGCTGGCTTGCCATCGGTACTGGCGGCCGCTTGCGCGGGCAAACGTGTGCTGTTGGCAAACAAGGAGTCCTTGGTTGCTTCTGGCAGCTTGCTCATGAAGGCCGTGAGTGAAAACGGCGCGACATTGCTGCCGATTGATAGCGAGCACAATGCGATTTTCCAGTGTATGCCGCCTTGCCCCAATACGAAACACGCAGTCAGCAAGGCGGGCGTGCAGCGTTTGGTGCTGACCGCTTCGGGTGGTCCTTTTCGGTGTCACCCCTTGAGTGATCTGGCTAGTGTCACGCCCGAACAAGCCTGTGCCCATCCGAACTGGGACATGGGGCGAAAGATTTCGGTTGATTCAGCCACCATGCTAAACAAGGGATTGGAAGTGATCGAGGCACATTGGCTTTTCGCCATGGCACCCGAGCAGATTGAGGTTCTAATACATCCCCAGAGTATCGTGCACTCAATGGTCAAGTACACGGATGGTTCGGTCATTGCTCAGCTTGGAAATCCCGATATGCGTACGCCAATTGCTCATGCACTTGGCTATCCAACCCGAATTGAAGCAGGGGTCGACATGCTCGACCTGGCCGCGCACGGTAAGCTGGAGTTTGAAGCCGTTGATCTTGATCGTTACCCTTGCCTAGAGCTGGCTTATGCTGCGTTAAGACAGGGGCAAGCGGCTTGCATTGCCTTAAATGCCGCCAACGAGGTGGCCGTTGAGGCGTTTCTGCAGGGTCAGATTGGCTACCTGGATATCGCCAAAGTTGTTGAGCGTACGTTGCAATGGCACACTAAAACGGGGTCTACCCTAGTCGGCAGTGTGCAAGATGTCCTTGAATTCGACAAGGCTGCCCGAACCTTTGCCATCAGTTGCCGTCAAACTGGTGCCTCCATGACTTCTTTGTCTGCCTAGCCATGCTAACAACCATCATCGCGTTCATTGTTGCCCTGGGTATCATCATTACCTTCCATGAGTACGGACATTACTGGGCCGCCAGACGCTGCGGCGTCAAGGTTTTAAGGTTTTCGGTCGGATTCGGTAAGCCTTTGCTCAAGCGCGTCGATCGGAACGGCACAGAGTGGGTGTTGGCTGGTATTCCGTTGGGTGGGTATGTCAAGATGCAAGATGACCCAGTGCCCGGTGCAAGCGAGCAAGAGAGCAGGCAAGCGTTCAGTCAACAGCCCGTGGGTAATCGTTTTTTCATTGTGAGCGCAGGGCCCATTGCCAACTTTATCCTGGCTGCTGTTTTATATGCTGGCTTAGGCCTCATTGGTACGGAGGAGCCGGCGCCCATTCTTGCTCAGCCTGCCGTTGGCACGGTGGCTGCGAATGCCGGTGTTGTGGCTGGCGATCGGATTGTTGCCGTTAACAGCAAACCGATTGAGTCATGGAATCAGGCTCGCTGGCAAATGCTCGATGACATGGTGCATGGCGGTGAGGTTAAGCTGACTGTCGATCGGTTCGGGCGAGAGTCCGTGCATTCTGTTCTGCTGCCAGCCACCGGGCCGGAACCTGAGGTTGATGCGCTGGCACGCGCGGGTTTGATGCTGGAGCCTGGTGAGACTTTGATTACAAACGTGCAGGATGATAGCGCCGGTCAGCGTGCAGGTCTGCTCAGTGGTGATGTGGTTCTGGCAATCAATGGGGAACCCGTCGAAAGTACCAGTTCGCTCATTCAGACTGTCCAAGCGAGTCCGGATCGAGTGCTCAACATGACCGTGGAACGTCAGGGCGTGCCAATTTCGATCGATGTCACGCCTTCAGCAGTCGATGGACCCTCTGGCGCCTTGGTCGGCCGAATCGGGGTTGGGTTGGCTAATCAAGTTCCAATGGTCGCCGTTGAGCATGGCTTTGTACAAAGCATGTGGCATGGCGTGGCGCGCACAGCCGAAACCGCCTGGTTCTCTTTGAAAATGCTCGGCAGCATGGTTACGGGTGCGGTTTCCTGGAAAAATATCAGTGGACCGGTCACCATCGCGGATTACGCTGGGCAAACTGCCCAAATTGGGCTCACCGCTTACTTAGCCTTCTTGGCCTTGGTCAGCGTGAGTATCGGCGTGCTCAATTTATTGCCTGTGCCAATGCTGGACGGCGGGCATCTCATGTATTACACCTTGGAAATGATCAGAGGTAAACCGACCCCTGACAGTTGGATTGCGCTTGGCCAGCGAGTCGGGGTTGTCATGCTGGCGGGTTTGATGACGCTGGCCATTTTCAACGATGTAACGCGTCTTTTGGGTTAACGCCGTTGTCTCGTAAAATGCAGGGACTCAGGTGTCAAATTGAATTTGACATCTGCCACTGGAGATTGTTGTTTATGCGTGCGAGTCAGTCGGGGTTGTCAGACGGAACCAGCTTGAAATTCAAGTCCTTGCTTCTTGTTTTCTTGATGGTCGTGGCGATCGGTCTGCCTTCACTTTCCGCTGCATTTACGCCCTTTAAGGTCAAGGACATTCGAGTCGACGGCATTCAGCGCACTGAGGCGGGCACAGTCTTTGCCTACATTCCAATCAAGGTCGGCGACACTTTTACTGAAGAGATGGCGACTGACATCATCCGACAGTTATATTCGACGGGTTTTTTCAGCGACGTTCGAATATCGACCGCAAATGATGTCGTTGTTGTGAATGTTCAAGAGCGGCCGGTCATTGCCTCAATTTCCTTTACCGGCATGCGTGAGTTTGAGAGCAAACAGATCATCGAAGCTTTTCAGCAGGTCGGTTTTGCGGAGGGTCGGGTCTTTGATCAAGCGATGCTCGAACAGGCCGAGTTTGAGCTCAAGCAGCAATACCTGAGCAAAGCAAAATATGGTGTCGAGATTACGGCCACCACGACCCCGTTGCCTCGTAACCGCGTGGGAATCAATTTTGACGTTTTTGAGGGTTCCGTCGCCAAAATCAAGGAAATCCGGATCATCGGCAATCAAGCCTTTTCAGAGGACGACCTGATCGATTTGATGCAGTTGACGACTTCAGGTTACTTGACCTGGTACACCGATACCGATAAGTATTCTAGGGAAAAGCTCGAAGCGGACATGGAAACAATACGGTCCTTTTATTTGGATCGGGGTTATCTTGAGTTTTCCATGGAAACGCCTCAGGTGACCATCTCGCCTGATCGACAGGGCATCTACATCACAATCACAATATCTGAAGGTAAGCCCTACACAGTGTCGAGTGTTCAACTCGCTGGTAATCTGTTGAATCTGAACAATGAGATAGAACGTCTGGTCGAAATCAAGGCAGGAGAAACTTTCTCGGGTGCCAAATCAAACGAAACTTCGATTGCGATCAAAAGTTATCTTGGTGATCTGGGTTACGCGTTTGCCAACGTGAACCCCAACCCTGTGCTTGACCGGGAGAACCAGACGGTCGCGCTAACTTTTTTTGTGGACCCCAGTCGTCGCGTTTACGTTCGCAAAGTTGAAATTACTGGCAACGAGCGCACTCGAGACACTGTCGCCAGACGCGAGGTTCGGCAGCTTGAGGCCGCTTGGTACGATGGTGGTGCGATTAAGTTGTCAAAAGACCGGCTAGAACGTTTAGGGTATTTCCAGGAAGTGGATGTAACCACCGAGCCGGTGGCAGGGTCAGTCGACCAAGTCGATGTCAACATTAAGGTTAAGGAGCGAGAAACGGGCGCTATTAACCTCGGTATTGGTTACGGTCAAACCGACGGTGTCATCTTGAGCGCCGGGATTTCGGAGAGGAACGTCTTTGGCAGTGGCACCGAGCTTGACTTCAATTTCAACACTAGTCAGGATGCCAGAACCTTTGTGATTAGCCACACGGATCCGTTTTGGACGCTTGATGGCGTCAGCCGCACGACCTCCTTGTATTACAGAACAGTCACCCCTAGTCTAGGCAACTCAGGTAATTATGAGGTCAAATCTGCTGGTGCCGGGCTTAATTTCGGTGTGCCGATCTCAGAGTTTGACCGAGTTACACTCGGAGTGAATTTTGAACACAACACATTGGCTCTATACGATAACTCGCCTTTAGCGTACGAGCAGTTCGTCAATGATTATGGGACTGAAACCAATACACCGCTGCTCAGTGCTGGCTGGTCCAAAGATACTCGCGACAGTGCCATTAACCCGACCAAGGGGTCGTTTTCTCGACTAAGCGCCACCGTTGGTACCGTGTCACTGAAGTACTACATGCTTAGTGCGCAACACCAGCACTTTATGCCCATTGGTCGTGACTACACGCTGGCCTTTAATGCTTTATTTGATTACGGCGACGTGTATGGCACCAACAATCCGTTCCCCGTGATTAAGGATGTCTATGCCGGCGGTATTGGTACTGTGCGAGGTTATGTGGGTAACTCCTTGGGACCAAGGGACCCCGTAACAGACACTTTCCTTGGCGGTTCCCGTCGAGTGGTGGGTAACGTTCAGTTCTTTTTCCCAGTACCTGGTTCTGGGCGCGACAAATCCCTGCGACTATTCGTTTTCGGTGATGCGGGTCAAGTGTACGGAACTGGAGCAGGTAACTATTCCGACACCATCGACTTAGGTGATCTGCGTTACTCTACTGGTTTTGGTCTTTCGTGGTTGTCCCCAATGGGGCCGTTGCAGCTGGTGTACGCCAAAGCTCTAAACTCGAAGGATGGTGACCAAACTCAGGTATTTCAGTTCCAAATCGGTACCGCGTTTTAGAGACTGGCAGCTTCAAAGTGCGATAAGGTATGGATAAAAGCAGTCAAAACAATCAAAGGTGGTAACACAACATGATCGAAGTGCGTAATTCCGGCAGTTTTTTTGACAAAGCCGCCAAATCATTACAAAACAACACGCTGGCGATTGGCCTAACGCTCACCGTGGCCGTTGCTGCCTGCTTTTCCCCTGGCGCGATGGCGCAGTCCACAGCCGCTAAAACTCAAACAAATTCAGCTGATGCCTCCGCGCCGGTCAAGATTGGTTTCGTGAACACGCAACGCATACTGAGTGATTCTGGACCGGCGAAATCCGCTCAAACCAAAATTGAGAAAGAATTTACTCAGCGTAACGATGCTTTGCAAAAAGAGATTGCTGATTTTCGTAAAAAAGTGCAGCAGTTTGAAAAAGATGCACCAGTTCTCGCTGAAAGTGACCGTAATAGGCGTCAGCGGGAGCTAGGCAATCTTGATGCGGACCTTCAACGCAAACAGCGTGAAATTCAGGAAGACTTTAATCGACGTCGCAATGAGGAGTTTGCCATCATCATTGAAGAAGCGAATGCAGCGATCATGCAGATCGCAGAAAAAGACCAATACGATCTTATTTTGCAAGATGCAGTGACCGTGAGTGAGCGTGTCGACATCACAGACAAAGTGATCAAATTACTAGAGTCCAAGAAGTGATCTGAGTCAAGCCAAGCGCAATGCCTATCATTCTCTCTTCGAGTCAGGCGCCAACCTTAACTGAATTGCTCGACTCAATTCCCGAAGCCAAAGGTTTGGTTAAGAGCGTCGTTGCTGGCGATGCTTATGACACGGCAGTGTTGGTGCGTGGAATTGGCCCGCTTAGCTCGGCCGGTTTGTCTGAAATTTCTTTTATCGTCTCAGCGAAACTGAAGCATGAAATGCTCTCTACAGCAGCGTGCGCCGTCATCATGCCTGAGGCTATATACGAAGAGCTAAGAGCCGAAGCCGCACCTGCTTACGCGCGTGTTATTTGTGACCAACCGTACCTGCTGTATGCACTAATTGCGCGGTGGTTTGATGCCAAACGGCAACCAGCTCGCTTGCCCGGTATTCATCCGAGTGCAGTAGTAGACGAATCAGCCGTTATTTCGAAGTCTGCGGTCATTGGGCCTAATGTGGTTATTGGGGCTCGTACGGTGATCGGTGATGAGGTGTTGGTGCATGCGAACTGTGTTGTTGGGTCAGACTGTGTCATCGGTTCGCATTCGGTTTTTTATCCAGGGGTGACGCTATATGATCATGTGCAGATCGGTCAACGCGGCATCTTTCACTCGGGTGTCGTGCTAGGTGCAGATGGTTTTGGATTCGCACCGAACCCCATGCTCGCAAAAGGTGCTTGGGGCAAGATTGCGCAGCTCGGTGGCGTTCGAATTGGCGATGATGTCGAGATTGGTGCCAACACCACGGTCGATAGAGGTGCGCTAGATGATACGGTGCTCGGCAACGGGGTCAAGCTCGACAATCAGATCATGATTGGTCACAACTGCCAGATTGGTGATCACACGGCCATGGCCGCTTGCGTCGGGGTTGCGGGCTCCACAAAAATGGGCGCGCGCTGCATCATCGGTGGGGCAGCCATGTTTTCTGGTCATATCACGCTGACCGATGATGTTCATGTTTCCGGCGGCACTGCGATCACATCTGACATTGACAAGCCAGGGCGTTTCACCGGCGTCTTGCCAGCTGTGCCACATGCACAGTGGCAACGAAATGCGGGCGTCATGAGCCAGTTAGCGGAATTGCGCAAGCGTCTGCGGCAGCTTGAGCGCAAGTCAGGCGAAATCTCATAGAATACGATTCATCGATACGGGTTAGCGCCCGCCCGACAGGATACACGCATGCAACTAGACATCAAAGCCATTCTTGACAGCATTCCGCACCGTTATCCCATGCTTTTGGTTGATCGTGTGGTGGAGATGGTGCCTGGAAAATCCATTCACGCTATCAAGAATGTTTCAATTAACGAGCCATTCTTTCCGGGTCACTTTCCCCACTATCCAGTGATGCCTGGTGTGCTGATACTGGAGGCTCTCGCGCAAGCTGCGGCGATTTTCTCCTTTGCGGATGAGACCGGTCTCAAAGCAAAAGGGGAACAGCTTCTTTACTTCTTTGTGGGAATCGATGAAGCACGTTTCAGGAGACCCGTTGTGCCTGGAGATCAGTTGAACCTAATTGTCCATGCGCAGAGGCTAAGTCGCAGCATTTGTAAGTATTCGGCGGTGGCCAAGGTCGATGATCAAGTCGCAGCTGAAGCCAAGCTTATGTGTGCTATTCGGCCGATGGAAGCATAAATGTCCGGCAATATTCACCCCACAGCCGTCGTCGATGCGGCTGCAAAAATCGCCGAAAATGTTCGTATTGGTCCCTACTGTGTCGTTGGGCCTGGTGTCGAGATTGGCAGCGGCACTGTGCTCGGTGCTCACTGCGTGGTGGACGGGCACACCGTCATCGGGCAAGACAATACGTTCTATCGCTTTTGCAGTGTTGGTGGCATGCCGCAAGACAAGAAATATGATGGCGAACCGACTCGGCTTGAAATCGGTGACCGCAACATGTTTCGCGAATTTGTTACGTTGAACACGGGTACTGTTCAAGACGTCGGGGTGACCCGAATCGGCTCGGACAACTGGATCATGGCCTACGTGCACGTCGCACATGACTGTCAAATTGGTAGTCACACGATTCTGGCTAACGGTGTCCAGATGGGTGGTCACGTTCACATTGGTGACTGGGCAATTGTTGGCGGCTTGGCCGCGGTTCACCAGTTCGGTAAAGTTGGTGCGCACGCCATGGTAGGTGGCTCCAGTGCCTTGCACATGGATGTACCACCCTATGTCATGGGTTCGGGCAACCCTTGCGTGCCAGTGGGCGTCAATGTCGAAGGCCTCAAGCGCCGAGGCTTTAGCCCCGAAGCAATCACGGCGCTGCGCGATGCCTACAAAACGCTCTACCGACGTGGTTTGTCGCTTGACGAGGCAAGGGTCCATTTGGCTCAACGACAGTCTGAGGACGAGAAGTCTGCTGCCGCCTTGCAAGTGCTGCTCGACTTTCTGGCTGCGAGCACACGGGGCATCATTCGTCCATGACCGAGCGCCTTGGACTCGTCGCTGGCGAGCCCTCGGGGGACCTGATCGCAGCCCAAGTCCTTCAAGGGCTGTTGGGTGAGCGACCTGGTTTGCAAGCCAGCGGCATTGGTGGCCCGGCGTTAGAAGCAGCTGGCATGCAAATATGGCATCCGATGGATGCCTTGTCTGTATTTGGCTATGTTGATGCCTTAAAGAGCCTGCCTAGGCTCTATCAAATCTACAAGAATGTCCAAGGCCGTTGGCTCAAAAACCCGCCGGATGTGTTTGTGGGTGTTGATGCGCCGGATTTCAATCTGCGCCTGGAACACAAGCTTAAGCAGTACGGTATCCCCACGGTGCATTTCGTGAGCCCATCGATCTGGGCTTGGCGGTACGAGCGCATAAATCGGATACGCGAAGCGGTGTCCCATATGTTGGTTTTATTCCCGTTTGAGCTCGACATCTATCATCGCGAGGGAATTGCTGCTACCTATGTGGGGCACCCACTGGCCGATAAGATTCCGCTGGAGCCGGAAAAAATGGCTGCCCGCGACGCCCTTGGTCTAAGCCCAGAAGACATGGTGATTGCGATCTTGCCTGGCAGCAGGCGCTCTGAGATCGAATGGATGGCGCCAAGGTTTTTGGCTGCCGCTGAAATATTGCAAACGCGCGCGCAGAGGCTGGTGTTCGTTGTACCGATGGTCAATTCAGCACGCCGAACCCAATTTGAAGCGATTGCCAAATCTTTTAATCTACCCAATCTACGGATTGTGGACACTCAAGGGCAACACTCGGACTTGCCAGTATCTTGGCAAACGATGGCGGCTTGTGACATTGCCCTGGTTACCAGCGGGACAGCAACACTGGAGACCGCACTATTCAAACGTCCCATGGTCATTAGCTATGTGCTGTCGCCGATGATGAAAAGGCTGATGGCCTGGAAATCTGGTCAGTCGCGTCCAAGTCTGCCTTGGGTTGGATTACCGAATGTGTTGAGTCAGTCGTTTGTCGTCCCAGAGCTTTTGCAAGACGATGCCACCCCTGAAAACCTTGCCAATGCGCTGTGGGGCATTTGGGAGGATGGTGAGCGGCGAGCTCAGATCGAGAAGCAGTTTTTTGATATTCATCGGATGTTGCGCTGTGGCACCGCCGCACGAGCCAGTGCAGCCATATTGCAAGTGATGCAAGAAGGCAGATGACGGACGAACTTTTAATTGCTGGTGTGGATGAGGCTGGGCGTGGTCCACTGGCGGGTGACGTGTATGCGGCGGCCGTCATTCTAGATTGGCAAGCGCCCATTGAAGGGCTGACTGACTCAAAAAAACTATCTGAGCGTCGACGTGAGGCTTTAGCCATCCTCATTCGCGAGCGCGCGATTGCTTGGTCAGTCGCTATCGCCTCGGCAGAGGAAATCGACCGGCTTAATATTCTTCAGGCCACGATGCTCGCGATGCAAAGAGCGGTCGCAGGTTTGGCTACCCGGCCAACGGAAGTCTTGGTGGATGGTAATCGCGTGCCTCAATTGTTGATACCGGCTCGTGCAATTGTCAAAGGTGATTTAACTCAGCCAGCCATCTCAGCGGCCTCAATCCTTGCCAAAACCGCGCGAGACGCGTCCTTGGATGATTTGCATGCGCAGTACCCTCAATATGGATTTGATCAGCACAAAGGCTATGGTACGGCGCTGCACTTGGCAAAGTTGCGTCAATATGGCCCATGCCCAGCGCATCGAACTAGCTTTGCGCCTGTTCGAGCCTGTCTCGCCAGTGGTGTAAAAGCATGAAGGTACTGAGTTCACGCAGCAATCCGATGTATCGACAATGGCAAGCTGATTTCAAGCATGCCGGTCGACCAGGCCATGGCGCATGGCTTGAAGGCGTTCATCTTTGCCAGGCTTGGTTGCAGCACCGTGGTCAGCCCCAATGGGGTTTGTTTGCCCAGGAGTCAGCCGATCATGCCGATATCATGGCGGTCGCCCATCAAACTGAGCTCGCTAGACAGGTGTGGATGCCGCAAAAGTTATTGGACGGTTTGTCAACGCTCGTCACTGCACCGCCGGTCATGTTTATCGGGCAAATCCACGAGCCAGCCAAGCTAGACGATTTGCTCACAACGAGTGTGCTTCTAGACAGCATTCAGGATCCGGGCAATGTGGGTACGATCTTAAGAACTGTGGCGGCAGCAGGGGTAGGGGACGTGTTCACAGGGCGCGGCACTGCGGCATGCTGGTCACCCAAAGTACTGAGGGCTGGGCAAGGTGCTCAGTTTTGCCTGTCGATGCACGAATCGATTGATTTGGCAAAGCTCATTGCTTTGCAACAAACCAATCCCAAACGCCTACCTGTCATGGTTACAACGCTTGATGCGCAGGCTGAGTCACTCTATGAAACCGACCTCAGGCGCGAGGTTATTTGGGTTTTTGGGCACGAAGGGCGGGGCGTTTCACCAGAGCTCGTTGAGCTTGCAGACCACAGGGTCTACATTCCCCACGACACGCATGCTGTGGAGTCATTAAACGTGACGAGCGCTGCGGCGATTTGTTTATTTGAGCAACGCCGTCAAAGATTGACCAAATAGGCACATCAATAAGCTTGGTGTTGGTCAAGTTTGATTTCGTGCAAGATCGTCGTGGCGATTTCTTCGATTGATTTTGTTGTGGTCGAGAGCGATGGAATGTTTTCCATGCGCATCAGGCGTTCGGCCTCTGCGACTTCGTGCAGGCATTGCGGCAGCGACGCGTACTGACTATTGGGGCGGCGTTCTTGGCGAACCTCGGTAAGTCGTTCAGGCTGAATGGTTAGGCCAAATAGCTTGGTACGATGCGGGTGAAGCGTTGCTGGTAGGGATCCGCGGTCAAAATCTTCAGGAATCAAGGGGAAGTTCGCGGCCTTCACGCCATATTGCATTGCCAGGTACAAGCTCGTCGGGGTTTTGCCGCAGCGGGATACGCCCACCAGAATGACATCAGCCTCCGATAGGCCTTTGATGAACTGCCCATCATCATGCGCGAGGCTGTAGTTGATCGCATCGATTCGATTGCGATATTGAGCCGAGTTAGCCACCTTGTGCGACTTGCCAATGCTATGGCTCGAACGGATGCCCAAGTTTTGTTCCAGAGGTTCGACAAAACCGGCAAACAGATCAAGAAACAAAGCATTGGCCGTCTTGATACGGGTCGATACTTCCGTGTTGACCAGTGTGGTGAAAGCGATCGGTTTAGTACCTTTGCTTGCAACATGATTGATGCGTTCAATCACGGCATCTGCCTTTTCGTGCGTGTCAACAAATGGGATGCGCACTTGATGAAATTTGACGCTCTCGAATTGCGATAAAACGGAGTGACTAAATGTCTCAGCGGTAATACCAGTACCGTCTGAAATGATGAAAACGGTTCGTTCGATGTTCGATGAGTCGGTCACTTTTTGGGTCCTAAAGTCGACATAACTAAGGGTACAATGCACTGCAATAACCGGGGTTGCTGCCTACAGTGAAGCTGGTGGTGTTCGCCGACGGACAAAACGGTCCAGGCATGTGCGTCACCACGAGTGCATTCAAAGCCGGTTTGGTCAGTTTATCGCCTTTGTGACATGCGTGGATTGACCAAACTCGCTTTCCATTCATTGTTATAGGGTGACTCCATGTCATATGTCGTACCGTTTGATCAGCTCCGCATGACGGATGTTGATACCGTAGGAGGCAAAAACGCTTCACTTGGCGAGATGATTAGCCAACTTTCTGATGCCGGTGTTCGAGTGCCGGGTGGCTTTGCTACCACGGCACAGGCCTATCGTGACTTTTTGGCACAAACTGGCCTGGCTGATCGCATTGCGGACCGTCTCTCGACGCTTGATGCTGACGATGTACGTGCACTGGCTGAGGCTGGTGCACAGATTCGTCAGTGGATTGTAGAAGCGCCACTGCCCCAGCAGCTTGATGCGCAAATCCGGGAAGCATTTGCCGAGCTCGATGCCGATGGCAAAGGCTCATTTGCTGTGCGTTCGTCAGCCACGGCCGAAGACTTGCCAGACGCATCCTTCGCCGGTCAGCAAGAGACCTTCCTGAATGTGGTCGGTATTGATGACGTGATTGACAAAATCCGTCAGGTGTTTGCCTCACTCTACAACGACAGGGCGATCTCTTATCGCGTGCACAAGGGATTTACTCACGCCGAAGTGGCGCTCTCAGCTGGTATTCAGCGCATGGTGCGCTCTGACAAAGGCAGCGCAGGTGTGATGTTCACGATTGATACCGAGTCCGGGTTTTCCGAGGTTGTGTTCATTACTTCCTCCTACGGCTTGGGCGAGACAGTCGTGCAAGGCGCGGTCAACCCCGATGAGTTTTATGTTTTTAAGCCGACGCTTGCTGAAGGGCACTACCCAATTGTGAGCCGTCGAATTGGGTCAAAACTCATCAAGATGGAGTTCGACGAGAATCGCACCGGTGGTCATGCAGTGCGCACCGTTGATGTTCCTGTTGTCGAGCGCAATCGGTTTTCGTTAAGTGATGCCGAGGTGATCGAGCTCGCGCATTACGCTGTCATCATTGAAAAGCATTATCAGCGTCCAATGGATATCGAGTGGGGACGTGATGGGCTCGACGGCAAACTGTATATCCTTCAGGCTAGACCTGAAACCGTCAAATCGCAGCAATCACCACATGACGTTCAGTTACGCTATCGGCTTAAAGCCACTGGCGATGTGTTGGTAACCGGTCGGGCCATTGGCCAGAAAATCGGTGCCGGACCAGTGCGCATCGTGGCTGATGTCTCCGAGATGGACAAGGTTCAGGCGGGCGATGTATTGGTTACTGATATGACCGATCCCAACTGGGAACCTGTCATGAAGCGTGCTGCTGCGATCGTAACCAACCGTGGTGGTCGCACCTGCCATGCAGCCATCATCGCCCGTGAACTCGGCATTCCTGCTGTGGTCGGCTGTGCTGACGCAACTGACCAGCTCAAAGAAAGTCAATCGGTCACGGTGTCTTGCGCCGAGGGCGATGAAGGTCGAATTTATGATGGCTTGATTGAAACTGAGGTTGAAGAGGTTCGCCGCGGTGAAATGCCACCGGTCGACCTGAAGGTCATGATGAACGTGGGTAATCCCCAACTGGCCTTTGACTTTGCACAAATCCCAAATCACGGTGTCGGACTTGCGCGTCTGGAGTTCATCATTAACAACAATATCGGCATTCATCCCAAAGCCGTGTTGGATTATCCCAATGTTGATAATGAGCTAAAGATCGCGGTTGAGTCGGCTGCACGTGGCTACGCTAGCCCACGCGCATTTTTTGTGGAAAAACTTGCAGAAGGGATGGCAACGATCGCGGCAGCGTTTGCGCCTAAGCCCGTCATCATTCGTCTTTCAGACTTCAAATCAAACGAGTATCGCAAACTCGTGGGTGGCTCGCGTTATGAGCCGGAAGAAGAAAACCCCATGCTCGGGTTCCGTGGTGCGTCACGGTATTTGGCTGATGATTTTGCGGAATGCTTCCGAATGGAGTGCGAGGCGGTCAAGAAGGTCCGTGACGAAATGGGCCTGACCAACGTAGAGATCATGGTCCCATTTGTCAGAACCGTGCCGCAGGCCGAACGGGTCATCAATCTGCTGGCCGAAAACGGTTTGGCGCGTGGGCAAAATGGTCTGCGCATTGTCATGATGTGTGAGGTTCCGTCCAATGCCATTCTGGCCGAGGAGTTCCTGCAGTTTTTTGATGGGTTTTCGATTGGCTCAAATGACATGACTCAGCTGACGCTAGGTCTGGATCGTGACTCAGGCATGGAGCTGTTGGCGTCTGATTTCGATGAGCGCGACAATGCCGTGAAGTTCATGCTCAAGCGTGCCATTGATGCTTGCCTGAAATCTGGCAAGTACGTTGGTATCTGCGGCCAAGGGCCAAGCGACCACCCAGATTTTGCTCAATGGCTTAAAGAGCAGGGCATTCTGTCTGTGTCGTTAAATCCAGATACCGTGGTAGAGACCTGGAAAAAGCTCGCTTAAGCCTTAACGCGCATCTTACGCTCGAAATACCCCCAGCGTTAAATGTGCTGGGGGAGCTCGCCTGTGGTTAATTTGAACGTTTGGTATCTTGCTTTAACAGTCGCTCACGCTCGCGCGCCCAGTCTTTCGCTTGGGCGGTGTCGCGCTTGTCGTGTTGTTTTTTGCCTCGGCCCAGACCGATGTCTAGCTTAATTCTGCCGTTTTTATAATGCAGGTTCAGCGGCACCAGCGCAAAACCACGTTGATCCACCTTGCCGATCAACTTACTGATTTCCTCCGCCCGCAGCAACAATTTACGCGTGCGCGTGGGATCTGGCTTGATATGCGTGGAGGCAGAGGGCAGAGGGCTGATGTGCATGCCAAGCATGTAAATCTCGGCGTCTCGCACAATGACGTAGCTCTCTTTAATCTGGGCTCGCCCGGCACGAATGGCCTTGACCTCCCAACCTTCAAGCACCATACCAGCTTCGAAGCGCTCGTCGATGAAGTAGTCGTGAAACGCTTTTCGATTGTCAATGATGCTCATAAAACCTTAAGGCTGCGTGAACCGTTAAAATCCCCCCATTCTAGCGATTTGTGCGAACTCATGCATTCTGTAGAACGATCCGTTTTAGTGCCCTATAGCGCGGCGCAAATGTTTGACCTGGTTGCTGCGGTTGACCGATACCCTGAATTCATGCCTTGGTGTGGGGGCAGCCAGATTCATTGGCGCACTGATGAAGGCATGCAGGCTTCTGTAACCATTGCATTAGCCGGGATTAAACAAACATTCTCTACTCGTAACCATCATCAATACCCAGGCTTGATTGAGCTAGAGTTGGTAGAGGGCCCATTTTCTGCGCTCAATGGACGCTGGGAGTTTCAGTCACTCTCGGATTCAGCCTGCAAGGTCGTCTTTACATTGCGTTACGAGTTTTCAAGCCGCGCATTGGAAAAGTTGGTCGGGCCGATTTTTAACCGCATCGCCAACAGCTTTATCGACTCTTTCACTCAGCGCGCCGACGCATGCTACGGTAATAACAGCTAGCGTGGCTACATCGATGAGTCCGGTACTGATTGTGTACGCATCGGCTAACGGCGAGCTCTGGCAACAGACGCTTGATCTCGGTCCCGGAACCACGGTTCAAGAGGCGATCCAACTAAGTGCCTTTCAAGCGCAGTACCCAGACGTGGACTGGCGGGTTGGCGGGCTTGGTATATTTGGCAAGCAGGTCAAACTTAGCGATGTGCTCAAGCACGGTGATCGTCTCGAGATCTACCGATCGTTGGCATTTGACCCCAAAGAATCAAGGCGCCGGCGTGCGCTGCACCGACAACGACAGAAACAAAATGGAGAAAAGCGCCGTGGAAGATAGCGTGTTGTTTGAGATGATTGCTTGTGACAACGGCAAGCTTGTCGGTATGGCCACCCTGAACCAGCCAAAGACACTAAACGGTTTGTCGCTTGAAATGACGCGACTGCTTGATGGCAAGCTCAAGGACTGGGTGGTTGACGATAACGTGGCTTTGGTCATCTTGCGCGGAGCGGGTGAGAAAGCGTTTTGTGCTGGCGGGGACTTGCATAGTCTCTATCACGAGATGACCGCCCACCAGGGCGAGCCCGCGCGCTCCAATCAGTATGTGTGTGATTTTTTTGCGGAAGAGTACGCGCTTGATTATTTAATTCACACGTATCCAAAGCCCGTATTGGTTTGGGGAGATGGCATCGTGATGGGCGGTGGCATGGGCCTGATGGCAGGCGCGAGTCATCGTGTGGTGACTGAGCGCTCGCGTCTAGCCATGCCAGAGATCAGCATCGGTTTGTTCCCCGATGTTGGCGGCTCTTGGCTGCTGGCCAAGGCACCTGGCCGAACAGGCGTTTTTCTCGGTTTAACGGGTGCACAGATTGGTGCTTCAGACAGTATTTTGGCTGGCATGGCTGATCATGCACTGCCTAGTGGATGTTTTGATGCGCTGATTGCTGGGATTAAAGCTGGTAATTGGCAGGCTCACTATGAGGATTTCCAAGGCCTGAGCAACGTATTGTCGCGACTTGCGATCGAGGATCTGCCGATTGGTCCGCTTCGCCAGCACTTTGATTTGATTCAGCGCACATGTGAAGGCTACGAGCTCGAGGTCATCGGACAAAAAATTGCCAAATTAGCTGAGCATGAAGATGCTTGGCTCGCACGGGCCGCCAAGACCTATTTGGCGGGTTGCCCTGCGACGGCTCGCTTATCCTGGGTGCTTTGGCGTTGCGCCCGCCAGTTGTCGTTGGCGGATGTATTTCGCATGGAGTGGGGGGTGGCCATCGAGTGTGCAGCAAGCGGCACATTTACCGAAGGAATACGTGCCGTGCTGATCGACAAAGATCGCAGTCCGAAATGGCAGCCACCCACATTAGAAGAAACAGCAGGTCAGTGGTGCGATCCTTACTTCGCTATCTCGATCGACGATCCCGATCATCCGCTAAGGCATTTGGGGCCTTAAACGGCTCTGTGCGGGCGCAAGGCTTACTGCTCGATGACCTCGTAGGGCAGGGACTGCAAGACGAGCGCTGCCCCGTCCGCACTACCGGCGCGCAAAGGCTCGCCGGTCAGGGTTTTAAATGGCGCCTCAAATAGAACCCACGTGTGACCAGAGTCGTTGGCATCGTGGGCTACGTTGATAAGTCTGCCAACTGGATTTTCGGGTTCATCAGCATTAAATACGTCCATGCCGGCGCGCAAGCTAGACTCTGCACTGGCGATCTTAGCTAAGTGCATGCGTCGCTTGACCGTTCCTCGGTAGTGGGCTCTGGCGATCACCTCTTGGCCGGGATAGCAGCCTTTAGTAAAACTGACGCCGCCGATTAGGTCTAGATTCAAGGTTTGGGCAATAAACAAGTCTTGCGTTGATGCCTGTACCCACGCAAGTCCAGCTTTGATGTCTTGCACCTGCCAGTCGTTTGATGTCGCTAATTGCTGCGCTCGGTTATCAAGCGCCTTGACCAAATCACCAAACTGAACGGGATTTGCCACCCACAGCAATCGGACGCTATCGTTTGTAGTGCTCGGAATCCGAACCCAGAGACTGCCAGCTACGCGGGTGCTTGCCCACGTGGTAGCAGGCAAATCGCCACCGACCAGACTGGATAAGCTTGCCAGATCCGACAATGCGAGCTGTACGCCATAGACGAGGCTAGTGGGTACCGGTTCGATCGTCACTTTGCTGCGTAACACGAACATGCGCAGCCGTTTTAAGAAGGTTTCCACTAAATCAGCAGAGACAAAGCCAATGAACGCTTGATCATTGTCATTTTGAGCAAGTAGCATGCTTGCCCAAAGGCGACCCTGGGCAGTACAAAACCCGGCAAGCGCGGCATTGTCGGACGATACTTTCGTAAGGTCTTGCGTTAGCTGTGACTGTAAAAAGGTCCGTGCATCTGCACCAGACGCGGAGAATGTTGTCAGGTGCTGACATGTGGTTAAAAGAACTGGGGTGCTGAAGCTCGACATGGTGACCGCCGCATCAATACGGTTAAGGACTGGCTTAAGAAGATTATCCTGAACTCCATGATAACAACCAGATTGCTCTGAAAACCTCAGCCCCTAGCAGTGTGCAAAGAATGGCAGGCACACCACTAGGGGTTCGGGCGGATAGCACTGGCGATTTTTGTTCGTCTGAGAGCCCCGCCGGCCACTAGCGCATCTTCACCGCATTGCCACCACATTGCCATCGCATCACAATTCGATCAGGGCTGATCGTCACTCGCTGGGTCAAATTACTTTAAACTTCGAATAGATGCGTTTTCTACTCAAATCCCTGCTTTGGTTGGTTGTGTTTGGAGTCATCACGGCGGCTGCTGTGGTCGGCTTCGCGTACCATTGGGTGAACAAACCGCTTGAGCTTCAGAAGCCCGAAATCGATGTTCGTGTGCCACCTGGCACTCGACCGGGCCAGATTGGTGAGCTGCTGGTAAACGCTGGCGTGGTGATGCCGGCTGACGCGTTTGGTTGGGTAGCGCGGTTGACGGGTCAAGACAGAACGATTAAAGCGGGGGGCTACCAGGTTACTCAGGGTGATAGTCTCTTGGATGTTGTGCGCCGAATGGCTCAAGGCGAGGTGACGCAGCGCCAGGTTGCTTTTATTGAGGGCTGGACGATTGCCCAGATGATGGGAGCACTTGCCGAGCATCCAGATGTTGATCAGACATTCACGCCCGAACTGTTGGCAGACCAGCGGTTGCTTGCGAGCAAGCTCGATGTCGAGCAGGAACGACTAGAGGGCTTGGTGTTTCCGGATACTTATGTGTTCTCGGTGGGGACCACGGACGAGGAAATTTTGCGCCGTGCAGTCAGCGCGCAAGAGGCAATCCTTGAGCAAGCCTGGGTGCAGCGCGCGCCGAATTTGCCGCTTAAAACGCCTTATGAGGCTTTGATTTTGGCTTCCATCGTCGAGAAAGAGACGGGGCGGGCTGATGAGCGCAAAAGGGTCGCCGGCGTTTTTATTAACCGTTTGCGCAAGGGTATGCCGCTGCAGACTGATCCCACCGTGATTTACGGCATGGGTGATCGCTATGAGGGCCGAATCCGCAAAGCTGATCTGCAGCGCGACACCCCGTGGAATACCTATACGCGTGCAGGCTTGCCACCGACGCCGATCGCCGCACCGAGCAAGGCGTCTCTGGAAGCCGCATTAAATCCTGAAGTTCATGATTTTTATTACTTTGTGGCCCGCGGCGATGGTACCAGTGCATTTTCCAAGGACTTGCGTGAACACAACCGCAACGTGGCCAAATACATTTTGGGCAGATGATCAATGTCGGTTAAACCCGGACGATTTTTAACGTTTGAGGGCGTCGATGGCGCTGGCAAAAGCACCCATATTGAGTGGGTTTGCGAACATCTGCAGAGAGCAGGTGTGAAAGTCTGTCAGACCCGTGAACCGGGTGGCACACCCCTCGGGGAAAAACTGCGCGAGCTGCTCCTGCACGAGGCCATGCACCTTCAAACCGAGACCTTGTTGATGTTTGCCGCGCGCAACGAGCATTTGCGCCAACTGATTGAGCCAGCATTGGCCAGTGGTCAGTGGGTCGTGTGCGACCGGTTTAGTGACGCCACTTTTGCTTATCAGGGTGGCGGGCGCGAGCTCGGGGTTCATAAAGTCGCTGAACTGGCGCATTGGGTTCACCCCGACTTCTCGCCTGACCGCACTTGGCTCTTTGATGTGCCACTTGAGGTTGCGCGTGAGCGACTAAACCGCACACGCGTACAAGATCGATTTGAGCAAGAGCATGACGAATTTTTTCAACGCACCCGTGACGTTTATCTTGCCCAAGTAAGCAGTGAGCCCAAACGCTTTAAAGTCATCGATGGCACTCAATCGATCGATGCCATTCGAACTGTTCTGCAGTCAGATTTGGACGCACTCGTTTCCGATTGGCGCCAAGGGCATATTTGAGATGGCTCAGTTTTTGCCGTGGCAGATGGAGGATGCGAAGCGCTTGTTGGCGCATACCGACCACTTGCCGCATGCACTCTTGGTTCATGGGCTCGCGGGTATTGGCAAGCGGGAATTCGTGCAAGCGCTCGCTACTGCGCTGTTATGCGAGGATTTGCAGGGCGGCCAAGCATGTGGGCACTGCCAATCCTGCCTCTGGATCGCGGCTGGTCATCATCCGGACCTAAAACTTGTCAGGCCTGAGGCAGTTGCTGATCGGGAAGGGGTTAACGTCCAGGCGCAGGAAAGCGAACTAAAGGACGCGGAGGCATCAGCTGCCAAGAAAAAACTGTCCGAAGAGATCAAAGTTGACCAAGTCCGAGCGCTTGAGGCGTGGTATCACCGCTCAACCCATCGAGGACGGTGGCGTATCGTGGTGCTATACCCGGCGGATGCGCTGTCTGTGATCAGCGCCAATGCGCTTTTAAAAGCATTGGAAGAGCCACCACCAAACACGATATTTCTTTTGACCAGCGATGCACCAGATCGGCTTTTGCCCACGATCATCTCGCGTTGCCAAAAATTTGCCTTAAGCCTGCCCGCCAAACAGCAATGTGAGCAGTGGCTGGCTGTACAAGGTGTGAAGCAGCCTGAGCAATGGCTGGCTGCTGCGGGCGGCGCACCCCTGGCTGCTTTGACCATGGCGCAATCCCAGGATCAAGCTTGCCCGGCTTGGGCGTATGCACTCGTGACAGATTTATCCAAGGGGAGTCTGGTGGATGTCCCTGGATTGGCGGATAATCTGGCCAAGTCTCAGGCTTCAGAGTGGATCCATGTTTTGCAACGACTAGCCGTCGACGTGAGTTTGGCCTGTGCTCAGGTACCGGTGCGCTACTACCCCGGTTTGCAGGACAGCTGGGTGCGATTGGCTGGTCAAACCAAGGCCATGCAAGCACAAGAGTTGTGTGGCTGGTTAAACCTGCAAGCGCGACTGGCTAATCATCCCTTGAGTCCCAAGCTATTTGCGCAGGTTTGTTTACAACGTTTTTGTGATGCCGTCATATGACTGTTTTTATTGATTCGCACTGTCACGTCAATTTCCCGGACTTAGCCGGGGATTACCCCGCCATTGCCCAGCGCATGGCTGAAAACAAAGTCAAGATGGCGTTATGCGTGAGCGTGAATCTGCCAGACTGGGACCCTATGATGGCGATGGTTGATCGTGAGCCTACGCTGTGGGCCTCCGTGGGCGTACATCCTGACTACGAAAACGAGGTTGAACCCACGGTAGATGATTTGGTGTCGCGCAGCCAGCATTCCAAGGTGGTCGCAATTGGTGAGACAGGGTTGGATTACTACCGTTTGACAGGTGATCTGGAATGGCAGCGCGAACGCTTTCGCACACACATCAGGGCGGCAAAGCTGGCAAAGTTACCGCTCATCATTCATACCCGCCAAGCGCAAGAGGACACGATCCGAATTTTGCAGGAAGAGGGTGCTGATGCGGTCGGTGGCGTAATGCACTGTTTTACCGAGAGCTGGGAAATGGCCCAGCAAAGTATGGATTTGGGCTTTTACGTTTCGTTTTCTGGCATTGTGACTTTTAAAAATGCCCGTGAATTACAAGAAACAGCCACTAAAATGCCGTTAGATCGATTGTTGATTGAGACTGACTCGCCATATTTGGCGCCTGTGCCACATCGTGGCAAGCGTAACGACCCATCGCTCGTGGTGCATGTCGCAGAGAAAATCGCCGAGCTAAAAGGGCTCACAGTCGAGGAAGTGGCAGATCAGTCTACGAGCAATTTCTTTAATCTTTTCAAAAAGATAAAGAAATAATTTAAGAACATTTTTTGACTGGGCTGCTAAGAGACCGATATGATAAAAAACACATTAATTAATTTCAATAACTATATGTTTTTAAATAGGTTCTTATTTTTATGTGTATTGCTACTTGCATCGGCTGCAGCGTCCGCACAGTCAAAAGACGATTTATGGATATACGTTAAAAATGATCGCGCCCGCGATGTGAGCGCCTTGCTAGCCCAGGGACTCGACCCGAACACCCGCGATGGTCGCGGTAATCCGATGATCATGCAGGCTGTTCGCGACAATGCCTGGCAAGTATTTGACGTGGTTTTGGCCAGTCCTAAGACGGAAATCAACATCATGAATGGATATCAGGAAACACCGCTCATGTACGTTAGTTTGGTCGGCAATCTTGACATGGCAAAACAGCTCGTCGCCAAGGGCGCCCAGGTTAATCATCTTGGTTGGACACCACTTCACTATGCAGCATCCACGGGTCAGTTGCCCGTGGTGAGATATCTGCTAGAACAGGGCGCCATGCCCAATGCGCCGGCGCCTGACGGCACCAACCCGGTTTCCATGGCCGCTCAGGCTGGTGCGGTCGAGACTGTGCAAGTGCTGTTGGCCGCTGGTGCTGATCCGAGCGCGGTCAACACCAATGGTATAGATGCCGTACAAGCGGCTCGCGATCGCGGCCATACCAAGCTCGCCGATGCATTGCAAGAGGTCATCAAGCAGCGTCGGGCGCAAGAGAAAAACCAAAGCCAGACTCAATAGGTCTGCGTCCCAAGTGCCATTCGCTGGACCGCTGGTCAGGCGGCCAGTGGTGGTAGTTTGGGTGCGTTGGGGTTTAGTTGCTCAGCAAGTTTGTAAGCACTTTGCGTGGCCGGTCGTTGATGAATCGTGTTGAACCAGCGCTTGACGTTTGGGAAGTCATGGATGTCGATTTGCTGTCGGGTGTAGGCCGCAATCCAGGGGAAACAGGCCATGTCGGCAATGGAATAGTCCCCTGAGATGAACTCCCGTGCCTCGAGTTGCTTATTCAAAACCCCATAGAGTCGGGCAGTCTCATCGACGTAACGTTTGATGGCGTAGGGGATTTTTTCAGGGGCAAAATTGCCAAAGTGATGGTTTTGACCAGCCATGGGCCCTAAGCCGCCCATCTGCCAGAACAGCCATTCAAGCGTCCGGTTACGCGTTCTAAAATCGTTGGATAGAAACTTGCCTGTTTTCTCAGCCAGGTAAAGCAGGATCGCACCAGACTCAAAAACCGAAAGGGGTGACTGGCCATCGACTGGCTCATGATCAACGATCGCGGGAATCCGGTTGTTGGGCGAGATCGCCAAGAATGCCGGTGCGAATTGTTCATCTTTACCGATATTGATTGGTTTAATTGAATAGGGTAAACCGGCTTCCTCAAGAAAAAGCGTGATTTTGTGACCGTTTGGCGTTGTCCAGTAGTAGAGATCGATCATTTTTTTTGCTTTGAGTGGGTAGGTGGAGATGGCAGTTTAAAGTAGGACCTCTATGTCTGCGCGTATTGATTCTGGCGTGGCGTTCGGCGCGTAGCGCTTAACCACGTGGCCCTGTCGATCTAAAAGAAACTTGGTGAAGTTCCATTTGATCGCTTCAGTGCCAAGCACTCCCGGTCGACTGGATTTCAGCCATTCATAAAATGGGTGGGCATTGCTGCCGTTCACATCGATTTTGGCAAACATCGGGAAGCTAACAGCGTATTGCAGTTCGCAAAATGACTGGATCGCTGTTTCATCGCCAGGCTCCTGGCTGCCGAACTGATTGCAGGGAAACCCCAGCACGGCAAACCCTTGGCCACTGAGGTCAGCATACAGCTGTTGTAGACCTTTGTACTGACCAGTAAACCCACATCGAGATGCCACATTCACCACCAGCAGAACCTTGCCCAGGTAGTCTGCCAGTGATTGATCCCGTCCATCAATCGTGCTGACCGTAAAGTCCTTTAGCGTAGTCATGGGTTTTAAATTCCTTTGAAAGCATCAATAGCCCGTTGACGGCTCAGTTTCAAGTCTGCAAGCATGGCTGGATAACCCAATGCTTTACGTTGATCATCGCTAGGGTTATGAATCGACTTGTTGTCCAGTGCGGAAAGCTTGGGTAGCCAATGTCGAATAAAAATCCCTTGCGGGTCGAATTTCTCGGACTGGCTAACTGGATTAAAGACCCTGAAATAGGGTGCTGCGTCTGCGCCAGTCGAGGCGCTCCATTGCCATCCGCCATTGTTGGCCGCGAGTTCACCATCGATCAACTGTTCCATAAAAAACCGTTCGCCTACACGCCAGTCAATCAACAGGTTTTTGCTCAAGAACATCGCCACAATCATGCGCAATCGATTGTGCATCCAGCCAGTGGCTAGCAACTGATGGATCGCAGCATCGATGATAGGCACACCGGTTCGACCTTCCTGCCACGCTGCAACATCGTCTGGCGCATGACGCCATTGCACTGAGTCAGTTTCATCACGTAGTGGCTTATGCATCGAAAGCTTTGGAAAGCCGTGTAATAAATGCCAATAGAATTCACGCCAGATCAACTCGTTGATCCAGCTGCGTAAGCCGGCATTGCCTGACTCTAGCTCACCTTGGTTTTGCTGTAAGGCCAGTTCAAAACAATGTTTGACGGAAATTGCACCGGCTGCCAGATAAGGTGATATCAGGCTCGTGCCAGGCTTGCTTGGGAAATCTCGCGCAGTGTCGTAATGGCGTGCTCGTTGCGTGACGAAATCAGTCAACCTTTGTTCAATCTGATCCAGGTCTGCCGGCCAATGCTCAGAGAGGCTTGGAAGCCTTTCAGGCCAAATTTCGTCGACATTGTCCGGCAAGTAGCCACTGGGCATGGCTGAGAACGCAGGCGTTGCAGCGAGCCCCAAAGGTGTCTTTGCAATCTGTAGCCGGCAAGCGCGGGCGAACGGGGAAAACACTCGGTAAGTCGCACCACCACCTGTTCTCAGCGAACCGGGCGGCAAGAGCGTCTGCCCATCATGCCCGATCAGTTCGATGTCGTGCTGTGCGAGCAGTTTGTATGTCGCTTGGTCTCGGCGACGTTCGTATACGCCTTGCTCACGATTGCAGTGAACACGCGTAATGCCATGCGACTGACAAAACGTCAGCAGGGCTTGGGGCACATCGCTCCAATGCGGGACTCTCAGTAGCTTCAAACAAACACCGCGTTCAGCAAGA
This sequence comes from uncultured Orrella sp., assembly GCA_964558695.1. Lineage (GTDB taxonomy): Bacteria > Pseudomonadota > Gammaproteobacteria > Burkholderiales > Burkholderiaceae_B > Algicoccus. Next base: position 80,487 of record CAZLFB010000098.1, read on the forward strand.
CTCGGCTCAAGCGCTTTTAAGAGTCGGCGCCAAAGATCGAGCTTTACGGGTGCCTCTGGATGCGATTCCCATTGTTCAGGTGAAACGATATAAAGCCCAAGGGCCGGTCCTTGTCCACGCGCCGCAGCCAGTGCGGGCTGATCAACCAAACGTAAGTCGTTCCTAAACCAGACCAGCTCAGTCATTGCGTCTTGCCTGGTGTTTGCTTTGCATGCCACTGTCGAATTGCTTCAAGGGTTTGACTGATGTGCTTATCCGGGCTCATGCTTTCATAGGTTTCTAAGATAGTGCCGTCTGGCGCAATCGCATAAGAAATACGGTCCGCCATCCCAGGAATGATCGCCAAGCCCGCATCGTATGCCTTAATGATCTGACCCTTTGGGTCCGCGGCAACGGCAAACTTGCCGCCACATGGCCCTTCAGAAAACTTCTTCAAGGTGTCGATATTGTCCCCAGACACCCCGACCACCGTGGCATTCACCGCCTTAAAGTCATCGCTGGCCTGAGCGAATAGTTGAGCCTCAATGGTGCAGCCACTGGTAAACGCTTTCGGATAGAAATACACCACGACCGGTCCACGATCTAACGCAGTCTGCAAATCAAACTCAAAAGGCTGCCCAGCCAGGGCGGCAGGTGCTTGAAATGTCGGCGCCTTCGCACCCGGCGCCAATTGGGCCTGTGCGTTCGTTAACCACGCCAAGCTGGCAAACAAAAAAGCCAAACAACACAGTCTTTTGAAGCGGAATTGATCTAAGGCTAGGATATTGGAGCGCATCGCGTTATCTTGTAGGTAGAAATAATGAATCATAGGTGTGATCATGCGACAGTTTTATCAGACGCGCCACAAAAGTATTCTTCTGTTGATGGTTATCGTAATGCTCGTGGCCGGACTGGCTGCGGGCTTAGCCCGGGCACAAAATGCGCCAGTGGGTGTGCCTGATGGCACACCGGCAACGGCGCCGGCCGCTGTCGGTGGAGATGAAGATGACGGCAGCCTTACCCCGGCAGAGATACTCGCCGTGTTTCAACAAGAGGCCAGGGCGGCTTACAAAATGAACCAGGATGCTTGCGAAGGTCTAGCTACTGAGGAGAAAAAGATTTGCTTGGCTCGTGCCCGACTGCAATTTGACGCAGACATGCGCTACGCACAAAAACGGGCAAACCAAGGTTATTGAAAGTTCTTAAAGTGGTACGTCAGCAACATGCTCAACTGACGGGGCCTCTTGAAAGTGGGGGCTTGCTAGCTCGCGCCAACGCTGAAAGTTCTCGCTTTGACGGAACTCAACCATGTGATGATCAACAGTTTCCCACTGCACGAACAGTTGGTACTGCTGGGGATTTTCTATGCAGCGAGCAAGCGTCACGCCGTGGCAGCCGTTAGCCGATAAAAAATGCGGCTTGGCAAGGGACACCTTCTTTTCAAATTCGGCTTCTTCGCCGGCTTTAATAACCAAATGTGCAATTTCAGTGATCATGGTCGGAATGTCTCCTGGGAATGTTTGACGCAGCCACGCAGTCCGCGTGAATGTACGCAGTGTATTGTAGAAACCGGGTAGGGTGAAGTTACCCTATTTGCAGTTTGCAAGACTGGCGTTAAGTTTAGGATGCCGACCTGTTGTTTGACAAAGGAGGTCATCAAAATGAGTAAAGCCAATCACAGCACAAGCCTGAATTTTTTAGGTGCTGCGGGTACCGTGACCGGGTCAAAGACCTTGCTCAAGCAAGGCGATCACCAAGTCATGGTCGATGCAGGACTGTTTCAAGGTTTTAAAAACCTGCGACAACTGAACTGGCTGCCCTTGCCGTTCGATGTCAAAAAGCTCTCGGCAGTACTTTTGACGCACGCACACTTGGACCATTCGGGCGCACTGCCGTTGCTCGTGCGACAGGGCTACCGTGGCCCTATCTACACCTCAGATGCGACGGTAGACGTTGCAAGCGTTCTGCTAATTGACAGTGCCAAGCTACAGGCCGAAGAAGCCGAGTACGCCAACCGCCATCACACATCCAAGCACCACCCGGCTAAGCCGCTCTACACGATCGAAGATGTAGAAAAAACCATTGAACTGTTTGAGCCCATGCCCTTTGGTCATTGGCAAGAGATATTGCCAGGCATGTCGGTTAAGCTCCAGTATGCGAGCCATATTTTGGGTGCGGCGAGCGTGCGCGTCAGAGCAGATGGGCAAGAGCTGGTGTTTTCTGGCGATCTCGGGCGTGCAGAGGCACCAATTCTCGGTGCACCAGAACCGCTTGGCGAAGTTGACTTTTTGGTGATGGAATCCACCTATGGCAACCGGCGTCACCCGACTCAAGATCCGCGGATTGATCTCGCGAAGATCATCAAAAACACCATCGAGCGAGGTGGTGCCGTGCTACTGCCAGCCTTTGCCGTTGGCCGAGCTCAAGTGCTTTTGCACATGATTGATGGACTGATTAAAAGTGGCGAAATTCCAAAAGTGCCGGTGTATCTCGACAGTCCCATGGCAGTCAATGTAACTGAGCTTTACAAACGACATCACGCTGACCATCAATTGTCTCAAAAAGCGATTAAAGACGTTTTCGGTGTCGCCACAATGATTCAGACTGTGGAGCAGTCAAAAGCCTTAAACGAGCTAAGGTACCCTCGCATTATCATCTCGGCCAGTGGCATGGCCACGGGTGGCAGGGTGTTGCACCACCTGCGCACGCTGGTGAGTGATCATCGAAATGCGATTGTTTTCGCTGGTTTTCAGGCAGCTGGGACGCGAGGTGCTCGCATGGTGGCGGGCGAGGGCACCGTTCGAGTTTTTGGGCAGGATCTGGTAGTGAAAGCCAACGTCCATTCAATCGACGGCTTGTCTGCTCATGCCGACGCCGATCAGTTAATCGATTGGGTCAAGTCTGCTGTGCGGGAACCCAAACGAATCTTTTTGAATCATGGTGAACCAGAGGCAGCCGAAGCATTACGACTTCGAATTGAGCACGAGCTAGGCATCGATTGTGTGGTGCCGCTACTTGGACAACAAATATATTTATGAGTCAGCCAGCCGCTCTGCGTTACAAGTCACTGGGCATCGACACCTTACAGGAACATGTCGCTTTCATGCACCGTGATTGTCACATTTGTAAATCCGAAGGCATAGAAGCACAAACGCGTGTTGAACTCAGACACGGTGCGCGCAATGTGATCGCTATTGTTAACGTTGTGCATTCGGACTTGATCGATTGTGGCGAAATCGGGCTGTCACTGAACACCGAGCGTGACTTGAATGTCCAGGCCGGTGACAGCATTGAGGTCATGCAAGCCGGGTCTGTGGATTCACTGAGCCAGTTGCGCACCAAGATTTACGGACACAGGCTTGACCGACACGGATTCGAAGCAATCGTTTCCGACATTGCGCGAGGACGGTACACAAATATCCATATCGCGGCATTTCTGACGGCCATGGCCGGTCGGCGCGCGAATGTGCAAGAGGTGATTGACCTGACCGCTGCAATGGTTAGTGTCGGCGAGCGATTGAATTGGGGTGCTACTCCCGTAGCCGATAAGCATTGTGTTGGGGGCTTACCCGGTAACCGCACCACGCCGATTGTGGTGGCGATTGTCGCGAGCGCTGGACTTACCATGCCCAAAACGTCCTCTCGTGCCATTACATCTCCGGCTGGGACAGCCGATGTCATGGAGGTAATGACACCGGTGACGCTTGATTTGACAGCAATGCGCGGCGTGGTGGAAAAGGAGGGCGGTTGTTTTGTTTGGGGAGGCTCTTTGTCGCTAAGCCCCGCCGACGACCTAATGATCAAAGTGGCTCGTCCCTTGGAGCTTGACAGCGATGCTCAACTCGTGGCTTCGGTTCTATCGAAAAAAATTGCAGCCGGATCAACCCATGCGGTAATCGACATGCCCATCGGTCCGACCGCCAAAATCAGAAGTAACGAGCAAGCGGATCATTTGGAGCATCTCCTGAATCAAGTCGCGTTTGCCAACGGCCTGAATCTAAAAGTCCTCAGAACCGATGGGACTGCACCCGTGGGATGTGGCATTGGACCGGCCTTGGAGGCGCGTGACGTCGTTTCGGTACTTAAAAATGAAGTCAATGCACCACCAGACCTGCGTGAGCGGTCGCTGGTGCTGGCTGCAGAAGTGCTTGAGCTCTGTGGCCAATGCGAATCTGGCAAGGGCTATCAGCAGGCAAATAAAATCTTATCCTCAGGCATCGCTTGGCAGAAATTTTTGCGCATCTGTAACGCACAAGGCGGCTATACAGAGCCACCGATTGCACCAATCGACAAACTGATTACAGCGAGCATCGATGGCACGATACAGGCGTTCGATAATCGCCGAGTTGCCAGGTTAGCCAAATTGCTTGGTGCACCCGAAGCCCCAACGGCCGGATTAACCTTGCATATCAAGATTGGTGATGTTGTTCGTCGTGGGGATCCGTTATTTACCATGCATGCGGAGGCTCAAGGTGAGTTAGCCTATGCATCGACTTACTTGGACACGCATCCGCCGATCTTGATTGAAACGAGCTGAAGGCGGTTGTAGACCTTATAGCGGCTACTATTTAAAACGTATAATGTATATTATGTAAAGTATTGGATCTGATTAGAAAAGTGCTCTATGGCTGTAAGCTATTCACGAATCTATCGTTGTAGCGATTATTGTTGTAGCGATTATTGTTGCAGCGATATTTCTCTCTGTGCCGCCAAGGCCTGCTCTGGCCAGCCGCTTTTGATATAGCCCAAAATTAGCTCAATCTGGGCCTGATTCAACACAGACTCGAAGGCTGGCATGTCACTCTGGTAGCCCGTGGGCGCGTTGACACCACCAACAAAACCAATCTTGATCATCTCGACCAACTGGGCATCAGGATGGTGCCAGGTATGGCCGTCAATGTTGTGAGGCGGAGCTGGCAATCTGCCATTTGCCATTCTTTGCCGCCAGTTGAATTGGCCTTCGAGATTCACGCCATGACAACTGGCACAATACATATCGTATAGTGCCTTGCCCTCGATGCGAGCCTGACCATCAGTCGGTGCGATCCAGCGACTACTTAACGCGACCGCGTCTTGCTTGCTTGTCGATTGCCAGACCCAGTACCCGAGCAGCATCAGAACGAACACAATCAGCGCCGAGAGGAAATATCGCTTTGGCATGCTGACTTAGGTCGTAAAGCGCTGACGAAGTTCCCGGACGCCCTTGGCAAGCACCCTCGCCTCTAATCCCACTGCCACAAATTTAGCGCCTAAGGATAGATAGCGTTTAGCGAGGCTCTCGTCTGGTGTCAAGATCCCGGGCGCCTTACCGTGTTTAAGTATGGTGAGTATTGCGTCTTCGATGACGGCTTGCACATCGGGATGACCTGGATTACCCAGGTGGCCATACGCGGCGGCGAGGTCCGATGGCCCTAAAAATACGCCATCAACGCCATCCACGGCACAGATACTGTCCAGGTTTTTAATTGCGCTCTGCGTTTCTGCCTGAACCAGCAGACATACCTCATCGTCAGCCACTTGTGCGTAGTTTTGGCGCAGATCCCAACGGGACACGCGCGCTGTGCCGTACCCCACGCCTCTGAACCCATTCGGTGGATAGCGCATCGCCCGGACCAACTCGCTGGCTTGTTCGGCGCTGTCGACCATCGGGATGAGTAGGGTTTGCACGCCAATGTCCAGTAATTGCTTGATCAATACCGGGTCACCAATCTGCGGTCGAGCAATTGGATGCGTTTGCGGGTATCCAGCACATGCTTGCAACTGCGCCAGCACTGTCTGAATATCGTTGGGCGTGTGCTCACCATCGAGCAATAGCCAATCGAATCCAGCCGTGGCACAAATCTCAGCGGTGAAAGCACTTGGTATAGACAGCCACAGTCCGACCTGAGGCTCGCCTCGTATCAAGCGCTTTTTGAAGCGATTATCAAACGTTAAGTTCATTCAAGGACCTAGACCAATTGAGCAATCGCGTCACCAAGCGCCACCGTGTCAGCGTTGCCACCCAAATCAGGCGTGAGCGGACCTTTGGCCAGAGCCGTTTCAATTGCCTTGAGGATTGTGTCGTGTGCCTGCAGGTATGGCGCTTGCTCGGCCTGAGGCAGCCCACGTCCAATAAAATCAAGCATTAGTGCACCAGACCAGATCATGGCGATCGGATTGGCGATGCCTTTGCCAAAAATATCGGGTGCTGATCCGTGTACGGGTTCAAACAATGAGGGAAATTTGCGATCTGGATTCAGGTTGGCTGATGGCGCCAAACCAATCGTACCGGTGCAGGCAGGGCCCAGATCAGACAAGATATCGCCAAACAGATTGGTTGCCACCACGACATCAAAGCGGTCAGGCTGCAGCACGAACCGGGCACAGAGAATGTCGATATGCTGCTTGTCGGTCGTGATGTCTGGGTATTGCTGTGCAATTTCTGCTGCACGGCCATCCCAGTACGGCATACTGATGGCAATGCCATTTGACTTTGTTGCAATGGTCAAGTGTTTGCGTGTGCGTTGACGAGCAAGTTCAAACGCATATTTCAGCACCCGATCTGTTCCCACGCGGCTGAAGACCGACTCCTGAATGACGATTTCACGTTCGGTTCCTGCAAACATCGTGCCACCAAGCGCGGTGTACTCGCCCTCTGTGTTTTCACGGACAACAAAGAAGTCGATATCACCCGCTTTGCGATTGCTCAGTGGGCATGGCACTCCATCAAAGAGGCGTACGGGTCGCAAGTTGATGTACTGATCAAATTCACGTCGAAACTTCAACAGCGACCCCCATAGTGACACGTGATCCGGCACAGTGTCTGGCCAACCGACTGCACCAAAGAGGACCGCATCGCAACCGGCCAGACGCTCTTTCCAGTCAACCGGCATCATGTCACCGTGCTGGGCGTAATAATCGCAAGATGCCCAGTCGTGGTGTTCAAATTTGAGTTTCAAGTCAAATTTATCAATGGCTTTTTGCAGGACCTTCAGCCCCTCGGGCATCACCTCTTTGCCGATGCCGTCGCCAGGTAACACCGCGATTCGAAATGTCTTGCTCATTGCTGTCCCTTATATTGATCAGGGTGCTTGCGCACCCTGGGTTGCTTGTTATCCGATATCGATCAAACATCAGGAGACTGTGCGCCAAATTCACGCGACAGCTGCCCCGCCCTTTCATATGCTGCCTTGATGGCGCGCTCCAGTGTCGGGCCAAACTCCCCCTGCTCCATGACCGTCAGGGCGGCTTGCGTCGTTCCACCCTTGGAGGTAACCCGCTCTCGGAGTGTCGATATCGGTTCGGCAGATTGTGCTGCCAGTTCAGTTGCGCCGGCCAGCGTTGCCAGGGTCAATTGTTTGGCCTGAACTTCGTCTAGACCCAAATCCTGGGCTGCCGCCATCATTGCTTCGATAAACCGAAACACGTAGGCCGGACCGCTACCCGATACCGCTGTCACCGCGTCGATCATGTCATCCGATTGAACCCAAACGACATCTCCAACAGCTGACAAAATGTTCTGTACGTGTTGACGGTGCTCAACACCCAGCGCCGCGCCAGCAGCTAGGCCCGTCATTCCTTTTTCAACCAAGGCGGGTGTATTGGGCATGGCACGGACCACGAATGGCCAAGGTTCAAGTCGCGTTCCCAGCCAATGCGAGAGCGATAGCAACGATATGCCGGCTGCAATACTTAGCACCACGGTTTCTTGCGCCAGGTGCGGCTTGGCTTGTTTAACCACGTCAGCCAATTGTTGGGGCTTAACAGCCAGGACCCATACGTGATAGCGTGAAAGTAGTTCATCTGGCTCGGCAGACACGGAAAGTCCACGTGCGCGCCAGCGAGCTCGCGTATCGCCGTTAATGTCAACAACGTGTAAGTGGCCAGGGGGCACACCGCGCTTTAGCAGCCCTTCAATCAGTGCGCCAGCCATGTTGCCGCCGCCTAGAAATGCAATGTCGATCTGTGTAGTCATGGTGACCAAGTGTACGCTTTCGGATAGCTTCGTGGCAGCTCGCCGAACGAGTTAAGAACAAGAATTTTTCAGTAATTTTAAGTTAACGAATATTGAGCTACGATCCCCGCAAATACGGCTGCGCCGAACCAGTTGTTGTGCCTAAAGGCCCTGAAGCAGGCAGCCCGATCTCGTGATCGAATCCAGATCATATGAACCATGGCCAGCCCAAGAGCAACCAGCAGGCCAACAAAGTAAGGTACGCCCCACCCCATCAACAGACCGGCATAGCCAAGTAAGGCAATCGCGGCCAAGTAGCAAATGCCTATGGCCAGTATGTCGTAACGGCCAAATGTAATCGCCGCAGTCTTTAGACCAAGTTTGATGTCATCGTCGCGGTCAACCATCGCGTACTCTGTGTCGTAGGCCACCGTCCAACAAATGTTGGCCAACAAAAACACCCAAGCCACCAGCGGCACTGAGTTGGTGATCGCAGCAAAGGCCATGGGGATCCCGAAACCAAATGCAATGCCAAGGTAGGCTTGTGGCACACCAAAGAGCCGCTTCATCAGTGGGTAAGTCGCCGCCAGTAAGAGCGCGATAAACGAAAGTTTTATGGTCAGGGCGTTGAGCATCAACACCAAAAAGAAGGCTAGTAGCGCCAAAATAGCCGCCACCAGCAACGCCTCTTTGGGCTTAATCAGACCCGTGGTTAGTACGCGGGACTCGGTACGTTCCACATGTCGATCAAAGTCTCGATCGAAATAATCGTTGATGGCGCAGCCAGCAGCGCGCATCAGAAACGTCCCAGCCACAAAGATCAGCAAAAGGGATGGCGCTGGCATGCCCTGCCCGGCCGCCCACAATGCCCACAAGGTTGGCCAAAGCAGCAGTAATGTGCCGATGGGCTTATCCAAACGAACCAGCCGAGCGTACAAGCCCAGCCGGTCTATGACTGCCAAAGCCACGACTTATTGCAGCAGACTGCGCAACATCCAAGCATTCTTTTCATGGATGTCAAGACGTTGCGTGAGCAAATCAGCGCTAGGCTGATCGTTGGCCTGATCGGCCTGGCTCAATGCCGCACGGGCAGTTTTAGCGACAGCCTCGTTACCTTGAACCAATAAGCGAATCATGTCGGTTGCCTCGGGCACCGCTTTCGGCTCTTTGATTGAAGAAAGCTTTGCGTACTCGACATAGGTGCCCGGTGCATAATGACCAAGCGCACGAATGCGCTCGGCAATGTTGTCAAGCGCATTCCACTGTTCTGTGTATTGCGTCATAAACATGGCGTGCAACGTATTAAACATTGGCCCTTCCACGTTCCAGTGAAAGTTGTGCGTCATCATGTACAGCGTGTAAGAGTCAGCCAGCATTTTCGATAGTTCACCAGCAACCGCCTCACGGTCTTTCGCAGAAATGCCAATATTGATCGGTGGTGCTTTGGATGAAATGGATGGTTTCTTGGCCATGATGCTTCCTTTGGTTTGATGCCAGTAACAACAACTTCAGAATACCACTGCGTCTATTGCTCGTCTAATGCACCCGCATTAAGCTCGAGCATGCGAACGCCAGGCAATTGAGTGGCTTGAATAGCGTGCGCCAATGCCTTAATCGCTGTCATACGCGGAAAACTTTTGCGCCAGGCCAGCACAACCCGCCGCTCTGGTGCAGGTGCTTTAAACGGGACGTATTTGAGTAAACGCGACTCCGGATGCTCGTTACCCATTAGCGACGTGACCGGCATCACGGTTAGACCAATCCCTGCGGCAACCATGTGTCGGATGGTTTCAAGCGAGGACCCCTCAAATGTGCGTTGTATGCCTTCTGACGCGGCGGAATACCTCGATAGTTCGGGGCAAACACCCAAAACGTGGTCTCTAAAGCAATGCCCAGACCCTAAGAGCAGCATATTTTCTTGCTTCAAATCTTCAGCATCGATCTCGGCACGCGCGGACCATGCGTGATTGGCCGGCATGGCGACCATGAAGGGCTCGTCATAAAGCGCCACCATACTTAATCCTGAGTCGGGCAGCGGCAACGCCATGATTGCGCAGTCAATTTCGCCTTGTCTTAAGAGCTCAACCAATTTGGCCGTGAAGTTCTCTTGCAAGATCAACGGCATTTGTGGGGTGCGCTCAATTTGCGTCGGTATCAAGCGTGGCAACAAATATGGGCCAATGGTGTAGATCACACCAACGCGTAAAGGGCCTGCGAGCGGGTCATGCCCCATGCGCGCTATTTCCTTGATCGCTGCGCTCTCCTGCAACACTTTATGAGCCTGGGCGATCACGCGCTCGCCAACCGGTGTGACACCGATCTCTGAACCACCGCGTTCAAAGATGATGACGCCAAGCTCGTCTTCGAGCTTGCGTATGGCAACCGACAATGTGGGCTGGCTGACAAAGCAAGCTTCAGCCGCACGCCCAAAATGTCGCTCTCGGGCGACTGCCACGATGTACTTAAGCTCTGTCAGTGTCATGTCTTGTTTCTGTACCTAAAAAGTTGCAAATAGGATTTGTTTGAACTTGGATAACGCTCTACCACCATACTAACCGTTCAGGTAGATTTCACGGCCCTGCATCCATCGGTCTACATGACGCTGCGCAATGTCTGGGTGTTCATGACGTAATTCTTTGGCAACTTCTTTGGCTCGGGCCACCCAATACGCGTCTGCCTCAAAATCCGCAAACCGTAATAGAGATAATCCGGACTGGCGTGCGCCAAGAAACTCTCCCGGCCCACGCAGCTGCAAGTCGCGCCGTGCGATTTCAAACCCGTCGTCTGTTTCATAAAGTGCACGCAGTCGATATTTTGCGTCAGCTGACAAGGGTGGTTCGTACATCAACACACACACGGACTGTCGGCTGCCGCGACCGACCCGCCCACGTAACTGGTGCAGTTGCGCCAAGCCAAAGCGCTCAGCATGCTCGACGACCATCTGGCTGGCGTTGGGCACATCAACACCTACTTCAATCACGGTTGTGGCTACTAAGACGGAGATTTGTCCAGACTTAAATCGCTGCATGACCTGCGCTTTGTCGCTCGCATTTAATCGTCCGTGCACCAAGCCAACCGTCAAACCAGTCAACTCATGGGTAAGCATTTCATGCGTATCGACTGCTGTTTGCAATTCAAGCGCTTCGCTTTCTTCGACCAAAGGACATACCCAATAGACTTGGCCGCCCTGCTCGATTGATTCGCGTACGCCTTGAATCACCTCGGCACGACGGCTTGCACTAACCAGCTTGGTCTTGACGGGCAGTCGTCCGGGTGGGCGTTCATCAATCACCGATACATCCATATCCGCAAAAAAAGTCATCGCCAACGATCGTGGAATAGGTGTCGCGCTCATGGTCAGTTGATGGGGCAGTCCTGACTGTGATTTTTCTCCTAAAGCCAATCGCTGTGAAACACCAAATCGGTGTTGCTCATCCACGATGGCAAGCCCTAAGTCATGAAACTCTACGCCTGACTGAATCAATGCCTGTGTTCCAACCACCAGATGCGCATGGCCTGATGCAATTTCGGCCAGCGCTTGACGCTTTGAGCGTGCTGGCAAACCAGCAGCAAGCCATACGCAGCGCAACCCAAGTGCCTGAGCCCAAGGCTCGAGCTTTAAGTAATGCTGCTCAGCCAATATTTCGGTTGGTGCCATGACCGCCGCCTGCTTGCCATGATCAATTGCGCGCATTGCTGCCAGGGCAGCCACCACGGTCTTGCCGCTGCCTACATCACCTTGAAGCAGGCGATGCATCGGATAGTTTTGCGCCATATCAGCATGAATTTCAGCCAGCACGCGAAGCTGGGCCGCGGTCAGCGCAAATGGTAGATGTTTGAGCAGATCATCCGATAGACTGGTTTTATCAAGCGGTCGCGGAAATGGCGTGGCTCGGCGCTGTCGACGTTGTTCGCGAGCATTGGCAAGGCTGAGCTGCTGGGCCAATAGTTCATCGAACTTCACCCGAACCCAAGCTCGATGGGTACGGTCCTCGAGACTTTCCAGATCCTCTCCAGGTGCTGGTCGATGCAGCACCTGAACAGCCTCCTCGAAAGCAATGAGCCCAAACGTCTTAATCATGGATTCAGGCAAGGTGTCACTCAGATCGACTGCCTGTAAGGCGGCGTCAATACGTTGACGGATCGCTTTCTGAGAGAGTCCCTCAGTTGTTGGGTATACAGGCGTTAACGAATTCGGCAGTGGCTGCGACGGGCTGCTTACTTTGGGATGCACCATCTCCAAGCCCTGGAAGCCCGCCCTGACCTCACCTCGGATGCGCCAGCGCTTGCCTGCCTGCATCTGCTGAACCTGGCTGGGGTAGAAATTCAACCAACGAAGCTGAATCAGACCCGATTCGTCGGTAAATTTTGCCGTTAGATACTTTCGCGGTCGATACGTCACTTCAGCCGAAATCACAGTCCCTTCGGCTTGCAAGTATTGACCTGGGCTGGCACATGCGATCGACTGCAGGCGCGTTTCATCTTCGTATCGAATGGGGAAATGCAGCAAAAAGTCCAGCGGCGTGGTTAAACCGAGCCGCTCGAACAATGTGGCTGCATCGCGCCGTTTAGAGGGCGAGGATTGCTTCGACCTCAAATGAGGCCCCCTTGGGCAGGCTGGCAACACCGATCGTTGAGCGAGCAGGAAAAGGCTGAGGAATAACCGATGCCATGATGTCGTTCACAACTGAAAAATTATTTAAATCAGTTAGATACAGAGTTAATTTAACAACATTATCTAAGTTAGCGCCGGATGCCTCGATCACCGCCGCCATATTGGCGAACGCTTGTTTGACTTGCGCTTCAAATGATGTGGTAACGAGTTCTCCGGTCGCTGGCACAAAGCCGATCTGGCCCGACAGAAAAATCATCTTTGTGGCCGATGTCGCTACAGCCTGAGAATAAGGCCCCACTGCTGCAGGTGCTTTGTCCGTGTGAATAATCTGCTTGCTCATGTCTTGTCCTTTGTTGCTCGTGTACCGGCGCTTCAGTGTACCGATTGCAAAATTTTAATCAATTGCGCGTTTTGCATAAGGAAGAGTAATCCAAATGCCGTAGCCCACTAAGACGACACCACGAAAGTGCCCTTCAGACACCAATCAAATCGGAAATAGCAAAAATATCACGAACCGTAAATTTCGAACTGATTGTTATTTGCATCTGTGACGTTATCTGATATATTGAGAACTATTCGTATTACGATTTGTGTTATCTTTAAAATTAATCAAGAGGAAACTATGTTGAATAGCCTATCGGACGTCCTAAGCGCTGGTCGGAAAGCTTTTTGGGGACTGGCATTGGTCGCAACGGTATCGACACCGGCCTTGGCCCAAGGCGAGGTAAATTTGTATACCACGCGCGAGCCAAAGCTTATTTTGCCCATACTGGAGTCCTTCACCACGGATACCGGCGTTAAGGTCAATACGGTTTTTGTGAAGGATGGACTGATCGAACGCGTCAAGGCCGAAGGCGTGAAATCCCCTGCGGATGTCCTGATGACGGTCGACATCGGTAACCTGATCGATTTGGTTGAACAAGGCGTGACCCAACCCGTTCAATCCGAGGTGCTTGATGCAGCCATTCCGGCAAATCTGCGTGGTGCCGATGGTCAGTGGTACACCCTATCGCTACGCGACCGAGTGGCCTATGTCGATAAGGACCTCGACATCGAAGCCATTACTTACGAACAAATGGCTGACCCGAAGTGGACGGGCAAGTTTTGCATACGCTCAGGTCAACACCCCTACAACACCGCACTGATTGCTTCCATGATTGCCCATAACGGTGCACAGGCAACAGAACAATGGTTACGGGATGTGAAAGCCAACCTCGGGCGCAAACCCACGGGTGGCGATCGAGATGTTGCCCGTGACATCCTTGGCGGTATTTGTGACATTGGCTTGGCCAACGCTTACTACGTAGGCCAGATGATGAGTGCAGAGCCTGGTAGCGACAACCGCAAATGGGGTGAGGCGATTCGCGTCGTTAGGCCAACTTTCGAAAAAACGGGTGGCACCTTTGTCAACATCTCAGGCGCAGCCGTGGCTAAATCCTCGCCCAATCGTGACAATGCGGTCAAGCTAATGGAATACCTCGTGTCAGACAAGGCCCAGGGCATGTATGCGGAAGCCAACTTTGAGTTTCCCGTGAAGCCCGGCGTGGGTGTCAGCGAGGTAGTTGAAGCGTTTGGTCCGATGAACGTAGACCCGTTGCCGATCGCCGAGGTTGCCAAGTATCGTAAGCAAGCCAGCGAGCTGGTGGACAAAGTTAAATTCAATGACTAGACAAGACAGGAGATTGGCGGCTTGCTAGCTAGCGCTCGAATTCATCGCCATATTCAAGGCAGTGGCTTCTGGACCGCCGGTACGTTTTTAATCGTACTGGCGGTTTTAGCGCCTCTGCTCTCACTGGCGATTCATGCTTTGACGGGTAGCTTCTCCCATTGGAGTCACCTGGCTGACAGTGTTATCTTATCCGCGGCGACCAACACGTTACTTCTGTTGGCCGGGGTGGGTGTGCTCGTGGCCTGTTTGGGGACAGGTGCTGCCTGGCTGGTAAGCGCCTACGACTTCCCCACCCGCAAAACACTGAACTGGGCTCTTTTGCTACCCCTTGCGGTGCCGACCTACATCATCGCATTCGCTTACCTGGACTTATGGCATCCGATCGGTCCGATTCAGACCACCATGCGCGAGTGGATGGGTATTGAATCACCCAGAGATTTCCGCTTACCCGATATCCGCAACTTGCCTGGCGCAATTTTTCTGCTGGGCTTTGTGCTCTACCCCTACGTTTATCTCAGCACGCGATTGATGTTATTGACTCAGGCCGCTGGGATGATCGAGGCGGCCCGAATCCTTGGTGAAAAGCCCTATGGTGTGCTGACCCGGGTCGCGTTGCCGTTGGCACGCCCGGCCATTGCCGTTGGACTGAGTCTGGCGCTACTCGAAACATTGAACGATATTGGTGCGTCCGAGTTCCTGGGTGTACAAACGATGACCGTGGCGGTCTACACAACGTGGGTCACGCGCAGCGATCTAGCTGGCGCTGCACAGATCGCCTTATCGATGCTGCTTATCGTTGTGTTTCTGATTCAGTTAGAGCGCCATGCTCGCCAACGCCAGCGCTATGCCACCGTTCAGCGTATGCGACCCATGAGCCTGACCCAGCTCACTGGCTGGCACAAAGCGCTAGCCATTATTCTAGGCTGGATACCCGTGGTCATTGGCTTCGTATTGCCAGCGACTTACCTCGGGTTTGAGGCATACGAACGATTTGGCGCAGTCGGTGGCGTCTCCTCGCAGTTGATTCAAGCTGCCTGGAATACGCTGAGCGTGTCAGCTGCCGCCACCGCGTTGACCTTGCTTCTGGGGCTCATCGTTGCCTGGAGCACACGTCGTGTGCGTGATAGCGCTCATGGCACCACATTCACCCAATGGGTGGCCAAGGGCGCGAGCCTTGGCTACGCCGTGCCGGGTACCGTGCTGGCCATCGGATTGCTTGGTCCATTGTTGTTGGTTGATCATTTCTTTGATGTCATCGCTCGATTGGCAGGTTTTGAATTAACGCAGCTGCTGCTGATGGGTTCGACAGCTGGATTGTTAGTGGCCTACACCATTCGGTTCCTAGCCATTTCAGTGGGCTCCATTGAGTCGGGCTTATCTCGCATCCCGCCCTCAGTGGAGCAAGCATCAAGACTCTTAGGCCACGGCCCAGCGGCGACGCTTAAGCGCATTCATTTGCCTTTGTTGCGACCCGCAATCGCCTCTGCCGCCTTGCTGGTATTTGTGGACACCATGAAAGAACTACCAGCCACACTGCTGTTGCGCCCAATGAACTTTGACACGTTGGCAACTTGGCTTTATGCAGAGGCCGCCCGTGGCACTTATGAGGAAGGCGCCATCGCGGCGCTGCTGATCGTGCTCGTTGGCTTGATACCGGTTATTCTTCTGGCTCGTACACAATCTAAACCCTTGTTGTCTTGTTAAGTCGAATGCTGGAAATTAATCGGATCACCGTGGGATATCCCGGTCCTCAGGGCTGGGCAGCCGCTGCCAAGGACGTTTCATTCAAACTCAATGATGGCGACATTGGCTGTCTGCTCGGTCCGTCTGGGTGCGGTAAAACCACGGTGTTGCGCGCTGTTGCCGGGTTTGAGCCATTACAAAGTGGCACGATTGCATTAAATGGCGAGGTTCTATCTACACCAAAAAATATTGTCCCCGCCGAAAAAAGACATATGGGCATGATGTTTCAGGACTACGCCCTCTTTCCGCACCTGAATGTTGAAGACAATGTCAGTTTTGGGTTGCGTCAGCTTTCTAAAGAAGAACGCAAACAGCGCGTGACTGACTTACTAGATCTTGTTGGTTTGGCCGGGCATCAAACACGTTATCCGCACGAACTGTCTGGTGGACAGCAACAACGCGTCGCACTCGCACGCTCTCTGGCACCTGAGCCCTCTTTGTTATTACTTGATGAGCCCTTTTCCAATCTTGATGTGGATACCCGGGAACGTCTGGCATTTGAGTTACGTGACATTTTGAAGAACACCTGCCACACGGCGCTTTTGGTGACGCACAATCACGACGAGGCGTTTGCACTTGGCGACCAAATCGGTGTGATGAATGAAGGTGAGTTAGTGCAATGGGGCTCACCATCAGAGCTACACGATGCACCTGTGAGTGAAACTGTCAGTGCACTTTTGAAACGTGAGTCATTGGTTGAGAAACGCGCAGCCGCCCGCCTTCGCGGTCGCTCTGCTTGAAACAACTCAAATCAAGTCGTTAACCCTAGCCTTTACCCGTAGCCTATACCCGTAGCCTATACCCGTAGCCATTACTCGCCGTTTAAATACCGGCATCCATGTCAAGCTCGCGCAATTTGCGGGTAATCGTATTGCGCCCCATCCCTAGACGCGAGGCTGCCTCTACCCGTCTGCCGCGACAACTGCGCAGCGCCGCATCAATGACAGTGCGTTCAAATTCTCGAGTTAACGCTGACCAAACCTCAGGCTCAGCATTGGCCAAGCGTACTGAAGCTTCTTGCGACAAGAGCTCAGTCCAACTGCGAGAGACAGGCGCCATGGGGGCACTTGAGGTCTCTGGCACTGCCTTTTGTGGCAACAGTACATTCGACTGGGGCTCAGTGCCACACACCTCCGGTGGCAAGTCAGCCAAATTGATGGTCTGACCTGGCGCCATCACGGTCAGCCAGTGACAAAAGTTTTCTAATTGCCGGACATTCCCAGGAAAATCGAATTGTTGCAGTTGCTGCATGCCAGCATCAGATAAACGTTTAACCGAGACGCCCAGTGACTTGGCGCTTGACTGCAAGAAATGCTTGGCGAGCGCAGGGATATCTTCACGCCGCTCGCGTAGAGGTGGCAGTCGCAGACGGATCACATTCAAGCGGTGGAACAAGTCTTCGCGAAACTTTCCTTCTCTAACACGTTCCTCGAGCGGTTGATGCGTTGCAGCGACGATCCTAACGTCAACTTTGACCGGCTGTGAGCCGCCAACCCGGTAAAACGTGCCGTCAGACAATACCCTCAGAAGTCGGGTTTGCAGCTCCAGTGGCATGTCACCAATCTCATCAAGAAATAGCGTTCCGCCGGAAGCCTCTTCAAAACGACCGCGACGATTTGCGCTAGCACCGGTAAATGCACCGCGCTCATGCCCAAATAGCTCAGCTTCCAGCAAATCGCGCGGGATGGCCGCCGTGTTCAAAGCCACAAACGGAGCATGCGCACGCATGCCATGGTCATGTAGCGCACGTGCCACCAACTCTTTTCCAGTGCCCGACTCGCCCGTAATCAGCACGGTAACGTTTGACTGGGCAAGTTTTCCAATGGCTCGGAACACCTCTTGCATGGCGGGCGAGGATGATTGTGTGAGCATTGCACGTCCGCTAGGCTTACCGTTGCCGTTTTTATCGTCACTGGCAATCGATGCGCCATCAACGCCTTCTTGCAATGCACGTTCGATTAGCGTCACTGCCTCGTTGACGTCAAATGGTTTGGCCAAAAAATCAAATGCCCCGCCTTGGAAAGCCGACACAGTGCTGTCAAGATCACCATAGGCTGTCATCACGATGACAGGCAAGTCCGGATGGCCAGTCTTGATATCAGACAGCAGTTTCAAGCCATCCTTGCCGGGCATGCGAATGTCGGTAATTAAGGCCGATGGTGTTTCACGTTGCAGCGCTTGCTCAACTTCATTCGCGTTAGCAAAACTTAGCGTGTCGATGTTGGCCCGCATCAGGGCCTTCTCTAGCACCCACCGAATCGCTTGATCATCGTCGACTATCCAAACAGGTTTCATCCCAGCTCCATCGGAATCAACAATCGAAATTCGGTGTGGCCTGGCTTGGATTCCATTTCAATCAGGCCACCATGCTGCTGTAGCAGATCTTGTGCCAGGCTTAATCCGAGGCCGGTTCCACCCTCACGGGCAGTGACCAAAGGATGGAATACTTTGTCTTGTATCGCCAATGGAACACCCGGTCCATTGTCAATCACAGTGATCTCTACAACCATGCGGTGCTGGCGACGATGCAGCATCACTTGACGAGCGATTCGTGTTCGTACCGTGACCAGCGTATCGGGCGTGTCAGACTGAGTCAGTATTTGCGCTGCATTACGCACCACATTGAGCAATGCCTGCACCAAACGAGCACTGTCCGCCCTAATCTCAGGCATAGAAGCATCGTAATCGCGGTTCAAATTAATTTGGCCAAACTCAGCTTGCACTAAGGAGCAGACTCTTTCACAAACTTCATGCACATTGACATCGGCAATCTGCATGGGACTCGATTGGGGCGCCGCCAAACGATCCACTAGCGCTTGCAAGCGGTCCGCCTCAGAAATAATGACCTGGGTGTATTCAGTTAGTCGCGGCTCAGGTAGCTCCGCTTCAAGCAACTGTGCCGCACCGCGCAGACCGCCCAACGGGTTCTTTACCTCATGGGCTAGATTGCGCAACAACTCATGTTGAACCTGGATCTCCTCGGCCAATCGTTGAGTTCGATCCACGATCAAGCGGCTCTCCAGGTCTGCGATCTCCATGAGCGCAGCCCAAGGCTGACCGAGCAGACTCAACGTCATGACCGACACTTCACGGTACAACCCTTGCCGCGAAATGCCGGCAACCTGCCGGCAACTTTCGAGTGTGCCCTCACAGGCGTGCAATACCGACTGTGCGAGCGAGGTGTCGTGTTCAAACAGCGCGATTGCCATCTGCCCTTCGATTTGCCGCCTCGAGCGACCGAATAAGTCTTCGGCTGCCGAATTGGCGTGAACCACCACCCCATCGCGGTCGAGCAATAGAACGGTGGTCGCTAGTAGATCATAGGGCTCAGGGGCTGTCATGGTTGTCGGGCCGGGTCTGGCCCGACCACCTAGTCAGACATGATTACAGGCTGTAGTACATATCGAACTCAACCGGATGAGTCGTCACACGCATGCGAGTGACTTCAGCCATCTTCAGTTCGATATACGCGTCAATCATCTCGTTGCTAAAGACACCGCCACGAGTTAGGAACTCACGGTCGTTGTCGAGCGCTTCAAGCGCCTGCTCAAGCGAGTGACATACTGTTGGGATCAAGGCATCCTCTTCCGGCGCCAAGTCATACAGGTTTTTGTCCGCTGGATCACCGGGATGGATCTTGTTCTGTACCCCGTCCAAACCAGCCATCATCAACGCAGAGAATGCCAGATAGGGGTTTGCAAGTGGATCAGGAAAGCGAGCCTCAATGCGACGACCTTTGGGGTTGCCCACGTAAGGAATCCGGATCGAAGCAGAACGGTTGCGAGCCGAGTAGGCAAGCTTGACCGGCGCTTCATAGTGAGGCACGAGGCGCTTGTAGGAGTTGGTGCCCGGGTTGGTGATTGCATTGAGCGCACGTGCGTGCTTGATAATGCCACCAATGTAGTACAGCGCAAACTCTGACAACCCAGCGTAGCCATTGCCTGAGAACAGGTTCTGACCATCACGCCAGATGGATTGGTGAACGTGCATACCGGAGCCGTTATCACCAACGACTGGCTTGGGCATGAACGTCGCCGTTTGACCATAGGCGTGTGCGACGTTGTGGACGGTATATTTCAGGATCTGGTTCCAGTCAGCGCGACGAACCAACGTGCTGAACATGGTGCCAATTTCGGACTGGCCGGCGCCAGCGACTTCGTGGTGATGGACTTCCACGGGCACGCCCTGCTCCTCGAGCAACAAGCACATTTCCGAGCGCATGTCCTGGAAGGAGTCAACGGGAGGCACTGGAAAGTAGCCGCCTTTGACTTTTGGGCGGTGGGCCAAGTTGCCACCTTCGGTATCAGTACCGCGGCTCCAAAAGCCTTCATCTGACTTGATCTTGACAAAGCAACCTGACATGTCGTCATTCCAGGTCACGCCGTCAAATACAAAAAACTCTGGCTCAGGACCAAAGTACGCGGTGTCGCCCAAACCAGTTGATTTCAGGTAAGCTTCGGCGCGCTTGGCCAGCGAGCGAGGGTCGCGGTCATAGCCCTTCATATCTGAGGGCTCAAGCACGTCACACGTCAGGATCAATGTTGACTCTTCACGAAATGGATCCATGTGAGCGGTCTCTGGGTCGGGCATCAGCAACATGTCTGATGCTTCGATGCCCTTCCAACCTGCAATCGATGACCCGTCAAATGCCTGCCCCGACTCGAGTTTGTCAGCATCAACGAGCTTGGCAGGCACCGAAACGTGCTGCTCCTTGCCGATGGTGTCGGTAAAACGGAAGTCAACGAACTTGACATCGTTGTCTGCAATCATCTTTAGAACGTCTTGGGTCGTGCTCATAAAGGCTCCGATTCGGTAGATGGGTGTTAAGGTTAATGCCGCTAATTTGATTTAGCGTTGTCAAAGAAAAAAGCAAATTCCGTGCCAGCCAATTTCCAGCAATTGGCACCAATATCGGGTGCTTGCGCTTCCGATTTGATGCTTTTTTTGCACTTCTATTGGGCATTATGCACCATAATATGCACCACATTGGAGCAAAGTGAATCAACGCAGGAATATGATCTGCAGGTCGTTCAGATGGCGCCAGCCAAGCGCGGTCGGTTTGATAGTCGCTTGGTCTACTTCCAACAAGCCTTTTTGGCTACCCTTGCGGATCATTGACTGAATCGATGCAAAGTCTAGCCCCGTATGTGCTTGAAACAAATCAATATCGACTCCGCGACTTAAGCGCAATGCATTCAGAAAAAACTCAAATGGCAAGTCCTCATCCGTTAGTTCACGCTCTTCGCTAATGTGTGTGCCATCAAAGCGACTCACGGCTTGCATCCATTGCTGCGGATTTCGAACTCGAGCCTGTCGAATGATTCGGTCTGCAAATGAAATCTTGCTATGCGCACCTGGACCAACGCCCAGATAATCTCCAAAGGTCCAGTAGTTCATGTTGTGTCGACACTGGGCGTGTGACTTCGCATAGGCCGACACCTCGTATCGCTGCCAGCCAGCCGACTCGACAACAGCACCAATCTGATCTTCCATCGCTTGAATAACACCGTCATCAGGCAGCATCGGCGGATACTTAGCAAATACGGTCTGTGGCTCAAGCGTGAGCTGGTACAAACTCAAATGCTCCGTCGCAAACGACACGGCTTGCTCAAGCTCCTGCTTGCAATCCATCTCGGTTTGTTCGGGTAAGCCATACATGAGGTCGAGGTTGACACGACCAAAGGCTGCTTGCGCCATGCCGATGGCGTCACGCGCTTGACGCGCATCGTGGATTCGCCCAAGCCGCTTGAGTTGCTCGTCGTTAAAGGACTGTATGCCCAGTGAAATTCGGTTCACGCCACTGGTAGCGTAACCTTTGAACCGCTGAGCTTCTGCGGTACCTGGGTTGGCTTCCAAGGTGACTTCCGCATCTGGCCAGAGATTAAGGCGTGCGCGTATGAGCGCTAGCATCTTGTCCACAGTCGATTCAGTCAGCAAGCTGGGCGTGCCGCCACCAAAAAACACCGTGTGAATTTGACGTCCCCAAATCAGCGGTAAGGCTTGCTCTATATCTGCCGTCAATGCGTCGAGGTATTGGTGCTCAGGCAGCACATCAGGTGACTGGTGTGAATTGAAGTCACAGTATGGACATTTACGCACACACCAAGGTACGTGCACGTAAAGTGAAAGTGGCGGCAAGCTCGTAAGACGCTGACCCGGCTCGCGGGCAGCCAAGGGTTTTGCAGCCGGCTGGGCAATAATCGGAATGATGCGCTTATCCACTAACAGAACCTCAACAACTCGGCGTTGCGAGTAAACCTCGGTTGGCCAATTGAGCGATCAGCGTCTGCATGGCCATGGCTCGATGGCTGACCTGATTTTTTTCAATTGGATCTAGCTCTGCTGCCGTGGCACCCAAGCCAGGTAACCAAAAGTGCGGGTCGTAGCCAAATCCGTTGCTGCCCCTTGGTTGCTCGCAGACCTGACCGGCCCAAAGGCCCTGCGCAACAATCGGCAGTGGGTCATCGGCGTGCAATACCAGCACCAGAGCGGCGACATAAAAAGCTCGCCGATCTTCATGGTGGGCAAGCGCTTGCACCAATTTGGCATTGTTAAGCGCATCTTGTTGCACCCCCGCGACGGGTTCGGCATATCGTGCCGAATGCACGCCAGGCGCACCGCCCAACGCCGGCACACAAATACCAGAGTCATCGGCCAACGCTGCTAAGCCGGTCTGCGCACTGGCATGCCGGGCTTTGGTGAGCGCATTCTCCAGAAAAGTTCCATAGGGCTCTGGCGGTGGCTCCACACCAAACTCAGCCTGACTGTGAACGGCAATGCCGAGAGGTTTGAGCAAGCGATCAAATTCACGCAGCTTGCCGGCATTACCCGAAGCAATCACCAGTGAAGACAAAGTTGGATTATTGACCATGGTTATCACGCTCATTTTCGGGAACATCGTCTTGCAACATCTGCACAAGCTCGCGAGCAAACGATGGCAAGGCATCGAGATCCCGTACACACACATGCAGCTTGCGTTCAGCCCATGCATCAGTGAGCCTAATGACTTTGATCTTCATGCTGCCGGCATAACGCAATGCTGCTTTTTCGGGCACGATTCCAATGCCAACGCCGGCTTCGATCATGCGGCAGACCGCGTCAAAACTGCCAACCTCAACCCGAAAACGAAACGCATAGCCAAGATTATCTGCAGCTTGAATCAGAAACGCGTGGATCGCACTCCACTCAGATAACCCCACGTACTCAAAGTCGAGTGTCTCATTAAAGGAAACAGATGAGCGGGTAGCTAAGGGGTGATCGGGCGCAGCAACGAGTGCCAGCCGATCGCGTCTGTAAGGCAGATACTGAAGCTCAGCACCAGCAGGTTTGCCAGCGACGATGCCCATATCAGCTGCGCCATCTACAACAGCCTTGACCACCAGGTAGCTTAAACGCTCGCGAAGCTCTACCGTGACATCGGGATGAGAGGCCAGATAACGGCTGAGCACTGCCGGCATGAACTCATTCATGGCCGTGGTGTTGGCCACCACGCGAACTTGTCCTTTAATGCCACGAGAATACTCGTATATATCACCCCGCAAGTGCTCAATCTGCTGCAAAACCTTACGGGCATGCCTTAAGAACGCCTCGCCTGATGGCGTCAATGTCACGCCTTGGCTGTTGCGATGAAACAAACGCGTACCAAAATGTTCCTCCAGGTTTTTGACCCGGTTGCTGGCTGCCGGCAAAGAAAGATGCGACCGCTCAGCACCACGAGTCAAGCTATTGGCATCGCCAATATTGACAATTAACTGAAGATCGGTAAGGTCAAAGTGACTGGCCATGTACGCATTCGTGGAGGTTTAGTGCGGCAGCGCAACCCGGGATCTACTCACCATACTTCATGTCAGACAAAGGCCGGGTTTGTAAAACGTCAATTGGCAAGCGTGCGCGCATAAGGCAAAGTTTGCTTCGTAGCAAAACCCCATGATAAGACAATTATGACCACACACGCTGAACAGTTCCAAGACATCCGCGATGGCATCCGTAGCCTTTGCGCCCAGTTTCCAGACGAGTACTTCCGCAAAATCGACGAACAGCGCGGATATCCGGAAGAGTTTGTTGATGCCTTGACTAAAGCAGGCTGGATGGCAGCGCTTATTCCGCAAGAGTACGGCGGCTCTGGTTTAAGCATGACTGAGGCTTCCGTGATCATGGAGGAGATTAATCGCAGTGGTGGCAATTCCGGTGCATGCCACGGGCAAATGTACAACATGGGTACATTGGTTCGCCATGGATCAGAGGAGCAAAAGCAGCGCTATCTGCCCAAAATCGCCTCTGGGCAGTTGCGTCTGCAGTCGATGGGCGTGACCGAACCAACCACGGGCACCGACACAACCCGGATTAAAACCACGGCCGTCAAAAAAGGTGATCGCTACGTCATTAATGGCCAGAAGGTATGGATTTCTCGGGTGCAGCACTCTGACCTCATGATTTTGCTAGCTCGCACAACGCCACTTGATCAAGTGACTAAGAAGTCTGAAGGCATGTCCATCTTCATCGTTGATCTACATGATGCCGTCAAAAGTGGCATGACCATTCGGCCGATTTTGAACATGGTCAACCACGAGACCAACGAGTTATTTTTTGACAATCTGGAAATTCCCGCTGAAAACCTAATTGGCGAAGAAGGCAAGGGATTCAAATACATTCTGGATGGCTTGAACGCTGAAAGAGCGCTTATCGCAGCTGAATGTATCGGTGACGGCTATTGGTTTATCGATCGCGTCACCCAGTACGTGAAAGACCGAATCGTGTTTGGGCGGCCCATTGGACAAAACCAGGGTGTGCAATTCCCCATTGCCAAGGCCTACATCAACGTGGAAGCAGCCAGTCTGATGCGCTATGAAGCCTGTCGCCTGTTTGACGCACATCTGCCGTGTGGCGCACAAGCCAACATGTCCAAGCTTTTAGCCGCCGACGCCTCATGGGAAGCCGCCAATGCCTGTTTGCAGTTTCACGGTGGGTTTGGATTTGCTTGCGAGTATGACGTCGAACGCAAGTTCCGGGAAACCCGGCTCTATCAAGTCGCGCCGATCTCCACCAATCTGATTCTGTCCTATGTCGCCGAGCACGTGCTCGGGCTGCCACGCTCATTCTGACCCTGTGAGGTAGACCATGTCCACAGCCACCCAAACCGTCGAGCACACAACGACACAAGCACTTGTGTTGCATCCCAGCGCTGAACTGGCCAAATTTGCTGCGCAACTCAGTTTCGAGGACATTCCGGTTCAAGTGCGTCGTCGTTTTGAAGATTTGCTGCTTGACACCGTGGCATCGATCTTGGCTGGATCGACCGCTCGACCGGTCCTGAGTATGGCAAGCTTTGCCACAGCGATGGGGCCAGACCACGGGTTAAGTGAGGACATGGTTCGCCGAACCCACACGACCCCCTATTTTGCGGCGATGGTCAATGCCGCATCGGCTCATTTCGTGGAGCAAGATGACGTTCACAATGGCGCCGTTTTCCATCCCGCGGCAGTCGTCATTCCGCCTGCGCTCGCCGTGGCTCAAGCCATAGGAGCATCGGGCAAAGAGTTCATCACGGCTTGTGTTGCTGGCTATGAGGTTGGTATCCGCATTGGTGAGTTTCTTGGTCGTCCACACTACAAAATTTTCCACACCACAGCCACCGCGGGCACGATCGCGTCGGCAGCTGCCGTGGGACGACTTTTAAAGCTCACGCCCGCACAAATGCTGCATGCGTTTGGGTCAGCCGGAACAGTCACGGGTGGCTTGTGGGAGTTTTTGCGCGACGCGGCTGATTCCAAGCAGCTACACACCGGACACGCTGCGGCAACTGGCTTGCAAGCTGCTTATCTGGCCAAAGATGGCTTTACTGGTGCTCAGCGCATTCTAGAAGGCAAACAAGGCCTGGGCGTAGCCATGACCGTTGATGCCAACCCTGCTTGTCTGGTTGATCGTCTGGGCAAGCGTTGGGCGCTGGCAGAAACCTCGTTCAAGTTTCACGCCTCGTGTCGTCACACACATCCTGCCGCTGACGCCCTGCAAAAAGCCATGCAAGATCACAAGCTCAGCGTCAACGACATTGCGTCTGTCATTACCCACGTGCACCAAGGCGCCATTGATGTGCTCGGTCCAGTGACAGACCCTCAAACTGTTCACCAGTCAAAGTTCTCGATGGGTACGGTACTGGGTTTAATCGCCATAAAAAACAGCGCTGACCTGATTAGCTTTGACAGTGTGTTGAGCGATGCACAAGTCACCGCATTTCGAGATCGGGTTTCAATGGAGTTGGACCCCGAAATCGATGCCGCCTATCCACAGCGTTGGATTGGCAAGGTGACGGTTAAAACCGTGCACGGTAAAACCTATACAGCCATCGTTCAAGAGCCCAAGGGCGACCCAGGGAATACTTTGTCTCGGGCCGAGCTTGAGGACAAAGCAATGCGACTTGGTACCTATCACGAGGCGGCCACTGCCGAGCAAGTGAAATCGATCATCGACAAAGTCTGGCAGATTGAGTCTGAAGTGCGCATCGGCAACATCATGTCAGATTAACCATGAGCATCAACACAAAACACCCTAGCATCGTCCATGTTGATTCGATGCCAGCACGATTAGCGGGTGGCAACTACGTCCTCTGGCGCCAAGTCGGTAACTTGCTTTACGTATCCGGACAAACATCCACTCAGCCCGGACGCGAAAGCATTGTCGGACAAGTCGGGCAAGACCTCTCTGTCGAACAAGGCTACCAAGGCGCTCAGGTGTGCATGGAGAACATTTTGCTGGTTGTACGCATGGCCGTTGCTGGTGATTGGGCCAAGGTCATGTCATGCGTTCGACTGACAGGATATGTGAATGCCCAGGCGCCATTTCCAGACAGCCCCAAAGTGATCAATGGAGCATCCGATCTAATTGTGGAAATCATGGGTGATACCGGGCGCCATGCACGTTCTGCGGTCGGTGTTGCAGCGTTGCCAGGCAACGCTGCTGTTGAAATCGAAGCGATCTTCGAACTATGTGAGTAATAACAAAGTGAGCGTTTAGCTGCGTGCCGCA
Organism: uncultured Orrella sp.; assembly: GCA_964558695.1. Classification (GTDB taxonomy): domain Bacteria; phylum Pseudomonadota; class Gammaproteobacteria; order Burkholderiales; family Burkholderiaceae_B; genus Algicoccus. Next base: position 107,448 of record CAZLFB010000098.1, read on the forward strand.
GCGGCGAGTTTTTGCAACTCGCTAATGCCGCTTTGAGCCAGATCCAGCAGCTCATCCAGCATCGCACGCTCGAAGGTATGACCTTCGGCCGTGCCCTGTACCTCGACGAATCGACCACTACCGGTCATCACCACATTCACGTCGGCATCACACCCAGAATCTTCTTCATAATCCAGGTCGAGGCGTGCCTGCCCCCGTATCACACCGACCGACACCGCCGCTACGCTGTCTAGTAAGGGGCTTTGTTGCAGGGAGCCAGCCTGCAGCAACCCGTCAATGGCGTCAGCCAGCGCCACCCAGGCACCTGTGATGCTGGCACAGCGCGTGCCACCATCGGCCTGCAGCACGTCGCAGTCAATATGAATGGTGCGCTCACCCAGTTTGGATAGATCGACCACCGCGCGCAGGCTGCGTCCAATTAATCGCTGTATTTCCTGTGTGCGGCCAGACTGCTTGCCGCGAGCCGCTTCACGGTCCGACCGCGTGTGCGTTGAGCGTGGCAACATGCCGTACTCAGCCGTGACCCAACCTTGGCCTTTACCCTTTAAAAAAGGCGGAACCTTGTCCAGTACGCTGGCCGTGCACAGCACACGAGTCTCGCCCATGCTGATTAACACGGATCCTTCCGCATAGCGTGTGAAGCCGCGGGTGAATGCAACTGGCCGCAATGCGTTGGCTGCTCGCTGGTGGGCTCGGATATTTGGTTCATTGGAGTTCGGCATATCTTTTCCTTCAGACATCGGTGAGCCACAGTATACGCAGACTCACTTTCCATTGAGTATGGCCACGCCAAGCGCCGACATCAAGGGCCAACACCAAGGGCCAACACCAAGTGCCAACACCAAGTGCCAACATCAAGGGCCAACACTTACCACCCACCACTCACACACTCAGTCGCGGCGGTGCAAGCTTAAAATGAAAGCTTCATAAGACCCAGCACATACTTAGTCAGTGTTCCGAGCATGCAACACCACGACTGAGCCACCAACGCCCATTGGAGCGAACAATGAAGAGCATGACCGGCTATGGCAGCAGCCAGGCCAGCAATGAATTTGGCAGTGTGACCATTGAAATTCGCAGCGTCAACAGCCGTTATCTCGATCTGACCTTCCGGATGCCAGATGAGCTGCGCATGGCGGAAATGGCGTTGCGTGAATTGGTTGCTAAATCAATTATCCGTGGCAAAGTTGAGGTGCGGGCAAGTTACAGTCGAGCACAAAAAGACATGTCTGCCACGCTGTCGCCTGAAATACTTTCACAAGTCCATCAGGCTCATGAGCATATCCAAGCAAAACTGCCGCTGGTGCAAGCACCAACGTTTGCAGATGTTTTAAATTGGACAGATCCCGATCGTGCAACATCAGACCCTACTTTGTGGGTGCCTCTGTGCCTAAAAGCGGGTCAAGATGCACTATCGCAGCTCGTTGCCACGCGCGAGCGCGAAGGCCAGCGGCTCGTTGAAATTATTAATGCTCAAGCCAAACAATCGAGGGATCTGGTGGTCGAACTGAAAGGCGAAGTCCCGCAATTTTTAAAGGCACAGTCCGATCGAGTCGCAAGCCGCATGCGAGAGGCGTTTGACCAAGTTTGCCCCGATGGCTTATCCCACATCAGTGCCGAAGAAATTTCCCAGCGACTCGCAGCAGAAGCAAGTATTTTTTCCTTGCGCGCTGATGTTGCCGAAGAGCTCGATCGACTCGGCTTGCATTTGGCCGAGCTGCAGGAGGCTTTGACCGGGAAAAATCATCAGCGTCCGCAGGCCTCACCAGCCAATAAAGGCGTTGGCAAGCGGCTTGACTTCTTGTTTCAAGAGATGAACCGCGAGGCAAACACTCTCGGCTCAAAAGCCGTCGACATTCGGCTCACCCGAGCGGCAATTGACTTGAAGCTGCTCATTGAACAAATGCGCGAGCAAATACAAAATATTGAATAGGCGAATCACCAGCCGAGAACTCGCCCCTCATCTGGCGCAAAGCTTAGCCACGTCCAACAAATGGCATGTTGGTGGCCATGATGGTCATGAACTGCACATTGGTTTCAAGTGGATAGTTCACGATTTGGACAACAGATTGTGCAACGTGATTGACGTCCATGCGAGGCTCAACACGGGTTGAGCCATCAGCCTGCAAAATCCCTTTTGCCATTCGGTCAGTCATTTCGGTTGCCGCGTTGCCAATGTCTATCTGTGTGCACGCAATCCGGTAGGCACGGGTGTCGATCGAAATCGACTTGGTCAGACCCGTCACGGCATGTTTGGTGGCGGTGTAGGCGATTGAAAAAGGCCGAGGCGCATGGGCTGAAATCGAGCCGTTGTTGATGATACGCCCACCCTGCGGGCTCTGTTTTTTCATGATCGCAATCGCTTCGCGGGCACAAAAAAACATCCCATTTAAATTGACGTTAACCACATCTAGCCAAGTCTGAACTGGCAGCTCTTCGATAGGAACTGCTGGCGCTCCGCGGCCGGCATTGTTAAACAACACATCAAGACGGCCAAACTGCTTATCAACCTCCCTGAAAAGCGCCTGTACTTCTTCATGGTTGGTGACATCTGTGACACGCGGGTGCAGCTTATTGGCTGGTCCCATTGCGCGGGTTTGTTCAAGGGCATCGGCCCGTCGACCAGCCAGCACCACATCAAACCCATCGGCTGCTAGCGCTAGCGAAACCGCCCTGCCAATACCGCTCCCCGCGCCAGTGACAACAGCTACTTTTTGTGTTCCTGAGTGGTTCAAATTCGTCTCCTTGCTTGTGTTTTCAGGACGCCGGTTCTCGGCGCTTCTGCTATGCTCGCTAGATTGTATGCACATGCACACCTTTGTTGTTTGGTCTCATGCGAAATCAGCCTGCGGGAAACGTCTTTTTAGTCACAGCGCCAAGCGGCGCGGGTAAGTCTAGCCTGGTCAATGCCCTGCTAGAAAACGATGCAGGACTACAGCTTTCTGTCTCTTGCACCACCCGAGCCGCTCGCGAGGGCGAGGTCAACGGGCGTGACTATTACTTTGTGTCTGAGAACGAGTTTATGTCCATGCGAGACAGCGATGAGTTGCTCGAATGGGCTCAAGTCCATGACAATTTCTATGGCACGCCACGCGCGCCGCTGGCCAAAGCACTGGAATTAGGACGAGATGTGTTGTTGGAAATCGACTGGCAAGGTGCACAGCAAGTTCGGCGTATGCTTGGCGGGGTTACTGGGATTTTTATACTGCCACCATCGCTAGATGCATTAGAGTCGAGACTGCGCGCTCGCGGTAAGGATTCTGAGTCTGTGATCGCCAAACGGATGGCCGCGGCCAGCAGCGAAATTGCCCATGCGCACGAATTCGAATATGTTATTATTAATCAAGAATTTAGCGTAGCTTTGCATCAGCTTGAGCAGGTCATTTCGAGCGCACGTTTGCGCTACGCCCGTCAAGCTGTTACGAATCCGGCATTGTTCGATTCATTTGAGCTGCCGAGATAAGCTCGCAGCGAGCCAGAGAGCCTAGTGCAACTGTGCGCCGGCGAGTTAAGATCCAAGTTAGTGTAATTTTTCAAAAAAACATTAAAACCCGTTGTTTTCATAAATTTTTCAGTGAGAATTAGCCACATGGCACGTATAACCGTTGAAGATTGTCTGAACCAAATCCCCAACCGCTTCAAGCTTACGCTCGCGGCCACTTACCGTGCTCGCGAGCTTGCGCAAGGTCATGCACCTCGTCTAGATGGTCGTGACAAGCCCACGGTGTTGGCATTGCGTGAGGTCGCCGCGGGTTTGACTGGCACGGAAATGCTTCGCAAGGTGCCAACTTGAAAAGGTAAATGATCATGGGCTTTCCGGGGCTACGGACCGCATCAAGTGGATTGCTATCTGCAATCAAAGTCGGGTCACGCCTTGGACGCCGAAACAAACTTGATCAGGCCTCCCCGCAACAGCCTCATTCGCTCGCGGAGCTTGGGCGAGAGGCTGAGCAGGCCTCCATTACCCACCTTCAAGAAATCATTTCGGGCTATATGCCCAAAAAAGATGTCGCTCGCGTCAAAGAAGCTTACAAGTTTTCTGATCAGGCCCATCTAGGACAATTTCGCTCTAGCGGCGCACCCTACATTACTCACCCAATTGCCGTCACCGAGATCTGTGCTGGTTGGAAGCTTGACGCCGATGCACTCATGGCGGCATTGCTTCACGATGTCATGGAAGATCAGGGCATCGCCAAAACGGAGCTGGCTGAAAAATTTGGCGTTGATGTTGCCGAACTCGTTGATGGACTGTCCAAGTTAGATCGCCTTGACTTCGCCAGCAAGGCACAGCAGCAGGCCGAAAGTTTCCGCAAGATGCTATTGGCGATGGCCCGTGACTTGCGTGTCATTCTGATTAAGCTTGCCGATCGGTTGCACAACATGCGCACATTAGGCGCAGTTGGTCCAGAAAAGCGGCGTCGCATTGCGCGTGAAACCCTGGATATTTATGCACCGATCGCAAACCGGCTGGGCTTAAACGCGGTCTATCGCGAGCTACAAGACCTTTGCTTTGAGGCCATGCATCCGAATCGCTACGCGGTACTGCAAAAGGCCGTGTTAGCGGCGCGCGGCAATCGGCGCGAAGTGCTCACCAAAATTTTTGATTCTGTGCGCGCGGCATTGCCAGCCACCGGAATCGAGGCCGAAGTCACCGGTCGAGAAAAAACGCTTTGGGGCATCTACCGAAAGATGGTAGACCAGAAAAAATCGTTTTCTGAAGTGCTCGACATCTACGGATTTAGGGTCATCATTCACACCCTGCCAGAGTGTTATCTCTCGCTAGGCATTCTGCATCAGCTCTACCGCCCGGTTCCAGGTAAATTCAAAGACTATGTCGCGATCCCAAAGGTCAATGGCTATCAGTCATTGCACACCACACTGGTGGGGCCGTATGGCACCCCGATTGAGTTCCAGTTTCGAACGCGTGAGATGCACAATGTCGCTGAACAAGGCGTAGCCGCTCACTGGATCTACAAGACCGATGACATCTCCTTGTCCGATATCCAGAAAAAAACTCACTCCGCACTTCAGTCTCTGCTCGACATTCAAAGCCAGACCGGCGACTCGGGGGAATTTCTAGAACACGTCAAGGTCGATCTGTTTCCAGACGCCGTCTACGTGTTTACACCCAACGGCAAAATCATTTCTTTGCCTCGCGGCGCGACACCGGTGGATTTTGCTTACTCGATCCACACGGATATTGGTAATCATGCGGTGGCCTGTAAGGTCAATGGCGAGTACGTGCCACTTCGCACTGAACTCTCAAGTGGCGACACGGTGGAAGTCATCACATCAGAAGCGTCAAGGCCTAGCGCGCATTGGCTCAACTTTGCTCGAACCGGGCGTGCCCGCTCGGAAATCAGGCATTACCTGCGCACCGTTCGTTACGATGAGTCGGTGGCTTTTGGTAAGCGCTTGCTGACCCAAGCGATGCATGAGCTTAAGATTGACTACCCCGCAGACGAGGACCCCACTTGGGACAAGTTAAGTAAAGAAAGTGGCGCCAAATCGCGTGAAGAGATTCTGGCTGACATTGGCTTGGGCAAACGCTTGGCTGCCGTGGTGGCACGTCGGTTTACCGCCGATCATCCATTGCTTGAAACCACGGCCGCTCATATTGATGTGGTCAGCGCCGCACGCGCAGCCCCTATTTTGATTCAAGGCAACGAAGGCCAGGCTGTGACGCTTTCGCCCTGTTGTGGGCCCCTGCCCGGTGATGACATCATTGCTGGCGTTCGAGTGGGCACTGGCTTGGCAGTTCATACCGCGGACTGTCCGGTTGCCATCCGCGCCAAAGAACGTGAACCCGAGCGTTGGGTTGATGTGGCGTGGGATATTAACCACGCGAAACACTTCTTGGCCCGAATTGATGTCACCGCATTAAACGAACGTGGTGTGCTCGGAAAAATCGCTGGTGAAATCGCTCAGGCTGACTCAAACATCACCAACGTCACCATGACAGATGATACAAGTGAGTCTTTCTTGCTGAGCATGACGGTGCAAGTCGATGATCGCAAGCACTTAGCCAAGGTTTTCCGTGCTATTCGGCGTGTTCCGCAGGTTAGGCGGATTTTGCGAATTAAAGGCAACCATCATGCCAACCAAGCCCAAGCTGCTGATCGCTAGCTTGGCTTTTTAAGTGCACGCTCACACGCTAACGCGACAGCCAACAGGCGTTGATCTTCTCCGGCTAGCGCGGCTAGCATTAACCCAACGGGTGCTTGTCCATTGTCATGGCAAGGTAGGCTTACGGCGCAACCATCCAAAAAATTGATAATCGTCGGGTTGCGCAGCGCCAATAAATTGGTCCTTGCGTAGAGATCGTCGTCCGACTCTAAAGGTGCCAATGCAGGTGGCACGATTGGCACGGTGGGCATGACCATTACATCGATACCACTGATCTTGTGTGCAACCCGCTTAATCCAGTCGCGACGTTGGCGCTCCAAGAGATCGATGTAGCCCTTTTCTAGTGACTCACCGCGTCGGATCCGAACAGCAACTCGTGGATCGTACTCGGCTTGGCGATCGTTCAACAAATTTTGATGCCAGGCCCACGCTTGCGCTGCTGTAAAGCCACCAGCAGCGTTCATCTGCGCAATCTCAAACAGCTCTGGTAAATCCAAGCGAACGATGACCGCGCCTGCTTGCTCAAGCAGGCGGCATGCCGCAGTGAAACGCTCAGATACCGTGTCGTCCATCCCATCGAGCACCAATTGATTTGGCACACCCAACTTAAGACCACGTAACGACTCAGGCTCAATTGCTTTGATTGGTTCCCCTGCCATGACTGTAGCCAGCCAGATGCAATCAGCCACCGAATTCGCAATCGGACCAATGCAGTCGAGGTTGGTTGAGAGGGGTAAGGTCCCTCGCACATCAATCCGGCGCGCGGTTGGCTTGTAGCCCACCAAGCCGCAAAATGCAGCTGGAATGCGAACAGAACCTCCGGTGTCCGTGCCGATGGCACCAGCAACCATACCCTCAGCGACTGACACAGCGGCTCCAGAGGACGAACCGCCAGCAATCCGGCCCGTCTGAGGATCCCATGGTGACAACGGTGTGCCGTAATGTGGATTTAGCCCCAACCCAGAGTATGCAAACTCGGTCATATTGGTTGTGCCGACGATCACCGCACCAGCCTGTCGCAATCGTTGTACGATCAGCGCGTCATCGCTTGCCGCTGGCGTATCAGACAAGACCACGGAACCCGCTAGCGTGGGGTAACCAGCAATGTCAAATAAATCTTTAACTGAAATCGGCAAGCCATCGAGCATTGATCTAGTCTGTCCGGCAGCACGACGCTCGTCTGACGCTTGCGCTTCCTGACGAGCCATTTGAGCAAACACTTTGGTGAAAGCTACCGAACCCTGACCTTGTTCATCGGCAATGCGAGCCAAGCTACGCTCGATCAAATCCGATGAGCTTAGTTTTCCGTCACTTAACTGGGCAGCCAGTGTGTGCAGGGTAAGGGTTTCACTAGACAACATTTGCGCCCTCGCGGCATGAATCCATCGATGTGCAAAAGCGTATCATGACCGCTCACTCAGATCGCATGCAGCCTGCCGTGGTAACTACCCCAGCCCTCAGATCCCAAAACGCCATTGCTGGTGTGACCATTTTGTTGCTGTCACTATCGGTGCTGTCGGTTTTGGATGCATCAGGAAAATGGATTTTGGCTGCTGGCGTTAGCCTCCTAGTGGTCACTTGGTTTCGTTACGTCGTCCACTTTCTATTGATCTTGTTACTGCTGATTTCTCGTCGAGAGCTTCAATTGTTCAAAAGCTTTTCCTTGAAATATCAGGTCATGCGCGGTGCAACGATATTGCTCACCACGATGAGCTTTTTCACGACGTTGTCCCTATTGCCACAAGCGCAAGCAACCACCATGATATTTCTCGCACCGCTGATCGTACTGGCGCTAGCACCGTGGGTGTTGAATGAGCCTAAACGCCTATCCCGCTGGGTGGCAGCTGCTGCTGGGTTTGCCGGGGTGGTGATTGTGATTCGCCCGAGTGTAGGGCTGGATTCGGTTGGTGTTATGTTTGGCTTGTTGACCGCTGCACTCATGGCCATTCAGCATCTGCTCACCCGCAAAGTCGCAGTCGATCACCCGCTGACAACCATGCTCTGGAGCGGTTTGATTGGTGCGGTTGCAACTTCACTGGTTTTGCCGATCGCCCTGCCATTGCTTGATGTTGACTGGTATGAAACACTGGCTGACCTATCAGCCTGGAACTGGGCGATATTGCTTTCTTTGGGGCTCACGGGTGCTGTGGGCCATCTTTTGCAAGTGCAGGCCTACCGACTAGCAGCTGCCTCACTACTGGCGCCGTTCATGTACCTGCAGATCATCGCGGCGAGTGCGCTCGGCTGGTGGATATGGGGCGATTTTCCCGACAAAATCAGCTGGGTCGGCATTGGTCTGATTTGCGCCAGTGGAGCCGCCATTGCCTGGTATGAATGGCACCGCTCGCGTTCTCAAGCGGTCTGTGCAGGAACCAAGCGACCCGCATGAATGTTGACAATGCGCTGACAGCGCTTGGCTAAGTTTGGGTCATGGGTCACCAATACGAGTGTGGTGTGGTGATCCTGGTGCAGTCTGAACATCAAATCGATGATGCGTGCACCGGTTACCACGTCCAAACTGCCCGTGGGCTCATCAGCAAACAGCAAAGCTGGGCGGCTGATAAAAGCGCGTGCAAGCGACACGCGCTGCTGCTCACCGCCTGACAGTGTCGATGGGTAATGGTTCAGTCGGTGCTCAAGCCCAACCTCAGCCAAGGCCTCTTTGGCCGGCTCCTGTGCATCATGACCAGCGAGCTCTAGCGGCAGCATCACATTTTCCAGTGCGGTCAAGTTAGGCAAAAGCTGAAACGACTGAAACACAAATCCCACATGTGAAGCGCGAAATTTAGCCCTGCCATCCTCGTCTAGCGCAAACAGATCTTGTTCCAATACGTTGATTTGACCGTCACTGGGAACATCTAGCCCAGCCATGAGTCCTAATAGTGTCGATTTTCCAGAACCTGATGCGCCAGTGATTGCCAATGACTCACCCATCGCCACAGAAAAACGGATATCGTCAAGGATAGTTAACTCACCCCCGGCGTCAGAGACCCGTTTGGACAAACCGATTACTTCGATTGCATTGTTTTTCATCATGAGCCAATTTTCGCATTACTGGAGCCGTTTTCTTGTCAATATCCCGTTGATCAGGATGACATTTATCGTCTTTCTGTCACTTTCATTCGTCGGATTGAGCCATGCTGGCGCTGCCAAGGCCACGCTTGAGCGCCCGATCCTGATCGTGGGCGACAGTCTTTCATCTGAATATGGCATCCGACGAGGCAGCGGCTGGGTTCAGTTGCTCAGAGATCGTTTGGGGGAGCAGTATGGAACGCCACCCGTGGTCATCAACGCCAGCATCAGTGGCGATACCACCAGCGGTGGCTTGACACGCCTGCCAGCATTGCTCGACGAACACCAGCCCGGTCTGGTTATCATTGAACTCGGTGGCAACGATGCCCTGCGTGGCCTCGCACTCGACATGACCCGCAACAACTTGACCCGCATGATTGAGTTGTCACAAGCCGCGGGCGCTGTCACCATCATCACTGGGATTCAAATTCCTTCCAACTATGGTCCTGTTTACACCGAGTCATTCAGAAACATGTACCCTGAAATTGCCACGGCAACCAGTTCAGTGTTGGTGCCATTTCTATTAACGGGGCTAGAAACTGATCGTAATCTGTTTATCGAGGATGGCATTCATCCGTCTGAAATAGCCCAACCAATTCTGCTCAACAACGTATGGCCAGCGATTGAACAAACATTGCCAGCACCAACAAAATCAGCCAAGTAACTAGGCGCAAGCGCCGTAAGATTTAGTGGTCAAAACTAAGAACGAATGACAGCCATTTAAGTATTAACTACCTAATCCACTGCCCTCGCCCTCAATGACGGTCTGTGCATCAGGAAGAATCTGGACATTGAATAAGCGGCGCAAGACCTGCAAAGCGGCCTGCTCTTCAGCGCGGCCCCAGGCTTGTGATAGCTGATTCTTGAACTGCTGCTGATTCGCTTCAGGTAAAGGTTCACCTGCGCTAACTGCTTTGACATCCAAAATGCTGTATCCATCGGGCGTATCAACACCGATCGCTTTAGGCACTTGCGTCTCAGGCAGTTTCATCACGGCACCCAGTTCAGCCGAACTCAGATTACCTGAATCTTGTCGAGAGACAACTTCATCGGGTGAAAAACCCACGGGTGTCTGTGAGCCATCAGCGATGACGCTGAATGCTGCCTGTCCGGCTTGGCGTGCCAGCTTGATAGCGCCTTCTGACACAAGTTGCTCACGAATCAAGTCCGTGACTTGAGCAAGCGGTGGCACAACCGACGGATTGACTTGATCAACCCGAAGTGCCACCAGTGTGCCAGGTGCTGTTTCGATCACACCAGAATTAAACCTGTCTTGCAACACATCAGGCGAGAAAGCCACTTGCAACACGCGGGGATTGTTCAACACCTCTTGTTGACCGTCTGACAATGCTATCTGACGCACAAACAGCTCATCGGATAGTAGGCCATTACGGGACAAGCCCTGCACCTTGCGCAATTCAAGCCCTAACTGCTGCGCGATCGGCTCAAGCGCATCACGCTGGTCGTAAACCAGATTGGTTAAGCCGCTGGCCAATTCGGCAAACCGCGCAGACGCCATCTGACGCATCACTTCAGACTCGACCTCATCACGAACCTGCTCAAGCGGCTTGATGCTCGCGGCTTGGATTTGATTAACCACAGCAACGTGATATCCAAACGGGCTCTCGATCACTTCAGAAATCGTGTTGGGCTCAAGCTTGAACACCGCCTCTTCAACTTCCGGCACCAACGTGTCCTTCGATATCCAGCCTAGATCACCACCCTGATTGGCCGAACCCGGATCTTGAGAGTACTCACTGGCCAGCGCAGCAAACTGGCTCGGATCCGCTTTCAACCGATCGACCAACCCTTGAGCCTTGGCCTTCGCAGCATCCTTGGTGGCTTGATCCGCGTCGGGTGCAACTTCACGCAGAATATGGCTGACTCGCCGTTGTTCAGGCTGACCATAACGGGCCTGATTTTGTTGATAGAAAGCCTCGATTTCAGCCGCTGGAACCGTCAGCCCAGTGCTTGCAGCATCCTCGTCAAGCACGACGTATTCAATATTGACGCTCTCAGGCAGACGCAACGTTTCGGCATTGGCGTCATACCAGGCCTGAATGTCTGCCTCGGTGACCTGCACATCACCCGCATAAGCCGACGCATTAAAACGTCTCAGCGCGACCGTTCGCTGCTGGGTAAGCGCAGTCATCAGCTCATCGACTACTCGCGTGGGCGCTGAGGCCGTGCTACCGATTGGGCCAAGTACCTGCGACAAAATGAGGTCACTGCGCACACGTATCTCGAAATCAGCCGGCGTCATGCCCTGCGCCGCCAAAACCTGACGATAGCGCTCGGGTGAGAACACGCCATTTTGCTGAACAGCGGGAATGCTGGCAATGGTGTCCCGAATCTGCTCATCCGACACCGTATAACGACCCTGCATGGCAGCCTCAGCAATCACCAGGCGGTCAATCATCTCGTTTAAGATTCGTTCACGAAAGGCGGGTGTATCGATCGCTTCTGCGTCAAACTGCGCACCCAGCATTTGCCGCAATTCCTCCAGCTGGTTGCGACGAACCGCATCAAACTCGGGTTGCGTAATCGCCACGCCATTCACTTCAGCGAGGTCTTTGTCTTTCGACATAAAGCCGACGTAACC
>CAZLFB010000099.1:0-8324 GCA_964558695.1 uncultured Orrella sp.
GCCTGAGGCGTTTTCCGAGCGGAAGTCCTCATCAATGATGTAAATCGGGAAACGAAACTTCATGGAGGAACTCCCTTGACTGCCTGAGTGCTAAAAGGTATTGGCTAGGTGCGCGGCAAGGTTACGCCTAGCTGGCCCTGGTACTTGCCGCCTCGATCTTTGTAGGACGTCTCACAAACTTCATCGCTTTCAAAGAACAGCATTTGTGCACAACCCTCACCCGCGTATATCTTCGCAGGTAACGGGGTGGTGTTCGAGAACTCAAGTGTCACATGCCCTTCCCACTCTGGCTCTAGCGGTGTAACGTTCACGATAATGCCGCAACGCGCATAGGTACTCTTGCCCAAGCATACCGTGAGCACGCTGCGGGGAATGCGAAAGTACTCAACCGTACGAGCCAGCGCAAATGAGTTTGGCGGGATGATGCAAATATCACCCACGAAGTCTACAAATGACTTCTCATCAAATGCCTTGGGATCAACAATCGTTGAATTGATGTTCGTAAAAATCTTGAATTCGTTGGCGCAACGCACGTCGTAGCCGTAGCTGCTTGTGCCATAACTCACGATACGCCCACCGGCATTCTCTCGTACCTGACCGGGCTCGAACGGCTCAATCATGCCTTGGGCGGCGGCGCGCCGGATCCACAGATCGCTTTTGATGCTCATGGCAGGGCTTCCCCAACAGGGTAAAACCGATGATATTAACGCCGCATGCCTCGCGCTGCTGAAACAAATCAGCCTCGGCGTTGCTCCACCACCACTGTTGGAAATTTACTGGCCATGTCTTTGGGCAAACTAGCGAGCCTGGCAGCCAACTTGTGGGCGATCTCGCGATACAAACCTGCCTCGGTGCTGTCGGGGCTCGCCACCACGGTCGGGTGACCTGCATCCGCATTTTCACGGATCGAAAGTGCAAGCGGCAGCTTACCCAAAAACGGCACTTGGAACTCATCAGCCATTCTCTGTGCGCCACCCTCGCCAAACAAGTGCTCGACGTGGCCACAATTCGAGCAAACATGCACAGACATGTTCTCGATAATGCCCAAAACCGGCACATTCACTTTCTCGAACATACGCACCCCCTTTCGGGCGTCCAAGAGTGCGATGTCCTGGGGCGTGCTGACAATCACGGCCCCGCTGACCGGCACTTTTTGAGCCAGGGTCAGTGCAATATCACCCGTGCCTGGTGGCATATCAACGATCAGGTAATCGAGCTCGCCCCAGTTGGTCTGGCGCAAGAGCTGCTCGAGCGCCTGAGTCACCATCGGGCCACGCCAAATAGCCGGTGTGTCGGCATCGACCAAAAAACCAATGGAATTGGATTTGATGCCATGACCAACCAAGGGCTCCATGGTCTTGTTGTCCTTGCTTTCAGGTTTGCCATCCAGACCCAGTAGCAAAGGCACGCTCGGGCCGTAAATGTCTGCATCCAGCAAGCCCACTGCCGCCCCCTCATCTGCCAAGGCCAGTGCAAGATTGACCGCGGTCGTGCTTTTGCCAACACCACCCTTACCCGACGCCACTGCAATGATGTTTTTAATACCTTTGACCCGATCCACACCTGACCGAATCGCATGTGCTTCGATCTTGGGTTGCACCTCGATTTTGGCGTCCCCAGAACCGATGGCATCAAGCGCCCCCACCAGTGGGGCTAGCATTGATTCACGACTGCGCCCTACGGGATAACCTGGCCGAAACGTCAGGGCAACTGAACCCAGCGAATCAACCTCGATGCCTTTGACGAGATCACCGTAAGGTTTGTTGGTGCAAGGATCCATCGTGCGGGCCAAAAGTGCCCGAATGTCTTCAGAGTTAACTTTCATGGAATTATTTGATGCTTTCAGGGTCAAAACGGTTGATTAGCACTGACAAACACAACGTATACTAGACCAATGATTGATTTATTAAACCGCCTTGTTCGTATCGTCGCTTTTGCCTTAGTTGCCCTGATTGGGTTGGGCATGGCGCTAATTTTCACGTTTTCCACGCTCATTGCCGTCGGGATTCTCTTCCTGGCAGCCAAACTGCGTGGCCAACGTTTCTCCGTGCAAGAGTACTGGACGAACCGCCAGTCACGGCGCAAACCCATCTTCTCGAAAGGGAACCAGACACAGCAGCATTATTCTCGCGACAACGTCACCGACGTTGAGGCACGAGACGTGCGCTAAAGCCTTGCCTAGGCAATTGCCGCGACACGGGTAAAATCCAGTACTTGTTATTTGGATGCAACCACCATGTCACGCACGCTGTTTGTCACCACCGCTTTGCCCTATGCCAATGGCTCGTTTCACATTGGCCACATCATGGAATACATCCAGGCCGACATCTGGGTACGCACCATGCGCATGGCTGGGCACACCGTGCACTTCGTCTGCGCGGATGACACACACGGGGCGCCGATCATGCTCAAGGCCGAGTCAGAGGGCATTTCACCGCAACAGCTGGTTGCAAGATACGCTGCCGAACGGCCGAGCTATCTGCAAGGGTTTCACATCGAGTTTGACCACTGGCACTCGACCGACTCCCCAGAAAACACCGAACTATCCCAGGACATTTATCGCAAACTCAGAGATGCCGGGCTAATCGAAACCAGAACCATCGAGCAGTTCTATGACCCCGTCAAGGGCATGTTCCTGCCGGACCGCTATATCAAGGGCGAGTGCCCCAAGTGCCACGCCAAAGACCAGTATGGCGATGCCTGCGAAGTCTGCGGGGCTGTGTATGCGCCCACTGAGCTGATTGAACCGTACAGCACCATTACGGGTGCCAAACCGGTTTTGAAGTCGTCTGAGCATTTCTTTTTCAAGCTCTCAGATCCGCGCTGCGTTGAGTTTCTCAAAAACTGGACCACCGGCGAAAACAAACACGGGATTGCCCACCTGCAAAGTGAGGTGCTCGCCAAAACCCGTGAATGGCTAGGCGACGATCAAACCGATGCCAAGTTGGGGGACTGGGATATTTCACGTGACGCGCCGTACTTTGGCATTGAAATTCCCGATGCGCCTGGCAAGTATTTCTACGTCTGGCTCGATGCCCCCGTCGGGTATCTGGCATCGCTCAAAGCCTATTGCAAGAAAGCGGGGCTTGATTACGACGCCATCATTGACCCGGAGAGCGACACCGAACAGGTTCACTTTATTGGCAAGGACATTGTTTACTTCCACGCCCTGTTTTGGCCAGCCACACTGAAGTTTTCTGGGCGCAAGACGCCAGACCAACTGAACGTTCATGGCTTCATTACCGTGAGCGGCGAAAAAATGTCCAAGAGCCGCGGCACCGGCATCTCGCCGCTGCGTTACCTTGAGCTTGGCATGGACGCAGAGTGGTTGCGCTACTACATTGCCGCCAAGTTAAACAGCAAAGTTGAAGACATTGACTTTAACCCGGAGGATTTCATTGCCCGGGTCAACAGCGACCTCGTGGGCAAGTATGTCAACATTGCCAGCCGGGCTGCCACATTTATTAGCCGGCACTTTGACGGTGAGTTGCGTTACACGGGGGACGAACACGTCCTGAGTACCGAATGGTCGGAAACCGCAGACGAAATCCGTGAGTTCTTGCAAAAGCGCGAATATGCCCGGGCCATCCGTGAAATCATGGCGCAGGCCGATCTGATTAACCAAACCTTTGATGCTGCTCAGCCCTGGGTACTTGCCAAAGGCTTGGCTGACGCTTCAGACGCCCAGAAAGATGCGCTACAAGACATTTGCTCCAATGCCTTGGCTGGCTTTAAGGCACTATCGGTTCTCTTAACCCCGATATTGCCTGCGCTCACACACCGGGTGGCGACTGAGCTGTTTGGCCTTGACCGCAGTTTTGTCTGGGCCGATGCAGGTGAATTGCCCAGAAAAATTGCTCCCTTCAAACACCTGATGCAGCGAGTCACCCCAGAAATGCTCGATGGCCTATTCCCGGACATCGAAGAGCCCAAAGCCTTGCCAGGCGGCGAAGCGATTGGCCCCGAGATCTCGATTGAGGATTTTTCCAAGCTCGATCTGCGCGTGGCCAAAGTGATGTCGTGTGAAGAAGTCGAAGGCTCACACAAGCTCTTAAAGCTCATGCTTGACGTGGGCGAAGGCAAGCCAAGACAAGTCTTCTCGGGGATCAAGTCCGCCTATAAGCCCGAAGATTTGACCGGTAAATTGGTGGTGGTGGTCGCCAACCTGGCACCGCGCAAGATGAAGTTTGGCGTGTCAGAAGGGATGGTGCTGTCTGCCAGTCACGCCGATGAGAAGGACAATCCGGGCATTTTTGTGATCGAACCATCAACCGGCTCCGTGCCCGGCATGAAAATCCGTTAATCGGTCCGAACAAAGCGATCCAAACACAGCGATCCAAACAAAACACTTGAGCCGAGAGCCTCAGGCTCACTGGCTCAAGTGCTTTTCCTGCAACTCAATGTCCAGTGTTTCGCGCTCGTCAAACACAAAGCAACTGCCCTCAAAGCCATAGCCATCGGTGTCTTCGAAGTACTGCAAGATCCCGCCGTCAAGCTGATATACATGCTTGACACCCACTTCCCGCATATAAATGGCCGCTTTCTCGCAGCGAATCCCGCCCGTGCAAAAGCTGATGATGGTCTTGCCATCCAGCTCATCAAGGTGTTCCTGAACGGCCTCGGGAAACTGGGTAAAGCGCTCAATATGCCAGTTGATCGCATCCTTGAAGGTGCCAGCCTGAACCTCGAATTCGTTTCGGGTATCAAGCATCACCACCGCACGACCTTCATCATCGCAGCCCTGCTCGATCCAGCGCCGCGCCGTCGTGGTGTCAACGGCTGGTGCACGACCCTCGGCGGGGTGAATCGCCGGATGGTTCATGCGGATGATTTCGTTTTTGATTTTGACCTTCATGCGTTTAAACGGCACGGTCTGCGATTGACTGTATTTGACCTTGATCGCGGCAAACGGCTCACAGCTTCTGAGCCAGCTCAGGAACGTTTCGATGCCGTCGCCGCTGCCAGCCAGAAAAAGATTGATGCCCTCATGCGCCACCAGCACCGTGCCCTTGAGCCCAAGTTCACTGGTCTGGTTCGACACCCGCTCGCGCCAAACAGGCAGATCGGTCAGGTCGGTAAAGTGATAGGCGGCGATGTTGACAATGGGCAGAGACATATTCCGGAAAAAACTACGGTGAGGTTGGGGTTGTGGCGGGGGGTGCGGTGGGGGTTGCGGCGGGTGTTGCGGTGGGGGTTGCGGCAACAGTAGCAGCAGCGTCAGGCACCTCAGGAATCGCTGCCGGCATGGGCTTGGCAAAAAACAGTTCAGAGATCAGTGTGCTGTCAATTTCCTCGCCCATCAGCGCTCGCGCCAAGAGTTCCGCGCTGAGCAGCTGTGGAGAAAACACGATATCCGCATTGACACGCCGGATCTTCTCCAAGTTTTGACTGTCGTTGACCATCACCACCGTCTTGGCATCAACGTCAGGAAAAGACTTAACCGCCAAGACAATAAAAGCATTGTCTGCGTCATCCACGCGCAACGCCATCACCGTTCGAGCTTGCTCAACACCTGCCTCACGCAAGGTGTCTGCGTCTGAAGCCTCGCCGAAGATCAAATCCGCCGATTCGGGATAGTCATGTTTTATGTCTTCCCTGACGATCACGGTCACCAATTCCCGTCGTTCTGTGAGACTACGGTACAGGCTCAAGGCCAACGGGGTTGAGCCGCAAATAATGATGTGATTCTTACGCATAGATTTTCTCGCTTTGTACCGTAACATCCGGCGCAACTTGCCATTGACGACTGGACCAATGATTGCACCCAGTGATGTCGCAAAAACCGTGATACCACCCAAGATAATAGAGACCGCAAACATGCGTGCTCCATGACTGACGGGGACAATATCGCCAAACCCGACCGTCGACATGGCCACCACGGAGAAGTAAACCGCATCGGGCATGTCTTTAATGGGTGGATGGAACTGGTCCCCGAGATAGAGCGAACCCAACATGGCGTACCACAACAAAGACATCAGGCTCGCGACTGCAAAGAGTGATCCTGCTGTCAAACTGGTGCGTGTAAACAATGACCAATAACGCAAGAGCAGAGTCACCACAATCAAGTCATAAATGATCTTGGGATATGCAATACCCCACTGGGAGTAAATCGTGACGATGAGCGCCGGGACGAAGACCATCAAACTAAATCCCCATGCCAAGCGGGCCCGCATGGCCAAGCCAACCGACATCAACAACAGACACAAGCCAATAAAGACGCGCGGCAACTCAATCAGGCCAATGGCATCGATGATTTCACGCCAAGAGGATGCCTGGTCAAATAATCCTTCATACTCGCCAACCCAGACTCGATGCACCATCGGATAGATCAACGTAACGGAACTGACCGCCACCATGATCGCGAGCACTGCCGGTATGGACACCCGAAAATACTGGTTGAACTGATGCAACAGGTGAGCGATCGAGCGATGGTTTTGGTCAGACATGCCGAATGAAACGCAGTAAACCGTCGCCGGACGTAGCGACTGACGTCAAAATGGAGCGGGTGATGGGAATCGAACCCACGCTTGAGGCTTGGGAAGCCGCCGTTCTACCATTGAACTACACCCGCTCAACTAGTCAAGCTCGACGTATTATAGCGGGCGCTACTCATCAGCCAACGGCTAAACTATGCACCATGGACATTAACTTAAACGGCAAACCCCAAGAACTGCCCGACGGCAGTACGGTGGGCGATCTATTGAGGCAACTCGGCCTTGCCGACAAACGCGTGGCCGTTGAAATCAATGGCGACATCGTGCCGCGCAGCCTGCACAGCACGCATGGGCTCACCCAAGACGACCGGGTTGAAGTGGTTGTGGCGGTTGGAGGGGGCTGATGATGGACGGTGCCCAAACCCATATCCGTAGTTTTGTGCATCGGCGAGGTCATATCACCGAGGGCCAACGTCAGGCACTCGACACGCTCGCACCACGCTGGGTAATACCCTACACCCAGCAAGAACTGAGCTTCGCTCACGCCTTTGGACGCGAGCAAGCGCCAACCGTGCTGGAAATCGGGTTTGGCATGGGTGAGACGACAGCGCAGATCGCCGAGGCAAGGCCAGACGATAACTTTCTGGGTGTTGAGGTTTTTAATGCCGGGGTCGGTGCGCTGCTGAACCGAATTAACACCATGGGCCTGAACAACATCCGCATCATCCAGCATGATGTAGTTGAAGTGTTGCGCGACATGATTGCAGCCGACTCACTGGCAGGCGTCCATATCTATTTCCCCGACCCCTGGCCCAAAAAACGCCATCACAAACGTCGTCTCATACAGCCGCCATTCCTAGACTTGTTGGTCAGCCGCCTGAGATCCGGCGGTTACATCCATTGCGCCACCGATTGGGAACACTATGCAGAACAGATGCTGGACGTGTTAAGCGCCAACCGAGCGCTAGCCAACACCAGTGACGGGTTTGCTGCGCGACCAGATTGGCGCCCACTGACAAAATTTGAGGCCCGCGGCCTCAGACTCGGGCACGGCGTCTGGGATTTGGTGTTTAAAAAGCGCTAGCGCCCAAAGCCACCAAACCGGCCGAGGTTTTTCATACCGCCCATGGCTTTCATCATCTTGGCCATGCCGCCTTTCTTCATCTTTTTCATCATGTCCTGCATTTGCTCAAATTGCTTGAGCAGCCGGTTGACGTCTTGCACCGGTACCCCGGCACCGGCCGCGATGCGACGTTTGCGTGAGGCCTTGAGCAACTCTGGCTTGGCGCGCTCATGCGGGGTCATCGAGTTCAGAATGCCCTCCGTGCGGCGCAACTGTTTTTCAGCTTGACCACCCTGCAACTGTCCTGCTGCCTGCGCCAGTTCACCCGGCAGTTTCTCAAGCAGACTGCTCATGTCACCCATCTTCTTCACCTGGGCAATCTGCTCCCTGAAATCATTGAGGTCAAATTTGTCGCCTGACTTCATCTTGGACGCAAGCTTCTGAGCTTGGTCCATGTCAATGTTTTGCTGAGCTTGCTCGACCAAGGAAACAATGTCACCCATGCCCAGCACACGCTGAGCCATGCGGTCAGGATAGAAAGGCTCAATGCCATCGAGCTTTTCCGAGACGCCCACAAACTTCAGTGGCTTACCCGTGACATGCCGTACTGACAAGGCCGCACCACCACGGGCATCGCCATCAAGCTTGGTGAGCACCACACCCGTCAAGGGCAGCGCCTCACCGAACGCCTTGGCGGTGTTGATGGCATCCTGCCCCTGCATGGCATCAACCACAAACAATGTCTCCACCGGGCTCAGCACCTGATGCAGCATCTGAATTTCCTGCATCATGGCTTCATCGATGCCCAAGCGGCCTGCCGTGTCCAC
>CAZLFB010000100.1:0-27834 GCA_964558695.1 uncultured Orrella sp.
CGACGCCCACGCCTTGATTGCGGCCATCGAGCAGTCAGTGCCCGGCGTGCGGGCCCGTTTGTTAAAGCGCCCAGAGGTCAGCGCCACGGGCGAGCACACCTGGATGGAGACGTATGAGTTAAACGCGCAGCAGCAAACCGCACTGGTCTCGCGATTGTCCGAACTGGTTGACCGCAGCGGCTTGCCCGGTGAACGTCGGCAGGAGTGGTTTGTTGAGGTTTGAGGGGGGGATTGATGTCTGCGCATTGATAGGCAATTTAGGGTAAACGCTGATGTTGTGTGAGTGACAATCCAATATTCTGTATACAGAATACAAAACTCACCAAACCGGTGATCCAAGCGCGCACAGAACGTGCATTTCAATCGCGAGGCGACAAACCCATGAACACACGTGACCTTTCTTTCCCTGAAAACGACGTCCAAGAAAAAAAGCTGATTCCCTATGGTGGCTACTACACCAACCGGGTACCGGGTCATGACCCGGAGTTGACCGAAGTCGGCCCCGGTACGCCGCTTGGGGAATACATGCGTCGATTCTGGCAGCCTGTGTGCATGTCCATGGAGTTGACCGACACACCGCGCTATTTGAAGATCATGGGTGAGGAGCTCGTTGCGTTTCGGGATGGCTCCGGTCAGATCGGTGTCTTGCACGCGCACTGCGTGCATCGTGGCGCGTCGCTTGAGTACGGCAAGATTGAAGAACACGGCATTTCCTGTTGCTATCACGGGATGGTGTTTGATGTGGACGGCACTTGTCTGCGGGTGCCGTTTCCACAGGGTGAAGAAGAAGAGGGCGAGCGGTATCGTTGCTCTATCCGGCAGGGGGCATATAAGGCGTTTGAGCGCCATGGCTTGGTGTTTGCCTACATGGGACCACCAGAAGAAGAACCACCATTTCCAGAGTGGGAAGGCAATTTCACGGTGGCCGAGGGCGATGAGTTGGTGCCCTATAGCAACTTCCAGCATTGCAACTGGTTGCAAGTCCAAGACAATTCCGCTGATAACTATCACACCATGGCTTTACACGCCAAGCGGCAAGTCACGGGCGGTCACTATCAAGGCACTACGTTTGACGAAGTCGGCGCAGCCTCCATGGAGGTGCCGCCTGACATGCATTTTGTGCCGGTGCAGGGCGGGCGCAGTCTGGCGTGCGCTGGTGCCCGTCGGGCGGACGACGGGCACATGTTCATTCGGGTTCAGCATCAGGTGCTGCCCAACCTGAGCTTGCATGCCTACACCTCGGAAGATGGCAAGCAGAAAAAACTGTTCAGTCGTTTCCACATGATTCGTTGGACGGTGCCTGTCGATGACCACAACAGCAAGATGATTGGCTGGCGTGTCATGGGGCCGACCATCGACACGCGGGGTGTTTGCGACAAAAACCTGGTGGGTTACGAGACGATTGATTTTCTGGAAGGGCAAGTCGCCATGCGTCGCCCAGAGCGCTTTGGCAAATATAAGCTTCAAGACATTGTGCCGATTCCGGCCGACCATCGGGCGCGTGAGAACTACAAAGACTGCCAGTATGCGCCCGGTGATTATGAGGCCATCATCAGTCAGCGGCCAATTGCGGTGCACGCGCTAGAGAACCCGACCAAATTCGATGCCGGGCTCTACATGTTCAGAAAGCTTTTACGGGATGCGGTGCGTGGTGCCAACCCGCAGGCAGGCCCCGCGCAGTTTGCCCAGTGGCTACGCGATAACGCAGGGCAGCCCAATAGTTACTGCTCTGGCAATGTGTTCGATCTGCCTGTTGGACGCACCACAGAAGAGGAAGTCACCTTGCGACGTCACTTGGCACGTGAGGTCGTCAAGATTCTGACGCAAGCCGAGGGCATGAAAGGCACTGAGCGTGATGCTTTCGTCAAAGACCGGATGGAAGCTTTGCAGCAAGAGGTACTGCAAAAGCGCCACGCGTAGAACCAGGGGCTACTCAGTGACTGTTGCAAATCCAGTGGCCGGTACCGTGGATCTTTTGGTGCGCACTATCCGGCTTGAGGGCCAAAACATTTTGTCCTTTGAGTTGGTGCATCCCAAGGGGGAGTTGTTACCCGGCGTTCAAGCCGGTGCCCACGTCGATGTGCACCTGCCAGGGGGTATGGTTCGTTCCTATTCGCTGGCTGGCGACCCAGCCGATCGAACACGTTGGCTGCTTGGAGTGTTGCGTGAGGCCAATGGGCAGGGTGGCTCGCGTGCCATGCATGAACGGGTTCGTGTTGGCGGCACTTTGCGGGTGAGTGCACCGCGCAATGAGTTTGGCCTGCACGAAGCCGCCACCCACACCATACTCATGGCCGGGGGCATTGGGATTACGCCGATTAAAGCCATGGCGCACGCATTAAGTGCAGCGCGCAAAAGCTTTGAGCTGCATTACTGTGCGCGCAGCCAAGCCAACGCGGCGTTTGTCGATGAGTTGACTGCTCTGGTTGGGCCTGACAGATTGCACTGGCATTTTGATGGGGGTGATTGGACTAAGGGGCTGGATATTGAAGCGCTGTTGGCCAGTCCCGCGCCGGGAACTCATTTGTACTATTGCGGCCCATCGGGTTTCATGGCCGTGTGTGAGCAAGCGTCTGCGCACTGGGATCAATCTGCCGTGCATCGGGAGTACTTCAAGGCGCCAGTGCAGCAAACCCAGTCACTTGGCGAAGACGGCGCGTTTACGCTACATCTGGCGCGCAGTGGTCAGACCATCACGGTGGAGCCGGGGCAGACGATCATTCGTGCCATTGAACTCAATGGTGGTCGAGTGCCGACCTCGTGCATGTCAGGCTTGTGTGGCACCTGTAAAGTCAATTATCTTGAGGGTGAGGTCGATCACCGCGACTACATCTTGAGTGATGAAGAAAAGCAATACTGTTTGACAGCCTGTGTGTCTCGAGCCAAGGGCGCCATGCTGTCACTCGATCTTTAGTGTGAATGAATAAAGTCTAATTTTTCCAAGGAATAGCCATGCTCGATTCAGTCAAACCCGAAACGCTTGCGCGCCAAAATGAGTCGATTTATCAGCCGACTCAAGCCAATCGCATCTTTCCGGAAATCCCGACGTTTGAGAACCACGAAGCCGAGCGACTACACCGTAAAAAACGCTTGGTATCGGCCTGCCGGTTCTTTGCACAAGAAAGGCTCGATTATGGCTTTGCTGGGCACTTGACCATTCGCGATCCAGAGCATCCCGAGCTTTACTGGACCAACCCCATGTGTGTGCATTTTGCAGACGTCAAGCTCTCCAACTTGATCCTGGCTGACCACAAAGGTCATGTGTTGGAGGGCGACCATGCCATTAACCGTGCCGGATTCGTGCTGCATGCCGCCGTGCATGAGGCACACCCCGATATCCTGGCGATGTGCCATGCACACACGGTGTACGGCACAGCGTTTGCGGCGCTTGGCAAGCCGCTTGAGCCCATCTCGCAAGACGCGGCGGCATTCTTCGAAGATCATGTGGTGATCACCGATGAGGCTGGGCAGGTGGCCGTTGAAGAAAAAGCGGGCTTGGCCGTGTGCGACTGGTTCAAGGGCGTGAAGGCCGCCATCCATCAAAACCATGGGCTCTTTACGGCGAGTCGCCACAGCATTGAATCGGCGGCGTTCTGGTTCATGGCGCTTGAGCGTTGCTGCAAGCAGCAGCTCATGGTCGAGGCCACCGGGCAAAAGCCAAAGTTGGTGCCTGCCGACAAGGCACGCTACAGCCGTGAGCATGTGGGCTCTGAATACATTGGTTGGTTACACTTCCAGCCGATTTATGACCATCTGGTCAAGACCCAGCCGGATATGTTTACCTAAGGATGCGCTTTGAGCCTGACCAAGATACCGAGTCGTACGGACTTTGTTGATCTCGTCTACACCAATTTGCGCGATGCCATCAGTGATGGCACCTTGGCGCCTGGTGAGCGCATCACCCAAGAGGACTTGGCTGCGCGCTTGAATGTGTCGCGTTCACCGGTGTTGCAGGCGCTGCGTTTGTTAAAGAAAGATGGCTTGCTCGAAGAAGCCGCGGGCCGTGGTTTGATCGTCACGCGACTTGACCCAGCACGCATTGGTAATCTCTATCAGATCCGTGGTGCACTGGATGCGCTGGCGGCCAGGCTTTCGGCTGCGCGCGGCCAAAAAATACCGATGGCATTGATCGCGCGCGGCCGTGAGGCTGCGCAAACGACCGATGTCAATGCCATGATCGAGGCCGATATGGCCTTTCATCGTGCGATTTACGAGGCATCGGGCAATCCGCTGATTGCCGACAATGCCTTGTTGCACTGGGTACATTTTCGGCGGTTAATGGGGGCGGTGCTACGCCACAGCGCCAGTCGCCAGGGTATCTGGGATGAGCACGAGGCGATTGCGCGTGCCATCAATGACGGGGATCCAGCGAGCGCCGCCATGTTGTCCGAGCAGCACGCGGATGTTGCATGCCAGGCCTTGATTAGCCACATGAAGCGGGCGAACTTGAGTGCGGCTTAAAGTGCAGGGCTTGAAGTCTTGGTCATGTCATAAGCCAATCTTGTCAAGATGCGCGGGGGTTTGCGCTAAATAAAGAAGCTGGCGATATCTGTGTAGTTTTTAACGGACACACCGTCACTGAACTCAATGGGTTCACCGCGATAGACCACTGACCGTTGTGCAAGTGGGTGCACTTTTTGATGAAAGGATTCAAGTGCCCGCTTAAAAGCCGCATGCCAAGTGCTTGCCGATTTAATTTCAATGCCCAAGAGCTCATGCCCACGCTTGTGTAGGAGGTCAATTTCATGGCCTTGGTTGTCTCTGAAGAAATAGAGGTTTGGCGTGAGGCCTGCGTTGTAGCGAGTCTTCAAAGCTTCGAGGACGACCAGGTTTTCAAATAGGTTGCCGACGAGGGGATCGCGCGCGACTTGTTC
Source organism: uncultured Orrella sp. (assembly GCA_964558695.1). Classification (GTDB taxonomy): domain Bacteria; phylum Pseudomonadota; class Gammaproteobacteria; order Burkholderiales; family Burkholderiaceae_B; genus Algicoccus. The sequence goes on from CAZLFB010000100.1 coordinate 4,875, forward strand.
AACCCGTTCGATACCAAGCAAATAGCATAGGAGCCCGGTGTCGGTGAAATATATCTTTGGCGTTTTAATCACGCGCTTACCGAAGTTCTCAAAATAAGGTGGCAGTCGGAAGATGACGTACGAAGCTTCCAGGATCGAGAGCCACTCCTTGATGGTCTTGCCGTCAACGCCTGTGTCGTTTGCTAGAGACTGGTAGTTGATGATTTGACCTACGCGGCCTGCGAGTAGCTTGATGAACTTCTCAAACAGCACGACGTCTTTTAGTTTGATGAGTTGGCGAACATCGCGCTCAACGTAGTTTTGAAAGTAAGACGCATAGGCAATATGTGCACGTTGCTGCTGGTCATATACTCTGGGCAGAAATCCTTGAAAGATGTAGTCACTGGCGTCGCCAAGCTCGAGACCACCTTTGGTGAGTTCTGCGATCGATAATGGCAATAGGTGAAGAATGCTGGTGCGACCGGCCAACGACTGGCTGACAGACTCTCTCAGTTGTAGTTGATGAGACCCGGTGAGCACGAACTGTCCATTGCTGTTGTGTTCATCGACGATCCCTTGGAGGTAGCTCAGCAGATGCGGCGCGCGCTGGATTTCATCGAAGATGGCGCGCGTTGGGTACTGCTTTAAGAATGCTCTGGGGTCTTCTGTAGCAAGCTGTCGTGTGTCTGGGTTTTCAAGGTTAACGTATGTGTAGTCTGGCAGTGCGGTGCGGGCAAGGGTGGTTTTGCCAGCTTGGCGTGGACCCACCAAAGTGACGATTGGGTATTCGGTGAGTTGAGTTTCAAATTCAGTCTGGATTTGGCGAGGGATCATCCCGAAAGTGTATTTCATACAAATCCGGAGTTCAACTCCGGATTTGTATGAAATCAATAAGATTGATCAAAACCCATCAAAAAACAACAAAATATAGCTATTAAACGAAAATGCCATCAATCCCCCTCGAACTCTGCTAGCACATGGCAGTCAAGTCCGCGCGCTTGTAGCGACTTCACCCCGCCCAAGTCGGGCAGGCTGATTGCAAATGCGCATTCGATCAGATCACCACCGAGTTGATCGATCAGCTCAACAGCAGCCAGTGCAGTGCCGCCCGTGGCAATCAGATCGTCTACGAGCAGAACACGCTCACCTGGTGTGATTGCATCGGTATGAATCTCGAGCCGATCTGACCCGTACTCCAGTTCGTAGTCGTGGCCAATTGTTGCAGCAGGCAGTTTGCCGGGTTTACGAATCGGCACAAATCCCGCACCGATGGCGTAGGCCAGTGGCGCACCAAGAATGAAGCCACGCGACTCAATGCCGACTACCTTGTGAATGCCCCAGTCCAGATAACGGTTGACCAGTTCCTGGATCGTGATCCGAAACCCCACCGGGTCTTTGAGCAAAGTGGTGATGTCACGAAACATGATCCCCGGTTTGGGATGGTTAGGGATGGTTCGAACCAGGGATTTGATGGGCATGGTGATTCCTTGGTGGTTCCTTGGGTCTGGCGCAGGAATGACTCGGTGAGCTAGGGTTTTGATACTAGCGCATCAAAACCGTATGCAGAGGTAATTCTTTGGCTTTGGTTCATTGATGTTGGTTCCTTAGTCCTCATCGATGTCGAATCTATTTTCCTTTCTAAATCAATAGGATTGAGTTAATCTATGCAAATTGAATTTCTAAACTTTAATTTGCATGATTCCACGTCAAGCTGCGAGCACACTTCAACGGTTGGCCAAAGGATTTCCAGTCTTGGCCATTACAGGTCCGCGGCAATCCGGTAAGACCACAATTGCGCGAGCACTCTTCCCGCAAAAGCCTTATGTTTCCTTGGAAAACTTAGATGAAAGGCAGTTTGCGCTTAGCGATCCAAAGCGTTTTTTAGGTCGCTTTCCCGACGGTGCGGTGATCGATGAGGTACAGCGCTGTCCGGATTTGTTCTCATGGCTGCAAGGCGTAGTCGATGAGCGTCAGGTGATGGGTCACTTTGTATTGACCGGTTCAGCGCAGTTTGACCTTATGGTTGGCATTACACAATCGTTGGCCGGCCGGGTCGGCCGGCTAGAACTATTACCGCTCAGTTTGCAAGAGATTAGTCAGGTAAATGCTGTGCCTGATCGATTGAGCCAGATGCTCTGGAAAGGTGGATATCCAGCTCTGTACGATAGGGTGGTGCAGCCTAATGACTGGTTTGCCAACTATATGGCGACATACATTGAGCGTGATGTGCGCCAGATCATCAAGGTTCAGGACCTATCGCAGTTCCAGGTGTTTGTGAAAATGTGCGCGGCACGCACGGGCCAGTTGCTGAATCTGTCTTCATTGGCAGCCGACTGCGGAATTAGCCACGCCACTGCGCGGCAATGGCTCAGTGTGCTGCAAACCAGCTACCTCGTAACACTATTACACGGTCACCATCGAAACTTTGGTAAACGATTGGTGAAAGCGCCCAAGCTTTACTTTCTAGATGTAGGCTTAGCTGCCTGGCTGTTAGGCATACGGGATGCAGACAGCTTGGAGACCCATGCCTCGCGCGGGGCGTTATTTGAGACGTGGGTTGTCAGCGAATACTGCAAAAATCGTTTTAATCATGGTGAGCCACTCGATCTTTACTTCTGGCGCGACAGCAATGGCACTGAAGTTGATTTGATTCTGGAGACTCCCAGTGGTTTGAAGCCCGTGGAAATTAAATCGGGCTGTACATTTGCCAGTGACTGGGGACGGGCGATTCATCAATGGGTAAAAAACGCACAGCAAGATGACGCGACGATCGTGTTGAAGCCTTGCGTGGTGTACGGCGGTCAAACATCTCAAGACCGTGGGTCGCTGGATCTTTTAAGTTGGCGTGACATGAAAGCGCTTTGAGTGCCGGCGTCGTTGAAATGCTGAAGTCTAGAGAAGACCTCAAAAAAATCGACATGCCCATAATGCCCGAACTTGCCAAGCGATTTAACTCGACACCAGCTGATGCATGGCCTCACCCAAGCGTCTGAGGGCATCTGAGCAGTCCATGCGCGCAAGCTTCGCCTCAATGAGCGTGAACTGTCCGCGTCGAGCAATCGCGTTGCTTAAAGCTTGACTGAATTCGCCGTTGGTGTGCACCATCTCGCCATGACCGCTGCCCAACACCTCAGGCAGTTTGGCATAGCGCCAAGGCGTGATGTCATTGAACTCACCCTCGAGAATCAGGCGCTCGGTGAGATACCCATCGTTATTGAGCACAATCACAATTGGGTCATAACCGTAGCGAACCGCTACCGATATCTCCATGCCTGTCATCTGAAACGCGCCGTCACCCACCAACACGATTGGGCGCAAGGTTTTGTCGGCGGTGGCCACGCCAATGGCCGCCGGCACCGCAAAGCCCAACGATGCGTAGTAGCCGCAAGCCAGAAAGTCTTTGCCATCTTTGATCGGTAGATCAATCGCACCAAACAAGGCATCGCCTGGGTCGGCAATCACCACGGTTTTGGCGGTGATGGAAGGCGCAAGCCGGGCAAATAAGGTGGATACGGTAAGCGCTTCCGTGTCACTGCCAGCGCTGGCTACGGGTAGTTTGGCGATGCGCGGGTAATTGACCTCGAAGGTCTGCTTGGGGGCCAGCTCAGTGATCCCTTGAACAAACTCAGCAAACCCGACCTTCTCAAACACGTGCCGACTGATGCGCAGTCGTTCACCGGTGGCGTGCACGACTTTGGTTGGATCAACTTGGGCAGAGTAGACACCCGTGTCCATGTCACTGATGTAGGCACCAAGTACCAATAGGCAGTCGCTGCCCTCCACGTAGCTGGATATTTCTGCGCGGCTCATCTTGCCCGCAAACACCCCCATGAACTGCGGATGGGTCTCGTCAATGGCTGACTTCGACAGCAGCGTGGTCACCAATGGAATGTTGTTTGTCTCTGCGAATTTCACCCCCCGATCCAACAAGCCATGACGCACGAGCTGAATACCGAGCGCAATGATTGGCCGCTTGGCGGTCATGAGCATGTGTTCAACTTCCAGGACGGCGGCGGCGAGATTCTCTGGGATCGTCACTTCTGGCCGCGGAATGTAAGGGTTGGGCAGTTGGGTGTCTGGGATCTCGACTTCGACTGTTTCAATGTCGCGTGGCAGTTCGATATAGCCGGGGCGCTTGTGCAACAAGATCTGTGCAATCACGGCATCGATCTGTTGGCAGGCAGTCACGGGGTTGTCGATCATGGCCTGAGCGCAGGTGAGTTCTTGAAACACCTTGAGTTGGGAGTCAAACGAGCGCACCTTGTGGTGAATCATGGCGTGGGTCTGACTCTCGACCACCCCAGGCGCACCACTGATGATGAGTACAGGTGACTGTTCGGCATAGGCCTGGCCTGTGCTGTTGGCGACTTTCAGTCCGCCTACGCCGTAAGTGATGGCGACCACGCCAAACCCCCGCCGGCGGGCATAGGCATCCGCTGCAAACCCTGCGCCTTGCTCATCGCTGGTGGTGATGAGCTTGAGCTTGGACTTTTCTGCGCGTGACATCCAGCCCAGGATGAAATCACCCGGTACGCCAAACATGTGGTCTGCGCCAGCTGCCAGCAATCGATCGATGAGGTATTGGCCAATGGTGGTTTTCATGGGGAGATCCTAAACAATGAGGCCCCAATCTAGAGTGTCCATGCGTCATTGTCAATGTCCGAATTGATACAAAGGCTGACGCGAAGTTCAGTGTCATGTTGATGTCACCCAGCCTTGTTAGCGATCGCGCTCCAAGATTCGACGGTTTTCAGCATGAATCCAAATTTACCTACAACAAGCATTGGCGTTAGACGTTCTGGTGTGTGGGACTTCGCGCTATTGCCGTTAATTCTTCTCTTGTTGGTTCTGTTGGCTTATGGGGCCCAGGGCATGTCTGATCCTTATGAGGTTGGAACCCCCATACCGATTAGTACTGATCCTGCTGAGTTGCCTTATTACTTGCTGCGAACAACGCTGCGCATGTTCATTGCACTGGCTTTTTCGGTGTTCTTCTCGTATGCATTTGCGATTTTGGTGACACGATCACGAGCGGCTGAGAAGATTCTGGTGCCCACCCTGGACATCCTTCAGTCCATCCCCATTCTGGGTTTTTTGTCGATCACCGTCACGGGCTTTATTGCTTTATTCCCAGGCAGCCTGCTCGGTGTTGAGTGCGCCGCGATCTTTGCGATCTTCACGTCTCAGGCCTGGAATATGGCTTTCAGCGCCTATCAGAGCTTTAAGACGATTCCGCCGGAACTTGACGAGGCCTCACGGGTGTTTCGCCAGTCAGCCTGGCAACGTTTTTGGCGACTTGAGGTGCCGTTCTCGATGCCAGGCATGCTTTGGAACATGATGATGTCCATGTCGGGTGGCTGGTTCTTTGTGGTGGCTTCCGAAGCCATCACGGTGGCCAATCACGACATCACCTTGCCCGGCGTTGGTTCCTACATTGCGACAGCCATTGATGCCAAAGACTTGCCAGCCATTGGCTGGGCGATCCTGGCGATGCTCGTGGCCATCATCATCTATGATCAGCTGTTCTTTCGGCCGCTCGTTGTTTGGGCTGAGCGCTTTAAGTTCCAAGAGCAAGACAGCGAGGTCGTGGCTAAGTCATGGCTTTGGGGCCTGATACGCAAGACGCGCTGGATCCAGGCGCTGGGTATGTTTCTGACGCGCCTATTCGAGGGATCCATACGATTCTTTACGCTCAAGCGCGACGGCACCGTCAGTGCACCGCAGCCGATCTTGCCAGCACGGCATTCAGATCGACTTTGGGATGTCTTGATTCTGGGTCTGATGCTGGTGTCGGCCTGGCAGCTCGTGGTGTTTGTGCACACCGAGGTTGGGCTCGATGAGTTTCTGCACGTTTTGTTGCTGGCTTGTTATACGCTCATTCGCGTGTGTGTGCTGATGCTGATTGCCATTGCGATTTGGCTGCCGATTGGCATCTGGATTGGCTTGAATCCTGCCATCGCAGCCAGAGCACAGGCCATTGCGCAGTTTCTTGCGGCGTTCCCGGCCAATCTCGTGTTTCCCCTGGCGGTGATTGGAATTTTGCACTTCAATCTGGATCCCAACATATGGCTCTCGCCGCTCATCATCTTTGGCACGCAATGGTACATCCTGTTTAACGTGATTGCGGGTGCATCCACGATCCCCGCAGATCTGCGTTACGCCAGCGATAACCTGGGGCTCAAAGGTTTTTTGAAATGGCGTCGCTACTACATCCCGGCAGTCTTTCCGAGTCTGATCACCGGTGCGCTGACTGCCATGGGCGGCTCGTGGAACGCCAGCATCGTGGCCGAATACGTGAGCTGGGGCGACAAGACCTTAAAAGCGGATGGGCTTGGCGAGTACATCGCTCGCATGACTGCTGAGGGCGACTTCCCGCGCATCGCGTTGGGCATCGGAATGATGTGTGTGTTTGTGATGGTATTTAACCGGTTTGTCTGGCGCAAGCTCTATGAACGAGCCGGGCGTGGCTTGAACTTCTAATAGGACGATCTGATGACGAGCAATTTGATTGATATCCAGGGCTTGAATAAGTCGTTTCAATCGGCCGATGGGTCCAGTCGTCTGGTCCTAGAGAACGTCAATTTTCATTTGCGTGAAGGTGAAGTGGTGGCTTTGCTTGGCCAGTCGGGTTCAGGCAAATCTACCTTGCTGCGGATGATTGCTGGCTTGATCATGCCCGATGAGGGCCATGTGCACTATCGTGGCCAGGCACTGCATGGCCCGGCACAGGGCGTCAGCATGGTGTTTCAGTCATTTGCGCTTTTTCCCTGGTTAAGCGTCCAGAAAAACGTCCAGCTTGGGCTTGAGGCTCGCGGTGTGCCGCCCAAAGAGCAGGAAGATAAAGCGGTTGAGGCGATTCATTTGATTGGTCTTGAGGGTTTTGAGAATGCATTGCCCAAGGAACTTTCTGGGGGCATGCGCCAGCGCGTGGGCATTGCCCGTGCTTTGGTGCTTGAGCCCGAGGTGTTGTTGATGGATGAAGCCTTCTCGGCGCTAGACGTCATGACGGGCGAGAACTTGCGCGATGATATTTTGGAGCTCTGGCAGTCGGGTAAGTTGCCGATCAAATCGCTGCTGGTTGTTTCCCACAATATTGACGAAGCGGTGGTCATGGCTGACCGGGTATTGCTGTTTTCCAGTAACCCTGGCCGGGTGAGGGCTGAGCTAGACGTCACTTTTGCCCGCCCTCGTCAGTCCAAATCAACGGACGTCCACGCACTCGTTGACGCGATTTACGCCCAAATGATTGGTGCGGGGCGTGCGGTCCAGGCTCAGCAGGCCCTCGGGGAGCACAAACTCACTGACCGATTGCCTGCGGTCAGCATGGCAGCGATTGAGGGTGTGATGGAGCGTTTGGCGGCAAACCCGTTTGACGGCCATGCGGACTTGCCTTTGCTGGCTGAAGTCTCTGAGCTGAGTGATGAGGTATTTCTGGATCTGATGGATGCCTTGGTCATGTTTGGATTTGCCTTGGTCAAGGGTGGTGATGTCGACTTAACCCCGCTAGGCGAACAGTTTGCCGGTGGCGATGGTGGATTGAGGCGACGTATTGTCGGTCAACAGGCCATGGCCCGCGTGCCGCTGGTCGCGCATATTCGCCACAGCCTGGAGCAAAGCGATGGCAAACCGATGGCCTATGAGACGATTGAAGCGTTGCTTGGCTTTGCCTTGGATACTGCTGCGGTGGAGTCGACCATGCGACACGCGATCGAATGGGCTCGCTTCGGTGAATTGATTGACATCGATTTTTCAAAACGACTGGTATTTTTACCGCCTCAAGCCGTTTGATGCCAAAGTGTCTGGCCGGCCCGTATCGTCTCACCCGTTCTAGGACCAACATAGGCCCAACCCGGTGGCACGATGCAAATGATGGTCGAGCCGTGCTCAAACCAGCCCATTTCGTCGCCTTTGGCTAAGTCGGCATTTAGATCGGTTTGTGTCGGACCGCAGTAACCCAAATGCAGGTGCAAGTCACTGAAGGTAAATCGCATGCTGGCCACCAGCACCGCGGCCACTGGAATCAGCCACATGGTCTGCTGGGTCAGCGAGAGTTCGAGTTGCATGACGGCGCGCTCGTTTTTTGCAAAGAGCGCTGGTATCTGCTTAAGCGTTGGTGGGTTCACGTTCCAGACATCGCCGTGAATGTATCGCAGGCGCTTGATCCGCACATCATGGGGAGCGTGAAAATGGTGATACATCGAAGCGGTGAGTCTTAGCGTGAGGTAACTGAAGCCTTCGCAGCTTCTAGCTTCTTGGCTGCTTTGCATGAGGTCTTCCAAGTGGTAGACCATGCCTTTGGCTTGCAAGAGCTCGCCGTGCTCAATGGTGCCGTGTGCGCCGACGATCGCGTCGCACGGACTGCCCATGAGCTCGGGCGAGCGGTCATAAGGCCGCAACCCGGGCTTGAGCCGCCTGACAAAACAGTCATGGATGCTCTCGAAGTCCGACCTTTCAGCTTCAAACAGACGCAGATCCGTACAACGCCGCCAAATGGCCAGCGCAGGTTTGGCAAACCAAGGCTGACGGACTTTGCTTAAGCGCCCCATGGCGCGTGTGAACAAAGTGCGGGGTATGCGGTTAGTCAACCAAAAGCTAAGCCGATCTTGTGCTGACAGTCGGGCTGCGAGTGGTTGAGGGTTATTGCCAGCCGGGTGTGTGGTTTTGTTCATATGTTTGTCAAGTAGATTGGGTACAAGACTGACACACTAATTTGAATGGCGTGTGACACATGTGGCTTGAATGGTCAGTTGGAGCGGGACTCACGGCGTGGCTAGCGCCCAAGGCGTGGCAGCGGGCGCAACTCTCAAGGGCTAAGCATCGCTCGCTTGCGGGTCACTCCCGCATGGCAAAACGTCTTGCCAAACTGTTGCCTGAGTATCACTACACCGATGCCGAGTTCTTTGTGGCCGATGGCGCGCCCGAGGAGATTGCCGCTCAGCGTCGCCAAGGGTTCGTGCGCCTAGCCGAGTCGTTTGCGCAAAGCCCGAAGTCGATTGCGCTGACGCGTCAGACCCGTCAACAGATCTCCGACATGCAGCTAACGGGCCGCAACCGAGTGCCATTTCAGTTTTCGCCCATGGTGCAACAGAACTTGCCCATCGGTGCCTTCTGGCAGTCTTCAAGTGGGGTTCGCATCAAAGATCTGGATGGTCGAGAGTTCATTGACCTGACCGGGTCGTACGGCGTCAATGTCATGGGCTTGGATTTCTATAAAGACACCATGCGCACCGGGCTAGAGCACAGCGTCGATTTGGGACCTTTGCTTGGCGGCTACTTGCCTTGCGTGGCGACCAATGCCAGCCGTCTGTTACAAATCAGTGGCATGGATGAAGTGTCGTTTCACATGTCCGGAACCGAGGCGGTGATGCAGGCGGTGCGCCTAGCCCGCTATCACACGGGACGATCGAAGATTGTGCGTTTCGCTGGCGCCTATCATGGCTGGTGGGATGATGTGCAACCCGGCCCGGGTAACCCAATGCCGCCAGGCCACGTCTATACCCTTGCCGACATGAGTGAACGTTCGCTCGAGGTGATTCGCCGCCGCAAGGACGTTGCCTGCGTCTTGGTCAATCCGCTGCAGTCCTTGCATCCCAACACCAACGCCCCAGCAGACACCACACTCATCGATGGTTCGCGGCGCATCGAACCAGCCACGCGTGAGGCATACAGTGCTTGGTTACAGCAGTTGCGCAAGGCGTGCGATGCCAATGGTGTGGCATTGATTCTGGATGAGGTGTTTGTTGGGTTTCGCTTGGCTCTGGGCGGTGCTCAGCAATATTACGATGTGCATGCTGATCTGGTTTGCTATGGCAAGACCTTGGCTGGTGGGTTTCCAGTTGGTGCTGTCTGTGGCAAGTCGAGCTGGATGCGACGGTTTCGACCGGGTAAGGCCGCGGATATTTGCTTTGCGCGCGGCACATTTAACGCCCATCCAACGGTGATGGCCGCCATGGATGCGTTTCTGGATCAGGCGACCTCTGACTCCTGTGTGGCTCGATATGATGAACAGCAAGCGGTTTGGGCTAAGCGTCTGGCCATGTTTAATGAGGCATTCGAGCAAGCCGGCTATCCGGTGAAGTTCCACAGCCTGCAATCCATCTGGACGGTGTCGTACGGATGCCCGTCACGCTATCACTGGATGTTTCAGTTTTATCTGCGTGATGAGGGCCTGGCCTTAAGTTGGGTCGGCACTGGACGCTTTATTTTTAGTCTGAATTTCACCGATGAGGACATGCAAGATGTTCTTGGGCGTATGTTGCGCGCCGCTAGCCGCATGCAGGCTGATGGTTGGTGGTGGCACCCCGCTGGCGCAACCACCCGCGACTTGCGTCGCGGGGTGACCCGTGAAATCGGGCGTCAGTGGCTCAAGCCTTTGCGCATGCTCGTGTCCAGAAGCTCGCCTTTGAGCAAGTAGTAGGGTGCCTTCCAGTAAAGCTTGATGTCGTGAAACGGATCGGTGACAATCTTGCAGACCCAAACCACGGCGGTTTTAAAGCTTTGCTGCTTGGTCAGCTGAGCCATGCGGAATACCAGCGCACCGATGCCAAGCCAAAACCATGCCCAACCCACGTCGCGAGCCCAGTCTGTGACGCCAGCATGATCAGAGACGAATGGCAACAGGTCAGGTGCAAACCAGATAAGCACGGGTAAAAGAATCCAGCTGCCCATCAAGATCCGTTTGCGGGCGAGGTTGTAGCCAACCTTGACCTCTTCTTTGTACTCATTGGTGGCTTGATTGATCTCGTCATAGCCCTGAGGCTCAAAGAAAAAGTGACCAGACTGGCGGGTTGTCATGGAGATCAGCCATGCAATCAATGCTGCGGTGGCAGGGTCGTTAAACATGACCGCATAAGCCACCAGAAAGCTGATCGCGGAAATGAAGTGAAGCGCCTGGTTGATTCGGCTCTGATGATAGTAACGGTGGTCGTCCCAGCGTTGTACACGCAATTCATCGAAGAAATTTTTCATGGATCTTTAGCTCACATTGATCAGGTTTGACGATCGACGCGCAACGAGCACGCGAGTGCAATGTTCGTTTGTGGATGTGAATTTTTGATGAAGATTTGAAGTAATTCCTGTGACTGTCACCAGATCTTCAAGAATCCCCCGCATGATGCAGGGGATTAAAACGATTAATGGAGCCGCACATGTTGGATATCGAGCAACTGAATGCGCCGCAAAAGTCATTGCGCATCGCCGTGGTTTCAGAAACATGGCCACCTGAAATTAACGGGGTGGCCATCACCATGCATCGTTTGGCCCTTGAGCTGCAACATCGTGGGCACTCGATTCAGGTCATCCGGCCACGTCAGGCCATGCACTCAGGCGAGCCCGCATTGGTTGGTTTTGAAGAAATGCTGACCCGTGGACTCCCGATCCCGAATTATCCGCATCTGCGCATGGGCTTGCCCGCCAAGCGTCTGTTAATCAACATTTGGCAACGGCAGCGACCTGATCTGGTCCATGTGGCAACCGAGGGTCCATTGGGCTGGTCTGCTGTACAAGCAGCTAGAAAGTTAAAGATTCCCACGAGCTCAGACTTTCGGACCAACTTTCATAGCTATGGTCAGCATTACGGCATTGGCCGATTTACTCGCGCGATCCTCGCTTACCTGCGCAAATTTCACAACCTGACGGAATTCACTACGGTGCCGACCGAGAAACTGCGCAACGAGTTGCAGGCGCTTGGCTTTGAACGCCTGCAGGTCGTCTCGCGTGGTGTGGATACCGAACGATTCAGCCCAGTGCATCGCTGCGATGAGTTGCGTCGCCGTTGGGGGGCTGATGCCCACACCCGGGTGTACTTGTACGTCGGACGCTTGGCGCTAGAGAAGAATCCTGAGTTGCTTGCGCAAGCCTGGAATGAGATCGTGGCGCGCGATTCGAAGGCAATGCTTGTGATTGTGGGTGATGGGCCCGCCATGGCTGTGTTTAAAAAACTCATGCCGCATGCCATTCATGTGGGCTCACAGTCTGGCGATCAGTTGGCGGCGCACTATGCCAGTGGCGATGTTTTCCTGTTTCCCAGTGTGACGGAAACTTTTGGCAACGTCGTGCCCGAAGCCATGGCCAGTGGCTTGATGGGCTTGACGTTCAATTATGCTGCGTCAGCTGAACTGGTGCGACATGATGACAATGGCTGGGTCGCTGATTATGGTGATGCCCAGCAGTATTTGAGCTTGGCCGCCAAGCTTGGTGACTTGGCGCCAGAGCGACTCGTTGCCATGAAACAACAAGCGCGTCTGACAATGCTCTCGCGCGGCTGGGATGTCGTCAGCAAGCGCGTTGAAGGCCTCTGGCGCCATGAGTTGCTTGATCAAACCGAATTAACTCATGGCGCATCAGTGGGTGCGGTTCAAGCCGGCTAACCAGACTGCCTCGGCGCCCGGTGTATCAGCCTTTGGCTAGCCGTGCTTGTAACTCGTCGTATAGCGTTTGGTAGGCTAAGGCGGCAGGGCCCGTGGGCGTTGTGTGGATCACGGGCTCGAGATAAATACCCATTTTTTCAACGTCAGCGGTAAACGGGATCATGGCTTTAAAAAACTGCTTGGGGTAGCCAGTGAGTAAGCGAGTCATGGTTTCAGTGTGCAAGCCCTTGACCGTTTGCACCATGGAGAAAAACGGCAATAGCTTGGCTGTATCGAGCTCTTGGGCTTTGAAGAACTCGACGAGCTGGTCAAACGTGCGGGCCGAAAGCGGTGATGGAATGACTGGCACCAGAATGGCATCAGCGGCCTTGAACACACTTTCAGACAATGCCGACAGGTTGGGTGGGCAATCCAGCACCACTACGTCGTAGTCGCTTTTGACGGTCTTTAGGGTTTCTTTCAGACGAGAGTTGCTGTTTTTGAGTTGCGACAGAAACACATCAAAGTCACGAAATGTCATGTTCGCTGGCAACACATCGAGGTTGACGAATTCGCTTTCCTTGATGGCCTTCAGAAATCGTTCCTCATCCCCAAAAAATCGACCTAGCGTAAGTTTTTTGGAGGGTTTTACTTTAAAGAAAAAACTCGATGCCCCTTGTGGGTCAAGATCACACAAGAGCGTGCGCTTGCCGTCCGCAGCGCTGGCATAGGCGATATTGACTGCGGTTGCTGTTTTACCAACACCACCTTTGTTGGAGTAACAGGCGATGACTTTCATGGAGATCCTTCTGTGCTTCTGGTTCAAGATGACTGAAGTGAAACATGTAACAAACAAGCGATTCTATCTCATGTCATATACATGTGACTTTCGCGCAACAAAAACTTCATCGCTCATGTCATAAACCTGTTTTGCGATGAACTTAGGATGGAAGACCGTTATCTCATTGGAGTCCTTCCATGTTTGCACGCCTACCACTGAGCCTTGCTGTTGTAACTGCTGCACTATTGCCGATGTCGTTGCATGCAAGACAATCGGCGCCTGCCGTGATTGTTCCGCCGGTCTATACCAATATTGAGTTGAACGAATCTGGTCAATTGACGGCGATTACAACCGACGGCAAACGCCTAGCCTTGCGAAGCGAAGCCCCAGTGCACACCATCGAGCAGATGAGCGGCAACATCCAAGGTGTGGATGACGGGTTTGTGATGACTTTTGTGGATCCTGACCACGATCTTACCCTACGTGGCGGTGTGGTGTTCTTTGCTTTAATTGACACCAGACAGCGTTTACCCAAAGCCATGTTCCGCCCATCCACAAAAATAGATGACCAAGGACGTGCTCGGATCAACGTGGTGAAAGAACTCTCTGGTGAGAAGGACTTTACTGATTGGGCTGACACGGGTCATGGCCATATTTACTATCGTGTTCAAGCGCCGAGTGGTGAATTGGTGTACGACGGAATGTTTGCGTTTCATGCAGACAGTGCGAAAGGTCCATTTCATGTTCTGAAGGGTAGTTTAGAGAATGGGCCATTTGTTGAACGTGTGACGCCCGAATCCGCAACCATTTCGTTTAATACTCGAGAGCCGGTCAAAGCCAAAGTCGAGGTGGTTGGTCATGGCACGGTAGAGACAGTCGAAGGACAGTTTCATGTGGCCGATATCAAGGGTTTAAAACCGGATACACGGTATGAGTATCGTGTATCGACTGACGATGACATGCTGTCAGGTACCTTCACAACCGCCCTGGCCAAGGGTGATCGCAAGCCGTTCATGTTTGCATTCGGGTCAGACTCGCGTGCAGGCATCGACAGCGGTGAGCGCCATGAGCAGGGTGTGAATCAGTACATCTTGCAACACGCCATGGCTCTCATTCTTCAACAGCAGGCATCTTTCTTGCAATTCACGGGTGACATGATCAATGGCTACAACAATTCTGTCGGCGTGCAACAGTATCAATTTGACGGTTGGAAGCGTGCTGTCTCGCCGTTTGCGGCGCATCTACCGATGTATACCGCACAGGGTAACCACGAAGTAGTTCTGTATACCTTTGACGATGGCACAAAAGATGGCGTCGAGATCGAACGCTTTCCGTTCGACACTGACGGCTCGGAAGCTGTATTTCGTAGCCGGTTCCATAATTTTACCAATGGTCCAAAGAGCGAGGACGGCACTGCGCTGGATCCTAATCCTAATCAGATTGACTTTCCGGATTATGCCCAGACGGTCTACAGCTACACCTGGGGTAACGTTGGCGTGGTGGTGATGAACTCCGACTATCTGTATTCACCTTACCTGTCTGACACCGGTGACAGGCGATTTGGTGGAAATATCCATGGCTACATCATGGACAATCAGGCAGAGTGGATGAAGGCGACACTCAAAAAATTCGAGCAAGACGCTGACATCGATCACGTATTTGTAACGTTCCACACACCCATGTTCCCCAACGGTGGGCATGTTCAAGATGACATGTTCTACAACGGTGACAACATGCCGCGGCCGGTCATTGCTGGAAAACCTGCCAAGTTAGGCATCATTGAGCGACGCGATGAACTGCTGCGCTCGATTCTCGACGCCAAAAAAGTAGTCGCGATCTTGACGGGCGATGAGCACAATTACTCTCGTGTACTAGTGCAGCCGGGCATGCCGATCTACGCAAAAAATGGCTTCATGCCAGCCAATCCCGTGCAAATCACGCGTGAACTGCATCACATCACCAACGGCGCGATGGGCGCACCTTACTACGCACTGCAGGACGCACCTTGGCACGAGGGATATGACCGTAAGACGCATACAGGTCCCTATTTGAAGAAGTTCACTACCCGCTTTGCGGTCAACTTCTTTCATGTGGATGGCAAGTCGTTGCGTATGACGGTGATGGATCCTCAGACTCTTGAGTTGATTGAAGAAGTGACACTGCGTTAGTCATGATGAAGGCTGCGCACAAACCAAGGTCTGATCTATCGGTCATTGTGTTGCATTGGTTGATCGTGGCTCTGGTGGTCGTGAGTTTGGCCACCGGGGCACGTCTAGCCTCTGACCGGAGCGACACAATCGCGCACACTTGGGCTCAGTGGTTAAGTATCTGGCCCCAGGGTACGATTGTGCAATGGCATCTGCTGGCTGGCTGGGGCTTGACTGCGCTGTTGTTCGCGTATTTGGTTTACATCATCCGCTGCGGACAATGGCGTAAGTTGTTAGCCAATCCTAAAGCGACAGGTGGGACACCTCGCTGGCTTGCCAATCTATCGTCTGTGTTTTCGCTGCTGATACTCGTTGCACTCGCTGCCACTGGCACGTGGATGTTTCTGGGTTTGGTGGGCACCAGTGCAGCATTGCAATGGCATGCGGCAATGGCAAGCGCATTGATCGTGCTAACGATCGTGCACGTGGCCCTGCATACGCTAGCAGGCAGGTTTTGGGCGATGTGGCGGGCGCGTTGGCAGCGTGTGTTGGTGGGTTTGGTGAGCGCCTCGGTTGCGGCAGTGGTGGTGGCCGGCAGTGGTTGGTGGCTGGCAAAACCACAGCACGCATTGACAGTTCAGCATCGTGAGGCAGAAGTTGTTCTCGATGGCGTCGCTGATGAGTCTGTCTGGACCGGGCTTGCACCCGTTACGGTCAACACTAGCCACGGCGCTGGTTTCTCGGACGGACAAACCAACGTAACCATCCGTGGTTTTTATGATGGCATGTCCGCCTTCTTTCTGGTTCAGTGGTCAGATCCCACGCACAGCCAGCTGCATCTGCCGCTTGAGCGCACGGTCTCGGGTTGGCGCATTCTCGGTGATGGCATCAAGCAGGACGATGAAACCGAGTTCTATGAGGACAAGTTGGCCATCATTTGGTCAGACAAATCGCAACTCGCCAGCGCTTTTACACAGCATGGTCAGAATCTGGTGCAGGGGCCTCATCGCCCGGTCACTCGAGGCTTACATCACACCACCGATGGCTCGATGTTGGACTTGTGGCATTGGAAATCGATTCGAACAGGTCAACAAATCCCAGCCAGGCTCGACGACAACCACATCGGCCCGCCTGTGCCTTCTGTCTTTCCGGGGCATCGTTACACCGGTGGCTATCAGCCAGATTGGGGTAGTGCCGGATATGGTCTAAACGTTTGTTTGCGTGATGATCCGGATTGCATGGCAGTCTTGAAACGAGTGCGCGAGACCGGTGAATATGAGCCGGTACCAGGTTCAGCGCGCCAGCGCTTGCAGCGTTGTCTAAACACCCCGGACGTTTGCGAGAGTTTGTTGATCCCTGTGTTGTTGCCTCGACATGACGGTGATGGCACTGGCATGCTGACCCCGGTGACTGGTGAGGTCTGGAGCGCGGAGTTGGAACAGAGTGTTGACGTTGGTACTCGGGTGCCCGGTGTGGTAGTAGATGGGCGGCTGGGCTCAAACAGAGCCGATGTCCATGCGGCAGGTCGCTGGCAAGACGGTGTTTGGACTTTGGAGATTCGTCGAGCGATGACTACACTGGATGATAAAGATATCAGCCTTGCGCCAGGCTTGGGTCCCAGGTATCTTTGGGTAGCACCGTTTGATGGTGCACAAACCCGGCATGCACATCACATCCAGCCAGTTCAGGTTGAGTTTCAAAAGCCGTCGCCGTAGTGTTGTGAATTTGGTGTTCTGAGTTTGGCGCGATTGGCTCACTAGAAAAGGTACGTTGATATCAAGCGGCTCTTATTGGCTGGCAGGTGATGCATTTGTAACGGTAGTAGGCATGACGGCAGGATTTCAGGCCCTGGCATTTGGAAAGCACTATGCTCACCGGTATAGTGAGGTGTCATGCTAACGGTTACATGAATGTTTTGCCTTGCAATTTGAGGAGTAAA
Source organism: uncultured Orrella sp. (assembly GCA_964558695.1). Classification (GTDB taxonomy): domain Bacteria; phylum Pseudomonadota; class Gammaproteobacteria; order Burkholderiales; family Burkholderiaceae_B; genus Algicoccus. The sequence continues at coordinate 22,068 of CAZLFB010000100.1, forward strand.
GGATGAAGAAATGGTTAATTGCTTTGGGATTGCTCAGTGCGGCTAATGTTGCGCTTGCTTGCACGGCTGTGAATATCACAGCCAAAGATGGCACCGTGGTCGCCGCGCGCACCATGGAATGGGCTTACGACATGAAGTGGCAAGTCAACAGCATGCCAGCAGGAACCGGGTTTGAGATGAGCGCACCGGCTGCGTTAAATTTGCCGACGGTATCCCAAAAAACCAAATACGCGCTGATTGGGATTTCGCCGAGCGTGTTGCCGGGTGCGCCTGCCTTGCTTGAAGGGCAAAACAGTGCAGGTCTGGGGATGAGTGCGAACTTTTTGCCGGGCTTTACCGAGTACCAAACAATCACGCCCGCAGACAAATCGTATGTATCGATTCTGGAGTTTGGCACCATGACGCTGGGCATGTATGCCAGCGTCGATGAACTAAAAAAGGAATTACCTAAGTACAAAGTGTGGTACGACTCGAGCTTGCCTGCGGGTCCTACACCACCGTGGCTGCACTTTGTCTTCACCGACAAAACCGGTGCGAGCGTCATCGTTGAGTTTGTCGGCGGCCAGATGCGTTTGCATGACAATGTGGCCAGTGTGCTGACCAATGCGCCAACGTATGATTGGCAGGTAACTAACCTGCGCAATTATTTGTCATTAAGCAATTTTGCACGCTCATCGATTGATATCAATGGGCAGAACGTGACGGAAATTGGGCAGGGCGGTGGCTTGGTGGGCTTGCCAGCGGATTACACGCCACCATCACGGTTTGTTCGAGCAGCTTATTTGCGTCATTTCGCCGATGTGCCTCAGACGGGTGCTGAAACGGTGCAGTTGACCGCTCACATTTTGAATAATGTGGATATCCCCAAAGGTGTTGCGGCGACCAAAGACGGCGACAAGATCACGTCTGACTATACGCAGTGGGTGGCCATCAAAGACCTGACAAACGCCCAATGGCACCTAACCAACTATCAGAACCGCACAACGTATGTTGTCATTGATTTGAAGACTGTGTTTGATAGCGGCAAGGCTGGCGCTTGGCTGGTGGATGACATGCCATACTCAACACCCAATGTCACGTCTCAGTTGTTGAAGTAATCGGGGAACTTTGCCCTGATTGAGCAACCACAAAAGGTCTGCATCAGTGATGTGAGCCTTTTGTGGCAATCAGTTCAAGCACAGCCTGCGCCGTCAGTTCAGAACTGGCCGGGTTTTGACCGGTAACCAGTTTGCCGTCGGTTATGGCGAACGGTTGCCAGTCAGCGGCCCTCTGATAAGAAGCGCCTTGTTTGATGAACTCGTCTTCGATTAAAAAAGGTACCACGTCAATTAGTCCCGCTGCTTGTTCCTCGCTTCTTGAAAATCCAGTGACTTGACGGCCCGCAACGATTGGATGGCCATCTGTCGTTTTTGCTTTGACAAGCGCGCTTGGTGCATGACATACGAAACCTATCGGTATATTGGTATGGATTGATGTCTCAATCAATCGAATGGAATCTGGGTCATTGACCAAATCCCACAATGGCCCGTGACCACCAGGGTAAAAAATGGCATCAAACTGCGATGCGTCGACCGTGTTTAATCGCACGGTCTGGGCTAACTTGTCACGGGCTTGTTGGTCCTGACTGAATCGCTCGGTGGCCGGTGTCTGCGCATCAGGCTGCTGACTTTTTGGGTCGATGGGGGGCAAGCCACCGGCCGGTGAGGCCAATGTGATCTCAGCACCAGCGTCTTTAAAGACGTAGTAAGGTGCGGCGAGTTCCTCGAACCAAAACCCCGTGGTCAGTCCAGTGTTACCAAGTTGGTGATGAGAGGTGAGAACCATCAGAATTTTCATGTGGGCAACCTGTTTGATCATGAATTGATTCGACCGACAGTACACCAAGTAGAACGAGCAGATGTGTCATGTCCGTCGGCTAAACACAAACGTTGTGCTAAGCATACTGCCTGTCTGTGCTTCAGAAGGAAATTCTATGGGCTCAGCGAGGGATATGTTGAGGAGCCGAATCGGTATATCGAATCGGCATATCGAATGGGAAGTGATGTCCACTGAGTTTACAGAATGAAGTTTTAGTTCGTGTTTGTAAGCTCTTTACTTCATGTGAGGTTCAAACACGTCATCGAAGCAGTCATCTTGGTTGATCATGGTCTTGGTTGATCCTGGTGCTGGGCACCATGGCACCATGGCACCATAGCGCCATGGCATTGTGGATGTTGATCGGCAGCCTGATGTGCATGGTCTCTCGCTGATGGTTTTGTATCGAGCTCAGTTGGAATTAGGGGTCGAGCGCACCATGGGCAGTGAAAAACGTAACCATATGTTAATGTCGCGACCAATTAAGACATCACTGTGTTAATTTTTAATTTGACAATGATGTGTCCCGCGCGTGCAAGCCGCAATTTTTAATGCAAGACGGCACAGACACCCGCAGGCATATCAGACGCAGCCGCAAGCACGGTGCTGTTCAAAAATAAAGGAGACGCTAAGCATGGACACCTTGACCACCCTCTTTGATTACATCAACTCGCTGACTTGGGGCTGGGCACTGGTCCCATTGCTGGTGGTCATTGGGCTTTACTTCACGCTCATCACCCGGTTTGTGCAAATCAGGTACTTCGGGCGGATGTTCAAGCTCGCAAAGCCAGGCGCTGGTGGTGTGGCCGCGGGTCAAGTCAGTGGCTGGGATGCGTTGATGGTCTCGGTTGGTGGTCGCGTCGGCGGTGGCAATGTGGCGGGCGTTGCCGTTGCTTTGACCTTGGGCGGACCAGGCGCTGTGTTCTGGATGTGGGCGATTGCCCTGGTCGGTATGTGCACGAGCTTGATCGAATGCACGCTGGCGCAAGTCTTTAAGCGCCGATCTGAAGATGGCTCATTTCGTGGTGGCCCGGCTGCCTATATTCGTCACGGCCTGGGCGCGAACTATCGCTGGCTGGTGTTGCTGTACTCGTTTTGTTTGTTGGCCTCGTTCGGCTTTGGCTTTAATGCGTTTCAGGGCAACACCATTTCCACGGCAGTTCAAGACAGCTTGGGCATACCAACATTTGCCACCGCGCTTGTGATTGGGCCGCTGGCAGGTTTGATCGTTTTTGGGGGTCTTAAGCGTATCGTCAAGGCCTCGGACGCGATTGTGCCGCTGATGTGCATGATCTATATCCTCATGGCGCTCGCGGTCATGGTGCTGAATGTGGGTGAAATGCCACGCGTGTTCGGTGTGATCGTGGCCAATGCATTTGGTTGGGAAGAGGCGGTGTCTGGGGGCATGGGTGCCGCGTTGGCGGCGGGTTTGAAGCGTGGCTTGTTTTCAAACGAAGCGGGGCTGGGTTCAGCTCCGAACGTGGCAGCAACTGCCGACGTAAAACACCCGGTGTCCCAAGGCATTTTGCAGTCACTGTCGGTCTTCATTGACACGATTGTGATTTGTTCATGCACGGCATTCATCGTGCTGTTAAGCCCGGTCTACCAGCCCGGTTCTGAATTAACTGGCGCACCACTTGTGCAGCAGTCGTTGTCAGCGCACTTTGGCGCATGGGCGCAGTACCTGTTGACGTTTTTGTTGTTTCTGTTTTCCTTGAGTTCGATCATCTATAACTATTATCTCGGCGAAACTGCGATGCGAGAGTTCAGTCAATCAAGCACAGCGACGCTTGTCCTGCGTGTGCTGGTCGTGGCGTGCGTGATGCTGGGAGCAGCAGCACCCCAAGCCACGTCAGTCTTCTTCTTCTCGGATCCGCTCATGGGTGTGTTGGCTGTAGTGAACCTGATGGTGATCGTGACGCTGCTGCCAGTGGTGTTGAGAATGCTGGAAGACTATCGCAAGCAACTGGTGCGTGGTGGGGATGAACCCGTTTTAAATCCGGATCAGTTTGCCGACCTTGATATTGATCGGCAGGCATGGCGATAGGGTGCTCCCTCGACTGCGTGTCAGACAGGGGCGGCTCGGGTTTGAAGGTCTAGTTGTTGTGCGGACATTACCGGTCGCTTGGATCCGCGATGATACGCTGGGCTTTTCATCGCGAGTTCTTTCAGACCAATGAGCGATTCACACCGTCATGCAGTCGCCCAATATTACGAGGCCAACACCCGACGCTTTCTAGCCTCTGGTGATACAGGCCAGTCCATGGCAATTCACCGCAAGCTTTGGGGCCCAAGTATTGACACCCCAGAGGCTGCTGCTGCCCACATCAATGACTTGGTGGCGCAAGCCGCATTGGCTGCGCTTGGTCATGCGCCAGTGACCCTCACTGATCTGGGTTGCGGCGTGGGTGGCAGCTTGTTACACCTGGCCAATCTCTGGCCCGAGACCCGATTCACGGGTTACACCTTGAGCGATACACAAGTGCAGATTGCGCAAGCGCTGGCATTGCAGCGCAACTTGCAAGACAGGTGTGAAGTGTTGCAGGCTGATTTCACCAGCCTGCAAGCACCTGCCCGCAGCGAATTGGTCATTGCCATTGAGAGCCATACCCACCTATCAAGCCTTGATTTGTTTTTAGGTGCTGCCAGTCAGCATGTGTTGCCTGGTGGCTTTCTGATCATGGTCGATGACATGCTCGCTGGTGATGGCTCATCCTTAACCAGCAAGGACTTGGCTCGCATTGATGCCTTAAAGCGAGGTTGGCGTGTGGGTCATGTGCCAGCGGTGAATCAGGTGGTTGATCAGGCGCAGCTGCATGGGTTTGAATTGGTCTCCAAGCAGGATTTGGGCGAGTTTTTACGCCTATACGAGCCCTGGGATCGTCTGCTAAGTTGGATCGCCCCGCCACTAGACTGGCTGGGCCTGGATCGTGTCCCTCGATTTGCCAACATGATTGGCGGTAATGCCTTGACTGAGTGTCATCGAACCGGTGTCATGCGCTACATGATGATTGTGCTGCGTCACATCGGAAGATAGTCCGTCGAGTTACGAATGCATGGCATTCTGGGTTTCTTGTGCCAGTGTTTGCATAAGGTGGCTGGCAGACATGGCTCTTGCCCGATGATATTGTGTGCCTGCCCACAGGCTCTGATACTCGCCGTTGTCGGTGTCGCTCGCCCATTTTCGTAATGGGCCGGTCAGGGTGTTTTGAAGCGGGAAGGGCAAGATAGGCTGGCCTTGCATGTGCTGAATGAATTCGTTGTCAATGCCGCGGGCAGGTCTGCCAGAGAAAGCTTTGGTCATCACACTGCCGCGTTCTCCTTTTGTCAGCAGGTAACGTTTGTGGGCGGCAGAGGCGCCGGATTCGTCACAGCACAGAAATGCAGTGCCAAGTTGAACCGCGGTGGCACCAGCGTTCAGCGCCGCCCGAATATCTGATCCGTCCATGATGCCACCAGCGCTGACGATGGGCAGTGAACTGTGCATGGCCAGTTGCATCGTAAGTTCTAGTGCAGTCAGTTGATCGTCTTTCGTATTGACGGCAAATAGGCCGCGATGGCCGCCCGCCTCGACACCTTGGGCGACGATAAAGTCAGCGCCAGCCGCTTCAATCGCCAGGGCATCGGCCACGCAGGTTGCTGTCATGCCAACCGCGATGCCAAGCGCATGCGCTTGATCAACGATGGCAGGGTCAGGAATGCCAAAGTGAAACGTGAGCATGTCTGGTTGGTGTTTCCACACTGGCGCAAGTTGCTCTTTCAGATCCGGGTAAAACGGATCCTTGGGCGCAGTCAAAGGCGCAGTCAATGCCTGGCTCGCAACCGGCAGGCTATGGAGCGCCGCGATGGCTTGTTGCTGTATTGGCGTGTGAGGCGCAGTCACTGGCGAGAAGACGAAAAAGTTCGCGTTGAT
>CAZLFB010000101.1:0-4428 GCA_964558695.1 uncultured Orrella sp.
GGTTTGGTGATTTACACCGCGGCCTTTATCGCCGAAGTTGTGCGATCAGGCATCCAAGCGGTTAGCCGCGGGCAGTGGGAGGCAGCCGAATCCCTTGGCCTGCGCCGCAGCTTGGCTTTGCGGCTTGTGGTCTTGCCACAAGCCCTTCGAGTGATTATTCCACCGATGACGAGTCAGTATCTGAACCTGACCAAGAATAGTTCGCTGGCGGTTGCGATCGGCTATCCCGATCTGGTGTCGGTTGTAAACACCACGATGAATCAGACAGGACAGGCCATTGAGGGCATCATGCTCATCATGGCAGCCTATCTGACCGTGAGTTTGTCGATATCGTTTTTCATGAATTGGTACAACGCGCGCATTGCGTTGGTGGAGCGTTGACCATGGCCACAGAACCCATGAACACAGCTGTCAGCCGTGAGGCTCCCGTCAGTCAAATCGGGGCGGTTGGCTGGATGCGTCAGAACTTGTTTTCCAGTCCCTTTAACAGTGTGTTGACGCTGTTATCAGGCTGGTTGTTGGTGATCGCTGTCCCAGCGCTTTTTGAATGGGCGTTTTTCCAGGCCAAGCTGACCGCGGCCAACGGTACGGAATGCCACGAGGCCTCGGGCGCCTGTTGGGCGTTCATCGTGGAAAAGCACCGCCTGATTTTGTTTGGTACCTATCCGTTTGATGAGCAATGGCGGCCATTGGTTTCGATGTTGTTGCTCGTTGCCATGATCGTCGCCAGCGGCTGGCGCAAGCTCTGGAATATCTGGCTATTGCCACTGTGGGTGGTTGGGCTGACTGCCGTGGCGGTTCTGATGTGGGGCGGTGTGTTTGGTCTGACTTATGTGGAGAACACACTCTGGGGTGGCTTGCCGCTCACGTTGATTTTGGCGACTTTTGGCATTGCACTGGCTTTTCCGCTAGGTGTGGTGCTCGCGCTTGGGCGGCGTTCGAAGTTGCCAGCGATCAAGTCGATTTGTGTAATCTACATTGAGCTGATCCGTGGCGTGCCCTTGATTAGCTTGTTGTTCATGTCCTCAGTCATGCTGCCGCTGTTTTTGCCTGAAGGGCTCACGATTGACAAGCTATTGCGTGCCTTGATTGCCATCATCCTGTTTGCAGCAGCCTATGTGGCCGAGACGGTGCGTGGTGGTTTGCAGGCAATTCCCAAAGGGCAATATGAGGGCGCTGACTCGTTAGGCCTGACCTATTGGCAGCAAACGCGGCTCATTATTTTGCCGCAGGCGTTAAAGATTGTGATCCCGCCTCTGGTGAGCGTGTTTATTGCCATGTTCAAAGATACATCGCTGGTGGTGATTATCGGGATTTTTGACTTGACACTGGCCGCCAAAGCCGCGCTCACCGACCCGGCCTGGCAAGGCTTCGGTGTCGAGGTCTACGTGTTTATCTCGGCCATTTATTTTGTGTTTTGTTTTTCAATGTCCAAATACAGCCAGGCGCTTGAAAGGCGCTTGGCAACAGGGCACAGCCGCTAGGGCGGCGTTGCCTCACCGTGGAGAAATACAGGATGGATCAAGACCTGATTCAAATGATCAACGTCAACAAGTGGTATGGCAAGTTCCATGTGCTGCGCGACATTAATCTGTCGGTCGCTTCTGGCGAGCGTATTGTGATCTGCGGGCCATCAGGCTCTGGCAAGTCAACCTTGATTCGTTGCTTGAATCGACTGGAAGAACATCAGCAAGGGCAAATCATTATTGATGGCACCGAATTGACCAGTGATATTAAGGATGTTGAAACGATTCGCCGGGAAGTTGGCATGGTGTTTCAGCATTTCAACTTATTCCCGCACTTGACCGTGTTAGAGAATCTGACGCTCGGGCCGATTTGGGTGTTAAAGACCCCCAAGGCGCAAGCTGAGGAAGAGGCGATGAAGTATTTGGCGCGTGTCCGTATCCCGGAGCAGGCCAATAAATACCCTGGGCAGCTATCTGGCGGCCAGCAACAGCGAGTGGCGATTGCCCGTTCGCTTTGCATGAACCCCAAAATCATGCTGTTTGATGAGCCTACGTCGGCGCTGGACCCAGAAATGGTCAAGGAAGTGCTCGATGTGATGGTTGAGCTCGCTGAGCAAAGTGGCATGACCATGCTGTGCGTCACGCACGAAATGGGCTTTGCTCGTAAAGTGGCCAATCGGGTGATTTTCATGGATCAAGGTGAAATCATCGAGCAGAATAGTCCTGAGGCGTTTTTTGACAATCCACAGTCGGAGCGGACTCAGCTTTTCTTGAGTCAAATCTTGCACTGATCGATACTTGTCGTTGTGCGCCGCAAAAATTGGCCCTGCCTACAGTAGAATAAGTGCATCCGATTTTGAAATATTGCTTTTTAGGGATGTTTAGCGCCATGGCAATCAACTACGAATCCGACATCACCCAGTTTTTGAAGCAGTACAAGCAAGCGCATCCAGATGCTGAGCAGAAGCAGCGGGATGGTCGGGCGCGTTTGTGGGATCGTGCGCAGGACGCCGAGTTGCTAGAAGGTTTCAAGCTAGTCAAGGTGCCACAACGCCCATACGTGTATCAGAATGACTGACGTCTGATGTCAGACAGCGGTTCAAACGGCCAAGCGCTAGACGCGCTCGTGGCCCCTGAGGTGGATTCGACCCCCAATGTGGTCGATTCGGTGGCGATTGCCCGCTTGTACGGAGAACCGCTGTTTAACCTGCCCCAGGATCTCTACATACCGCCCGATGCGCTTGAAGTGTTTCTTGAGACATTCGAGGGCCCGCTAGACCTGCTGCTCTACCTGATCCGCAAACAAAACTTCAATGTGCTCGATATTCCCATGGCTGAGGTCACTGGACAGTATCTCTCGTATGTCGAGCAAATTCGGGCCACCAATCTAGAGCTTGCAGGTGAATATCTGCTGATGGCGGCGATGCTTATTGAGATCAAGGCCAGGATGCTGCTGCCAGTGGCGCCCCGTGAGGACGGCCAAGAGCCAGAAGACCCCAGGGCAGAGTTGGTTCGCCGGTTGCTCGAATATGAGCAGATGAAGCTGGCCTCCCAAAAGCTTGAGGAGTTGCCGCGTGTTGGTCGCGACTTTTATACTGCTCGCGCGTCAGCCGATTTTGAGGTTGAGAAAGTGTTGCCCATGGTGCAGCTTTCCGATCTTCAGTCTGCGTGGGCTGACATCATCCGGCGTGCCAAGCTTAATGCGCACCACCATATCACTCGTGAACAGCTCTCAGTGCGCGAGCACATGACGCATATACTTCGGCACCTATCCAACGTCCGATTTGTTGAGTTTGGTGACTTGTTCATGATCCGTGTTAACGAGGGGGCACCCGTTGCCGTGGTGGTTGTCCATTTTCTGGCGATGCTGGAACTCGCGCGTGAATCCCTGTTAGAGATTACGCAGGCTGAACCTTACGCACCCATTTACGTGCGCCTGTCGTATTCGAGCGTGCCGGCCTGATCTGGGCTGCATCGCGCTGGAGGCCATCTTGAAAGTCGTACACACCATTGAAGAGCTGCGTGATCATTTGCGTGGTCAAACGCGCGTGGCGTTTGTGCCAACCATGGGCAATTTGCATGAAGGGCACCTGTCTTTGATGCGAACTGCCCGCCAGCACGGCGATCCGGTTGTGGCCAGCATTTTTGTGAATCGTTTGCAGTTTGGCCCCAATGAGGATTTCGACAAATACCCGCGTACGCTGGTCGATGATATCGCCAAGCTAGAAGCAGCCCGCGATGTTTATGTGCTGTTTGCGCCACATGAGGGTGAGCTGTATCCAGAGCCACAGACGTTTCGGGTTCAACCGCCCGGCGACTTGGGTGACATTCTGGAGGGTCATTATCGACCCGGTTTTTTTCAGGGTGTCAGCACCGTGGTGCTAAAGCTGTTTTCTTGTGTTCAGCCTCGGGTGGCGGTGTTTGGTAAAAAAGACTACCAGCAACTGATGGTGGTGCGCGCCATGTGTCGCCAATTCCAGTTGCCAGTCGATATCTTGGCGCACGAGACCGTGCGAGCCGATGATGGCTTGGCGCTGTCATCCCGCAATGTTTATCTCTCTGAGACCGACCGCCAGAAGGCACCAGCGCTGTATGCCCAGTTGCAGCGCATCCGCCAGGCCATCCAGGATGGTGCACATGAGACTGCCAGGCTCGAGCAAGACGCCTCAGGTGCGCTCGCTGCGGCTGGTTGGCAAGTGGATTACATCGCGATTCGTCGCCAGCGTGACTTGCTGGCACCGTTGCCCCAAGAAGTGTCACAAGGCGAGCCGCTTGTGGTGCTCGCAGCAGCCAAGCTCGGCGTGACCCGACTGATCGACAACCTAGAAATCTAGGCTTTATCCAATGTCAATCCCTACCTAGGGAAAGCCCGACTGTCAGATTTGACAGCTTTTGTTGCTGGCCCAGGTTTGAGAGACTGCCAAGCGTTTTAGTTTGGAGGCAGCATGCGACAGGAAAAAAT